>CAYSPT010000066.1:16908-22621 GCA_964432985.1 uncultured bacterium
TCCATAACTATCGGCGCCCTGGTAGAGTTGATCCGCCAGCGCCTGTCCGCCATCCGAAACGGCGACCCGGCGGTAACTGCCGACGCGCTGATTGTTGAGGCCCTGGGCTGTAACCGGGCCTACCTGTACGCTCACTCCGATGAGTGTGTCCCTGAAAAGGAGCACCGGCAGGTCCTGCGCTGGGTGAAAGAGCGTCTGGGCGGTAAACCGCTTCACCGTATCCTGGGTTGGCGCGAGTTCTATTCGCTTAAGTTCGAAATCGAACCCGGCGTGTTCCTGCCCCGTCCCGAGACGGAGACGCTGGTGGAGGCGGTGTACGAGCGTCTGCGGGAGGTGGCCGATCCGCTTATCTGCGATGTGGGGTGCGGAACCGGAATCGTCGGGCTCACCCTGGCGGTGGAGCTTCCCCGTGCCCGGGTGATTCTGACGGATGTGAACCCGGCAGCCGTCCATCTGAGCCGGCGAAATGCCGGGAGGCTGGGAGTAACTGAGCGGGCAGCGGTAATGGAAAGCGATCTTCTTTCGGCGTTAGCTGGCAAACGATTCACCGCGGTGGTATCCAACCCCCCGTACGTGGAGTCCGGTACCATCGACGAGCTCGATTCCGAGGTGAAAGATTTCGACCCCCGCGAAGCGCTGGACGGCGGTGCGGACGGAACCGATATCCTGGTGAAACTACTGCGTGAATCGGCCCGGGTGCTGTATCCAGGCGGGATCCTGGCGGTGGAAGCGGCTCCGGGACAGCCCGAACTGCTGGAGCAGTGGCTGGACAGTCATCCGGAGGTGACGGCGCTGTGGCGCCGGCCGGGCACGGTGGTGAAAGACCTGTGGGGCAGGGATCGGGTATTAGTTTGGACCCGGCTGTAACTGTTTTCATCACACAGCGGAAGCCGAATGGCAATTATAGCTTGGATTATTATAATTGGATTAGAAGTAGATACATTCCGATAGAGTAGTATCAAAGAGTTCCCCGGAATGTGTTAGACTTCAAAGAAGGGGGGGATGAGGATGGAACTGGTCCCGGTCAACCGGTCCGAACCTGACCGAGCCGTAGTTGAGCAGGCCGCGGCGGTCCTGGCTGAAGGCGGCCTGGTGGCATTTCCCACCGAGACGGTGTACGGATTGGGAGTAGCCCTGAACCAGCCTGATGCTATGAAGCGCCTGTTCGAGTTGAAAGGCCGGGCGCATGACAAACCTCTCACCCTTCATCTCGATATGCAAAATACGCTCTGGAAGTTCACTTCCGGTGGGCGTTCGGGGAATGATTCGCATGGCGGCAATCTGCGGCTGCTACGGTTTCTCGACGAGTTTTGGCCCGGGCCGCTCAACGTGGTGGTGACGGTGGATCCGGAACTGGAGCTTTCGCCCGGCCAGATGTGGGACTCAGCCGGATTCCGTTTACCTGACGATCCCACCGCCCGTATGCTGGCGGCATGTGCCGGCGGGGCGATACTGGCCACCAGCGCCAACCGTTCCGGTAATCCGTCTCCAGTGGATGCTGAGACGGTGGTGAACGACCTCGGTGAAGACATCGATTTCATCCTCGACGCCGGACCCTGCCCGGGGGGAGAACCTTCCACGGTAGTTCGCATAAAGGGCGATAACATTGAGATTTTGCGCTCCGGCGCCCTCTACTCAGAAATCCTGGACAAAATTTTTTCAAAAAAGTACTAATGTTTTCTTCTCCCCGTGCCGATACACTAATTGAAGCTAAATCATAAACCCGCAGGAGGTGTGCAAACATGGGCAAAACCGGACCGACGCACGACGTAATCCAGGAAAGAACCAATATTTCTCTCTGGGAACGCATCGAGCAGAAAATTCTCGTTCCGACTCCTCAGCCCAGGCCCGCCTGATACCGGTTGCTGCCGGAAACAACTCCGGAGAGACATCGGATATCTAGCGAGAGCTGGATGAGTAGTTAAAACTATGATTAACTAATCTCTGGAGTATGTAGACGGACAGGCAGCCGGGTAGGCAGAAGCCGGTTAGACCGGTACGGGTGTATACCGCCCGATTTTTTCTGTCGCCCGGCTTTTTAATTTGTCCGGATTCTCAAACCCATATCCTCTGCACGCTGTCATCCCCCGGCTTGACCGGAGGATCCACACCCGCTCCCAATTAATCCGGCAATGCCTTCATAATGCCGTCTTCGATGAAGAACATTACCCCGTACCCCAGTCGAATCCGCATGACTTCTTTCAGGGTGACCTTGTTGACAATGGTCTGCAGTGTCTTGATGACCCCGGCGTGGGCCACGACCAGGATTTCTTTTGAATGATCGAGCTCCCGGTAAAAGTGCGCCACCCGTTCCCTGACGTCCGAAAACGATTCTCCATTGGGGAAGCTGAACGTAGTCATCATGTCGGCCCAGTTATCAACCGCCTCTTGTGGTATATCGTCCCAGGAAACCATCTCCCAGTCCCCGCAGTTGACCTCGATAAGCCGGTGGTCCACCGTGATGTGATTGTCCGGGGCCAGTTCCCGGGCCAGCTTCAGGCATCGTTTCAAAGGCGATGAGTACACCAGCTCGAATGACCGCCCGGGCAGCTTTGATTTGATCTGATTCGCTTCGTCCTGGAAGGTAACATCCACATCCAGGTCAGTTTGACCGTAACAAAGTCCCTGCGCGCCGCGGGGTATCGTGTGTCTGACGATATAGATTGTCATTATTTAGCTTTTTCCGGTTCAGTTCGCTTCCTCTCCCTAGTTTACCATTCTCAACAGCATCACTTCACGTTTCAATGCTTGAAGCGTCGTCCTAAGTGCTTCACTCGAGCGAATCAGTTCGGCCTGTTCCGGTGCATCTGCCAAGAATCCCCCGTCACACCCGTCACATCTTTGCGCCGCGTCGAGTCGCTGCGTTGCAGCCTCCGACCATTGTCCAACCGTGGAGAGAATCCGGTGCAGCCGACGGACTGCTTTCCCGTTATAGCCGCATCCGGTTTCCGCAGCCAGATCACGCACAGCATGCGTCCACTGCTCGATGGTTTCGCAGTCGCCGTTTGCCAGCGCCCGGTCAAGTTCGGCTATGATCCGTGCCCGGGCGGAACGAAGGTACAAATGTGCGGTTTCGGGGTCCCCGGCCTGTTCCAAAGCCGCCAGGATTCGCCGCAGGTTCATCCCGGGTGCCGGCAGCAGCCAATCACATGCCCGCTTCATTAGCTGGATACGGATACGGCGGTTATCGATTCCTTCTATCCCGAACCCCATGAAGATCAGCCGTGCGGTATTGTTTTCGAACCGCACCGCAGCGCTGCGGCCGTTGTCATACTCGAGGCAGGTCACCGATCCGTTGATGGGATCGATCCAGTCGGGCTTCTCCTGATCGACATCGGGGGCTTCGCCCGTGATTCCGATGAAGGTCATCCCGTCGAAGGGAGCCGATGTGCCATTGACCCGTTCCGATTTGGCGTTATCCATCATGAATTCTGCCCTGAGCGTCTCCTTGACCCACGTTTCACGCATCAGGTCGTAGCCGATGTTCTGCCCGGTGAGAAGCAGGCTTCCGCCGCCGGCCAGATAGGCGTCGATGGTTTTGCGGTCGTCTTCCTTCAGGGTAAGATACGAGTCGTCGCCGGTGAACCAGATGGTCAGCGGATACTGCAGCATGGTTAGCATATCCGGGGGGTTCTCGATGTACGTGAACGTGTACCCGGCGTCCATAATCTCCTGTTTGTAGAAACGCTCGAAGTCATCGTAACGGTCGTCGTCCACCAGCAGGATGGGCGGAAGCGTCTCCATGGTGATATCCAGCCGGTAATCGCTGTTACTCAACTGCACCTCTATATCGACGGTGCCGTAACCGGTGTGGAAGAACCTCAGAGTGTGCTTTCCCGCCGGGAGTTTCAGGCTGTACCGTCCGATATCATCGGCGAAGGTCTCGGGAAGGTTCTCACCCAGCACCTTCACGTGGGCCGGCAGGTCACGGCTGTCGGACCCGCTGACGGTACCGTGAACCTCGAACTTCTTCGCTTCCTTGAACCGAATGTTCAACCGGTTGGTACTGCCGGCGCGTATTGTTATCCGTTTCTCGAAGGTCTGGAATCCGAAGGATTCGGCTTTGAGCGTGTAGGAGCCGGCCTTGAGAAAGATGGAGAATCGTCCGCTGCCACCGGTATCGAAGGTCTGGCTGCTGCCCCGTACGGTGATAGAGGTTCGAACCGCCTTGCCGTCGGGACCGGCAGCGCGGCCCAACAGGGTACCACCGGTTTCCAGGGCCCGGCAGGCGGCCAGGGCGTCGGTCAGACCGTAGCCGAAGTGGTTGTCGTTGCCGGAGGTGCCCAGGTCGCGGGCGGTGGATACCAGCAGCGCCGTAACTTCTTCGGGGGTGATGTCCGGCTTGGCCTGGGCCAAAAGCGCCACCACGCCGGCTACCGCCGGGCAGGCCATGGAGGTGCCGCTGAGCTTGACGTAGCCGCCGCCGGCCCTGGCGCTTGTGACCTGGTGGCCGGGCGCCGAGACCTGGGGATTGATGAAGGTGATACCGTCCCAGGTGGTGGGACCCCGGGACGAGAACCCCGACAGGGTGTCGTTATAGCTGGTGCTTCCCACGGCGAAGCAGTGGGGATAGTTGGCCGGGGTAGCGCAGGTGTTGCTGCCCATGTACCCGTTGTTGCCGGCGGCGAAACAGGGCAGGATCCCCGCCTTCACCCAGGCTTCGGTGATCTTACACCAGGTGCGGTCGGTAACATCGTTGGAGCCCCAGGAGTTGCTCACCACCGGCGGCGCGTCATCGGTGGCGGGGTTGCCGTCGGGATCGAGCATCCACTGCATGGCTTTGAGCACCCACGATTCCTGGGCCTGGCCTTCGGAGAAGATCTTGGCGACCAGGAGTCGGGTGCCGGGAGCCACGCCGATGGTGCTGCCCGAAGCGTCGCCGCCGCAGATAGTACCGGCGGTGTGGGTGCCGTGTCCACCTTCGTCATAGGGCTTCGTTATCACGCCGCCCTCGGTATAGTCGCGAAAAACCACCACCTTGCCGGCCAGGTCCGGATGCTCGCCGTCGATGCCGCTGTCGATATGCCCGATGACAACCCCGTCGCCGGTCAGTCCCAGTTCGTTCCACACCTGGTGGGCGTTCACCTTCTCCACGTTCCACAAAGCGCCTTTGGCACCGAAATCATCGCGGGTGGTTTCCTCCCGCGGTTCATCGGGCTGGGTGATGATGCCGTCCAGGGATATGGTCTCGACATCACTTCGCCGTAACAACGCTTCGATAACATCGACGGAAGCGCTGCAGATGACAGCGTTGACTCCCCAGAGACTTTCGACATCGGTGACGCCGCCGTGGTGTTTGGTGTTAAGTAAGCTCAGCAGGTCCCGCTGGCTTTCGCGGGCCGTGTGCTGCAAGGCCCGGCACACGGTGGCCGAATCGCCGGCACGGATGGTGTGCAGGTTTGCCTGTTCCTTCAGGGTGATGATAATCGGGATCAGGCCGAAGCCGCCTTCAGTTGCCGCCAGCCGTTCGGCCAGCTGCTTACCCAGGGTTTGCGCTCCCGCCGGTGCGGTTGCTGTCGTGATCGCAGCCGCAACCAGCAGAGCTGTCACATAGAAGATCAATACACCTCGTTTCATACTGCTCATCTCCTTTCAAAAAATCTTTCATTGTATTGTTCAAGTTTTATTCAGACAAATCCCTCATACGGACAAAGTCCTCATATACGGCCGGTAAAGCGCAGATTGGTACCGAAGCACCACTCAGAGCATTACC
>CAYSPT010000066.1:22721-24900 GCA_964432985.1 uncultured bacterium
TATGGACGCATACCGGGTAGAGATGCATATAGTTTTGGCCTGTCTCGTGATAGTCTATGCAGAAACCTGTGAAGAGTTTCAGCCTATTAATCCGGATGTAACTACCAGGGGATTTTCTTGCTATTACTTATGCACCGGTGGTACCATAAAACAGTAGTGATTACCGTGAAAATGATAGAACGGAGAGATTATTATGGTTGCACTTCTTTCCCGCAGATCAAATATACGGATTCTGTCTGTTTTTATGATGATGGTCTTTATGGCCGTGATCAGCCTTCAACCGGTTGAGGCAGGCAAAGGAAAAATCATCGGCGCTGTCGCGGGCGGTGTTATTGGTGGAGTAGTCGCTTGGCAGTTAGCCTGCCTGCTCATGATGGGTGGCGTCATCGGCGGCGGTATCGTCCTGGGAATTGTTCTGCCTGCCATCGTTACCGGTGTAGTCGGTGCCTGGCTGGGAGGTAGTCTAGGCGCCTGGATTGAAAAGAAATTCGGTGGAGGATCAAAGGCAATCCAGATAGATAAAGCCAGCGATTTTTAAAACAAACAGCCTGCAGATAACAAACAGCACACAACGGAGGAGTGGCCGAGCGGTCGAAGGCACCGGTCTTGAAAACCGGCGAACGAAAGTTCCGGGGGTTCGAATCCTCTCTCCTCCGTTTTTATTTTTTATCGTCGGTTCAACCGTGTTGCGCCCTGTCTTTCATTCATTGTTTTCGGGAGATGGCCTGTGGGCGTCCCGGTATTGTATGACAATGTCAAGGTTTTTGCGGGTTGTTTCCAGGCCGGGATTCAACTTCAGCGCTTCACGGTAGTGGTGGATAGCTTCATCATATCGTTTCTTTCTCGTCAAAGCATTTCCCAGGTTGTTGTGTGCGTCGGCAAAACCGGGTTGAGCCTGCAGTGCCTGGCTGAAATGTTCCGCCGCTTCGTCAACCCTCTCTAATCCGGCCAGGACCACTCCCAGGTTGTTGTGCGCCTGGGCATAGCCGGAATCCAGTTCAATTGCCGTGATGAACTGCCGGATGGCTTCATCCGTCCTGCCCTGCGCTGTCAGAAGCAGCCCCCAGTTGTTGTGGGCTTCGGTAAAACCGGGATCAATCTGCACTGCTTCGGCGTAATGCTTTTCCGCCTCCTCTGTGCGTCTCAGGTTCGCCAACACGACTCCCAGTCCATTATGGGATAGAGCGTTGTTACTGTTTTCTGCCAGCGCCTTTTTGTAACACCGGACTGCCTCATCGTAGTTCCCCTGCCGGGCCAGGACCAGCCCTAAATTGGTGAGTATCTCCGGATCATCGGGCGCTTTCTTCAATGCCCGGCGGTATTTCTTCACCGCCTTACTAAGTCGTCCCATTGCTGCCAGGACCAGCCCCATATTGTTGCGGACCAGCCCCAAATTGTTGCGCGAATACGGCACCGCCCGGCGATAATGAGAGAACGCTTCTTCGTACCGCTCCATGGAGGTCAGGATGTTCCCCATTTGCTGGTGGGCCTTCCCGAAAGACGGTCTCGCTTGCAGGGCCCGGGACGTGAAATCGATCGCCTCCTCCATGTTCCCCGTCGACAGGCTGACATAGCCTCTGTTATTGAGAGCCTCGGCGTAGGAAGGATGCAGCGCAAGGGACCTCTCAAGGAAGATAATGGCTTCCTGGTAGCGCTTCTGCAGGGCCAGGTACCTGCCCAGGTTGTTGAAGGCCCGGTAGTTGTGCGGGCATTTATCGATCACGTCCAACCATAAGGTTTCTTCATCACACCAGGTTTTATTTCTCAGAAAAGTACCGGTTCCCAGGGCGGCTACCAGGATGAGGCAAATCAAACACGCCAGCCGGCGGCGGGTGGGAAGCATCCGGAATACCAACCAGGGAACCAGTACGGCGAATCCGAACAGCGGCAGATAGAGGCGGTGTTCCACCAGGGCATCGGTTATGGGAATAACGGTGGATTCAACCGCCAGCGTGATAAAAAACCATCCCGCAGCCAGGGTAACGATCGGGTATTTTCTCACCGCCAGCAGCGCTCCGGCGGCCACCGCAGCCAGGAACAGAAACGCCAGCGGAGTGAAGTCGTCGAAGAATCCCGTTTTGAACGGGTACAGCCAGTCCAGACACTGTCCCACTGGCATCACAAGCAGCCTGATGTAAATCGTGATAACTGAGAACTGGGTACACAGGTAATCCAACCG
>CAYSPT010000066.1:25000-28578 GCA_964432985.1 uncultured bacterium
GGCAGAGACGCGGGCCGGCGCGGCCTGGTCAGCCCTGTCTTTCATATGCGAGCGGGCGGATAGATAGAGCAATACCGACAACATGAAGAATAGGGCGGCCATAGAGGCCATACGCTGAATGCAATAGGTTACCGCTTGTGTCTGCAAGGGGTGGGCTACGAATACCAGCGCGGTTAAGAGTGCTGCTGTCCGGGGTGTGTCCGTCTTTCCGTCAGGCAGGAGCCGAAACACGGCCAGCGCCAGAAAATACGCTGTCCACGCTGCCAGAACATGACTAACAGTATTGCCCGCGTGGTACCAGAACACGTCCAGTTTCCACAAACGGTAGGTGAGCGATAAGGTTAAATAGACCAGGTTCCTCGTTCTGAACAGGCTCTTCTTGCGCAGGAACATGGTGGTATTCCGGATGGCATCATTTTCGGTGATGGTGTGCGAATCATCGAAGACGAAGGGAACGTGGAAGGTATTGGAATACAGCAGTACGGCTACCACGGCTATGACCAGCAGGTGTAACAAAGCTACCGCCCAATGGTTGTTTCCCGCGCTCATATTCCGGATCTCCTCAAAGCCATTACTCTGCCGGGCCGGGCTATTAAATGTTACTCCGTCAACTCAATGACTCTGACCGCCGGCGACAGGACGGACCGCACCAGTTTCCTCATATTGTCGTCCCGGCTTATTGCTTCGGCCACCGGCGGCGAGTAGCGGTAATAGAGATCCACCAGCGTCCGGCCGGGCTCCGTGGGCAGCAGGACATGGTCACGGAAACGCCTGAGCGTAATCACATCGTCAACAAACGGCGTACCATAAGCGGCGGTGGCGATGAAGCAGCTCACGCCGGGGCCGCCGCCGGCTTCCCTGGCACCGATTCCGCCGCCGCCAACGTTGCCTACGTTGACCGTCACCGTCTTTCCCATGCTCAGGTCGTTACCGCGGTCATCCACATACAGCTTGAAGGTGTACAGGCCGACGGTGCTGGGAACGAATGTGGGCATGGGGCTGTTGAGGTTGTCCAGGACAGCCGGCGGACCGGCGACCTTCTCCCACTCGAAAATCAGGTTCCAGTTCGGGTCGTCCTCGGGATCGTCATCGTCATCGTCAGACATGTCCTCGTCGAAGCTGGGAAGCCCGTTCATCACCACCAGATTACCCACCATGGTCTCGATGTGCTCCCGTTCCACCCGGGCCTGGGGAACGATCTGGTCACGGCTGTTCACCGTGATGTGCACCAGGTCCGGGGCGCTCTCGAAGGTGCCGTCGAAGGCCACCAGCTGAAAGCAGTACACCCCGGTTCGCCGCGGGGTGAAGGTGGGCGCCAGCGTGGTGGTGTCCGAAAGCGGTACGTTGGGGCCCAGCACCTGGGTCCAGGTGTAGTCCAGCAGCGACGGATCGTTCTGCAGGTCAACCGGGTCGATGTCCTGGTCCTGGGCCGAGCCGTCAAGGGTCACCAAATCCTCCGCGAGCACCGTCTGGTCATCACCGGCGTCGGCCACCGGCGGGTGGGAGTCGGTGTCGATCACGGTAACGGTGATGGCGGCGTACCGGCCCTGCAGTGTGCCTTTGAAAACGTCCAGCCGGAAGGTATACACGCCCTCGTTTACCGGGGTGAAGGTCTGGTCAAAGAGGGTTTCATCGTCCAGGGTGTAGACTGGGCCGCCGCCCTGGCTCCACCTCGCCGTCACCGTGTTCGGGTCGGCCACGCCCAGCACTTCGCCGTCCAGCAGCAGGGTGTCGCCTACCTCGATGGGCAGCGGTACAACCGAGGTGCGCACTCCGGCCACAAGGATGTCGGCGATAGGGAACTCATCGGCCGGTTTCAACATGTAGACTTCCACCGTGTCCGGGAGCGAATCCACCGTGCCGTCGTTCACTACCAGCTCGAAGATATAGGCGCCCGGGAGTGTGGGACGGAACTTCGGCTGTATCGAGGTGTAATCGGTTCCCCTGATGAGCGGCAGCACGGGCGCGTCGTTTGCCACCTGCCGCCATTGGTAGGTGAGCGGGTCCCCGTCGGTGTCCTTGCTCTCGTGCCCTGAAAGGGTGACCACGGTATTCACGTACTGGTCGATGTTCACTCCGGCATGGGCGGAGGGTGGAATGTTGTCTCCGGGGACGTTCACCGTGATCGTTACCGTGTCGGTGCCGGGAGCAGCGTCGTCTTCCCCGCCGTCGGTGACGGTGAGCCTGAACTGGTAGCTCCCTGCCGGCAGTTCCGAGGTGTCGAACACGGCCAGTTCGGGGGTTTGCTGGTTGACTTCCAGGGTCACCCCGGCGGTGGTGAGATCACCCGGCTCGATGACTTGTTCCCACTGGTAGCCTTCGATGTCGTCATCGTTCACGGTGCGATTGGCGTCGATGGAGGCCGAGCCGTCCAGCACCACGTCCGTATCCGGGTCCCCGTCGCGCACAAGCGAGCGGTCGCGGCCGGCCCGGGCTTCAGGCGACACGTTGAGCACGGAGACGGTGACCTCATCGCTGTCGGCGGCGTTGAAGGTGTCGGTTACCGTGAGCCGGAATGTGTAATCGCCGTGGGCCCGGCCGATGAAGGAGGGCTGTTCGTTGGTGACGCCGGACAGTGTCGCCGTCACCGGTACCGATCCCACCTGCTCCCACAGGTAGGTGATGGGATCCCCATCGGGATCGTAACTTCCGGTACCGTCCAGGGTAAACACCGCCGGAGGCGACTCCTGGTCCTCCCCGGCATCCGCCACCGGCGGAGTGGTTGGCGGCGGCAGCACGGAAATAATGAAGGCAGTGCTCTCCAAATCACCTCCGGTACCATCATGGACGGTGAACGTGAAACTGTCGGAGGTGGTACTCGTCCCGTCGTGCTCGTAGGTTAGGCGGCCGTTGTCTATATCGTCCTGGAGAAAGTCGTAGGTCACCGACGGTGACGTGGTATTGATCTTCAGGATACCGTTGGCCACGGGAGTCCCGATGATGTATCCCAGTTCGGCGGGACCCTGCTCCAGATCGGTCACCAACAGATGTGAACTGGTGATGGTGCTGCTTTGGCTTTCATACACCGTCACCCCGGTATTGGTAACCAGGACCGGTTTGGTCTGGGCACTGTTGAGGTAAAGTGAGTTAAAGCGGGAATAGTTCGCTGCATAAATATCTACTTTCCCGTCACGGTTGAAATCCGCCATGATGGGTCCGCGGGTATTGCTTGAAGACCCGAGAAAACTATTGCCCGTGAACGAGCCATTGCCATCGTTTACAAATATCGTGTCTTCGACACTGTATCCTGAAATATAAATATCCAGATCACCGTCGCTGTCGATATCGCTCATGACTGCTCTCTCAATATAATCCGTCCAGGTGGTTTCGTTTGAAAGCGTAAACGACCCGGTGCCGTCGTTTATCCATAACCTGCTTTGCGTACCAGAATAGTTGTGAGCACCGTTGAAAATATCCAGGTCGCCGTCATTATCGATATCCCCCATGGCTACGCAGTATGAGGATGACGTATCCCCGTTGATCAAATCTATCCTGTCGGTAAAGGAACCGCTGCCGTCGTTGATCCACAAATTGTCATCAAAAAAAACATTTGCTACGTAGATGTCCAGGTCACCGTC
>CAYSPT010000067.1:0-27417 GCA_964432985.1 uncultured bacterium
AAGCCATATCCGGGCCTGGCAGCCTGCTGAGCAGTATGTCCGGTTGTCGTACGGCGGGTAATATATCCAGTAGTCGCCGACGTCACCGGTGTCTTCGAAGCAGTGCAGGTCGCTGAACACTCGCCCCGTCGCCTTGTCTTCCATCCGGAAGGTTCCGTTCGGTGCGACGACGATTCTCAGGTGCTCGTTCTCCAGAGTATTGGCGGCCTTGGATATCTCGCCGCCGGGGCTGGTTCTGGTCGCCTGCCAGAAGACCGCCTTGCGAGTGAAATGCTTCTCCGGCGTGATCTTCACGACCTTGTAGCCGCCGGCGGGCACAGTGCCTGTGTCGATGTAGGCCAAGTGCCTGTCGATGTAGAACGGCCAGGGGCGGCTGTCCAGGTCAGATACCGGCACCGTCTTCTCCTGACGGGACACATGCTGGACGGCAAGGTCGCTGCCGTCACTGTCAGTAGCGGCAATTTCCCACACGGCCTGCTCCCGGGCCGTATCCACGCAGACCTTCACTACATCCCGCATGGGACGGGGCAGAGGATTGACCAGGACCAGAAGCACGTCGTCGGCGTCGTAGCCGGACAGATCGATCCGCTTGATCAGTTCCGCAATCGACTGCTCCTGGACGACGTCGGCGATCTCCAAGGCCTGGTTGAGGCGGTAGACAGTGTCTTCGGTCGTCTTGTCCTGCGTCACACCGTTGAGGGAGTCGTGGGGGTGGGAAAGCAACAGGTACCGCCAAGCCGTCTCCAGCAGACGCGCCGGGTACTCGGCACCCGTCATGGCCATCAGGCAGGCCAGCGGCTCGGCCCGTCGCATCAGCAGGTTCTCGACCTTCTTGTTGAGCTGCTTGATGTAGATGCGTGTGGCCAGGGCGTTGGCGGATACGGACGGGGCCGGGCCGTCGCGAAGCTCGCCCTTGACCACCTCGAGCGAGTCGCCGTCGATGAGCCGCCTCAGATGCTCGATGTATTGGGCCAGCGATCCGTGAACGAAGTGCCGATCCGGAAAGGCCTTGTTGGCATCGGCGATGATCTGCCCAAGCTCCGGCATGGCGCATGTGAAGTCGGAGCCGGCCATCAGGATTCGGCAACTGCCCACGGTGGTCTCGTCCACGGATTGCCAGGCGGCCTGGACGGCATCCTTCACCATCTCCGGATGGTACGAGTCCTTCTGGGCGATCTCGAAGTAGTCTTGGTAGGCCTGCTCGGCGTTGGCCGGATGATAGACCACCTGTCCGCTGCCCCATTTGAACCTGAACTCATCGCTGAGGTACGGCATTCCGAAACGGACGGGGATGTAGGTGTTGAAGAAGAGTCCGAACTTGAGGAATTCGTTATGGATGATCTGGGGATGGTGGAACTCGGCGGCGATGAAGTTTCTGCTCCCGAAGACACCGACCTTGAGGAACTCGATATGGAAGAACTGGGGATGGGTGAACTCGGCGGCGAAGAAGTTACTGCTCCCGAAGATACCGGCCTTGAGGAACTCGATTTGGAAGAACTTGGTATTGGTGAGGTTGGAGTAGATTTACCGGAGATTGAATCCCCCGCAAAACCCGCGGGTGAACCTGGCAAAGCAGAAGGTGTGGATGTCAGTGATACACTTCCCATTCAGCCCTTGCCGGTTGCTTTTTCTCCGGCTGACGGTAGTGTGTCAGTCCCGGCCAGTTCCACCATTGAAGTTGTGTTTGACTCACCTCTCAATCCGGCAACTGTTTCTCCTCTTACTATCAGACTGACTGCTGATGGAGAGTCGGTGGCCGGTCGCCTGAGGCTGGACGGAACAGGTACCAGGCTTGTATTTCTTCCAAGAGCTCCCTTGATTGGTGGAACCTGGCATTCTCTGGAAATAGATGAGTCGGTCAAATCGGTTTCCGGCGGTGCCCTGGGTAAAACCATGGGAGTGCGTTTCAAGACGGAAGAGATTGTTGATCTGGTCGCTCCTTTCATTTTGCATGTAGTACCGGACATTAATACAAAAAACGTCAGGCTCGATACGAGAATCATTGTTTCGTTCAGTGAAGCAATCGACCGCAAAACACTAACACCGTTGACGTTCATCGCGGCCCGGACCGGTGAGTCTGTCTACGGGGAGATCGTGTATGACGAGAAAAAATACACCGCTATTTTCGCTCCAGCCAAACCGCTGGAACCGGGAACGGAATACACTGTTGGAATAGCCAAGAGAATAACCGATACATCGGGAAATGAATTAAAAGCGGGGCTGGAATGGAAGTTCGCTACTGTTCCCCCTCAGGATATTACACCGCCTTATGTTACCGCTGTTTACCCCGAAGATGGTGCACGAGGATCCGCTCCCGACTCGCTGCTTGAAATCACGTTCAGTGAAAAAGTAGATCACGTTTCATTGACTCCGTTTGCCCTGACCGTTAACGACGGCACGAAAAACATCAAGGGGGATATCAACTACTATCCGGCTGAGATGAAAGTGGTTTTTTCTCCTGCTGAACCATTGAGACACAGCACGACCTACAGAGCGACTGTAAAAGCGGTTCTTGACAGGGTAGGGAATATCATGGACAAACCTGTTACCTGGGTTTTTTCCACGAAGGACCCGCCTGATTTCACTCCACCTCACCCGATATATACCCATCCGCACTCCGGGGCTCGTGATCAGAATGTGTTTCCATCCGTTTATGTCGAGTTCGATGAAGACCTCACAGCCAAAAGTGTGAATCCTTTTACCGTCTACCTCGAGGACGATTCCGGACTCAGAATGGCCGGTGAAGTTATTTACGACCGCTCCGCGCGCAAGGTTTTTTTCACCCCGGCAACCGAACTGAAGTACGCTACCAGGTACAGTATGGTGTTGACCACGGATATCACAGACCTGGCGGGTAACAGGATGGCTGAAGAGATTACCTGGAGTTTTGACACGATGAAACCGGTGGATAAGGAACGGCCGACCATAGTGAGTGTCAGCCCGGCAGTGGGCGCAGAAAAGGTTCTGGTCAATGCTCATGTTCTGACCCGGTTCAGTGAGCAGGTCAACGAGGTGACCATATCCCCGGTTTCGTTCAGGGTTTTAAAAACTGGCCAGGATGTTCCCGGTGTACTGTACTATAATCCCGAATCATTTGAAACGCTCTTTGTTCCCAATGCTTCTTTCGACTATGCAACTACTTACAAGGTGGTAGTCGAACAGAACATCGAAGATCTGGCGGGTAATCCCCTGGCTTTACGGGCAGCCTGGACATTTACCACCGAACCGCCACCTGATACCGTTCCTCCCCGGGTTGTGAGAGTGAGTCCGGTAGTCGGGGCCCAGGAGGTATCTCTTGAAACCGACATTATCGTGGAGTTCAATGAACCTGTTGATGTCAGGTCTTTGAATGCCTTCAATTTTGGTATACGTTATGAATCTCGCGATGTTTCAGGAGAAATTTCGTATGATGTCGATAGCCGGACTGCTCATTTCAAACCGTTGAAACCCCTGTTGAAGAATACTCTCTACGAAGCGGTGGTTGATAGAGGGGTTATCGATCTGGCCGGCAATTTGCTGGAAAACCGTTTCTCCTGGCGGTTCATGACCGGAAAAGAATATCGTGCCCGGCCAGCCAGTCCACTCGAAGACCTGCCTGGTGAAGTAGCCAGCTATGTGTCGGAAGCACGGCTAAAAGAGTTTCCGCAGGTTACTACGACCGAACCGGGTGAAGGGGACGTCAATGTTCCTGTTGATGGGGAAATCGTGCTGTATTTCAACAAACCTATGGACAAGGAGAGCCTGGACCGCGCCAGTGTATTCCTGTTGGATGACGACGGTGAGATAGTGCCGGCAGCGTACATCTATGAAGAATCGTCTATGCGGCTGGTGCTCAGACCACGTCATGGTCTTTCCTACAATGCTGGATATACCTGTGTTGCTCTGGCCCATATGGTGAAAGATATTCTTGGCAACACCCTGGTTGATAATGTCTCATTGACATTCGAAACCGCACAGCCGGGAGGAATTCCGAAACTCACCGCTGAGGAAAAGACCCGAATGGATGAAGGGGATAAATGGATCGAGGATGACGAGGGTCCGCTGGCTGCAGAGCCGGATGAAAAGAAAGCAGCCGTGACGGATGAAACAGTGACAGCCAGATCTCTGTCTGATGAGCTTAAGGTCTTTGCAGTTTCCCCACATAACGGAGCCGTCAATGTGGTCGAGACACCATCTATTACCGCGACCTTCACTATGGATGTGGATCCGTTGACGATCAATCGTTACACCATAAGTCTGGATGACGGAGACCGTTTCGTTGAAGGAGAAGTGTCCTACGATGTTGCCACCAAAAAAGTCATGTTTATCCCTCGTGAGACCTTGAAACAGGGAGTTACTTACCGGGGTACCGTTACCGCGGATGTCAAAGATTTGAAAGGAAAAGGGCTCGGACGGGACAAAGTCTGGACGTTTACTATTCTGGAACGGTCCGGACCTGAAATAGTTGAAACGATTCCCCCTGCCGGGGCTGATGATGTCCAGATCACGACAAACATCCGGACGGTATTCAACAAGCAGATCGTTGGTGTGACCATCACACCGTTCACCTTCAAGGTACGTAGTGACGAAGGAGATATCAATGGTGAAATCAGGTACAACAACGTGACGAAAGAAGCCATATTCGTACCCAAGGAAACACTTGCGTACGGAACGACATACACGGCCATTATGATGCCTGATGTGCAGGATCCGCAAGGCAATCAGCTCAATCGCCGTTACCTGTGGACCTTTACGACGTCGGGGGATCCGTACTAATAGCAAAAATCGGGAATATGTTTACGATCGGGAATATGTTTACTATCAGGAATATGTTTAATATCAGGAATATGCCCGGATCATCTGGTAATGGGCAGACCTGGATGAAAGGATGAAAAGATGGTGAAGCACAAAGCCTGGTGTAGAGTTATTCTTACGATCCTGGCTGTTTCTTCAGCATCTATAGCGCATGTCGCCGCGCGCATTCCGCTAAAAGTAATTCACACTGAACCGGCCAACGGAGATACCACCGTATTGAGCGATGCAGTAATCAAGGCATATCTTGGCAAGAAAGCTGATCCTGATACGATAAACCCGTTTTCCGTTACGGTGAGCGATGGTTCTAGCGATATTGCCGGCCAGGTGCTGTACGATGCCTTTGAGAACGAAATATCTTTTGTCCCCGCGACTCCCTTGCTGGAAAATACCGGTTACCGGGTCATTATATCGAAGGCCGTTAAAGATCTTAACGGTCATCCTCTGGCCGAGAAGAAAGAGTGGGTGTTCACCACCCGGGGCAGGGATGTAATCCGGCCGGTTGTAACCTATGCCTCACCTGTTCCGGAATCTATAAATGTCTATGTTTCAACCGCTGTTCGTGTGGTTTTCTCCGAACCGATCGACGAAGACACCCTTTCTGAGGACACGCTCATTGTAACGAGTAAAAAAGGGGAAGTGATCGGAGACCTCATGTACGATGAGGAAACACGAACACTGACCTACGTGCCTGAAGCGGAACTGGATTTTGAAACAAAATACCATGTTACGCTCATGGAGTGGATTAAAGATGTATCGGGAAATAATCTGGCCAGCAGGGTAGAGTGGAATTTCACTACCATTGATCCGCCTGACAAAAAGCCCCCTGAGGTGGTTGAAGTCCAGCCTCCTCCAAAGAGCCGTGATCTTTCCGTCACCCAGGAAATATCGGTGGTTTTCAACGAAATTGTTCTCAGTGCCGACCTCAATGTATTCACCTTTACGCTACGGGACGGTGACATGACGGTCCCCGGCAGGATCAAATATGACTACAAGGAAAAGAAAGTCTGGTACGTCCCGGATGGTCATCTCATGTACGGGCGCCTTTACACTGCTGAAGTAAAAAAGGGCCTGCGTGACCTGAGCAACAACAAGATGGAAGAAGGAGTAAAGTGGAGTTTTACTACCATTCCTCCTCCAGATGTGGAACCGCCATTTGTCTTCAATTTTGAACCCCCTGACGGAGGAAGAAACGTACCGGTTGATACCGAGTTGAAAGCCTTTGTCTCCGAGGATCTCGACCTTTCGACCCTCAACGAATCAAATGTGCAGCTCTATCTCGATGATCATATAATTCCAGGCAAAACCACCTTTGTAGAACTGGAAAAACGGTTGTATTTCAAACCTCATGAACCGCTTGAACACGGTAAAAAGTACCTGTTTATTCTCAGACGGGGTATAACTGATGTCCGGGGGAACCGCTTACGTGACGAGGCGGGCATACTTTTTCAGACCGAACCTCCACCCGATATCTATCCGCCCAGGGTTGTGGCTGCATCCCCGGTGGTCGGCGCGACCGATGTCCCGCTTGATGCTACTATCGATGTTATCTTTGACGAAGAAATTCAGAAAGCGACTCTCAATCTCTTCACCTTTACCGTGAGCGAAGAAGAGACCAACGTTTACGGTGCAATCGAGTATCAGCGGGGAGAGAAAAAGGGAACATTTAAACCGAAAGAGACACTGACGCACGGGACTCTGTACAATGTGAAAATCTTCAACATCAAGGACATTGCCGGAAATCGGATGGAAGAAACGTTCGTGTGGTCGTTTATGACCATTCCCGCTCCAGATATCACTGCACCGACTGTGGAATCCACTTCTCCTGAAGACGGCGCTGACAATTTTCTGGCCACAGATCCTATCAAGGTGAAATTCTCCGAAGCGATAAAGCCTGACAGTATCAACGAATTCACCTTTTTGCTGAGTGATGGTCTTGAAAATATTGTAGGCATCGTCAGTTACGATGAGTTTAAGCATGAAGCTGCGTTTGAACAAAAGAATCCTTTAATTCCGGGAAAGATCTACTGGGCTCACCTTTCTCATTTCATCCAGGACAAAGCGGGCAATGAAATGACCGAGGACATGGTCTGGAAGTTCTCGACAATTCCACCAGAGGATACTGTGTCGCCGAAGGTGCTTCGTTTCAGCCCGGGGCAGAAGGAAGTAAATGTGGATGTTACCGAAAATATAGCTGTCTTTTTCGACGAACCGATTGATGCGCGGTCGTTGAATCCGTTTACATTCAGGATTACACAGGGGCGGAAAGTAATCAGCGGTAAGATAATCTATTTTGATGAGAACTATTGTGCCACGTTTACTTCAGACACGCGGCTGGATTTTGGTAAAGAGTACGTGGTCGAGGTTGGAAAAGGTGTTCTGGACATGCGCGGCAACCCGCTTGAAGCAGCCACCAGATGGGTGTTCAGGACCATTAACCGGGATAAGGTAGCCGGTATGGATATTCAGGCCGCTTACAGCTATTTCGAGACGAATCCCTTCCCGGACATACCCAGGAACCACTGGGCTTTCAACGCAATCAAAGAACTGGCCCGCCGTGGGTATCTCAGTGGGCACGATGGGTCCAAGTTTAATGGCGGCTCGGGGGCATCCAGATACGAGATAGCTATGGTAGCCAACCGAATTATCGAAAACTCCAGATTACGCGAGAAAGTCGATCTATATGAAGTTCTTCTCATCGAGAAGCTCGTGACTGAGTTCAGCCCGGAACTCAATGTACTCGGCGCCAGAATCTCGGATTACAGAGACCGTATATCCCGGCTGGGGCTCGAGGTTCAGAAAGTGAAACAAGAAGTTTCTCAATTGAAGCGGCATGTGGCGCGGTACAAAGAGGCCGTGAAAAAAGGGCTGGCAACGCACAAGGGGAAAATGATGATGCTGGCTATGATGGCCCTGGCTCTCTAGGGTACTAATGATGTTTGGGTACTAATGATACGGCAAAAATCGCTGCATTCTCCCGGTACATTTTTATATAAAGCTGCTGCAGTACTGGTGATATGTTCCCTGGCCATCCCTGCTGCTGCCCGCGGACCCCTACTTTTCTACCGCAGCCCCCGGGCCTTGGGTATGGGTGATGCCTTTACCGCTGTCTGTGATGATAAGGACGCCTTTTTCTATAATCCGGCCGGTCTCAGCAACATGGACAAAGGGTATCTCGATTTACTCAGGTTGAATGTGGATACCAATGAGAGTACGGCCGACGCCATCGACCGGTTCAGCAAGCTGAACGCGTCCCGCAGCGCAGGGGCGATGTTGGAACTGGTGCGCGAATTCATCGACACCGATGTTTCAATGGGATTGAGTACGGGTATTTCATTCGTGCGGAAAAATTTTGGACTGGGTATTCTGGCGGAAGCGCTGCTGGTCGGCGGTCTGAACACAGCCGATCCGCTTACTGCCGGTCTGGATGCCGCCGGGCATCTCAACGGAGCGGTCATTCAGGGTTACTCACATAGAATAAACAATGTCTGGGGTCAGGATCTGGTGGCCGGATATACGCTGAAATATCTTCAGAAAAAGACCTTTACCGGTAAAGCGGGGGTAGCAGATCCTGCCGGCACAGTCGCCCAGGACCTGGATACAGACGGTTTTAGTACCGACCTGGGCATGCTGATCAAACTTGATGGATACGGGGAACCGACGCTCGGAGTGGTGATGTCCGATATTATCTCGGCGGGTTTCGATGATAAGCTGAGTGATGCCATCGAGCCCGATATGAATATCGGTTTTGCTATGAAGCCCCTGCCTCAAAAGACACGGCGCCTGGCAGGTGCTACAGTGTCGGTGGAGGTGCGCGAAGTATTCCGCAGCGGTTCATTTTCCAAAAAGTGGTGCGTCGGGGGAGAATTGACCGTGGGTAAATTTCTCAAGCTAAGAACCGGCCTGCACCAGGGCTCTCCAACATTCGGTTTCGGTCTGCGTTTACCATTGATCAATTTTGATATAGCTTCCTACTCGCGCTACGTTCCCGGTAAAGCAACCGGTGAAGATGACAGGCATTACGTACTGTCAGCCAAAGTAATATTCTAGATCTGCCCAGGTGAGGATGCTTATTCTTCCAGCAGTTTCAAAGCCAGTGAGACCCGGCCCATGGGCGCGCTCACCTGCACTCCCTGTATAAAGGGTCTGGCTTCTCCCAGGAGTTTGCGCGCTATGGCAACTCCTTCCTGCAAAGCGGTGTCCCTGCCTCTGCGGCTTGCTGTCCTCATTCTTTCAATTATTTCCTCCGGGATGGTCACTTCCGGGATTTCATTATTGAGAAATTCTGCGTTGGAAAAACTGGTTAATGGCCATATCCCGGCAATGATGGGAATGGGGACGGGGGCTGCCAGTTTCAGAAATTTCTCGAGAACATCGACATTAAAGACCGGTTGTGTTATTGCATATCCAGCTCCGGCTTCAATTTTCAACTTGAACCGCATCACTTCTTCTTCCAGATTCAGAGCTCCCGGATTGACGCCTACCCCGGTGAAGAACGAGGTTTGATTTCCGATGGGATTGCATCCCATGTCGAGTCCTCGATTGAACCGGCTCACCAGGTTTACCAACCCGATTGAGTCTATGTCGAAAACAGCCGTGGAATCAGGATAAGGACCCATTTTGGGAGGATCTCCCGTGACAATAAGAAGGTTCTTGATTCCCATGGCCGCCGCCCCGAGAAGATCGGACTGCATCCCGAGGAGATTTCGGTCACGGCAGCAATAATGGCAGATAGGTTCAATACCTACTTTTTCAAACAGAAGAACAGACAGTGCCAGGGCGCTCATACGGCATTGAGCCCGCGGTCCGTCGGGAATATTGGTGGCGTCGACTCCAGCCTCTTTGAGTTTTGTTGCTCTGCTCAATACACGCTCGATTGATACACCCCGGGGAGGGACCAGCTCCACTGTGGAAACGAACTCGCCCCTGGAGAGTTTAGCCGCGAACCGTGACCGCTCGGCGACGGGTACAGGTGTTGCTCCTGAGAACCCCTCGGGAGTGTCCGTCTCTTTGATTTCGCATTGCATCCTGACATGCGAAATTGCTCTGACAGCTTTGTTCATCTCTTTGATATGCTCGGGAGTCGTGCCGCAGCATCCGCCGATGATACGAGCACCTACCTGGATGAAAAGCCGTGCGTATTTGGCCATATATTCAGGAGAACACAGGTACACGGTGCGGCCCTGGACCGTCCTGGGGAAGCCTGCGTTGGGAACGGCGCTTACGGGACAGGTCACTGCCTGGCACAAGGCCCTGATTGGTTCGAGCATCTTGCTTGGTCCGACGCTGCAGTTCAAACCCACTGCGCTGGCCCCCGCTTTTTCCAGTTCTGGTCCGAAAATCTCCGGGGAATGTCCGAAAGCGGTGACCCCGTCTTCCCCCACGCTCATCTGGGCAATGAACGGAATCGCTCCCAGATCATGCAGAGCTTGTGCCGCCTGGAGGATTTCAGCCAGATCGGAGAAGGTCTCCAGAATTATGAGATCGGCTCCTCCTTCAAGCAGCGCTTCGGCCTGCTCCTTGAATAACCGGCGTGCTTCTTCCTGCGAAATGGTGCCAAAGGGCTCGATTCGCTCCCCCAGAGGACCGATGGACCCGGCCACGAACAGATTCAAACCGGCCACTTCTCTGGCAATCTTAGCTCCTTGCAGGTTAATGTCGTACAATCGGTCGTCGAGACCTGATTTGTTCAGCTTGATCCGATTGGCGCAGAACGTGTTGGCCGTGAGTACTTCTGCGCCCGCTTTGGCGTATTCGGTCAAAACCTTCTTAACCAGTTGCGGACGGAACAGGTTCAGCCCCTCATAGCTTTGATGCATAGGAATTCCCGCTTCGTAAAGCCTGGTTCCCATGGCTCCGTCAATAAGCAATGGTTTTCCTGTGGAAAGCCGATCCAGAAACGCGTTACTCATGGTTGCACCGACCGTTCTACTACTCTGGCGAGCAGGGCTGATACCGAGTGTTCGGGTATCATCTGGAAGGTTTCACTGAGCCGGATGCCAATCTCTTCGGGTTTGAGCACGGTGAACAGTTCTTTCTGATTACTGAGGTCCGGGCAGGCAGGATAACCGAAACTGAACCTGCGCCACCGTCTCACCGGATCATTAATGGGTGTCGATAATTCTTCCACGATCTGCCGGTTGAGTCGCTCGGCCAGAGCTTCAGCCAGCTGTGCGAAAAAACCATGCCAGAGAAAATAATCCTGGAAGCGGTCATCTCGCTTAAGCTTATCGAGAAACTCCGCTGGCCGCTGCCCAACGGTGACCACGAAAAGCGGGAGTACATCGTACATTACATCGGTTGTAGCGCTTTCACCGGACAGAAAGAGCCGGGGCAGCGATAATCTCCTTGGGGTGCTTGCGGCAGAGGGTTCGGGAAAGATAAATCTGGCGGCCGGCAAAGAGCTTCCCTGCTCGTAGATATGAATGGTGTTGTCCCGGGAATGGCATCGGAAATAGCCGCAAACCGCCCGCGCTTCAACAATAGCCTCATCAAGCACCTGCTGTTTCATGGACTCCAGTCGCTTGCCCGCCTGTTTCCTGTCAACCGGCGTGTCCGCAGTTTTCCAGTGGAATCGCCTGAGGTGGTTTTCGTCGAGCAGCTCGAATGCAGCTGACAGGTCGACAGAATCCAGTATCTTTCTTCCGAAATAAGGTGGATGTGGTAAGGAGGCAGGTACAACCGGTTCAGGCTTTGCTGAATTCTGCTCATTAGTAATGTGCACCGGATCCCTGAGGGTTTTCCCGATTGGGGTGGACGAGGTGGTTGGGGTAGATCCTTCCGCCAGGGCTTTTTCCCTGGTGGCAGGGTTGGTAATGAACTGCACTATTTTCAGCCCGTCAAGAGCGTCCCGGGCATAGTAAACAGGGCCGTCATACACGGTTCTGAGCTTGTTTTCCACGTAGGATCTTCGAAGCGCGGCGCCGCCCAGAATGAACGGTATAACACTTCCCCGGGTCTGAAAATCCTTCAAAACCTGCTCCATTTCCATGACCGAACGAGTGAGCAGTCCGCTCAGTCCCACCACATCGGCACCGGTTTCCTCTGCAGCTTTCAAGATCTGTACTGATGTCTGCTTGACTCCAATATTGACAACGGTGATCCCACTGCTGGATAAAACCATGTCCACCAGGTTCTTTCCGATATCGTGGACGTCTCCTTTTACTGTGCCCAACACTATTTTTGCCGGCCGGGTGAGGCCTGTTGAATCGCGCTGTTCATCCAGGTGCGCACGAAGGAAATCGAACGATTTTTTTACTACTTCTGCCGCCGCCAGCACGGATGGAAGCTGCAAGTGCCCCTTCTCAAAGTGAGATCCTACTTCGTTCATTGCATTGAGCAGGATTGCGTTGAGTATTTCATCAGGCGTCATTGAAACGAGGCATTCTTCGAGCGCCTCTTCAATTCCGGCTGCCGTTCCGGCCAGCACGGCTTTGTTAATCCTGTCTCCGGGTGAAAGCCTCTCCGTAGCGGCAGGTTTTGTTTGTGGTGTCACCTTTCCCTTTTTAGCTGGCGGAAATGCCTGGTTGAAATCGGCAAGGGCATCTGTACCGCTCCTGCGCCCGGGGTAAATGAGATCGAGGGCCAGGTTCAGCGACCGCTCATCTATCTCGTCCGGCCTTAACAGCTTTTTCCTGCTGATGATGGCGATATCAAGGCCGTGCCGTACAGCCTCCCAGAGAAATACGCTGTTGAGGATCTTTCTGGCGGTTCTGGACAGGCCGAAAGAAATGTTGCTGACGCCAAGCACGATGAGACAGGCAGGATACTTTTGCTTGAGAAGCTTGATGGCCTCAAGGGTTTCCAGGGCACTTCCCCGTAGTTCATCGGTTCCGGTCCCCAGAGGAAGCGTCAGTGGATCGAACATGAGGTCCCGCTGGGGAAAGCCGAAATGCCCAACCGCCAGCGAATGAAGGCGGTCTGCTATCTCTAATTTCCGCTCTCTCGGTACGGCAATACCTTGTTCGTCGAGTGTCATGGCCAGCACAGCCGCGCCGTGCGTCCTGGCTGTTTCGAGTGAGTATTTGAGATGGTCTTCTCCCCGTTCGAGGTTGATTGAATTGACCACGAATTTACCCGGGAGCGTACGGCCGGCAGCGTCGATCACTTCCGGTTCCGTAGTGTCGATAAACAGCGGGGTATGAAGAGTTTTTCCGAGGGACTCCACAGCCCAGGCCATGTCGGAGCGTTCGTCTCCGTCAACGGTTGCTACGCACAGATCGAGAACCTGTGCGCCATCATCTTCGAGAGTCTGAGCAACTTCGCGGAGCCTGTCCTTGTCATGTTGCTGGACGATGCCTCGGAATTTTTTTCTCCGGGTGGTGGAATTCATTTCCTCTGCTACCAATAAAGGTTTTGGTGATGCATCAAGAGAGACCATGGAGAAGATGCTCGATATGGATGGTGGAAATCCCTGGGCTGGAGTCCGTGGGGATATGTTAGCTACCGCGGAGGACAGAGCGGCAATGTGCTCCGGCCGGGTTCCACAGCAACCTCCGGCGGCATTCAACCCTGTCTCCATGGCCAGATGGGCCAATCTCCGGGCAAACTCTTTCGGCCCCAGTGTAAACACTGTTTCGTCATCCACAAGTTCCGGCAGACCGGCATTCGGCTGGCACGATACCGGCCGGGTTGAAAGACCGGATATGGTTCTCATGGGTTCGACCATTCCCCCTGGTCCCACACCGCAGTTGATACCTGTCATTGCAACCGGTAGCGATTCCAGAACACAGAGGATCGCTTCCGGTTCACTCCCCAGGAGCGTTCTGCCTTTTTCATCAATGGTGAACTGGACTACGAGAGGAAGTCGTTGCCTGAGTTTTTTCATGACAGTGTCAGCTGCTGCCACCGCGGCCCGAATTTGGAGCACATCCTGACATGTTTCGAAGATGAGAATATCGCATCCCTCTGTGATAAGGAATTCGACCTGCTGCTCATAGCTGGTTTTCAAGCAGGCGTAAGTAACGTGTCCCAGGGAAGGGAGGTGTGATGTCGGACCGAGCGAACCGGCCACGAGCGTGGTATTTTTGAAATCTCTCGCAACATCACGGGCCAGCCTGGCGGCGGTCCGGTTTATGTCCGCCGCAAGATGCTGAAGCCCATGTTCCTCCAGGGAGAGAGATGAGGCACAAAAAGTGTTGGTTTCAATAATATCGGCCCCTGCATTGATATAAGAGGCATGAATTTCCTGAACGAGATCGGGCCTGGAGAGCACCAGCAGTTCATAGACTCCCGGATTACCCTGGAAATCATCCGAAGAGGGTCCGGCAGCCTGGAGGCTGGTCCCCATTCCTCCGTCAAATATGACAATTTTCTCCTGCAAAAGCCGTTCGAACAAGTCAGGTTCAACTTCCGTCATGAACACGTTCCTCTTCATCATGATAATAAGAGATTAGACACCGGGCAAATCCAGATTTGAAGATACAACCAGACGGTACATCTGTCAACCTTCCTTAATTGACCATTACAGCGCTTATCTGGTATTATCGTTAAAGGCTGCGGTATACCCGAATAATTCATGAATTATTCGGATATATTGCAAGGAATGTGGTGGATAATAGAGTGGCTGAGGAGCAGATTCCCCGGGACTACCGGCAGGGTGCGAACGAACTGCCTGCGGCCGGCCCGAATGTATTCGTGGAAATTACCAGCCAGTGCAACCATTCCTGCCCGGCTTGCCCGCAAGCACATCTTGCCCGTCCCCGGGCTGACATGGACCAGGAAACCTATGCTGTACTCATCAAGCGAATTGAAGAATTTGCAGCCGCGGGCGGAGAACCGGGCGGAGAACCGGGCGGGGAACTTCTTGAAGTGACATTCTCGCTGTATGGGGAACCGTTACTGCATCCGAACATACTGGAGTATCTGGACTGTTTGACACCGCTGAAGGTACGGGTATTTATCGAGACGAACGGCGAATTGCTCGACGAGAGGATGTCCAGGGCTATTGTTGCAAATCCTGTGGTAGATTCAATTATAATCGGGTTGGATGCCACCACTGTCGAAACGTACGAAAAGGTGCGTCCCGGAGGAATATTCAGTCTCGTTCAAGAGAACATCGCCCGGTTGCTTACATGTCGTAAAGACGCCCGGGGTGAGCGGCCGTTGGTTGGAGTCTCTTTTTTGAGAATGAAGGAAAATGATCACGAACTTCTTGATTTTTATACTCACTGGCGTTCCAAAGTTGATCATGCGATGATACTTGGACACAATGATTACTCGGGACATTTGCCGGATAGAAAGGCGGCCGATTTCACCCCGCTGCGCCGAACGGCCTGTAGAAGAATCCGCAGCAGTTTGACCATTCTGCAAAATGGGACCTATGTACTGTGCCCGCAGGATTATGAGGGGGAAACCGGGACGAGTAATGTACGGGATCTGTCGTTTACAGAAGCCTTTGAACGGAAACAGATAGAAAAGGTCCTGGCACATCAAAGAAAAGGTGAATTTGACATTTTGCCGTTTTGTGAGCAGTGCGATAAGTGGTATCTGCCACTCTAGGGTAATATGCCGCTATAGTGTATAATCTTTTCTAGGAAGGGCAGGAGAAACGTGGAAATAAGACGGACATTCCGGCCGTTCAGATCTCGTCATTTTCGCGGACAGGGCCAGGATCCAGACGAACCGGTCAAGTGGGGTTTACGGTCAAAACTGATCGCGGCATTTGTGATTGTGGCCGTGCTGCCAATTATCTTCCTGGGAGTGCGTTCCATTCGCAGCCAGCGTCGTCTGATCCGCCAGCAGATATACGAACGAAACCTGGCCATGGCCGAACTTATTGCCAAGGAAGTTGACAATACCATCCAGAGTGCCACTCGTCTGCTGGAAAATCTGGTCACCTTTCCCCGGGTACGCCTTATGGACCTGGAAGAGACCCAGAGTATACTCGACAAGTTGGTTACCCGGATTACCGAGAAAAATGTGTTTAGGGCTCTTTGCCTGGTTGATAATCAAAGCGAAGCTATTATCAATACGGGTGTTTTTTCTCCCGATGAGGTAGCGCTCTCCTGGTACCTGGGAGTGGTGCAGGGCACTCACCTGGGGTACGAATCGCCGGTCCACCAGATCAGTGGCACCGATATTCCCGTGGTGACCGTGGTGAGGATTGTCAGAGACCATCTCTACAAGGTTGTGGGGGTCCTGGTCGGAGATGTTGATCTTTCTTATCTCGAAGACCTGGTTGACCTGGTTCAGTTGGAAAAAACGGGGTATGCATATCTGGTCAACGAGAACGGCCGGATCATCGTGGCCGGCTCTCCCCGGGAAAGCCTCGAGCGGCCTACCCATGGCATCAAAGCCATGGGACGGGTAGAGGAAGCTGAGCAGCAGTATACAGTCGGTTCTGACTGCCTGAGTAAAGACAATATTCAGGAAGCTATCAAATGTTTCAAGCGCGCCATCGAATTGAATCCCGCCGAAAGCCGCTACGAAACCCGGCTGGCTGACGGGTACCTTGAGGAAGTCAGCAAGAGAGGCAACGAGGCCTATCTTGATGCATTCATATCCCTGGAGCACGCAGTCAACAAGAATCCGAATACCCACAAAGGGCTTGAAGTAGAGGAAGCAGTTAGAGCACGACGGATCAAGTCCAAGATTGATTGGCGGCCGGTTAACTCGGCTGTAAGAGATGTGCTTTTCGATCAAAAAGGGATGAAACAATTCATAGATTACCGGGGAGACGATCAACTGGCTGTTTTTGCTTCTACCAGGCTTTTCGGAGACAGAACGTGGCGAAACTGGGGTGTGATCGTACAACAGACGGCCTCAGAAGCGTTTGCCCCGGTCCGGGCTATGATGTGGCGGGTCGTTTCAACGACAGGTATAGCCGCGCTGCTTGCCGCCGCTGTGGGTGTGCTGCTCGCTTTGTCAATCACCGGCCCTCTGGCCAAACTGGTGCGGGCCGTGCAAACGGTATCGGCTGGAGATCTCAACCAGGAGATCAATATAGAAACACGTGATGAACTGGCCGATCTGGCGGATAACTTCAATCTGATGCGTGAAAACCTTCGTGACCGCATGGAAGAGCTCAACATACTCTACCGGGTCGGACAGACCATGAGTTCGGAGCTCGATTACGACAAACTCCTTTACCTCATCCTCGAAGAGGTTATCCAGGTAATGGGTGCCGAGAAGGGCTCTCTCATGCTGCTTGATGAAGACACGGGTAAGCTGGTCATTCGAGTAGCCAAGGGCTTGGAAGAGGATATCATCAAAGGTACCCGGATTGCTCCCGGCCAGGGAATCGTCGGCCAGGTTGTCCAGGCACGTAAGGCCATCCTGGTGGAGAATACCCTTGAGGAGCCCGGTTTCAAAGAGCTTAAAGGCAGAGAAGTGGAGCCCGGCACACTGCTTTCGGTCCCCTTGATGGTGCGGGGGTCTACCATCGGTGTGGTAAACGTTTCCAAATCCATTCCCGGTAGTTTTGGCAGGAAGGACCTTAAATTGTTTGCCGGTCTTGCCAACCAGGCGGCAATCGCTTTAGAGAATGCTATCCTTTACAAAGAGGCTATTACTGATGGCCTTACCCAACTGTTTATTCACCGGTACTTCCAACGGCGTCTCGATCAAGAAATGCGCCGGGCCGGCCGGTACGGCTCCCCGCTGACCTTGACCATGCTGGATATTGACCACTTCAAATCCTTTAACGACAAGTACGGCCACCAGGTCGGTGACCGTGTGCTCAAAGTGGTCGCCGAGCTGCTGGCCAACAATGTACGTAACGTTGATATCGTGGCCCGATACGGTGGTGAGGAGTTCGCGGTAATCAGCCCTGAAAAAACGAGTGAGGATTTCTGCATAGCGGCTGAACGCCTCCGAAAAGCTATCGAAGAGCACCCGTTTGAGGTAGATGGCGAGAGGGTTCAGATAACGATCAGTCTCGGTATCGCCACCTTCCCCGAAGATGCCGAGGAAAAGCACGAACTGATAGAAAAAGCCGATATGGCTCTCTACCAGGCCAAAGAGACTGGTCGAAACCGTTTCTGCTGCTGGCAAGACAGTTTAAGACCGTAGGTGTGACCGGAATACGGGTTCCGTCCTGCAGTGCGCTGGTTAGCCCTGATCAGCTATAAATTTTCTGATGGACCTGTCATAGGTACGTTCCGCTTTGTCCGAGAAAAGGCAGGCGGGAAGTTGCTTCATACGCGCGTGGTACTGAATGCACTGGCAGCAAAATCCCTTTCTGCTGCAGGGTTCATAGGTGCAGTTGCAGAAACTCATATTTTTCTGCTTGTTGGGGCAGTCCATTGCAGTCATCCTTTCAGTGGCTCAAACTTTTCTGATGGTAGAAACATAACAAAACGTTTTGTCTCTGTCAAACTCCTCTTTGCAGCAAGCTATTCGCTGCGTTGCTGCCAGGAAAGACACGTTTTCAGCGGATGCTTTGCCTGGTAGTGGTGTGATACAATACAATCTGGTCGTAGAAAGAAGGTTATCCGGTTGACAGAAACGTTGACCGACAGCTCCTTGAGCGGCAGGCATTTGAAACTTGTTTTCGTGGATCTCGATGGCACCATCATTGCTCCGGACGGATTTCCCTTTCCCGGTGTTTCAGAGGCCCTGGCCGATCTTCGCGAAACCGGGATCATAATAATCCTGGCCACCGGCAGAATGCTGTGTTCGGCACTCAACTATGTTTCTTCTCTTAATCTTTCTTCTCCGGTCATTGCTTATAACGGTGCAGTGATTGCGGAGCGCGACTCGGGTAAATGGCTCGTTCACCATCCGCTGGCTGCGGACCTGGCGGCGGAAGTCATCAGGGCAGCAGAAGCCATGAACACGCTTATCATGTGTTTCATCGATGACACACTGATGGTGAACAGATATGATAAAGAAGTCACATTGTATGAGCAACGATCTAGCGTTACTGCCCGGGTGCTTCCATCCCTGGCCGAAGAGATAACCGCACCACCCTCCAAGCTGCTGATCATTGAGAGTTCGAGAGGAAAACTGGATAATCTGGAAATGAGACTGGACAGGTGTTTTGGCTCCCGGCTCCATATGGCGAGATCGAGGGATCATTATCTTGAAGTCCTGGCTGAAGGAGTCAATAAAGGCAGTGCCGGCCGGTGGGTATGCGATTATCTCGGCGTAGATTTCGGAGAAACCTGTGCGTTTGGAGATAATATGAATGACTTCGAATTGCTCAGAGATTCCGGAATTGGAGTGGCGGTGCAGGGAGCTCCCGAGCGTCTGCTCGAGGTTGCCGGTATAATAGCTTCATCACCCCGACAGGGGGGAATGGCGAGAGCTCTGCGAAGGATGACCTCATTGCATCTTTGAAGCATATTTGATCGGAAAGAGGATTGGACCGTGTCCTTTTCATCGGATATCAAACGGGAGTTGTGCCGGCTTATTTCGCCACGTGAATGCTGCCTGGTGGCCGAACTGGCTGCTCTGGTCAGGAGTTGCGGTCTTATCGTGGTGGAAGGGGGCCGGGACAGGTGTCTGCGGCTTACTACCACCCGGTCTGCAATCGCGGGTAAAGCTTTTAAAATGATGCGGCAGTTGTCGAACGTTACCGGGACGATAATCATGCGTAAAACACGAAAACCGGGACCGCGAACTGATTATCTGGTTGAGTGGTCGCTGAGAGGCGGTAATCTCAACGCTATTCTGGGCCCGCTAGGCTACCTGGACGAGGAACATATAAACGTTGGTCCCATTCCCAAAACAATGATTTCCGGCCGGTGCTGCAGATATGTGGCCTATAGAGGATTTTTCCTGGGGGGGGGATATATTGAAGATCCCCATCAGGCCTATCATCTGGGTCTGCGTTTTTCGTACCGCTCGGAGGCAGCAATGGTTCTAAGATTGCTTAAACGGGACAATCTTCCGGCTCAACTCCGGGAACGGGACAAGGGATATGAAATATATATTAAAAGTGGGGATGCCATCGGTACGTTCCTGGCTATGATACAGGCTGTACGTTCCCTGCTCCTTTTTGAAGAGATCAGAGTGGAGAAAAGTCTGAGAAACAGGGTTAACAGGCTGGTCAACTGTGAAACTGCCAATCTGGACCGCACGGTGAAATCGTCTATCAAACAGCTGCGCGACATTAATTACATCGACCGGGTTTACGGGCTCGATACACTGCCCGAAGGACTTCAGAAGGTGGCCCGCTTGAGACGGGAATACCCGTTTGCCTCCCTCAAACAGCTGACCGAATTGATGGATGATCCGGTCAGCCGGTCATGTGTCAATCACCGGTTGAGAAAGCTCCGTTCTTTGGCTTCTAACGGACTTGACGTCAGGTCAAACACATAGATATAATAAGCAGAAATTTTTTAATGTAATTGTGCTATGTACATGTAAATCATTTCTGGTATGAGTATGATATAATGCAGAAAAATATTGTTACTGGTGGGCAATTGACCAACATTGAACCGGACATCATGACAGTACTAATTATTTTCTGCCGGCGGTGGTGAAAGCGATGGCTGTTCGCTTATCCATCCAGGTAATACTGTACACCGGAGATGAGCTTTCGGTGGGCAAAACCGCTCTGGCTCTGGCCATGGGGGCGAACGAGTATGATGATGTTCTCGTTGGTATGCTCGAGTCTAAGGGGTGCAGGGCAGTGGTAACCCGGGCCGGGGGCCGGGGGGATAATTTAAAAGATAAAATTTTGCGCAATACGTTGAGTGCCGCGGAAAACAGCGGTGTTATAAAGGATAATCAGAAAAACCGGTTTGCCTTGTCTCAATGTGTAGAACGGGCAATACGGTCATTTGACGGTCCACTGATGGCTATTTCAGGTGCCGGCGTCAAGATTGGCGTTGTTGTGAAAGACGCCGACCTGGCGGTGGCACTGTATGGGACAGTTGGTATTCCCGGTCTGGATGTAGATAGAGATATATCCGGGTTGGGTGTAGAGAGAAATGTCCTGATTACCTGAGGATTGAATGGAAAGGGTGTGCAGTTATTTATGGCACAGGTAATTCTTGAAGATGTTACCAAGCGGTACGAAGGCAGCGATGTCCTGACGATCAAGGAAACTACCGTTCAGATCAAGGATAAAGAGTTCATGGTGCTGGTAGGACCTTCCGGGTGCGGAAAGTCAACCACGCTACGCATGGTGGCGGGACTGGAGGAGATTACATCCGGTACTATTAAAATTGGAGAAACCGTGGTCAATGACCTGCCTCCCAAGGACAGAGACATAGCCATGGTCTTCCAGAACTACGCGTTGTATCCTCATATGAATGTGTACGACAATATGGCATTTGGCCTCCGTCTGCGGAAAACTCCCAAGAAGGAAATTGACGAACGGGTCAAGGACGCAGCCGAAATATTGGGAATCGACGATCTTCTCGATCGCAAGCCCAAGCAGCTCTCCGGGGGGCAAAGACAGCGTGTGGCGCTGGGCCGGGCCATCGTGAGGCAGCCCAAGGTGTTTCTCATGGACGAACCTCTCAGTAATCTGGATGCCAAGCTCAGGGTTCACATGAGGGCGGAGATCAGCAAGCTGCACAAGCGGCTGAAAACCACTATTGTATACGTGACCCACGATCAGGTAGAGGCCATGACAATGGGGGACAGGATTTTGATCTACAACGAGGGTATCGTGCAACAGGTGGACACCCCTCAGGAGGTATATGATCACCCCAGAAACATGTTCGTTGCCGGTTTTATAGGCAGCCCTTCCATGAACTTCATCGATGCCATGGTCAAAGAAGAATCGGGAGAAATGTATCTGGTTGGCAGTGATTTTAAGGTCAAACTCCCCAAAGAGCGTAAGGAAGCGCTCGCATCCTATCTGGATAAGCCAGTGGTAATGGGAATCAGACCTGAAGATATCTACATGAAAAGCACGGGAAAAATAAAACCGACTGCTGATAACACCATGGAGCCGATTGTTGACGTGGTTGAGCCAATGGGAGCCGAGGTTTTCCTGTATCTCAAGATCGGTGAAAAGCTCTTTATCGCGCGCATTGAGCCCTCGGCGAGACCTGAATTCGGAAAACCGTTCCCCGTAGTGTGGGATGTGCATAAAATACATGTCTTCGATAAGGATTCACACAAGACAGTATTCTGAACCTGAATGATTCAGGTTTTGCTGCTTTATCGTATGAGCAGAGTGTTAATGAGAAACAACCAGTCAGTAAACATGAGAGCGAATGTTGGATGAGAGCGAATGTTGGATGAAAGCGAATGTTGGATGAAAGCGAATGTTGGATGATCGAGAAAAACGTCACGTTGGGTCTCGAACACGGTCTCCACGCTCGCCCGGCGGCTGAACTTGTCGGTCTGGCAAACAAGTTCAAATCAACGGTACATCTCTTTAAAGATGGCCAGAAAGCTGATGCTAAAAGCATTCTGGATTTAATGACTCTTGCCGCTGAAAAAGGAAGCAAAATTGTGCTGCGGATCGAGGGCGAGGATGAAGAGGCAGCCCGCGTTACGCTTATCGGATATCTGGAGAACCGGCTTGATACGCAAAAGGAGGGTTAGTGGGGATGATTTGTAAGAAGTGCGGGTATAAAAATGATACCGATAACGAGTTCTGCAACCAGTGCGGAGCCAGTCTCCAGGAGGAGGCAGCGAGCGGCGGTGCGTCTGGTGAGAACATCGATTTCGATAATATCTTCGGAAAGCTCGACGAGGATGATATTAAAGCTGACGAGGGTGGGGACAGTGAAATAGACGACATATTCGCTGATCTGGAAACCTCGGATGAGGAAGAGGAAGATATCTTTGCCGAACTCGGACTCGATATGGATGATGAAGACACCGGGAAAGAAGAACCAGAAGCCATAGAAGACATATTCTCTCTCGATGAACCTTCGGCAGAAGCGGAAGAACCCGTTCAGGCTACGCCTGCCCCCATCGCTACGCCTGCCCCCACTCCGGTGAAGCCTGAAACGGAACCGGAAGAAATGCTGGATATTTCCACAGGAGATTCCGAAGAAGACATTTTCCGGGAACTTGGAATGGGTGGCAAACCCTCGACACCCGCTCCACAGGCAGAGGCTGCCGTCGCAGACGATGTGTTCGATCTTGAAATCGAAGCAGAACCGGCCCCTGCACTACCTGCCACCCAGGAAGATGAGCTGGTTATCGAAACCGGTGAAGACGTTGACGGGGCAGAAATAGACGATATCTTTGCCGACCTCGAATTCGAAGAAGAGACCTTCGAAGAAGAGACTCCCTCCGCTGCAGATGACGACATAAAAACCCAGCTGGCCGTATCGCCGATTGAAGAAGAAGAGGACATTCTGGATATAACAACGGATGAAGATGTCGATGATGATGATCTTTTCGCCGGACTGTTCGAGGACGATGAATCCGCCGATGCTGTTGAAGCTCCACCAGCCGCATCTGATATTAGCCAGGAAGTCGTTCAGGAAGAGGACGTTGATTTTGAAGATGTGTTTGAGATTCCCGAACCAGATGAGTTGTTCGAAGGATTAATCGAGGAGGAAGAAAAGATCGCCGCGGCAGCCCCGCCGGATAAGGAACTATCGCCAGCTGAAACGGTGATGGAGGACTTTTTACCACCGAGCATTGATACGGAGCCAGAAGCGGTCCAGGCAGCTGCACCGGTGGCTGCACCGGTGACTGCACCGGTGGCTGCACCGGCTGAAGAATTCTCGCCGATTGAAGCGGAAGAAATGCTGGAAGATATTCTCCCCGATGATGTTTTTGAAGAATCCGCACCAGAGCCGGTGGTACAAGCGGCTGCACCTGCGCCTCCCCCTGTCCCTGCTGCTGCGGTTTTAGAGGCTCCCCCAGCAGTTGAGCCCGTAGCAGAGACGATTATGTCTTCCGAGGAAATACTCCCGGAAGAGCCGCTGGTTGAGTTGGCAGAACCCGAATTGGAAGAGCCGCTCGAAGAGATTCCCGCCGTTGAACTGATTGAGCCAAAGGAAGATCTCCCCGTAATAGAGCGGATCAGGGGGGCTGATGAGGATGGATTCGTTGAAGAGCAACCTGTATCCGACGAAGTCATCGATGCAGAAGAACCTGGGGGTGACCGGGTTGAAACGTTGATCACCCGTTTCAGAATGGCGGTCACCGACTCGGAAAAATATGTACTGGTCGAGAAACTCGGACAACTTGGTGATGAACGGGCGGTTAAGTATCTCATCGAGGTAATGCGAGATGCCGGTAAAGACGTCAAGGAATCAATTATCGAAGCCCTCGGCAATATACGAAGCCCGCTTGCCTGTGAACCTCTTATCCGTATCCTCATGCATGAGAAAGACGAAGATGTGGTGTACCTGTCAGTAAAAAGTCTTGGTGAGATCGGCAGCATCGTTGCGGTCGATCCTCTCATGAAGGCTTTGTTCAATGAAAACGACAATCTCAGATACGTTGCCGCTGAAGCACTCGGAAAGATCGGCGACGATGCTGCGGCTGAGAATCTCATCGGGCTTACCGAAGATAAATCCACCGACATGAAATACGTCTCCACTGAAGCGCTTGGCCGGATAGGTAGCCCAAAGGCTGTATCCAGTCTGGTCAATTTGCTGTCAGATATGAGCTCCGAGGTCCGCAAGATGGCGGCCTACGCTTTGGGGCAAATCAAAGAGACCGTTGCAGCCAGGGCGGTGGTGGATGTCCTGATGGACGAAAGCGAAGATGTCAAGCGTAACGCGGTGTGGGCTCTGGGTGAAATCGCCGATCCGGTGGCGGTGGATCCTCTGCTGGAGCTTGCTCCGGTTGCCTCTGCAGATCTGAGGGAAAAAATATCCAGGGGGCTCGGAAAGATAAAGGATGCCCGAGCGGTTCCCGTTCTCTTGCAGCTCATTGACGATGAAGAAGCACCCGTTCGATTGGCGAGTATCTGGGCCCTGGGAGAGATCGAAAGCCTCGACTCCGTACCGCATCTGCTAGACAAACTCGATGAGCAATTGGCTGATATCCGCGAGGAGACGGCTCGGTCCCTGGGTAAAATTACCGATGAACGTGCAGTGCCCAAGCTGGTAAAGTCGCTCAAGGACGTTGATGAGCGGGTCAGACAGTGTGCCACGTGGGCCCTGGGGCGTATCGGTACTGACGAAGCAAGTCAAGCGCTTATAGAAACCAGCAGTGACCCCAATGAAAAAGTGCGGGAATGTGTATGCGAAGGTCTGGGGACTATTAAGGACCCCCGAGCGATACTGCCGCTCATTCGCGCTGTTGATGACCGGGAAGATGATGTTTCGGAACGGGCCTGTTGGGCACTGGTTGAGATCGGTGAGGCTGCTGTTTCGGATCTCATCAATGCCCTTTCCTTCAAGTCGGAACGTGAAAAGCAGAAGCTTGTTCGTGTACTGGGGCAAATAGGAAACGTGCGGGCCATACTTCCGCTGCTCAAGGTTCTCAGGGAAGGACCCGAACCGGTTAAAAAAGAAACGGTAACGGCGCTGCTCAACATTGATAATAATGTCCTGGAAAAAAGCGGTCTTCCGGTGGTCTCACGCGAAGGATACGCCTGGCTGAGGTACGTAGTGGCCGAGGAACTGGGAAAACTGGGTGAGGACAGCGCTGTTGACATATTAATATCTATTATTAAAACCACCATGTCGGAACGAGACCTGGCCGAAATAGAGCAGATGGATGATCCGGTTTTGACCGAATCGTCCTGTGAGATTCTGGACGCGCTTCGTCGGAGCAGTTCTGCTTTACTCGGTGATATTGGCCTGGAACGGGCGGTTGCCCGTATCCGGGAAGAACTGGCATCTGATGTGCCTCATCGGGTCAAATACTGGTTGGTACAGGCCCTCGGTCGTCTCGGGACGCCGGCGGCCATGAATCTGTTGATGAGCGTGATCAAAGAAGAAATACCATCCGGGGTCCCCTTCGAGGCGGTAACAGAATCTATCCGTAAATCGAACAACAAGGACATCCTTCGTTCACTGGTAAAGGAGTCGAAACATCCTAATCCGAAAGTTCGCGAAGCTACGGTTTACACGCTGGGAGAACTGTCTGATTCACGGGCTATTGACGCCCTGGTAAATTCCCTTAAGGACAGGGAAGTCCAGGTACGCATTGCTTCGGTGGAAGCCCTGGGAAAACTCGGCCCGAGTCTGGCGGTCGGCCCCCTGGCGAAGGCCTTGAGTGATCCGAACCCTACCGTGAGAAGACTTGTTGCAACAACGCTGGGAAATCTTGGCGATGCCAAAGCCATCGGTTCACTCGGGGCACTTCTGAAAGACGCAAATCCTGAAGTAAGGATGGCCACGGTGGATAGTCTTGGCAAAATCGGGGATCCGAGAGTAGTCGGGATGCTGATACGTGTCATCAGGGACCCCGAACAGGCGGTCCGAATGACGGTTGTCATTGCTCTGGGGCGTCTCAAAGATGACCGGGCGGTGGATTCGTTGATCGGGATTTTGACCGATCCGGAAGATTCTGTCCGGGCGGCGTGTGCCGGCGCTCTGGGCGAAATCAACCACCTGCGCGCAGTGACGGCCCTCCTCGCCGGTTTGGATGACGAAAGCGTTACTGCCCGCAATGTTACCGCCGAAGTGTTGAAAAAATTCGGTGAACGAGCCATACCCGAGTTTATTATCTCTCTCAAAAATGAAAATGAGCGGGTGCGGGAAAACGCGGTGGATATCCTGAGCAAATTGAAGTATGCATCTTCTGTTGTTCCTCTGAAAGAAGCTCTGTCCGATATGGACCGGAACATGAGGGAAAACGCCGCCAGAGTTCTGGGTGTTGTCGGTGATGAAACTGCTGTTGAACCGCTGATTATGGCTCTGTCAGACAGAAACTGGCGTGTGAGAATGAGTGCTGCTGTGGCCCTGGGTGAACTGAGGAGCGTAGAAGCTGTTCTTTCTCTTTCCAAAGCACAGCATGATGACAACAAGGATGTCAGACGCAGTGCTGCGGAAGCGCTGGAAAAAATCTACGAGGAACATCGTCTGTAAAACGATGCTAATACGGTTTGAAGAACCGTACGAACACACGTCTCTAAAGACGGTGCAACATCAGTTTGTAAAACGATGCTAATACGGTTTGAAGAACCGTACGAACACACATCTGTAAAAACGGTGCCAACACCGCCTGTAACGATTATTGCAGGAAAATTCAATCCACGAAGTTTTTTAAAAAAGTGGTTGACATGTGCCCGTACGCATGTTAGAATTGCCTTCCTCGACAACGAGGATGTTGCCAAAGCAGAGGATGCTGCCAACACGTGCTTAAATCGTCGCGGCGAAAGTTATAAAATTTTGCTTGACAAGGCATTCTCATAAAGGTACAATGTTTTAGGGAAGCTCGGGGGGGCTTTACTGTCCAATTATCCCTTCTACAACTGGTCTTTGAAAACGGAATAGTGTGCTCTGGGTCCAAAATAACGTGTGATTCTTTTTTGTAGCAAAGCTTTGAAATTCAAACTTTCCAACGGAGAGTTTGATCCTGGCTCAGGACGAACGCTGGTGGCGTGCCTAACACATGCAAGTCGAACGGTCATCCGGAGTTTGAAGTTTCGACCGATAACTCTGGAATGATAGTGGCAAACGGGTGAGTAACACGTGGGTAACCTGCCCTCAAGACCGGGATAACACCGGGAAACTGGTGCTAATACCGGATAATATCGCCGGAACATAGGTCTGGTGATCAAAAGGTGGCCTCTTCTTGAAAGCTACCGCCTGTTGATGGGCCCGCGGCTTATCTGCTAGTTGGTGAGGTAAAGGG
>CAYSPT010000067.1:27427-27736 GCA_964432985.1 uncultured bacterium
ACGAGAACGTCACCTTCGGGTGGCTAGTAAAGTGGCGCACGGGTGAGTAACGCGTGGGTAATCTGCCTTCGAGACTGGGACAACCCCGGGAAACTGGAGCTAATACCAGATAAGACCACGAGGCCTTCGGGTCATGTGGGAAAAGGGTGGCCTCTCCTTGGAAGCTACCGCTCGGAGATGAGCCCGCGTCGCATTAGCTTGTTGGTGAGGTAACGGCTCACCAAGGCTACGATGCGTAGCTGGTCTGAGAGGACGATCAGCCACACTGGAACTGAGACACGGTCCAGACTCCTACGGGAGGCAGCAGTG
>CAYSPT010000068.1:0-26968 GCA_964432985.1 uncultured bacterium
GGTTACGACCTCTTTACCGGCTCCAGCACCGGCGGTATCCCCGGCAAGATGGCCGGCCGGGTTGGCGATGTTCCCCTGGTGGGATGCGGGCTGTACGCCGACAACGAGACCGCGGCGGTGAGCTGCTCGGGTTGGGGTGAAGGACTCATCCGCACCGCGGCTGCCCGGGCGGTTAGCGAGCGCATCCGCTCCGGACTCTCCCCCCAGGAGAGCGTGGAGCACGTGCTGAAGGACCTGTGGCGGCGCACGGAAGGCCGGGGAGGAATTATCGCCATAGGACATGACGGACAGCAGGGTGCCGCGTTTACCACCCCCGCCATGGCTTACGCAGGTCCCGGATGCCGATTTTTACAGGTATCCTGAATCTCTTCAAACTACCTTTTGCTCTTTTAACTCCCGTTTGTTATTATTGTCATTATGATACGGAAGCTGAGCCCATTTATATTTTTTGCCATTACGATTTTCTTCGCCGTGGTGACGCTGTCCAACCTGCCCCAGTTCTCCACCGGGCTGCGCGAGAAGACCTTCTCCTTCGAGTTTCCCTACATGGCCTGCACCGACCGGGACGGCAACATCGTCCTGCTGGACGATCAGTCGCGGCGCATCACCAAGATGACCCCCGACGGAACCGTGCTGTTCACCCTTCATGGGCGAAGCCGGGCCCGACACTCCTTCTGGGAAGCGATCAACATGGACCTGGATGCCGAAGGCAACATCTACGTGCTCAACGCCATGCGCAGCCCCGAGGGGCCTTATGAGCGTGAGAGCATAATCAAGTTTGACCGAAACGGCCGCTTCGCCGGGGTGCTGGTGGAGGAGCACTTCACCAAGGAGGACCGCGACGCCGGCGTCAACCTGTCCTGGGGCAGTATGCACGTGGAAGGAAACTTCGTCTACTATTTCTTCAACCGGGCCGACCACCGTATCGAGTACTACAAGGTGCCGCTGGCCGGCGGGACGCCCCAGAAGCTCTTCGAGCTCACCCTGGAAACCAGAATACTGGACATGATCGGGACCGAAAATGAAGACATGTACCTGATCACCCGGGATTCCCGGATATTCAAGCTGGGAGCGGACCGCAAACCGGAACCTCTCACCGGGGTAAAGAACACCCTGCCCTCGCCCTTCAGCCTGGCCCGGGACGACAAGGGCACCCTGTACGTGTCGGACCTCATCTGGCAGGGCGTGTTCAGCTATTCGCCCGAGACCGGGGTGACGCCGTTTCTCACCAGCCAGGACATCATCCGCACCGACCTGGAAAGCAAGGGAGTCCTCCGCCGGAAAGGCGGAGTCCTCATCGGCTACCTGTCCCACTCTTCAGGGAGTCTCTCCATGGTGGACCAGATCAACCGGCGGGTGCTGATTATCGGCCCCGACGGGCAGCTGAAAACCACCCTCACCGAAGGACGGTATTCCACGTCGCTGGTGGTGTTCCGCGTGCTGGTGCACCTCAGCGCCGTCATGGCAGTCCTCTGCCTGCTGGTAACCGTCTACCTGTTCTACCGGGTGACCCTGGAAGGACGGCTGACGCTGATCGTCAAGCACCTGCTGTTCTATATCCCGCTCATCACCCTGTTCGTGGTCCTCATTTCCTGGCGTATTTACATCAACGGCCGGGAGCGCCTCGAAACCGAAGTCTACCACCGCCTGGCGGCCATGGCCCAGACCAGCGCCAACTTTATCGACGGCGATGCGGTGGAGAGGATCCAGGCTCCCGAAGACCTGAAAAAAGCGGACTATGCCCTGGTGCGCGACCAGCTCAACGCCGTGATGAACGACCGTTCCGATCCCTGGAACGTGTCGCTATATGCCGTCATCTACACCTTGAAAGACGGCATATTCTACTTCGTGTGCGATATCGGCGCCTTCTACCAGGTCATGTCGCCGCAGATCTACATGCTGCCTGAGACCTACCGGGCCTTTGAGAAAGGCAAATCCGGGTACGGTATGGTCACGGACGTAGGGGGCAAGTGGCTGGTGGGCCTGGCCCCCATCCGCAACAGCGACGGCGTCATCATCGGTGTGCTCGAAATTTCGAGCGACCTCAACCTGCTGGACGACGTGGACCGGAACTTCCGCAAGAACATCATCATCGGCGTCATTATTTCGCTGGCGGTGTTCATCGTCTCCTTCGTAGTCCTGACCCTGTACCTGCTGCGCTCCACCAGGGCCCTGCTCACGGGGATGAAGCGGGTCGCCCTGCGGGAGTACGACACCGAGCTCAGGGTCACGAGCCGCGACGAGATCGGCGACCTGACCGAGGAGTTCAACGAGATGGCCCGGCTCATCCGCGATTACGCCAACGACATGCAGTCCCTGGTGGAGGAGAGGACCGCGGAGCTGAACGAGGCCAACGAGACCCTGATGCACCAGAACAACGAAATGCTCAAAGAGCTGAAGATGGCCCAGCGTGTCCAGCAGCAGATCATTCCCGACATCGAAACCATTCCCACCCGAAAAGAGCTGCTGCTGGGAGCGAACTACTCGGCCCTGGAGAGCGTGGGCGGAGACCTGTACGACGTGTTCGCGATAACGCCGGAGAAGTACGGGTTCCTGATCGCCGACGTGGCCGGCCACGGGGTGCCGGCGGCCATGATCACCATGATGATCAAGGTGGCATTCTACACCAAGATACACCGCGGCATCCCGCCGGCGGAGGTGTGCAACCGGGTGAACCACGTCATCTACCAGTTCATCGGCGACCTGGAGTACTACGCCACCGCCTATTTCGGTATCCTGGACGTCACCACCGGCACCTTCCGGTACACCAACGCTGGGCACCCGGCGGCGCTTCTGTGGAAAGAACGTGAGAAGAGAATCGTCACCCTGGAAGCTACCGGGCACTTTATCGGCATCTTCGAGGAGCCCATGTTCGAAACCCGGGAAGTAAAGCTCGAGCCCGGTGACCGGATGCTGCTGTTCACTGACGGGATCATCGAAGCTCAGAACAAGCAGGAGGAATTTTACGGCTACGAGCGCCTCCACGCCTTCTTCGAAAAAGGGTACCGGCTGGCACCGAAAGAGTTCGTTGACAAGCTTATCGATGATGTTACCGCTTTCGGTGACGACCATCCCGCCGACGACGACCGGGCCATCCTGTACATCCAGTACCAGCCGGACATGGAGGCAATGGGTCAATCAGACAACGGTAGCGATGAAACCGGACCGTCCGGCACCGAAGAATCCGAGGCGTCCAAGCCACCGCTGACAGTAGAAGCCCGCAAAGTCCCAGCAGAACGCAAGGTTCCGACGAAAAAAAAGGCGGAGAAAAAATCTACTAAAAAGAAAGCCAAGAAGTCCGGCAAAAAGAAGAAGTAGCCGTCCGGGGCTTGCAAAATCCGCGCAAACACTGTATAATAGCCCTCTCTCACGTTGGAATCCCTTTTTTCTGACACCGGATACAACTATCCAGCCCAACTGTTTTACAAGTTGCCGCCACAAGAGGCAAACCTATGGAATAGCTGGACTATTGGAGAAATTCTACTTTTTGTTAGGAGTATGATCATGAGCAGCGCACAAACCGAAACAGAACTGAAACAACCGCAAGCCGAAAGCGCGGTGAAACTCATCCCCCGAAGCGTATTGTACGGCAACCCGAAAAGGAGTCGACCCGACATATCTCCCGACGGGACCAGACTTGCTTACCTGGCCCCCCTTGACGGCGTGATGAATATCTGGATAAGCGAGCCCGGCGATGCCACAGGGCAGGCGGTCACCCGTGACACCAACCGCGGAATCCAGCGGTATTTCTGGGCCAACGACAGCCGCCACATCCTGTACGTGCAGGACCGCGACGGCAACGAGAACTGGCGCCTGTTCGCCGTGGACATGGACACGGGAGACACCAAGGACTACACCCCGTTTGAGAACGTGCAGGTCCGGATTACCGCCTATGACAAACGGTTCCCCAACGAGCTTCTCATCGGGCTCAACAAGGAAGACCCCCAGAACCACGACGTCTATCACCTGGACCTGACCACCGGGGAGTTGACCCGGGTGGTGAAGAATCCCGGCGGTGTGCTGGGATGGATGGCCGACGCGGATTTCAAGGTCCGCTGCGGTATCGCCGTTACGGCCGAAGGCGGGTTCAAGCTTATCCACCGTGAAACTGTCGAAGACGATTGGCGGGACCTGATCGTCTGGGAGCCGGGAGAAAACATGACCAACTTCCCCATTGGTTTTACGCGGGAAGGCAGGCACCTGTACCTGATGGATTCCCGCGGCAGCAACACAACTCAGCTGATAAAGCTCGAATGCGCCACCGGGAAAGTGGAGGTCCTTCTCCGGGATGACACCTACGATATCGGGACGGGCCACGTCCTGATTCATCCAGACACTTACGATATCCAGGCGGTATGCATTGAAAAAGACCGATCGCACTGGGTGGTGATCGACCCCTCGATCGAAGAGGATTTCGACGTCATCCGCCAGCTGGACCACGGCGATTTTTCCATAATCAGCCGTGACCACGCGGACCGCACCTGGATCGTCAATTTTTCCAAAGACAACGGTCCCACTTCCTATTACCTGTATGACCGCGAAAAGAAGAAAGGGGCGCTTCTCTTCGTCAATAAGCCGCAGCTCAACGAGCACCGGCTGGCCGGCACGGAGCCGTTCACCATCAGCTCCCGTGACGGGCTCACTCTGCACGGTTACATCACCTTCCCGGTGGATGTCGAGCGGAAAAACCTGCCCCTGGTGCTGCTGGTTCACGGGGGGCCGAACATGCGCGACCACTGGGGCTACAGCGCCAATGCCCAGTGGTTTTCCAACCGCGGCTACATCTGCCTGCAGGTCAATTACCGCGGCTCCATTGGTTTCGGCAAGGCCTTCGTCAACGCCGCCAACAGGGAATGGGCGGGCAAGATGCACGACGACCTGGTGGACACCGTCGACTGGGCGGTTGAGCAGGGCTACGCCGACCCGGACCGCCTGGCCATCTACGGCGCCTCCTACGGCGGTTACGCCGCCCTGGTGGGAGCCACCTTCACCCCGGACCTGTTCTGCTGCGCCGTGGACATCGTCGGCCCCAGCAACCTGGTCACCCTGATGAACTCCTACCCGCCCTACTGGGCCAACCTGCAGGAGCAGTCCAAGCGACGTATCGGCGACCCGGACACCGAGCCGGAGTTTCTCATGTCGCGCTCACCGCTTTCGCGGGTGGACGACATAAAGATACCCATCCTCATCGGGCACGGCGCCAACGACCCGCGGGTGCCCCAGGCGGAGTCGGAGATGATCGTGGAAAAGATGAAGGAGAAGGGGATCGACTACGAGTACCTGCTGTTCCCCGACGAGGGCCACGGGTTCGTGAAACCGGAGAACAAGATCAAGTTCCAGACCGTGGCGGAGAAGTTCCTGGCCAAGCATCTCGGAGGACGCTTCGAAGAGTAGAGCGGTCCGCTGTTTTTTGGATGAGCAAGCGCTTTGCGCAGTCGTGCTTCTTCGAAGCATTAGCGAAGCGAATGTTTGGCCTCAGGGAGGGACTGTTGAACATTGTTACTGAATCATGTCCTTCAGGCCAATAGAAAGCAACCAGCTTGCTGTGCCCCCCTCGATTGCACCACGGGAACACTATATAGGTCTGTCCAGGGGTTGTAACAGATCTGTTACAATTGTAACAAATTTGTTACAACCCCACAATCGAGCCTATATCCGTCTTTTACCAGCAAAACCATACAAAACTTCTACGGCAACAGCCGCACTAATCGGGAGCACACGCACCGCCCTTTATGATAAGATTAAATTATGACTACGGAAGATCGCACGGAGCAGTTGCGGAAGATCCGGGACGAGGTTTGGAACCTGTCTTCGTCGCCCCTGTACGAGGAGCGTAAGAAAAACCGTTGCTACCCGGTGCTGGGACAGGGAAGCCACCACGCCGAGGTGGTCTTCATCGGTGAAGCCCCGGGACGGAACGAAGCCAAAACCGGGGTGCCGTTCTGCGGCGCTGCCGGGAAGATTCTGGACGAGCTGCTGGCCTCGGTAAACATCCCCCGTGAAGATGTGTACATCACCAACATCCTCAAGGACCGCCCGCCGGAAAACCGCGATCCGCTGCCCAACGAGATAGACGCCTACGCCCCCTTCCTCCTCAGGCAGTTGGCCATCATCCAGCCGAAGGTCATCGTCACCCTGGGGCGGTTTTCCACCCAGTTCATCCTGGAGAAGTTCAAACTGGGGCACAAGGCCGGATCCATCGGCAAACTTCACGGGACAGTATTCATCGGCCGGACATCCTACGGGGAAATCAACATCCTTCCCATGTATCACCCGGCGGCTTCAATCTACAAACCTCCGTTGAAGGAAACACTGCTGGAGGACTTCAAGATCCTGGAGAACCTGCTCAAGCGGAAGACACCTTCTTGACTTGCTGGATATCTTCCTTTACAAGTTTTCTTGTCCAGGCGGGCGGAAGACCTCTGTGTTTTGCAAGTGTTATAAATTTTACAACACTTGTTGTAGTGTACATGTTGCTCCACTATACGTTTCGGAGCGGTTTCCAAAACACCTAGCCATGCCTTGTCAAATCCCCTGTCCACCTGTATAGTAAGTATCTATGGATAAAATAGACGCTAATCTGGAGCACCTGCTTTCCCGTGAGCGGGAAACTCGGATCATCTGCGCGGAGTTGAACAACTTTACCGACCTGAAACCGTCTCTGGACGTGGTCATCAAGCACATCAGGGACCTGACCGGATGCGAAGCGGTCAGTATCAGGCTTCACGAAAACGACGACTACCCCTACTATGTCTACACGGGATTTCCCGAATTGTTCATCCAGAAAGAAAACAGCCTGTGCTCCGGTAATGGCTGCAACCAGGCCTCTTCCTGCCAGCTGGCATGCCTATGCGGGAACGTGATCAGCGGACGGACCGACGACGGGCTTCCCTGTTTCACCTCCTACGGAAGTTTCTGGACGAACAATTCTCCCAACATCCTGAAGCTTGTAGATCAGCATCCCCATCTATTCAAGCACATCAGGGGACACTGCATCACCCTCGGGTACCTCTCCATGGCGATGATTCCCATCAAGGACCGGGGACGGCGGATAGGGCTGATACAGATAAACGACAAAAAGCCCGGCATGTTTACCGAAGTTCTTATTCTGTACCTGGAGATGATTGGGTCCCAGATCGGGCTGGCGGTCCGGAACAGCCTGACCCACACCCGTCTGGTGGAACACGAGCAGAAACTCAAGCGGCTCCAGGCACAACTGGTCGCCACCAACAAGAAGCTCAAAGAGGTGCTGGACGCTATCCAGTTCGATCTCGATGCCGCCAGCAAAATCCAGCGGCAACTGCTTCCACCGGAAAAAATCATTATTGAAGGAATCGAGACCGCCTGGTGGTTCGAGCCCTGCGCGGAGGTCAGCGGCGACCTTCTCAACGTGTTCCACCTGGATACGGATCACATCGGATTATACGTTCTGGACGTGTCCGGGCACGGTGTGCAGGCGGCCCTGCTCGCCGTGAGCTTGAGCCGTATGCTCACCAACTGGGACGATACAGACACCCTTGTAACCACCGGACAGGGAACAGTCCGTCCCCCCGGGGAAGTGCTGAACCTACTCAATAGACGTTTCCAGATAGACGATTCCTCCAACCAGTATTTCACGATAATCTACGGGGTATTGAACACCAGTACTGGAGTATTTCGGTACGCCAAGGCCGGCCATCAGCCCTTGCTGGTGTGCGCTCCGGACGGCACGGCCGAATTCATGGTCCACGGGAGTCACCCGGTGGGCTGGCAGAAAGACGTTATATACACCGATTGCGAACTGAAACCGGCGCCCGGCACCCGGCTCTTCCTCTTCACCGACGGCATCATAGAGGCCAAGCCGGGAGTCAAAGAAGAAATGTTCGGCTATGACCGGCTTGCCAGCCTGGTCAAACAGGAAAGGCAGTCAGATCTCGCCTCATGCGTTGACTCGGCTGCCCGCGCGGTCCACACCTGGCTCGACGGCCGCCCGCCCGGCGACGACATGACACTGCTGGCCCTGGAAATCAAGTAATCAGCATAAGAAGATAGCACGGAGCCTGCAATTCATTGATGATGACCTGTCAGCCCGGTCCACCTGAGGCCTGGCCTCAGGCCTGGCCTCAAGCCTGACTGGAGGTCTGCCGGAGGTCTGACTGTAAGATCTGACCGTAAGGCCTAACCTTTCGGTCTATAAAGAATTGACATAATAAACACGCAGGACATAAGATTAATATAGATTAATTGTATTTTAAGGTGTGAGCGTTCAATGCTAACAGCGGCTTCACGGCAAAGAGGTATGGCAGTTCCGGTGGCCATGGTAATCGTTTTGTTTCTCTCGGTGCTGATAACCGCGGCGTTTATGCTTTCCAGAAGCCAGTTCAGCCACACCGGGCTGGCCAAAGACCGCCTGGTCTCCACCTACGCTTCGGAAACCGGTTACAACATGGCCATGGCCAGGATCATCTCCCAGGGTTGGGACGATCTGTGGTACGGAGCACGGCACTGGGGTGAGATCCAGGGACAGATATCAGGCGGCGAGTATTATGTCCATCTGGAGGACGTCGAGAATCCACACGACGGCACACTGCAGTGTATCGACATCTATTCCAAAGGAACTATCGGGAAAACGGCCTACCTGCACTACCAGCAGGTCGTCCTGATCCCTGCCCCGACTTTCGATAGAAGTGAGCCTTCCGAGGTCAAGGACGTGAAAGTGTTTAACCGGTTCAAGATCACGTCGGGCAATCTGGATACCCGGGTAAACAAAGTTGACCTGTCCTCATCTGAGCAGCGACAGAAAATCAAGCAGGTAGTGGCGGAGAACGTCGAGAGGATAATATCCAGTCACAACAACCAGGAAAATCAGCAGGATGAAGAACTCCAGGACGGGATTTCTACCCGCAGCAGCGAGGATATGGCCGAGGAAATCAAGGAACGGCTGAGCAGCGTGCCCGACGATGATTCGGCCCCCGACGAAGAGGACAAGGCGGAATACGTGGCCTCACGGGGACGAAAAATGGCGGCCAGGGACAAGGTCAAACTGCAGGTAGGCGATAGGGGACCGGTGCTCTCAAACGAGGAGACCTCCCGGGTTTTGTTCGGGGAAAACCTGGACGGCAAAGGGATGATCAGGGGATCAACGGTGGCCGGCCAGAATCGCACTCAGCTCATAGAAAAGGCAAGCATCGCCCGGGTGTACCTGGACGCGTTCATCAACGGTGAAGCCGCCAACTACTCAGCCAGGGTCCAGGTGCACGTTCCCATTTACGTCAACTATGAGAACCAGTGGGGCCAACAGGTTACAGTGACACTCGACGAGTGGCTCAAAGGCCTGTCAAACTCACTGGATGTCGCTCCCGGTACCGTCGGTTCCGGCGACCCGGCGGACGCGGAACTGCGCGACAGCCTGGTTGACTCATCCACCGAATTCGAGGTGGAAGGAAACTCCGACTGCTCCGTCATGGCGTACAGGATATCAGGGTACGAGCTGGGAGCTTCCCAAAACATCACTGCCAACATCGGCCAAGTAGGGCAGCAACGTCTGGCGGACCCGTCCTGGGTGACCCAGTCAAACTCCTACCAGGCCCAGGTGGAGAACAACACGGTGTCCATACCCGCCCCCGCGTTGCGGGAAACGCAGGGGACCGTGGCCGAGGCCACGGACGTGGTCTTTACCGATGACTCCGGAAGCAGCGGCGGCAGCGGTGATACGGGTTCATCCGGGGATTCCGGTTCGGGCGATACCGGCGGTACTACTTCCACGGGTACCATCGGCAGCGGCACCACCGACTATTCCGGCACGGGCTCTACGGGCGACACCGGGTCCACCGGCGGGTCCGGCGGTGTCGATACCACCGCGGCTACCGGATCAACCGACGGTACGGATTCCACGGGGAGCACCGGCGGCGGATCAGTGGATACCACCGCGGCTGATGGCGGTACGGACGCCACGGGAGGTACCGATACAACCGGCGGTACGGGAACCGACACCGGCACGATATCGGGACCATCCATTCACCCCGGCAGACCGGAAGAAGATACTCCTGTTCATCCTATTGATCCCGGCGGCTCTGATGATCCCGGCGGCACGGCCACCACCGGTACAGGAACCACCGGGACCACAGGAACTGCCACCGGTACCGGTACGATATCGGGACCGATAGGCGATCCGGGCGATCCCGGAGATCCCTCCATTCCGGGCGGTCTTGCCGACCCGGGCGATCCGGCGGATCCTGCGGATCCGGGCGATCCGGGTAATCCGGGGGACACCGGTGGTTCAGGACGTCCCGGCGGCGGGTCAGGCGAACCGGACGAACACGACACTCCGGGGGGAGGAGGAAACGGTGGCGATCCCGATGGTCCCGGCTGCTTTGCGGCAGCCACACCCGTCTGGACACCCGGCGGTTTCAAGCCAATCGGCATGATCCGCCCCGGTGACAAAGTGTATTCCATGAATGAAGCAACCGGCCGTATCGAGGTGAGTGTGGTAACGAGCACTTTCTCCGTTACCCGACGAGGGCTGGTGCGGGTCACCGGTGGGGAAGACACCATGGTGTGCAGCCGTAATCATCGTTTTCACACGGAAAGCGGCCGGTGGATGAAGATAGAGAACGTCAATGAGCAGGTGACCACCGCAACCGGAACACTGCGACTCCAGGTGAAGAGCCTCGACATAACCATGAAGGTGTACAATTTCGAAGTAGATAGAACACACACGTATTTCGTGGGCGAGTCAAAGTTGCTGGTGCACAACGTCAAACCCGGTGACTATGAGGTCCAATAGCGCTGGCGTCATATATCGGTTTTCGTCAGGCGGTACGTACCGGGCAGAGCGCCGGACCAGGAGGAACGAACAAATGTCCACACGGAAATATCGCGGGCTCACTAATCCGAGAGGATTTACTAATCCGCGAGGATTTACTAATCCGCGAGGATTCACGCTCCCCGAGATACTGGTGGCTATCGTCATCCTGGCGGTAGTGTCCGCCCCGATGTTCGTCCTGCTGCGGTCTTCCCAGAAAACGCTGCAAAAGGGTGAAACCAGCCTGCAGGCGATGTTCCTCGCCCAGTATATCCTGGAAAAGATCAAGAGTGACCTGGACGAAGAGCCGTCCCTGTTCGCGACCCTCGAAACGCACGTGGCGGAGTTCAATCGGTCGCTGGTCCAGAATCCGCCGGAATCGCTCATGGTGGAGTCCATCGTGGCCGGTGACGCGTCATCCACCGCCGTGGCGGTATCCAATCCCGCTTACGTGATCACCTCGGGAGTCCCGCCGCTTCCCAGCAAATTCTTCATGTACTTCGAGGACACCAATGGTGACGGCGCCGTCGATGGTGCAGGAATAAATGAGACAGCTTATCCCAACCTGTACCATCTTCTATCCCGATATGTCTGTTCCGTCAACGTCGTCCCCCATCCTTCCGACCCCGATTTTCTCAAGGAGATAACCGTGCGCTTGAACTGGAAGGACAGGTACGGTACGACGCAGACTCTTATCCTTTCCCTGGTGGTGGGCAACTATGCGCCTTCTCCGTAGGAACAAGGGATTTACCTTTGTCGAGATGATCGTGGCGGCGGCCGTGCTGATAGTAATCATCGGATTTTTTTCCTATTTCTTTCTCGCCGGGCACCGCAGCTACGACCAGACCATCGAAGGCTCCGTCCTGCAGGAGGCTTCGCGAAAAGCCATCCTTTCCATGCTCGATGAGCTGCAGCAAAGCCGGGACATCATTTTTCCGGGGCTCAAGGACGGACGGCCCCTGACAGTTCCGGTAACTGTGTTGCGCAACAAGGACAACGAGCGGATAATGTATTTTAAGAAGGACAACAGCATCGTGCGCCACGCCATTGAAACGGACAGCTCGGAAACAATCGCCGACAACATCGATGACATAATCATCACCCGGCTGGGGGAGAAACTCCTGGCCGTCAGGATCGTCATTTTTATTCCGGAAACGGACAAGAAGAGCCAGATAGTCACCAGTTTTTTCATCAAGAAGAAAATCTAACATGAAATAAAGACAGGAGTTTGATCATGAACAAAAGGTTTTGGATCATTATAGTCTGCGCACAGCTTCTGATATCGGCGGCATTATTGCTATCAGGTTCATTCTTACTGCAGGGATGCGGGAAAGCCGGGCACGGCCGGGACGGGCTGCGCCTGTCCGTCAACCGGGGTTCGGTCAAGGTGAAGATAACCGATTCGAACCGCTGGGAGACGGTGTCCACCGGGGAGAAAATCACCCTGGGAACCATCATCAAGACAGAAGAAGGCGGCTCGGCCACCGTCACCCTGGAAGACAAACCACTGGTTCGAATGGCACCTTCAACGGAAATTGAAGTTCAAGATCTGGATTTGAAGAGCGGGCAGGACCGCGACGGTCAGGATCGCATCAAGATCCATCTCAAGTCCGGCGACACCTTATCCACCATTAAACGCTCGCAAACCAAGTATTACGTCATCACCCCCATAGCGGTCATGGGGGTGGTCGGGACCGGTTTCCGGGTGACGGTGGATGAAAATACCGCCGCCACCAGGGTGGCCGTGTTCGACGGTAAGGTCTCCGTTGAAAAGGACGGGGAAACCGCCATGCTCGAAGCGCAGCAGGCCCTGGATATAAAAGAGGGCAAACCGCTGGGAGAACCGTACGCGGTGCCTGTCATCAAGGAGACCTTCGATGGGGAGCCGGTCCTCAACCTGCTCAAAGAGATCACGGTGGAGCGCTCACATACATACGAAGCGCTGGAAGTCAAAACCGGAAAAGGCGGCGGTGAATAGCTTTCCGCCGTAGGCGGCGGTGAATAGCTTTCCGCCGGAAGGCAACCTTTACTCTGCGGCAAACTGTTGTAAAATTTACAACGTTTTCGACAATCAATACCATACCCTGACACCCGCGGCGGAGGTGATCCGCGGGGATGAGGAACTGCGGAAGCTGGTTCGCACGGTGCTGTCACCGGTGGTGCGGGTGATCGAGCTGGGGGAATAACCTCCCGTTGGAAGCGTAGGGATATAGCTTTGCCCGGGCGGGCTAAGTCTGCCGCGAAGGCGGCGGATGGACGAATTGATTGTCGTCGGCCAACCGGTACCACCGGGACGCTTCACTGATATTTTTCTCGACACCCAATCCTTTTTCGTACAGCATACCCAGGTTGTTCATGGCTTCCACGTTACCGCCGGCGGCAGCGGCTTCGAACCACCTGCGGGCCTCTTCATAGCTTTGCTCTCCACAACGCCCTTCCACCCACATGATACCCAGGTTGTTCATGGCGCCGGCATCCCCCTGGGCCGCAGCTTCCTCGAACAGCCGCCGGGCTTCCCGGTAGTCCTGCTCCACCCCCCAGCCTTCGTGATACATCATGCCCAGGTCGTTTTTGGCTTTCATGTCGCCGTCCAACGAATCGGCAATCTGGCGGCCCAGGCCTTCTTTGAAAAATAACGAGGGATTACTCAAGTAGATCTCCACCGCTTCTTGCAGAACCCGGTTGTTACCGGTTGAAACGCATGAGAACAGGTTGGCGAACACCTCGTTGTGGGCGTGGGGATTGGCGCCGTTTTTCAAAAGGACCATGATCACGTCGGCGTGGCCCTGCTCGGCAGCCATGATAAGCGGCGTGTTTTTCATGTAATCTTCGTAGATTTCCAGGTTAGCCCCGTGATCTATCAGGATTTCCACTACCCTCCGGTGCCCCGCGGCGGCCGCCAGGTGAAGCGGGGTGCGGTGAAAATCGTCGGTGCTGTTGACATCAGCGCCGTGTTCAAGGAGCAGGCGGACGATATGTTCCCTGCCCTTTTGGGCCGCATGATGCAGCCCGGTGCCGTTGTAATTCCCGCTTCGGGTATTGATATCGGCCCCGTACTCAAGGAGAAGATCCGTTATTTCGCAGGTGCTGAACTCGATGGCGGTGTGAAGAGGAGCCCGGCCTTCCTTGTCGGTGACATGGACCGATTCGGGCCGGGCGTGTAACAATTCCCCAATGAGCGCACTGTTGTGCCCTCTGATATACCGGTGAATCGAGGCGGTCCTGGGAGTTATTTTCCTGCTGTCATCATCCTTATCGCCAGTACCGAACATGCCGAATCCCATAAGATCAACGCTCCATGAAAGAAGGCGGGTTGAGTCCCCAGTGCCACAGGTAGGTGCCGATTACCGCCGCTCCCGTCCCGAAGATTATGGCCGGTGCGGAAGCGATGATCCCCAGACCGCCAAGGGTAAACGCTCCCACCGCCGCCATATTCAACACCGCACCGGTTTCACCGGCCAGGGTATCTTTATCCCTTGCCGATTCATCCGGTTTACCCAAAAAACGGGAGATGAACCGGGGTGGTTCAAGTCCCCATTTCCACAGGTAGGTGCCCACCACTCCCAGCACACCGGCCAGGGCAATGACCGGGATTCCGCCTATCAGACCCAGGGCGGCGGCGGCGGTCAGCCCGATTCCGGCGATGCTCATACAGGCTCCTATTTCACTCAGCATTTCCATATCCTTGTTTTTCAGGCGGTCGAGGCTGTCCCGGATGAAGCGGCCAGGATTTTTCAATCCCACCGTGCTGATCTGCTTCACCCCTTCTGGAGCACCGTCTCCCCACTTCCAGAAATAGACACCGGCGGCAGCCAGGGTGCCGCCAACGACCACCGCAGCCACTGGACTAATACATCCCAGCAGAGCGCACCCCAGAAGGCCCGTACCGGCGATATTCATTATAACACCGGCCTCGTAGAGGACGCTGGTATCGGAGATGACGCCAGTATTGTAACAATCAATTCTCCCACTGTGCTGCTCCTGATCCGGCTCACCCGCCGTACCGAAACGGGCTGTGAGTTCATCGAGCAGTGCCCGTTTTTCCCGGAGCCGACGCCCTGTCTGAAGGGCTGCCGGTGATGATGTCCCGCCGTGCTCCACGGCCCGGACAAAGCGGTCGTTCAACGCGGCTATCTCCGTCCGTAGCCTGGCTGCCCGGCGAGTGATGTTATCGTCATTTCCCGTGGACCGCATCCGTTGGCCGACGGCAGCATTGTCGACGTTTAGCGCCCGGTCGCCATGGCTGCCGGCGGATTCAGAGCTCCGGTTATACCTGGCAGTGTCGGAGGCCGGATTACTAACAGCGTACCCGGCCGCCACCGGGACCCGGGGCAGAACCGTCCCGGACAGAAGCCCGGCGATGAGCAGGATGGAGATAGTCTTTTTGATATTCATGGGATCAACGCCTCGTTAACGAAAGGGATTTCAAGATTCCGCAGCGGGCTCCGTGGCAAGCGCTGCAGTGGGCTCCGCAGCGGGTTGAGAGTCCGGTTGCCGGGGCCGCCAGGATTAAACCACCCGGCGGCGCCCGCCATTCCATCCTCTGGTTTTTACCGTCCGCCCCAGCTCGGCGCAAGCGGGTACTGGTCCCTGGTGAAGGTGGTGGGAGGCAGCGGCCCTTCGAGAAGCGGGGGGATGATATAGTCAACGGGTATGGGGGGTTTGTCCCAGGTGTCAACTTCCTTTTCCCATTTCAGGATCTCGTCCTCGACCTTGACCTTGGTGTCGTTGGCCTCGTCGATCATCATGATGGGGATGGAGATATCGCGGAAGCAGACGTTGCGGATGATCATCGTTTCGTAGCCGCCGCTGGGGTGGTTCGAATCCACCACCACCACCTTGGGATCGACGCCGTTTTCCCTGAAGGGGTTGCGGTCGATCTCGTGGGCGTTGAGCTCGAATCCATCCGGTGCGTGCTCGTAATCCACATACAGCACTTTCTGTTCCCCGTGGGAAACCAGCGCCCGGAACTTGCTCATCTTGATGTCTTCACTGAAGCTGTCCAGCTCGGTGCTCACCAGCTCCGCGCCCGACTGCAGGTTTCCGGCATCGTAGTTTTCCTGCTGGTAATCCCGGATGGTCCCCATCTCGTGGGTGTGGGCGAACCAGCCGGGCTGCAGCTGCCATTTGCCGTTTTCGTCCTGGTAGACGCCGCTGGCCTGCAGGTCGAGCCACAGCTGAGAGGTGACCTGGTTTGGTAAGCCCCCCTGCTCGGCGATCTGGGTGACCTTGTCCAGGTTCTCCAGGTAGTCGCTGGGATCTTCGGTGATGACGGAGCCCTGGTCCATGGCGAAGTAGAACCTGCGCGGCGCGGTCTTCTCGTAGTCGCTTTCGTAGGTGTCCGGGATGTCCTTAGATTCCAGACCGCCGCCTTCTGCCTGGCGCCTGCGCAGCGTTCTCTGAAGCTCTTCCATGGTTTCTTCTTTCCGCTGCCGGCACTCGGCGGCTTCTTCATCGGACACGAAGCTCTCGGGGTGGTTGAACTCCACCAGCTTCTTCAGAACGTAGGCCACTTTAACCTTGTCGATGTTGGGATCATCTTCACCCTCGAGCTGGTCGTCGATCTCCAGGAGACGGAAATCGGTGATAAAGTCGATAACCTGGGGAGGCAGCTGGTTTTCCAGCTCGGGGATTTCCTTGAGCTTTTTCTTTATCTCCTCGGCGGAGAAGCCCTTGACGAAATTCTGCACCGCCGCCATGGTCTGCCGCGAGCAGTCCTCCCTGATGGAGTCGCGTACCGCCGGGTCGGTGATGTCCAGGTCCTCGTTGAAATGAATGCTTTTCTTTATATGGTCGATGACGCGCTTGCTTTCCTCGGCTGACGCCGGGCGAGGTAAGGTCAGCCAGCAGGCGATCATGGCCACGATGAGCACGGTTATCATCATCCAGTCTTTCCTGTTCACAACCATCACTCCTTCGCTTGTTTTACCGGATTGAACGACTCCTTTACGGAGCGGTTCGTATTTTTTTCAAAAAACTTTTCCGCCACGGATGGTTTCATTCACCTCAGCGGGGAATAAGCGTCTTGGACGCGTTGACGATTTCTTTTGTCTCTCCGGTGGTCGCATCAACTGTGATATCTTTCACCACGTTGTAGATCTTCTCTTCGGGATGGATAATCAGGGGAGAGTAGACCACGATGTTCGAATCGCGGTAGATCCCCTTGGCGAAGAGATCGATCCGGTAGTACTTGTTGGCGGCCAGCATGGCCCCGAGCTGGGACATGTTCTGTATTTCCTTGGGCGGTGGATTAGCGGACGTGTCGGTGTAGGGAATGTCCTCCGCCACCACCTCGAATTTCGCCGTCCGTTTGAACTTCCCTTCACCCAGCTCCAGGGTTCCTTCAAATTTCCCTATGTATCCTTTGCGGGCCTTTATCTTGTCCATGCTGTCCGTGCAGGCTTTTTTGTACCAGCGCTCCTCGAAACCGTTCTGGGCTATCAGGGCGGAAGCCCGGGCGATACCCGTCTCGGCAGCTAGCTGGGCAAGGTAGCTGTCCACGGCGTGGTGCACGAACTTTCTCTCGTGGGAGGAGTGGTAAAAGAGATAGACCAGGAATACGGAGAAGATACTCACCACAATCATTACCAGCCACAGCGCGATTCCCCGCGGCGCAAACTTCATTTTGTTGATGGTTTTCACTGTTTCAATCCTCCTGCTCATTCATCAGCCAGCCCGCCCAGAAAAGATATCATCTTGATGGGTATGGCGGACTGCAGCGCCTGAAGCTCCGAAGATTTGGCCCCCTGAGCAGATGTGGCCCCTTCTATGCCCGGACCGAGTGCCGGCTGGATGGAAAACTCCAGGCACCGTTTGCCCCGGCGGGTGAACTCCATGACGATGGGCTCCATGTTCTCGTAAAGGACGCGCCGCTGGCCGTCTATCATTCTGACCAGCTTGCACTGCTGATTGGCCGGCTCCTTTTCGATCAAGTACACGATCTGGCGGCAGTTTTTGTCGGTAAAGGTGATCCGGTCCACGCTGCTGGTGTACACCGCCGGCTGCTGCACCGACCGGGCTTCCTGCAGTTCCTGGGTCATTCTGACGGTGATCTGGGCCATGGACGTGTCAGTGCCGGCGCTGCGCTCGGCTAAAAGCCAGCCGCTGATTCCGGCCACCAGCGCGATGATGGGCAGGGCGGCGGCGTACTTCAGAAGCGGCGCCGGAGAAAACAGGGTGCCGAACCAGGCACTGAACCGCTCACCAAAACTCGGGGCTGCTTCGCCGGCGTTCTCCTGCTCCAGTTCCTGGACCATCTCATCCCAGTAGTGCTCCGATACCGGGGGCGGCTCCAGGTCGGCAAAGATCTGAGCTATGTCGTGCATCTCGCGGTAGACGCGGGAGCAGTCCATACACCTCAGGAGATGCGCTTCCACCTGCTCCCGGGCGGAACCATCAAGCTCATTGTCCTTGAATGCTGCCAGGTTGTCCTGCACCTCACGGCATTCCATGGCTTTCACCTTTCTTTCGTTTTCCCGATTATCCCGGGCCTTCAATTCGCGGACCTTCAGTTTTGAACATCGAAAAATTTATATTTTAACATGTCACGCAGCTTTCGCATGGCCGCGGACTTTCTCGATTTAACCGTGCCTACCGGGCACTCCATGATCCGTCCTATCTCCTGGTAGGGGAGCTTGTGATGCTCGCTGAGGATGAAGGTCATTCGCAGCACGTCGTCGAGCCGGGACACAGCGGTTTTCAGCATGGTGACCCGCTCCTTCAACAGGACCTTCTGCTCGGGTCCGGGACTGCTCCCCCGGACGGCGGCGATCGTTTGTCCTTCAGGCATGCTCTCCTCCAGAGTTTCTGCTACCCGTCGGCCGCGCCTTCTGACCTCGTCGAGCCAGGTGTTGGAAGCCACCCGGTACAGGTAGGTGGTGAACCGGGCCGCCGGCTGGTAGCGCTCCCTGGCCCTCCAGATTTTAATAAATACTTCCTGGGACAGGTCCTCGGCGGCGGTTCGGTCCCAGCACAGGTGGTAAAAATAGGCCTGTAATTTTCTTGCATGTTTATTCACCAGCTCCTCGAACGCCCTGATATCGCCCCGGCCCGCTTCGTCCATAAGGCGCGCGTCTGTGTCGCACAATGCGTCTGTGTCCTCCTGAACGTGGTCATCCGTGACCATGAAAGAACTGTTTCGTTCCAGCGCATCTGTTTCATCTCCAACGTGTTCCTTCATAGCATGAAACGTCTCGTATCAGGAGCGGTTCGAATTTTTATTGATTGAACAGCATACACATGTGCACCAGCATTTCCGCTTCAAACACTTTAGACTCTTCTTCGGTCTTCCCGGGCCGGTACACGGCGATGTTCAATTTCATCAACTGTTTACCCTGGTGGTGAAACACCGTTTTCGGTTCGTTGTCTTTGACCAGCACGACGTGGTCCGCCATGATCCGCCCTTTCGGGGAATCACCTTCGACCCTGACCAGCTTGTTGCCGCCCTGGGACCATTCTCCCTCCTCGATCAGGTAGGTAATCTTGTTGTAGTTCCGGTCGTGAAACTCGAGTTTCATCCCGGAGCCGAACGTCTTGCCATACAAGGGGGGGTTGTACAGGTACCGCGCCTGCGCCAGCTCACGGTAGATCCTGAAAACGAGCTCGCGGATCATCTGGTTCTGCTCCACCCGCTTACCGGCTACCTGGGGATTGCGGGTGAAAGCGAACAGGCGGTACACCATGGTGAGAATCACCAGGAAGATGATCGCCCCCACGAACATCTCGAAAGCCGTGAAGCCGCGTTGAGGTCGTTTGCGTAGTAAAAACATGGCGTTCAGGCTCCTAGTAGTATATTTTCTCAATGTCGGTACCCAGGTAGAACTTCTGCTCCGCCCCCTGCTTGCCCTTCCACTTGACGCCCACGGTGATACGGCCGACTTTGGCGTTCAGCCCCTGCTCCGCGACTATCGTGTCCGGCTCCACCGTCCGCCAGTAGGAGAACTTGTCATCCACCTTGACGGGCTGCTCTTCCGTCTCCATGATGATGGCGCTGAGCTCGGCCAGGCTCTTCTTGTTGATGCTGTTCCAGTGCTTGAGACGCTCGACTTCCTTCTGGGCGATGAAGAATGCCCGCATGGTGTCTTCGCTGTACCGTATGGTTTGAACGCTCTGGCGGAACATGATAATCAGGGGGACCAGGAGCATGGCCAGAATGGCCACGCTGACCAGGATTTCAGCCAGAGAAAACGCCCTCGTTTTTCTGAAACCGCTTATTCCACATGTAAGCCTGCTGTGGGCTTGCGATGGCAACTCATTAAATAAGCGGGACATCATGTTGTGTATCATCATGTCCGATCACCTCCTTGACAGGGATGAGTACAATGCTTTGAATCCGAGAATGTTGTCCGACGAGACGATTCGCCACTGCCCGTTGATCTTTTTCAATTTGTCCGTGCACTCCAGCGGGAATATGTCCGGTACAAGCAGGACCGCTCCCTCTCCCTCACCCCGATAATAAGACACCTTGTACACCGCTTTGGCGTAGTTGTCGTAGAACACCACGTGCACATCCGAGATTTTCATTGATTCGTCGCCGTGAAAACTGAACAGCTTATTGAATGCTTTCTCGATGGCGAAATAGCTGAACTTGTGGTCCCGGTAGCTGGAATCGAAGTGGCCGATAAAGGTTTTTCCTTCCCGCTTGTTGAACACGGCCGCCATGTCACGGTACTTGGTTTTGATGGCGGGGAGATCACGAAAATCGATGGCCGTGTCGTCGATTTCAATATCTTTTAAACCCTGTTTAGTTTCAGTCTTCCTGGAAATGGTGATTTCCCGGTCCGGGCCGTAATCCGGCTGCTCTACCGGCTGCCTGGACGGCACTACCAGGACCAGGAGGAAAAGTCCCAGGAGCACCAAGGGAAGGACGTACTGCCTGGTACCACCCTGGAACATCTCCGCCGCCAGGCCCGTCAGTCCCCCTTTGGGCGCTTTGGGCCAACGGCTCACACCCTGCAGGGCGGCGGTCTTTCCCGTCCTGGCCACGGCAGCGGCTTTCTGGATGGATTCCACCTGGAAGCTGCGGCGTATCTCCTGCTCAGCCCGCTCAGCTTCTTCTTCCAGGAGATGTATCGATTCTTCGGTCCCCATGGTAATCAGGCAGAACACCGCTTCTTTTCTCATGGTCTCCCGGGTGTCCTTTGACACTCCCACCGGGTCCAGCATCTTTTCCAGCTGATCCAGGAGCTCAATTTCAAAATGCTCCTGCAGAGCGACCACCGCATTGATCTTGACTCTCTGGTCGGGGTCGCAGAGAAGCGGGCTGAGAAGATCGAAGATGTCCTTGTCCGAGAAGGGAAACAGGGCCGCCACCGCGTTGGCCCGCACCCGGTGATCGGTGTCCTTAAGGTACGTGCGAACCACCGGGATGATTTCCGGGACCCGCAGCGAACCGATAACCGAAAGCAGGGTGGCCCGCACGTAGCGGTTTCCTTCCCGGGATAATAGCTCGGTGAAGTAATCCAGGTTTTCCAGGGTGACCAGTTTTTTGAGGTTCTTCATGGCCATGTCCATGGCCGGGAGCTCGTCGCGGCGCAGAAGCTCGATCTGGGAGCGGATCAGCAGCTCCTGGTTTTCCAGGATGAACGCCTCTTCGAACTCGCTGATGTCGCCCTGGTACAACTCCAGGACGGACCGCACCTGGTTGTCCTGGTTGTGATAGATCTTGTTGATCATGTTGTAGGCCTGCAGCACAATGTCCACTTCACCATCGGAAGTCAGGCGCTTGAGAAGGTTCAGAGCGCTGTAGTCACCGATATTTCCCAGGATGTGGATGGCCGACAGGCGCTTCCAGGCCTCCGGCGATTCGATCATGCTCTCTATTTCCAGCTTCGCCCGGTCGCGGTCAACCTCCCAGAGAAACTTGATGGCGTTTGCCTTGACCCGGCCGTCGTCGTCATAAAGCCTGGGCAGGATTAATTCCACCGCTTCGGGGGTCTTGAAATGGCCCAGCGCCTCCACGGTGTTGGCCCTGATACGACTGTCCTGGTCTTCAAGATACGGCTTCAGGCGCGGTACCACCGATTCGTCGCCCAGGGCTCCCACGGTCTTTACCAGCGACGCCTTTGTGACGGGGTCCGGTTCCTTCTTCAACGCCTTGAACAAGACCGGCAGCTGCTCCGGCGTCCCCAGCTGACAGATGGTGTCGATGGCCCTCTGCTTCTGAATCCGGTCCTTACTGGACAGCGAAGCCAGAGCCTCGCCCAGGGCCGATTCATCGATCACCTTGTCTTCGGTGATAGTGTCAATAAGCACCTCGGAGCGGCTCTGCTGGCTGGCGGCCATCTTGTTGAGGGCGTTTTCGGCCGACAGCTTCACCGCCTCCACCGGTGAGGTGAGCAGCGACGCGAGAATCTCCTCGCAGTAACTTTCGCCGATCTCACCCAGGGCATAGATGGCTGATTGCACCTTGTACACCTCGGTAGAGGACGTCATTTCAAGCAGTTTTCCCCGGGCTTCGTCGGGGTGCCGCTCGGCAATGGCCCGGGCGGCCTCCGCCGCCACCCGCGGATCCGGATCCGCTATAAGCCAGAGAAACAGGTCTACGTTCCGCTTATCGGCCAGGTAGCTCAGTCCCTCGACGGTATTGGCCCTGACCCGGGAGTCGGAGTGCTTCAGATACGGTTTGAGGCGGCTCCCCACTTCGGGACCACCGATCTTGCCGATGCCCTTGGTGAGCGCCGACAGGACGTACGGGCTGTCTTCGTCTTCGAGCAGTTTCAGCAGATCCGGCAGCACCTCCCGGGTGTTGAGGTCCGCCAGCTGGCACACGCCTTCCAGGCGTTCCTGGTACTGCTTCGATGACAGCAGTTTCCGGGCGGCGGCGACCGTTTCATCAAACGACAGGATCTTAACCGGTTTTCGAAGCTCCGGTTTGTGCAGCTTTGCCTGGTCCGTTTCACCCGCTTCCTTAAGCGCCCGCTCGATTTTCTGCTCAACCTGCGCCAGGGCCTTCTGCACCTCTTCGTCGAGATCGGGAGTTCCGGCAATATTGAGCAGCAGGTCCCGGGCTTCGGGGGTGCCCACGGTAGAAAGGGCGAAGATGGCGCTCTTCGCCTCGCGGGAATCCTCCGACCGCAGCATGGTCCGTAGAACGTCGATCACCTTTATCCGGGAGTGGTACCACAGCGACTGGGCCACGTTGGCCCGTACCCGGGGGCTTTCATCGTAGAGGTACGGCGACAGCAGCTCGAACTTCCCGGAGACCGGGATCACGGTGATGGCCTCTATGGCATTGGCCCTGATTCTCGGCTCGGACGAAGCGAGAAACGGCTCCACGTGTTTCAGGGCCCGGGAACCGCCGACTGCGGCCAGTGCTTTTACCAGGGTGGCTACTACCCGCGGTTTTTTTTCCACCTCCAGCAGACTGCTGAATACCTTGAAAATCCGGGGATCGGTCAGCTTGGCCAATCGCTGGATAGCGCCGATCTGCTTGCGGGAATCCAGGGACCTGAGAAACTGGAAATTCTTCTTCAGGTACAGGTCGCACATCCGCTTGTCAAACGATGCGTCCTTCGATTTAAACCGGTACCTGAGAGATTTGAGGGCCTTGCGGGCGAAGTAGCTTACCGACACGTCCGAATCGAAGACGAGCTCCAGGATGGGCTCGACAACATTTGAGTCATCCAGCTTCGACAGCTTCAGTATCGCCTTTTTACGGTTGGCGGGATGCTTATCCTGGCACTGCCTTACCAGCTTTGTAAAATCAGACATTTCAACCCCCAGGCGGCTGCGAAAACACGGCGTCGTTCCATCACCGGTTGATACCGTTGCCTGCACTGGAACCGTTGCCTGCGGCTGATACCGTTGCCTACGAGGCCGGATGCTTTGACGACAGGAACGACGGTGTCCGCTTTTTTTCCATTGTAACGCAATCAGCCTTAGCGTTGCACCTTGAAATTTAGATTAGCATACTCATGATTTATAATTGCAATTTACATTGAGATAAAAAAGGTCATTCCGGCCTAGGGTGTCCGTTCACAGGTTGTTTCAAATTTTGAACCAATTGTAGCAAAATCTGAAACAGCCTTCAGCGAGACATATATTCTATTGGTGCTTTTCCCTCATGCGAATACTGTATCACAGCCATCGTACGGAACAGCTTTCACGTAACCAAATAAGAAGCGCACGCTCCGTTGAGACGGGCACCCGAAGCCCTGGCTCAGGTTGTCCGGAGACATCTTGCGTATTACCCGCCAGGACTGCTATCCTGAATCCATGAGCGATCTTGACGACATACTGGCCGCCTACCCGGATGAGGAGCAACCCGGCGACACCATCGTAGAACCATCGGCGCCCGATACCGGGACCGGTGGTGACGAGCAGCCGCAATCAGGTTCCGGCAGCGACGGCACCGGCGATGAGATACGGCCAGAGTCAGGTGATGGTAACGCTATTTGCGCGAAGGGAGAACCGGTCCAGATCGGCTGGGTCCCTCCCCCGCCGGTCAAAACGGACTACGATCTGGAAGGAGAGGTAAGCCGGGGGGGCATGGGGATCATCCTCAGCGCCCGCGATACCGGTATTGGCCGCGACGTGGCCATGAAGGTGATCCTCTCCGGATGGCAGGAATCACGGGAGTTTTACGAACGGTTCATCAGGGAAGCCCAGGTCCAGGGACGGCTGGAGCACCCCAATATCTGCCCGGTGCACGAGCTGGGAGCAGACGACGAGGACCGGCCCTATTTCACCATGAAGATGGTGCACGGCTACTCCCTGGCGGATATGATCAAGCAGGCCCGGGAGGAGTCCGGGGCAAGAGACTCCAAACGCCTCACCGAGATACTGAACATCTTCCTCAAGATATGCGACGGTATGGCCTACGCTCACTCACAGGGAATAATCCACCGGGACCTGAAACCCGACAATATCATGGTCGGTGATTTCGGCGAGGTCTACGTGATGGACTGGGGCCTGGCCAAGATACTGGGAGCCGAGGAGGACGACTTCCAGAACGGCCTCGTCATAAACAGCCAGCCCGGGCCGCACGACACCATGAAGACCATGACCGGTTCCGTGATCGGCACGCCCTCCTATATGCCACCGGAACAGGCAAAAGGGCTGGTAGAACTCATGGACGAGCGTTCCGACATCTACTCCCTGGGAGCGCTTCTCTATGAACTTCTGGCCCTGAGGGCGCCCTTCGATGGAGATGATGCCTGGGAGGTGCTGAGCAGGATTCCGAGCCAGATACCGCCTCCGCCTTCCGCCAACGAAGCGGCGAAGAACATTTCGCCGGAGCTTGATTTCATCATCATGAAGTGCCTGTCAAAGAACAAACTTGACCGTTACCAGAGCGTCCAGTCCCTCAAGGAGGAGATCGAGCTTTTCCTTTCAGGCCGGCCGGTAGGCGCCATGGAGTACAGCCTGTGGCAGGTGGCCGCCAAGTGGATTTCCCGCAACAGGGCGCTGGCGTTTTCGACCCTGGCGGTACTGCTGGTCATAATCGCCGCAGCGGCGGTGGCTTATGTGAACATGTCGGAAGCCTGGAAAAACGAGCAGTTTGCCCGTGTCAAAGCCGAGGAAAACGCCCGCATGGCCCGAAACGCCCTGGCGGAAGCGGACGCCCGGCGGCGCCAGGCGGAGATCAGCGGCCTGAATAGCCGCATCAACATGGCCATGATGCTCCAGGAGAAAGGAGAGATCGGTGACGCGATCACGCAGTACCGGCTCGTCAGGCAGGACCTGATAAAGAAAGAGCTGGACATCTTTCCCTACATCGATTTGGCCATCTGGAAGGCGCAGTACAACCACGGCCACAGCATACGCCCCCTGGGAACCCTCGGCGGCAAACGTTCATCAGCGTGCTGCATGGCCTACAGTCCCGACGGGCAGACTCTGGCGCTGGGCACGCTCAACGGCTCCATCAATCTGCTCGACCGTGCAACCGGTAAGTTTGCCGGGAGCCTGCAGGGGGAGAGCACCACGGTCTCCAGCCTGGCCTACAGCCCGGACGGAGAGACCCTGGCCGCCGGGTACGCCAACGGCGAGATTATTATCTATGACCTGTCGCTTAAGCGCGAATCCGTCTATCTCAAGGATTCCGCCCTGGGCCGCGGATCGGCTCACGACAAGGGCATCAGGTGCCTGGCGTTCAACCACGACGGGACACTGCTGGCGTCCAGCGGGGACATTGTAATCAGGATATGGGATATACAAAAGTATTCAATCAAAACCCGGCTCACCGCTCATGTGGAGAATGTCCTGACCGTGAGCTTCAGCCCGGACGGGAAACAACTGGTTTCCGGGGCAAAGGACAAGCATGTTGGTTTGTGGGATGTGGCCGAAGGCTCCCTTAAAAAAATACTCTACAAACACAAGGACCAGGTGAACAGGGCCCTGTTCACCCCGGACGGCGCCATGGTGGTTTCCGTCAGCTACGACACCACCATCAAGCTGTGGGACCTGACGGAGGACCGGGAGGCGGCCTCCCTGAGAGGGCACGAGACTGATATAAAGACGCTGGACATCAGCCCCGGCGGTAAGTTGATAGTTACAGGGGGACGGGACGGCACCGTCCGCTTCTGGGACCTGGAGCGTCAGGTGATACTGGCCGTCTTCCGGGACCACCAGCATCCGGTGGAAACGGTGATTTTCAGCCCGGACGGGCAGGAAGTGGTTTCCGCCGCCGGGGGTTCAGTCCGCCTCTGGTCCCTGGACAGGGAACGCCTGGTGCGGACAATTGACCTGTCACCCAACGGCTACAAGGTCACCAGCCTTTCCTTCAACCCCGACGGGACGGCCCTGGGTGCCGGTGTGGAGAGCAAGTCCTTCGTCCCGGCGCTGTTGATCGACCCGGCCAACGGGGACATCACTCACCGGCTGATGTCCCACGGCGCCAAATCCAGCGACGTCGCCTTCAGCCCCGACGGACGCCTGCTGGCCACCGGCAGCGGCGATGGGGTGCTGCGGGTGATTGACATCGAGACGCAGGAGCAGGCGGCCATGATCGATGTCCGGACCGGAGAGGCAACCGACAAGATGTCGTTGATCATGACCATGACCCAGTTGTTCAGCAAGGATTCCGACGATATCTGGAAAAACGTCAAGGGGGTGGTATTCAGTCCCGACGGCCGGAGTCTCGCCACCGCCAGTGAAGACGGAAGCGTCAAGCTCTGGGACACGAATTCCTGGCGGCATGTCCACACTTTCGCGGACGGTGTCCGCGAATTCGTAACCGTGGATTTC
>CAYSPT010000069.1:0-25805 GCA_964432985.1 uncultured bacterium
TTCAGAATAAGATACAACCTCATGCCGGTGACCACTCATCAGGTCGAAGCCCCCTGTTCAGAATAAGATACAACCTCATGCCGGTGACCACTCATCAGGTCGAAGCCCCCTGTTCAGAATAAGATACAACCTCATGCCGGTGACCACTCATCAGGTCGAAGCCCCCTTTTCAGGATGCTCTGGGATGGAGCTCGATTGAATCCTTGGGGCACTTGTCAACACAGATACCGCAGCCCACGCATTTTTCCTCGTCAATCTCGTGCAGTTCCTTCTTTTCGCCGGTGATGGCTCCCAGCGGGCAATTTCTGGCACACAGGGTGCACCCCACGCATGTGTCGGGATCAATAACGGCCACCCGGTTGGGAGGAACTTCAAAAACGATAGCGCCGGTGGGACAGGCAGCCACACAGGCCCCGCAGTCGACGCACGTATTATAATCAATGGCGGCCAGAAAGTTTTCCACCGTGATGGCTTCCTGCGGACATATTTTGACGCACTTGCGGCAGCCGATACATCCTACCTTACAGGCTTTGATGACATTCTTACCCTTTTCGGTGGAGCAGCAAGCCACCACCACTTTCTGCTCGGGAGGCACCAGTGTAAGTACGTCACGAGGACATTCAGTTATACATTTTCCACATCCCGTACAGAGATCCGGTTCTATTTCCGGAAGCCCGTGCTCATCCCTGGTTATGGCATTAAACGGGCAAACCGAGGCGCACCGGCCCAGACTGAGACATCCGTGAGGACACTCCTTGGGGCCGCCGAACATCTGTGAAGCAGCCAGGCAATCCTCGATCCCGGTGTAGGTGTATTTTTCTCCCGCCGTGTCACGACTGCCGCGGCACACGAGCCGGGCCACTTCCTGATCCATTTCCCCGCCGGATTCAATACCCAGGATCCCGGCGATCCGCTCGGCGCCGGCACGGCCGGGAATACATTTTGGAAGCAGGGACGGATCTTCCACCACGGCCTCCGCAAAATTGGAGCACCCCGGGAAACCGCACGCCCCGCAGTTGGCCCCGGGAAGAGCCTCTTCAACCTGCTCTACCTTGGGATCGCGATCCACAGCAAACTGCTTCTGGGCCACGGCCAGGGCAACACCGAAGAGAATCCCCAGAACAGCCAGGGTAAGAACAGCGGGTCCCATCAACTATCTTCCTCTCAAAATGTTGCTAGTGTTACATCATGCCGGCAAAACCGCTGAACGCTATGGCCATGAGACCGGCGGTCACGAACGAAAGCGCCGGGCCGGCAAAGGGAGCAGGAGGGTCTCCGAGTTGAATCTCCTCCCTGATCCCGGCCATGAGCAGCAGGGCCAGGATAAAACCGCAGGCGGCGCCCAGGGCGTGTATCACTGTCAGCAAGAAACCGAATCCCTCGGTCACATTCAGAATAGCGACACCCAGGACGGCGCAGTTGGTGGTAATAAGCGGCAGGAATATTCCCAGTGCCTGGTACAGCGGTGGGGAAAATTTCTGGATGACCATCTCGACGAACTGGACCAGCGAAGCGATAACCAGTATGAAACTGATGGTCCTGAGATACTGGATATCATAGGGAATCAAGACGAACCGTTCCAGAAGCCAGGTGATAATGGAGGCCAGGGTCATGACGAACATGACCGCCAACCCCATCCCTGTGGCGGTTTTCAACTTCTGGGAGACGCCTAGAAACGGGCACAACCCGAGGAACCGCATCAGGACGAAGTTGTTTACCAGGATAGCTGCCAGGAAGACAAGAACGGTTTCCTTCATTGCTTATTCCTCCTCCCCAGCGCGTTGATGGCTGCCAGCAAAAGTCCCAGCGAGAGAAACGCGCCCGCCGGAAGCACCATGAGGAGTGCCGGTTGGAATCCAACCCCGAAGGGTTTGAACATCCCCGGTGTACCCATGAGCACCGTGCCGCTTCCGAGGGCTTCCCGGAAAAATCCGAGCAGCGCCAGAGCCAGGGTGAACCCAAGCCCCATGCCGATACCATCTATCACCGAGATAAACGGGTTGCTCTTGGAGGCGAAGGCTTCCGCCCGGCCGAGAATAATGCAGTTCACCACGATAAGAGGTACGAAAATACCCAGTTCCTTGTGCAGGTCGGGGTAATAGGCGGCCATCACCAGATCGACGATGGTTACGAAGGTAGCTATGACAATAATAAAAATTGGTATCCTTATTTTAAGCACCTTTTTATATGAATCTTCGCTGAACACCATTTTCAAAATGGTGGTGATTATGGATACCATCAGGTTCGAGCACACCAGCACGAAGGTCGCCGCCAGCCCCATACCTATTCCGTTACGGATAGAGCTGGTCACCGCCAGGGTGGGACACAGACCGAGAAGCAGCCGGAACACCGGATTTTCCTTCACCAGGCCTTTGGTAAATTCACTTACTAGCCGCATCGCGTCTCAGCCTCCTCCCTACTGTTGCCCGCCCGGATCCTGGGAAAGCGTTCCCGGTTCCCGGGATAGCGTTTCCAGGACACCTTTTTTCAGATTCAACCACAATACACCGGCGTCTCTCACTCCGGCGGAAGCAGAACGCGACGAAATGGTGGCAGCGGTGATGGAATCAAGTGTTCCGCTGGGCGTAATGACAGTTGCCATCTCACTTTCAATACCCTCAACCCGCTCCGGTACGCGGCCCCCGGCGGCATCAACTTTGAGAAACAACTCGTGAACGGTCCTGCCCTTGAACTGCTCCTGGTACCAGGGTTTACGTACTTCAACCCGCGGATTCTCACCCTGAATCCGGGTGGCCTTCTCCACGTTGACCTCGGTCATCTTCGATCCGAGCCCCGGCGTCTCCTTGTGATCGATGATCTTGATTCCGGACACGTTACCGGAGAGATCGAATCCCACCACCATCGTTATATTGCCGCAATATCCTGCGGGAGCGATGCTGAACGCCACCCCCACCGGCTCAAACTCTTTTTTCAAGCCCAGAATCCCGCCGACACTGAACGACAGGGTGACCCCGGAATCGGCCTGTTTTCCGTCGGACAATCCGATACGCCCGGCCAGTAGAATATTAGCCGGAGAGGTAACCGGCACCGATACCGTTTTGAACTCCACCGCCAGGGGAAGAACTTCCTGGTAGGCCGCTTCCGCCACCTTCCGCTTGTTTTCCTGTATCAGGGGAAAGGTCTTCTGATGGGTCATGGCCAGGGCCAGAGCGGCGATGGTGGATACGAGGCACAGCACCAATCCAAGTTTAGCTATATCCTTCATTATTTACCGGTCCCCTCCTGGGCCCCAACGGACATTTCCCCGAACCGCCTGGGCACGGTCAACCGGTCGATAAGCGGTGTAGCCGTGTTCATCAACAAAATAGAGTAGCAAACTCCCTCCGGGTACCCCCCGAAGGCCCTGATCAGCACCGTCAGGCATCCCGCTCCTGCACCGAACAGCAAGCGGCCGAGCGGCGTAATAGGAGTGGTCACCAGGTCAGTGGCCATGAAAAACGCTCCCAGTACCAGCCCGCCGGCAAACAGGTGAAACAGCAGCGCGTAGGGGCTGAACAGCGAATCTCCCATGAACAGGAAAGAAAAGATCCCCACCGTACCGATATAGGTCAGGGGAATGTGCCAGGTGATGTGTCCCCGGTAAAACAGGTACAGGGCACCGATAAGAAGGGCCAGGACGGAGGTCTCCCCGAGACTGCCGCCCACGTGCCCCAGGAACAAATCCCAGAGCCCTTCACCGTGCTTCGAGAGAACGCTCACTCCCTCGGTGAAACTGCCGGCTTCTTTCATGATGGCCAGCGGTGTGGCCGTGGTTACCGAATCGAGCGGGTCCCACCACCGGGCGGACATGAACGCTTCCACCGGCTGCTTCCAGGTAGTCATCGCCTGCGGCCATGACGCCAGCAGGAACGCCCGGCCAACCAGGGCCGGATTGAATATGTTCAGCCCCAAACCGCCAAACACGTGCTTGCCGACCACCATGGCCACCACGCCGCCAAGTAACGGCATCCAGAAGGGGATCTGCGGCGGCAGGCAGAAGGCCAGCAGGATTCCGGTCACCACGGCGCTGCCGTCGCTGATAGACCCGGATCGGCCGGAAATCTTAAGACAAATCCGCTCGGTAATCACCGCTCCGGCCACGGCGGCCAACACCTGGAACAACGCCTGCAAACCGAAAAAATACACCGAGGCAACCAGAGCGGGAATAAGGGCCAGGACGACATCCCACATCATGCGGGTGACCGTCACCGGATATGAAAAATGGGGAGCCGGTCCGACCGTGATAGCCGTCTTTTCCTGGTCGTTTTTTTTAATTTTATCAGTTCCCGCTTTTGGCATTTCTTATCTCCATCTTACCGTGTTTAATCCACTGCACGAGAGGAATCCGGGCCGGACAAATAAATGTGCACGAACCACACTCCACGCAGTCATTGATACCGTACTCTTCAGCTTCATCAAACCGACGTTTACGCACCATCCGGGTCACGGTGGTGGGCAGCAGGTAAGCGGGACAGGCGTCGACGCAGCGGGCGCAGCGGACGCACGGCTGTTCCTTTTCGTCACTGATCACTTCAGAGGGAAACACCAGAATACCGGATGTCCCCTTGATAAGGGGAAAATCCGTGGTGCACTGGGCAATCCCCATCATGGGTCCTCCCGAGATTATTTTACCCGGAGTCCCCCTGAAGCCGCCGCACTGGGTAACCAGGTGGGAAAACAGGGTACCTACACGAAACACGAGATTCCGTGCTTCCTTGATACCGTAGCCGGCGATGGTCACCACCCGCTCGTACAACGGTTTTCCCTGAGATACGGCTTCCCAAACCGCCGCCGCAGTCCCCACGTTCTGCACCACGCAGCCCACATCCATGGGAAGACCCCCTGAAGGGACTTCACGGCCGGTGATGGCGTAGATGAGGTTCTTTTCAGCACCCTGCGGGTACTTCACCTGCAACGGAACCACTTCGATATCCAAGTCGTCCTTCCCGTCGCATAACTCCTCGACGGCTTCCTGGAATTTCCGCCCGGCGGAGCGCTTGTTGATCTCGATACCAATTATGCCGTGACTGACCCCGAGGGCCCGCATGATCAGGATCATGCCTTTAAGTACGTCATCGGTTCTTTCCAGCATGACCCGGTAATCACAGGTGAGGTAGGGCTCGCATTCCGCGCCGTTGAGAATAAGCAATTCGATTTGCTTGTTTGCCGGCGGAGACAGTTTGACATGCGTGGGAAAGGCCGCACCACCCAGGCCGACGATACCCGCTTCCTGGACGATATTCACTATTTGCTTGGAGGTGAGCGCCTCGATCTCCTCGGGACTGCGCGGTGCTATGGAAAGATACGGCTCATCTTTTCCGTCCGACTCGATAACCACCGAATCGACCCGTCCCCCGAGAGGATGGATCCACGGTTCCACTGCCTTGACAGTCCCTGATATACTGGCGTGCACGGCGGCAGAGACAAAACCTCCCGGTTCCCCTATTTGCTGTCCTCGCAGAACCTTTTCCCCCGGTTCTACCGTCGCCAGACAGGGGGCTCCGATGTGCTGAGACAGAGGGATTACCACTTCGGCAGGAAGCTCGGCTACCTGGATTTCCTTATCGGCAGCCAGCGCTTTCATTTCGGGAGGATGCACTCCGCCCCTGAAGGTAAGAGGACCTTGCTGCGCGAATCCGCCCAACCAGGACACTATCCGTCCACCGCCTCTCTGCTTGAAGAAGTTGCATTATATATAAGAGACAGGATGCTGTCAAGCCATCAATAACCATTCACATCAAGCCGTTTACCTTAAGAACTTGCAATCTTCAGCTTCGACACAAGCACTTCAAACAAACGGCTTGATACAAAATTGTATATGGCTCACGGGCGGAAAAATTATACATGGCCGGCCGCGGGAAAAATTTTACGTATAAAGTCGAGAGGGGAAAGTGCCGAAACCTTGTGCAGGGAAAAAAATATTACATCAGGGAGAGGAAGCGACAAGTGAAAAAAATCACGCTGGGGACAATCATTCTCATCATGGCACTGTTTGTTTTTAATGTAGGATTCTGTAAAGTCACATTACTGGAGAAGGAGACCCTGGCAACAGGTTCCGATTCAGTGGAAAATACGCTGCTGCCGGCGGACCGGCCACTGCACAAGCCGTCGCGCTCGGTGGGGGAGACCAGCCCCCTGAGACACTACACCGAAACACCGGCCGGTAAGGTTCACAGCGACTACGGCCTCCATTACGTTACCATTTGACCCGTTAAACAGCACACGCCAAGGCGGAGCCGCGAGGCTCCGCCTTTTCTTTTTTGTCCACACCAGATTCCGATTGGGCTTGACCGGATACCGATTGGGTCCTACCAGATTCCGATTGGGCTTTACCAGATACCGATTGGGCTTTACCAGATTCCGAACCTGCCTTTGAACCGGTACTCGCGCGAGCTGCGGCCAGTGCTTCCCGCACCCTTGTTTCAACATCCGCCATGATCTCGGGATTTTCAATGAAGAACTGAGCGGCACTCTCTCTTCCCTGACCCAGCTTGTGTGCGTCAAATGAGTACCACGCCCCGCGTTGGCTCACTATTTTCAGCTCGATGGCCGTCTGTAGAAGATCGACCTCTTTACGGATACCCCTGCCATAGGTTATCTCCAATTCCGCCTCTTTAAACGGCGGGGCCACCTTGTTTTTCACTACCCGCACCCGTACCCGGTTGCCCACCGCCTGGCCCGCCTCCTTGATTATTTCACGCCGCCGGACATCGAGGCGGACTGAAGAATAGAATTTCAGCGCCCGGCCCCCGGATGTGGTCTCGGGACTGCCGAACATCACCCCGATCTTTTCCCTTATCTGGTTGATGAAGATTACGATGGTTTTCGACTTGCTGATGGTGGCGGTGAGCTTTCTGAGGGCCTGCGACATCAATCGGGCCTGGAGCCCCACGTGAGAAGCTCCCATTTCACCCTCAAGTTCCGCCCGGGGAACCAGGGCGGCCACCGAGTCCAACACCACCACGTCAACCGCCCCCTGCCTGACCAGGATATCGACGATTTCCAGGGCTTCTTCACCACACCCCGGCTGCGACACCAGCATGTGATCTATATCCACTCCCAGACGGCTGCAGTAGATGGGATCCAGCGCGTGCTCGGCATCAACAAAAGCCACGCACCCCTGCTTCTTCTGTGCTTCGGCAATGACGTGCAGCGCCAGTGTCGTCTTACCGGATGACTCGGGTCCGAACACCTCGATGACCCGCCCCCGGGGAAGCCCCCCGGTGCCCAGGGCCCTGTCCAGGCACACAGACCCGGTGGGGATCACCTCGATGTTGGCCGCCACCCCGGCGCTTCCCATCGACATGATGGCTCCCTTGCCGAACCGCTTGGTGATCCGGCGTATCGCTTCCTTTACCACTTCCGCTTTTACTCCGCCCATTGCTATCCTCCCTTTCTTTAAGGCCCGTTTATTTCACAAGCACGCCTGCTGCAGCCACGACTTCGTGTCCTCACGACAGCGACTCGAAAAATAACCGGCCTTTTTTTTCTAATTTGCGGTTTGGTAAAAGGGAAGAGCAGACATCGTGCCAGCTATCTTCCAGGTTTTTCCTTCTAAAGGAATACTCCCTGTTCACGATGTTTTTCGTGCCCGATACAGGTGGACCGGACGGGTGAGTGCACTGGGCAGGTGTCTCCAGACGAGACAGCGGATGAAAAACCTGTATCAAAATAAAACAGGTGAACCGGGGAGCTTCCAACCACCGGGCCATAACCAGGATATTGGGTCCTGATGAGCCGTCGGGTATAATCACTACCTTCTTCTGTGCACCACCATCTCTGGTATTAGCTGTGCTGCCTGTGTTTCATTATGGTTGGGCAACTTTTCCCTCAGCTGCAAAAGTGCCAACGCGTACTGGTAATCACTATGGGTATTAACGTTGAAAAAAGCGGTTTTCTCTGGGTCGTACCGGCTCAGCATGCTTCCGGGCACCCGTTTGACCGCCACATCCCGGTAAAAGGTGAAAACCTGGTATGCTTCGGTATCCAGCGCGTGTCGGATGGCGCCCAGGCAGGTTTTCGAATAAAAAGCGTGCAGCGGTTCCAACCCCCTGCCCAGAGTCGGCACCACCACGTCATACCGCCCGGCGAAAACTGCCAGGTGCGCGACGATATCCATGTTGAAAAACGGCATGTCACCGGCCAACACAAAGTTGTTCCTGGTGTTGGAAGCCATCAGGGCGCTGTAGATACCACCCAGGGGGCCGGCACCGGGCACCAGGTCGGGGATGATCCGGCAGCCGGGGATACCGATGTCCGGCACCGGGGCACCGGCTATGATAATGTTTGAAAACCATGGTTTCAGACGCTCGACTACATGGACCAGCAAGGGACGTCCCTGCAGATCGAGCAAAGCTTTATCGCACCCCATACGCCTACTTTTTCCGCCGGCAAGAACAATGGCGGTGATGCGGCCCGTTTGCATGGTCTTCGCCCCCCTGTCCTAAACCGTAATTTGCACGAGTCTTCTGTTCAGGCTGTCTACTCCACGCCTTCGACCGATTCCCGCGAACGCACGTGGACTTTCTTGAGAATGCCGGCCAGCACCAGCGAAAGCACCGCCAGTGCGATGAAAACAACGAATCCCTTCGCGTATCCGGCCGTTCCCATGGTCCCCACGAACAGGCCCATGAGCGGAGGGATGGCGAACCCACCGAAGGCACCCAGACCGCCGACCCAGCCGGCGGCCCCGCCCACCGCCTGAGGAACTTCCTGGGGGACAAGCTTGAACACCGCCGCGTTGCCCACCCCCATACCCAAAGCCAGCAGGACCGCGGCAGCCACCGAGAGTCCGTAATGGCTCGAAAACGTGATGACAACCGCCCCGGCCAGCATGGTGGCCAGGGCCAGGATGGTGGCGTTCTCTCCACCGATGCGGTCGGATACGATGCCGCCGGCTACCCTGACCAGCGAAGTGAGGATGGAGTACAGGGCGGTGAGCAGCCCGGCGGTGACCGCCGAGGCGGCGAAAAATGATTTCCAGTAAGTGGGGAACCAGGCGGTCAGGGCGATGAAACCGCCGAAGGTGGTGAAATAGATAGCGGTCAGCACCCAGGTCTTCCAGATACAGCCCGAGATCTTGAGACTGGTGACCAGGCTGCCCGCGGGGAAAAGCTCCTGTCCTTTTTCTTCCCCAGCCACACGTTTGGCTTCTTCTGGGGACGCTCCCTGCTTACGAAGCTGGAAATACCAGGCGTTCTGACCAAGCTGGTGGTAGAGGACCGTTCCTACGATGAGGAACACCAGCCAGGCCAGGTAGGACCAGGCCAATCCCCAGGCGCCGAGTATGAGGGGGAGAAGAAACGAGAATATGCCTGGGGCCAGGTTACCGATCCCGGCGTAGGTGCCCAGCGCTTTTCCCTGGCTGCCCTGGGGGTACCAGTAGGAGACCTGGCTGATTCCTACCGAGAAGGTGGCGATCCCGCAGCCGCATAGAAGACCAAGCAAGAGAAGCAGGGGGTACGACAGCAGGTAGGAACCGATACCCGAGGTTATATCCGAATAGGTAAGGATAAACACATTGACGGTCAGTCCCAGCATGCCGACAATGGACAGGCACAGCAGGACCAGAAACGGTTTCCGCCCGCCGGTGGTGTCTACCCAGGCCGAAAACGGGATACGAAGCAGCGACCCGGACAGCGACGGCATGGCCACCAGCAGTCCCACCATCACGGGGGAGAGATTGAGCATCTGCTTAAAAGCGGAGGCGGTGGACCCGAACAGGGCTACGGCGGCAAAACCGATGAAAAATCCCAGGGTAGCGCCCAGGAGTCCGCGGGTCGGGGTTCCTTCAGTTGCGTACATTATTGTTTCCTCCTTTTGGGGACGATTTTCACGGCGCAGGCCTTGTAGGCCGGCTGCCTGGAGTAGGTGTCGAAGGCCGGGAAGGTCAACCGGTTGGTCTCGGGATAGTGCATGGCCATGAAAACCTGGCCCGGCTGCACCGTATCCACCACCATGGTCGCGGCCTGTACCGCTCCCCTTCTCGAAGAGATCCCCACCGGTTCACCGGAGGCGATACCCAGGCGGTCGGCGTCGGCGGGATTGATTTCCACGTACACGGTTTCCGGGTACAGGTTCCGCAAACCGGCGGATTTACCGGTACGGGTCTGGGTGTGGAACTGTGAGACCGAACCCCGTCCCGTTATCAGCAGGAACGGGTACTCCTCGTCGGGCTGTTCCGGAAGAGGCTCCACGTCCCCGGCCAGGAACTTCGCCCGGCCGTCGGGGTGATAGAACCGCCCGTCGGTAAACAAGCGCCGCTCGTGACTCGTCAGCTGGTCGCTTTCAGCAAACGGCCACTGGACACCGCCGTTGGCGTCGAGAAACGCGTAGTCCGCGATCCCGGTGATGTCGCACGGGGTGCCCCGGCTGGTTTCCTTGAGTATCTGAAAGGCCGCCTCGGGATCTTTCCACGCCTTAAGCAGCTCCGCGCATCCCCAGTGATCGGCCACCAGTTTGAAAATGTCGAAATCCGAAAGCGCCTCGCCCGGTGGATCGGCCACCTTGCGCACCCGGCTGATTCGCCGCTCGGAGTTGATGAACGTCCCCTCCTTCTCGCCCCACCCGGCGGCGGGCAGCAGCAGGTCGGCAAAGGCGGCGGTCTCCGTGGAGGTGAACAGGTCCTGCACTACCACGAACTCCAGGTTTCCGAACAACCGGCGGAGATGTTCCTGGTTTATCCAGGAGTGGGCGGAGTTGGTGGCAATGATCCACAGACCCTTGATGGTTTCCGACTCGATCCCGTCCACGATCCGGTCGTAGGACCACGAGCCGGTATCCGGGATAAGTCCCGGGTCGATTTCCAGGATGCCGGCGATCTTTTGGCGGTGCTCCGGATTCTTGAAATCGTAACCAGCCAGCAGGGAGGTGGTGTTGCTGAAGAGCCGCGACCCCATGGCGTTGCACTGCCCGGTGATGGAGTTGGCGCCCGTCCCTGCCCGCCCGATGTTGCCAGTCAACAGGGCGCAGTTGATGATGGACTGGGCGGTGCGCACCCCGATGTGGCTCTGGTTCACTCCCATTGTCCACCAGAAAGAAACCCGTTTCCCTTCGTGGATAGTCCTGGCCAGGTCGACGATGGCTTCTTGACTCAAGCCAGTAGTTTTACTGACAGCCTCCGGCGCGAACCGGGACAAGTGCTCCCGTAACGCTTCGAATCCAGAGGTGTGCTCATCGATGAATTTCCGGTCAATCCAGCCGTTTTCGATGAGCACGTGGGCCACGGCATTGAACAGCGCGATATCGGTCTTGGGTTTGACGGCGTAGTGCCGGGAAGCCACCCGGGCGGTGGCCGTTCTGCGGGGATCGACCACGATGACCTCCGGGCGGTTGCTGTTGAGCCGCATCCGTTCCCAGAGAATCGGGTGCGAGATGAAGGAGTTGGCGCCCACGAATACGAGCACGTCCGATTCCTCCAGGTCCCGGTAGGTGTAGGGGGGAGCGTCGAACCCGAAGGCCTGCTTGTAGGACACCACCGCCGTGGCCATGCACTGCCGGGTGTTTCCGTCGCCGTGCACTATTCCCATCCCGAACTTGGTCAGGCACCCCAGCAGGGCCATCTCTTCAGTGGGAATCTGCCCGGTGCTGATAAACGCCACCGACTCCGGGCCGTATTTCTCCTGTATTCTCTTGAACCTGTCAGTGAACGCCTCCATGGCGGCTTCCCAATCCACCGCTTCGAGCTTGCCCTGGTCATTTTTCAGATAAGGCGTGGCGGCCCGGTCGGGGGCCGTCAACGGCGCCAGTATCTCCCAGCCCTTCGGGCAGCATCGGCCCTTGTTGACGGGGTAGTCGACCGCGGGGGTGACGGTGGGCGGACAGCCGTCCTTCACGTGCACGGCCAGCCCGCACCCCACTGAGCAGTACCCGCACACACTGACTACCGACTGCTCGCCGGCAGCCGGAGTGTTGGCCGTCACCCAGCGGCGGACCTCGTCGGTCCGCTCCGAAGGCTCGATACCTTTGGGGCACACCAGGGAGCAGCGGGCGATCTTCATGCAGCCCCCGAACTCGCCCAGGTTGCCGATCTTCAAAAGCTCCCCGGGACCTGCTTCGTTGCGGCTGTCGAACGAAAACCGCTGGGCCGCCGTGAGGGTCGCCGGGCCGGGGTAGGTGTCGTCCATGGTGGTCAGCGGGCAGGCGGCGTGACAGGCGGCGCAGAGAATGCAGTTGACCGAGTGCTCGATGTGCTTCCGCTCGTCGGGCGTCTGTCTCAATTCACCGTCAGGCTGAAGGTCCGTTTCCAGGTAGGGATGGACCGAGCGGTACTTTTCCAGGAACGGCTCCATGTCCACCACCAGGTCCTTGATGACGTCGAAGTAGGGAAGCGGCTCCACGGTGACCGGGCCCGGCAGGAGGTCAGAAACCTGCATGTGACAGGCCAGGGTGATGGTTCGGTTGATCATCACCGCGCAGGAACCGCAGACCGCGCCGCGGCAGGAGTACCGGAAACTTAAAGAACCGTCTATGTTGTCCACGATGTGCCACAGTGCTTCAAGCACCGTCATCCCCGGCACCAGGGGTACGTCGTAGGTGGAAAACTCGTCGATACCATTTCGGGGATCGTACCGTTTTACTTTGGGGTCGTATCGTTTTACGCGGAAGGTAATGTGGGTGGTATCCATATCAATATTTCCTCTCTTTCGGTTCCCAGATTGATATATCCACCTCTTTTTCAGAGAACATCGGGGCGGTAGATGTACTGCGAGCCACGGTGTGTTTGAGCCAGTTCCCGTCATCCCGGTCGGGATAATCGGTGCGGGCGTGGGAGCCCCTGCTTTCCTTCCTGCGAGCGGCTCCACCTGCGATCATCTGCGCCAGATCGAGCATCCCCTCGGTTTCAAGGACGGTTATCAGCTCAAGATTAAATATCTTTTCGACGCTGGAAACGGAGACGTCTCGGAACCGCTCTTTCAGCTCGGAAAGCTCGCTGCAAGCCTCATCAAGCTGAGTCTGGTTGCGGTACACTCCCACCTTGGCCATCATGGTTTTTCTCATTTTTTCCTTCAGCGTCCCCACGCGCTCTTTCTTGCGGCTATGGTGAAGTCCAGCCAGCGCCTGCTCGCGCTGCTTTAGGCACCGGTCAAGCGCCTTAGGGTCCGGAGTATACGAGGCGGTACGGACATGCTCAGCGGCGTTGTGGCCGGCTATCTTTCCGAAAACCACGGTTTCCAGCAGGGAGTTGCCGCCGAGGCGGTTGGCACCGTGAACCGATATGCACGAGCACTCTCCGGCGGCAAACAGGTTGGGCACAGTGGTGCGGCAGTCGGCGTCGCAGTCGATTCCACCCATGGTGTAGTGCTGTCCCGGCTGGACCGGCAGCGGACTGTCTACAGCGTCTATCCCCGCGAAGCTGAGCCCGATCTCCCTGATGCCGGGGAGCCGCTTGAGAATCTTCTCCCGGCCCAGGTGCCGCAGGTCCAGGTGCACGTAAGCGTCCTCGATCCCCCGGCCTTCGTTGATCTCGGTGTTAATGGCCCGGGCCACGATGTCCCGGGGGGCCAGCTCCATGTTCGTGGGAGCGTACCGTTTCATGAACCGCTCCCCGTCCCGGTTGAGCAGATAACCACCTTCACCACGGGCCCCTTCGGTGATCAGGATATTGGTCCCGAACAGCGTGGTGGGGTGAAACTGTATGAACTCCATGTCCTTTATTCCCACTCCGGCCCGGCAGGCCAGGGCGATTCCCAGCCCGCTGTTGATCAGCGCGTTGGTCGACTGGGCGTAGATCCGTCCCGCACCGCCGGTGGCCAGGATTACGCTTTTTGCCGAGAAAGCCTGCAGCCGTCCCGTGGCCAGGTCGATGGCAATCAGGCCCCGGCAGATTCCGTTTTCCACCGCCAGGTCCACCACCAGCCACTCGTCGAAGAACCGTGTCTGCCGGCGGATACACTGCTGGTAGAGCGTGTGCAGGAGGTTGTGACCGGTGCGGTCCTCGGCGTAACAGGTACGGGGAAACCCTGCTCCGCCAAACGGGCGCTGAGCGATACGGCCGTCCTGAAGGCGCGAAAAAGGCGCGCCCCAGTTCTCCAGTTCGTAGACCGCGGGGATTGCCGCTTTGGTCATTACGGTCACCGCTTGCTGGTCGGCCAGGAAATCGCTTCCCTTGACGGTGTCGTAGGCGTGCTTCTCCCAGGAGTCGTCACTGGCATCCTTCATGTTCCTCAGGGCCGCGTTGATACCCCCCTGGGCCGCCACCGAATGCGACCTCACCGGGAGGACCATGCTGAACACGGCACAGGTCACCCCGTCCTGCGCGGCAGCCAGCGCGGCCCGCAGTCCGGTCAAACCGCTTCCCACAATAAGCACGTCATAGTCCACAGTCAACACTCCTGTTCTTTACCTCTGGTTTATGTTTAGCACTGATTAATGTCGGTTCCCCGACGGCATTGTCCATTATTCTCCCGGGCATCATCAGAGAACACACGTCACTCACCTCCGGCCCGGCCGTAAAAAAGTGGTTTTCACCGGCGACACAGGCGGTCCGTGATGGTATGATTACCAGGACAAGTGGATAAATTGTTTCTTGACAAAACACCATATTGGTATTATAATACCAGAATACTAGTTTGTCAATACTTTCTTACTATTCTTATTTATTAAGGAGAAATTAATAATGACAGCAACCTCGAAAACACCGGTGCTTTGTGTGGTCGGGCCGTCCGGCAGCGGCAAAACCCGTCTGATCGAGCAGCTAGTTTTCTCACTTTCCCGTCGGGGATATCGTCTCGGTACAGCCAAACACGCCGCCCACGGATTCGTGATAGATAAGCCGGATACCGACTCGGGACGCCTGTCCCGCTCCGGCGCCGTCATGGTAGCCCTGGTGTCCCCCGGTTCGGCAGCCGTCCTCTATCCAGACCTCGAAGCCGACGACCTGGAAAGCCTGGACGACATCCTGACACATCAGACGTATCCCGTGGACCTGGTCCTGGCCGAAGGGTTCAGCCGGTCACGGTTCCCAAAGATAGTTTTAACCAGGGCACGGAGCGGGAACCGGGGCCCTGCCCCGGTTAAAAAACGAGAAAAAAAACCGCCGGTTTTCAACGTGGTACTCGTTCTCGATACCCCTTCGCCCGAATCCGATGTCCCCGTCCTGCCGGCCGATAATGTCGAAGAAATAGCGCAGTTTATCGAAGAGCGCTTCCTCACCGGAATCCTGGAGAAACGGCCTAATCAACCGGCGAACGTCAGCCTGACGGTTAACGGCCAGGCAATACCTGTCAACACATTCGTGAGCGAAGTACTTTCGGGAGCGGTGCTGGGAATGGTTGCTTCGCTCAAAGGATGTGAAGGTCTCAAACCCGGCTCCAGGATAACGATCCGGATTTCAGACGAATAACAACCGCATGGTCCATACCGATAAGCAACGACCTTCTACTGTTTTTTCTCAAAAGTAGTCTCCACGGTGAGGTTTTCACCGAAAGTGTTGATCCGCTTAATCAAGTATAGGTATACTACATTACCAGCTTAAAAAATAATTCCAGAGAAGGTGAACGGTCTACGATGTCCAGCATCCTGAATATCACCGAAGCGGTTTCCCTGGCACTCCACGCCATGTATTACCTGGCTAAGAATCCCGATAAGGTGGTGGCAAACAAAGAGATAGCCGCTTTTATCAGCGGCTCGCAGGCTCATCTTTTCAAGGTTTTACGACAGTTGAACAGGGTGGGACTGATAGACTCCGTCCGGGGTCCCAGCGGAGGATTTGTTTTAAACAAGACCCCCGAGGACATAAACCTGCTTGAAATATACGAAGCCATCGAGGGACCGTTGACAACTACCTCCTGTCTCTTGAAAAAACCTGTTTGCCACCCGTCGTGCATTTTGGGCAACCTGCTCACGTCCATAAGCGAACAGGTGCTGACCTATCTCTCCCTAACCAGACTTTCCGATATTGCCGGACCCCAGGAGGGATCCTGACATGCTGGTCGAAGCGATTCGCAGGTTCTACACCAACCAGGCGGTAAAGTCCCGGATAGCCGAATTCTGCGGGGGTGAATGGGATTATCCCATGGAGTGGACATCGCGATACCTGGTGGGATTCGGCCTGTCGCTGAAAAGAAGCGGGTTTTCCATGCCGGTCAGGGTGGTGTCCAACACCGGGATAGAGTCTCTCATGTCCGAAGGGCTCGACCTGTTCCGGTCGATTCTCGACGCTAAAGGACTACTGGTAGTGCTGGACGTGGAGTACTTCAGCCTGGATGGGATGTCGTCGCTGTACCGTTACCAGGAAGAACATATCAGGAAAGTAGAGCCCACCTACGCCGCCCTGAAAAACCTGTACCACCATTACGGACTGTCCCCCGTCAGAAACATGACCGCGTCCGGATATCACTTTATCAGTTTTCTTTCCCATGACGGTCCGGACTGGACACCGCTGAGCGCACCGTTGTATCTCCCCGGTTCGGTCAAGAGTAAATACGACCGGGTGGTAGCGGAGGACATCAAGCGGACCCATCCTGTGACCTTTCAGGAGGGTTTCGCCTATGAGCGGATAGGACGTCTGCTCACCTATCTGTGCCACCAGGTCATGCGGAAATTAACCGGGCACTCGCCGCTGCCGTTGACCATTTCTGACACCGCTCCCGGTGCGGAAATACATTCCCGGGACGGTATTTCGCTCGATCTGACCCAGTACGCCGACCCGTTGTACATGCGGCCGATCAGGATTCCGTTCACGTCTCACCAGAAGCACCTGGTCCACACGCACACAGTGGACGCCGATATTGCCGCCACCCTGGCTCCCGGCGTGGTCCTGCCCCGCAATGATCAGGATGTGCCAACCATCTGCCGGATGACCAACGACAGGCAACAGGCAGCCGAGTACGCAGCCACGGTCAACGCCGCCATTCCCGAATCGGCGGGAGGTTTGAACAAGCTGCTGACGGATTACGAACAGTCGCTGCTGGCCTCGTTTCACAGCACGGTGGACCATGACATGGAGTACCTGGAAGCCAACCTGGACAAACTGCGGCCGTTTCCTCCCGTGGAGAAGCTGCCGCCCTGCCTGCAGATTGCCGTTTCGGCGCCCAATCCGGGGCTGCTGGTCCCCACCAACCTCCAGGCGCTGTGCTTCCACCTGCGGGAAACCGGTTTTACCACCGCCGAGATCGCCTGCCGCCTGGCGCTTACCTACGCAACGGAACACGAATGGCACATCAACTGGAGAAAGTACGATCCGTGGACCAAGGGGCTGTTCTGGGCCAGGACCTACTGCGGGATGATGGAAGACGGCCTGCTGGGACCTAAACACTTCAGCTGTGAAGCCCATCAGTCGAGGGGATTCTGCCCCGAGCCCGGCTGCGGGATGCAACTGGGAAAAACCACTGCTTGACCAAACATGAACAAGCCGCCATATAGAAAAGTAAATCAGCAAATAGGAAGAATAGTATAAATCCAAACAGGTAAACGCGCGTTAACAGCAGACAAATAAGCCATGTGCCAGTGAACTGCTGCAGTTTTCGAAGCAACCACGCAGCTTGAGAAAGGCGCCTGGAACATACGGGTTGAGGGGACCAGTTATCGTGAACGTAATAACAACAGAAAGAATCCATATCATCATCTTTCTCGGAGCGCTGCTGCTGTGTTCGGGGTGCGGCTCAGATATCATTGGTGACCCGGAACCGCAGGAGATTTTAACTGCCGCCTTCCAGGTCACCGACCAGAGCGGGACACCGATTGAGGGCGCCACCGTGTCCGGCAACGGGTATTTTGCACAGGAAAATCAACTTACGAATGCCAACGGGGAAGCCGATCTTGGTGTCGGTGTGGATGATTATCCGCGGGATTACACCATCCAGGTGTCAAAAGCCGGGTACCAGATCTACGGGACAAGCCTGGTGGTTTCTCTCAGTACACAGGACCCGATTCTCATGCCCGTGCAGCTGGCGGTGCAGTAACAGACGTCTTAGCGGGCGGCTAAAACTCGGAAAACTCTCGTTTGCGCGGCTTCTTTTCCATGATCTCCCGGGGATGCTTGGCCCGGTTGACCGCGGTGTTGTAGGTGATGATCCCCTGCTCGTAGAGATCCCTCAGGCTCTTGTCCATGGACTGCATCCCGGCGGCGCTGCCGGTCTGGATCAAGGTGGGAAGCTGCTCGACCTTGTTCTCCCTGATAAGGTTCCTCACTCCCTGTGTTCCCACCAGTACCTCCGTAGCCAGAATCCGGCCTTCCTTGTAAACTTTGGGCAGCAGCAGCTGGCAGATGACTCCTTGAAGCGCCATGCTCAGCTGCATCCTGATCTGGTCATGCTGATAGTGCGGAAACACGTCGATTATCCGTTCGATGGTCTGGGAAGCGTCCTGGGTGTGCAGGGTGGCGATAACCAGGTGGCCGGTCTCGGCGGCGGTGACGGCCATGGATATGGTTTCCAGGGATCTGAGCTCCCCCACCCCGATCACGTTGGGATCCATCCGCAAAATACAGTATAAAGCCTCATCGAAGGACACCGTGTCGGTCCCCACCTCCTGCTGCAGAACAATACCTTTCTTGTGGGTGTGCATGTATTCGATGGGATCCTCCACGGTGACGATCTTGACCCGTTTCTCCCGGTTGATGAAGTCGATGATAGCGTTGAAAGTGGTGGTCTTGCCTGCTCCCGACGGACCGGTTACCAGCACCAGCCCGCGGGGCTTGCGGGCCAGATCCAGCGCCACCGGCGGCAGACCCAGGTCCTCCAGGCGGGGAACTTCCAGGGGCACGATCCGGAAGCACCCTTCCACGTGTCCCTGCTGGTGGTAGATATTGACCCGTACCCGGCCGATCTCCGGAAGCGTCACCGAAAATCCCAGGTAGAGCTTTTTTTCGAACTCTTCCACCTGGCGCTCTGACATCATCTCGTACATCATCTCCCGGGCATCCTCGGCGTTGATGATGTCGTACTTGATGGGCTGCAGTTCGCCGTGAATCCTTATCATGGGCGGCAGCCCCACGGTGATGTGGAGATCGGACGCTTCCTGCATCACGGCGTAACTCAACAGGTAGGTGATCCTCATGGAAATTCCCTTCTTCTGTCCTCCGGGTCGGCGATACTGATAACCCGGCCCTGTATCTTTTCGTTCTTGACGACGGTTATATACGTATGCCCTCGTTCTTCCCCGGTATCCGCGTAACGCACTCTATAAGAACACAAAAACAGCGTGCTGGCAACCGGAACTTCACGGGTCTCACTGGCAGTGCCGAGATCATAGGCAACCAGGGGGAGATAATCCCCCGAAAGAACGCTCCCGTTTACCGATATAGTATTGCCGTCGAACAGTACCGTTTCGCCCGCCAATCCGATCACCCGCTCCAGCGTTTCGTACCTGGTTCCCCGGTACCGCAAACGGTACCACTTTTCTGCATGGGGATTCACTTCAAAAAAGGCGATATCACCATGATCAATAGGAAAGCGGGGTGGATTGTACGGTCTGATCAACACCCTGTCCCTCTCCTGAAAGGTTGGGGCGTACTCGTTGTTGCGTATGGTGATGTAGTTCGAATAGTAATTGTTCCTTATGTACGCCTGAACGTTAACGTAGAAAGAAGCCACCGTTATCACCGCGGTAATCAGGGTGACGGTCACCGGCACCATGGCACCGGGGGCGGTGCGCGACAGGAAATACCGCAGCCCGAAATACATCGTGGCCACGTGAAAGAAAAAGAGCGGGTAGAAATACCAGTCCGAGTCGTCGCCCGCCACGGACAGTCGAATAGTAAAGATAAAGAGCACCAGGAAAATGACCAGGACCCCGATGCCCGCCCAGTACTTCCGCTGACGCATAAAGTGCAGGCCCGGAATGAACGCGGCCACGGAGCACTTCATCACCGTCCAGCTCCTTTTAAACCACGCCAGCACTATTTCTTTCAGTGAATGCGGATCGGCGAACTTCTTGAACTTGCTGAAATGGCCTTCTGTTGTGTCGGGACGGTCCTTTTTCCGCGGCGGGTAGAACTCATTGCTCAAATTTGTCCCACCTTCTGTCATTCGGGTCGAGGGTGCGGGCGATGTCCATGAAATCCCGCGTGAAGTGGCTCACCGTCACGGTCCCGTCGGGATCAATGAGAATGGTGGCGCGGGTTTCGATACCAGTCTCGGTTTCCTCCCGGGCACCACCGCTGCCGGCGGTATCGTCCCGGTAAGTAACGTCATCCCGTTGAGTAACATCATCCCGGTCAGCGGCACCGTCCGGCATGTCAGTACCGGGTTTTAATTTTGGCATCTCGTTCCGGCTCATAATACTCCGATGTTTTTTTCAGGTCCTTGACCTCTCCCAGAAAGTTCTTGAAGAGGTCCGCGATCTCCATACACTTCTTGCCTTTCATCCCCTTGATGTGAACCCTGGTTTCACCTGAAGGGGAAATCTCTATATCCAGGGTGACCTTGTCAGGCATTGTCTGCACCGCCTTTCCCGCCCACCATCCGGTGAACGAACACGATGAACCGGTCAATTAATCCCCGGGGCTGTAACCGCTTGAACGCCAGTCGGGCTTCTTCCAAATCCGGGGTGGTACGGATCACGCTCCGGTAATATTGGAGGGATTTTTCCACGTCGCCCATCCGCTCGTGGCAGCGGGCCAGAACCAGCCACAGCCAGTGACCCTCAAAAGGCAGATTAATGGCCTTGTTCAGGTACGGAAGAGCCTTCTCAGAATAACCGCATACCAGGTATGACTGGGCGATCCGCACCAGCACCACGGCGTTTTTCGGTTTGACGTCGATGGCCCGCAAAAAGCAGTGGCGCTCGTTGCCGCCGCCGCCTCTTAGCAATATCTCCCCACGGGCCAGCCAGACGGACTCGGAAACGGACTTTTCCTGAGAAATTGCTCCGTCCGAGAAGGCCATACCTTCTTCCAGTTCTCCCTGCATGGCCAGGAGCAGCCCTTTGAGCGACAGCAGTTCGGGGGAGTCCGGAAAGCGCTCCAGCGCCCGGTTGGTCCAGACCAGGGCTTCGGGAAGTTCATCCAGGTAAATAAGCGACCAGGCCTGGTATGCCCAGGCTTCAATGAATTTGTTATCTTCTTCCAGAGTCCGGGAGAAAAGCCGCAGGGCGTCTTCGAAATAGCCCTTGTCGAACTGCTCACGGCCCCGGCCGTAATAATAATCGGCGGTATACTCTACCGCCTGCTCATCCGACGCCTGCTTTTTCTTACTGTCGGTGAACTCGAGAAATTTGAACCTGGACAAACCAGCACCCCATCACTGCCATTTTCCCACGGTCAACCTGATGGTACCGTCTTCTTGCTGCTCCTCTTTTTCCAGGACATACCCTTTCTTCTTGAGCTCTTCCTTTATCCGTATCCGGGCGTACTCCTGGTTGACCTTCTGTATCATTTCCTGGCCGCGGGCGCGAAGCTCTTCGCAGGAAAGCGTCTCCCCGGTGACCTCCACCTTGCAGTCGCCCCGGGGGTCCTTGATGAAGGTGATCTCGAAACCGTCACCCTGCACCCGTACCCGGGAGGCGCGCTGCAGGGTCTGCTCCACCACCTTGGCGTTTTCAAGCGGCAGCTCCACCGTGTTACGTTCGGTCTCGGCCTCTTGATCTACCTCTTCCATCTTCTCGGCCAGAATCCTGAGTCCCATCCCGGCTGCGGTAGCGGCGATGGCGGCCGCGTAGACAGACCAGCCCGCCACACCCGACACCGCGATCAGCGGCGTTATACACACGATACCGGACATACTATTCTCACTCCAAAATGCTTCATTATCGTACTTCAGCTACCGGATAGCTCGCGCCCCGTTAGTTCTCCTACGTCAGCCGCCGGAGAACCAGCGTACTGTGAGTTCTCTTACGTCAACCGCCCCGGCCGTCAACTGGCGGCCCGGGCCCGGGACGAAGCCCACTTACGCAGCTTTTCGAGCTGCTCGCGCATAGTCACTGAGAGCGGAACCGTGTCCTTAGCGTTCTTGACCAGCAGCTCGGTGCTGAGCGTCGTTCCGGCTTCGAAGGCATCGAACATGGCGGATATGACCACCTGCTCGATTTCCGAGCCGGAAAATCCTTCGGTAACCGATGCCAGAGTCCCGAAATCGAAGGTTCCCTGCATCTTTTTCCTCTTCTTCAAATGTATTTCAAAGATTACCTTCCGCTCCCGCGACGAGGGGAGGTCCACAAAGAATATCTCGTCCAGACGCCCTTTTCGCATGAGCTCCGGTGGAAGGAGGTCGATTCGGTTGGCAGTGGCTATCACGAACACCGGGGCGGTCTTTTCCTGCAGCCAGGTGATAAAGGTCCCCAGCACCCGGGCCGTGGTACCGGCATCGGAAAACCCGGAACTCTGCATCCCCGAGAAGGCTTTCTCTATCTCATCAACCCAAAGAATGGCCGGGGCAACCGATTCGGCAATGGAAATAGCCTGCCGGACATTGCTTTCGGACGATCCCACCAGGCTCGAAAACACCCGTCCCACGTCGAACCGCAGCAGCGGCATCTTCCACAGCTGCGACACCGCTTTGGCACAGAGGCTTTTGCCGCAGCCCTGGACCCCGATAAGCAAGGCCCCGCGAGGTGCGGGCAGGCCGAATTTACTGGCTTCATTCGTAAACGCCAGGGCCCGTTTTTTCAGCCAGGCCTTCAGATTCTCCAAACCGCCGATGTCTTCCATATTTTCCTGGGACGAATAGTACTCCAGCACCCCGGATTTTTTCACTATCTGCTCTTTTTCGGACAGGATGACGGGTATGCTGTCTACCGACAGCTCCCTGGTCTGGATCACGGTCTTGGCAAACACGTTTTCAGCTTCCGAGAGCGTCAGCCCCAGCGCCGCTTTGAGCACCATTTCACGGCCATCCCGGTCCAGAGAGATGGTGATGTCAGGATTCATATTCAACTCATGCATCATTCGTTTAAGCAGTAAATCGAGCTCTTCCATATCGGGCAGCGGAAAATCCAGGACGGTCACGCTTTTTTGCAGCTCGGGCGGTATGTTCATCACCGGCGAGACGATGATCAGTGATTTATAGCTGATCTTGAGAAACCCGTCCAGCTCCCTCAGTCTCCGGTTGACGCCGGGATCACGCATGTAATGGTGAAAATCGTTCAGTACAAAAATGGCGGGATCGACGTAATTGATCACCTCGTTGAGGGCTTCCAGGGGATCGCGGGTAGATTCGTTGACCTGGTTCAGGGCACGCTCGGATTTGGCCAGCGGGTTGAGCCCCCGGGTAAACGACCAGGTGTGCACCTTTTTATCGAGCTTCCGGGCAATGTCGTCGACGATCCGCAGGACCCGGCGTTCCTCCCATGAAAGGATGTAGATGATACCGTACCTGGCCCTGACAAGGGTCTCCAGCTCACTGGAGAATTTACGTATAGACAAAGTTTGTCTCCGTTCTTTATCGATTCAAGGACACGGTGGACGACACCGCCGGTAAACTGCACCGGTACCGGTGAAATTATAGACTTACCGGAGGAAACCTGTCAAATTAAGAAAAAAAGGCGGGCCCCGATGAACATCCTGAACAGCATGACCGGCAGCAGCCCTTTTAACATGTATACGTACCCCAGCAGCAGACCGGTGAGAAACCGGGATGCGAAGGAAACCACCGTCAGGAAGTTAAAGCCGTAGTCCAGCCCCAGGAAGGTGAATGTCTTGACAGCCGCCAGAGCGTAAAGGAGCGAGGACACCACCACCGCTGCGTGCTTGTTCGGGTACAAGCGGTAGATAAGCGTCAGGAACCCGAAGCGGAACACCACTTCTTCGAAGCAGGCTGATTTCACCATGAATACAATGATTCCCGTCAGGTCGGACGGGTACAGGTGGGAATGACTTACCAGGAGCCACCGGTCGAGGAACTGGTACAAAAGAAGGTTGACACAAAACGCGAAACTCAGAAGAAAAATCCAGTTCTTCCGCATATCTCCCAGGCTTCCCAGACCGGGAAAACCGCGCTTTTTTCCCCAGGAAAATCCGCACAGGCCGCAAAGGTAATAGACCAGGAAAATAAGGCAGGTATCTCGTATAATCAGCCCGTACAACGGAATATCAACCCCGGTGGAGGTGGTGAGCAGGAAAGACAGGTTAAACCCTGCTCTTTTCCCGTCGATGAGAGCGGCGTATCTGATGAAATAGGAGTGGAACACATACGGCAGCGTGCCCGCCGCGCACGCCGCGGCCAGCCACAAAGCTTTCCTGGAATGCTCCCATTTGACGATTTCTCTCATAGCTGTACATAATCCTAAACCCCGTGGGACACGCCGTCAACTGGAATTCTGTTTGGGCAACCGCGTCTGCATAGATTCTGTTTGGACAGACCACGCTGGTAGAGAATCTGCTTGGGCAAACGCTCCAACTGAATTCTATCGAAATGCTGGGTGCCGGTAGAGAATCTGCTTGACGAAAGGCCTGTGGGCATGGTAGAAATGTTAGTTGCGAACGGCACGATTCTGTTCACTAACGGACTCCGTCCGTTCACGTGGGCCATTAGCTCAACCAGGCAGAGCAGCTGACTCTTAATCAGAAGGTTGGAGGTTCGATTCCTCCATGGCCCAAAGAAGTGAAAGCCCCAGTTGATGGGGCTTTTCCTATTGTATAACCTGATTAACTTCCAGTGCTAAAAGTGGCTTTGACCAATTAACTGACCAACTAAGTCAAATGTGGATGAACATAGACTGCAATGGTTATCTAAAGACTAAATTTAGGCACACCTTTACCAGCTGGCTCGCCCTCCAGGGGGAAACCATCCTAACCATCAAAGAGCTGATGGGACATAAAACCCTGGAGATGACGATGCGATACGCTCACCTCATGCCCGATCAGAAGAAGCGAGCGACCGTGAAGCTGGAGAAGGAGTTTAATGAGGGATAAAGTAACCCGACTACTTATTTATAGCTTTTCAAAAGAAGCGTGACATAGCTAGCCAAGCCACTTTTGAAGAAATTGAAAGATACCCATTTGAGCACCTCTTTTCATACCTTCCTTTCCTCCGAGAGCATCAGAGACACCACCTGCCATATTTCCTAATTCTTCACCCAACGTAGGTGTTCTGGTTGCCTCTTTTATACCTTTGTAAAGACCATAAGCTGTCATTGCACCGATAACAAGCCCAGCGATAACGTCACCAGCACCGTTATCATCATGATTTTTGTTATCCATAAAGCGTTCCTCCTTTCATATAATTTACTTCATATTCTCTGTGGCAAAATAGGCGAGAACAAAGCCAACAATTCCACCGATGGGGCCGCCTATAAAAAAGCCAATAAGCCCGAAGCAGAAAAAAATGAGCAGCACCTTAGTTTCATACCAATCCATGTTTCACATCTCCTTACTCTCGGGCTTGGATTTTGGTACAGCCCCAGCACATCAAGAACAAGACCTATTTAATGTCAACACCCATCGGACAAAAATAAGGAGCGCATCCGACTCCCTGCCACCAAGCAGATTTCCTGCTTCCCGAAGGAAACAGTAAGAGATCGAATGCGCCCACATCGGATGCGGGCACATCACTCTTCAACTGCTTGGTGGTCTTAGTAATGAAGAGATTTGTAGCCTACAAAAATTTATCCCTCGATTTTAACAGTTCTACCCTTGGACATCTCTCCTGCCGTTCGCTGCGTATTAAATACCTTCATTTTCGATAGTATCGTGAGAATAGCTGGATGTCAAGCTTATCTGACGTCCATAAACGACTGCCGAGGATTGTCATCTTCGTAAATAAGATTGCTGACCGTTTTGTTGTCGGGGCATACCGAATTGTCTCTGGTTCTGAACGGCGCTGTATTGGCCGCGATTTGGGTAAGATATTATTAGTTAAAACAGATTAGCTTGCTCGGTCCCGATGGCCGGGTGTATGTTTCGGACCGTGGAAAAATTCCCCTCGCTT
>CAYSPT010000070.1:0-1767 GCA_964432985.1 uncultured bacterium
AACGTACCTCCCGGCACCAGCCGCTCCCCGGTATGGTCGGTGGACGGTAATCAGGTTGCCTTCCTGTCCGATGATGGCCGAACCGGTACGATCTACGTGATCAATACCGACGGTACCGCTCCCCCCCGGCCGGTGACGGAGATTCAGGATGTAAGCCCTTTTGATTCGTTGTCGTGGTCTCCAGCGGAGGCCGACCCGTTTCCCGACATTTTCGATCAGTGAAAGTTAAGGTGGTAATTTTATGAAAGCACGAAGCTTAATTCTTTTCATTATCGTGGCCGGTTGTTTCTGCGCGGTAGCCGGATGCGGCAGCGGCGACGGCAGTGGACCGGATCAGCCGGTTGCCAGCGTACTGCAAACATTTAAAGAGGTTGAACACAAAAAAGCAGCTGCAATGAACTGGCAGAAGGCCGAGCGTGGCACTACCATGGATTCTCTAGATCGTCTCCGCACCGGCCAGTCGGCCAAAGCGGTACTCCTGTTCGTTGAAAACATCCGCACGACGCTGGGACCGCAGAGTCTCCTGGTTGTCAAGGATGGACCGGGCGAAAAAAAAGAACAGGGAATGTCCGTTCCCGATGTCGTTCTAAAAATAGCACAGGGTCTGTGCCTTTTTGAGATTCCGGATGAAAAAGGTACGTCGCTCATGGTCGAAACACCGTACGCAATAATTACGCACCGTGGAACGGTTTTCGTCACGGAGGTGGCTGACGACGGAAGCACGCGGGTGGTGGTGAAAAACGGGAGCGTTGACGTGAGTGCCGCCGGCAGCACCGTGATCTGCGGACCATCACAGGCTACCGTGATCAAGAAGGGAGCAGTTCCAGGAACTCCCGAAATAGTCAACCTGGCGCAGGAACCAGGATTTACCCTGGATGAAAAAGACTTGCCATCGGTCAAGCGCAGAAAGTCATTCTGATTCAAGCTGGAAACAGTATTCAAGAAAGCGGTTCTATGGGAAAAAAACTAGTCGTCCCGTTGCTGGTGGCTGTTGTAGTGGCATTACTTATCCAGGGGGTTGTCACCGGACCGCTTCGAGGACTGGAAAAACGCCTGTCCGATTTTCTATTTACACTGCGAGGATCGTTTCCCGAACCCGACCCACGGATCGTTCTGGTTACTATCGATGACCAGACCCTCTATAACAACCCCTACGGTACCTGGCCCTGGCGGCGTGAACACTATGCCGACATTATCGAGAAAATTTCCCGTCACTCACCGGCAACTGTTGTTTTAACTATGGTGTTCGACCAGCCGGGAGACCTATCCGGTGACAAGCGGTTGAGCCGGGTCATACGCTCCGCCGGCAACATAATACTGACGGGATTTCTGATGCCGGACGAGGAAAATCCCGATCGTGATCCTCTGTATATCAGGGCCATCCCCGAATTCCTTTCAGGCGCCGCCGGGGATGGATTTTGGAATGCAGTACTGGACAGGGATGGCGTGGTACGGTCGGTTCCTCTGATCACCAGAAATTATTATGGAGGATCACGGCTCTATTCCCTGGCGCTGGTAACGGTATCTCACTATGTGGGGCTGGGAACCGAAGGCATACAGATCAAAGACACCTCCGTCACCATTTCTCACGGAAAAGCGGGAATGGATACCTCTGTCCCGCTGGAGCCGTCGGGAGAGTACAACAACATGACGGTCAACTTCACCGGGGGCGCCAGGCAGTTCGAGTCAATCCCTTATCACGAATTGTTTTCCGGTACCGGTAACGGTTTGGGCCTTACCGGTGACGTTTTGGGTCTTACCGGTGAC
>CAYSPT010000070.1:1867-25789 GCA_964432985.1 uncultured bacterium
GGTCTTACCGGTGACAGTTTGGGTCGTACCGGTGACAGTTTGGGTCGTACCGGTGACAGTTTAGGTCTTACTGGTGACAGTGTGGATCTTACCGATAAAATAGTCTTGATCGGCACGACTTTGTCGGGAGAACACGAGACATACCAAGCACCGTTGGGTGGTAAGCTGGCCGGTGTTGAACTGCTGGCCAACGCCGTTTCAACCATTCTCGAACGAAGGTTCCTGCGCAGGTGCTCTCCCGCGATTGACCTGAGTTATCTCCTGGTTGTTTCGGTCATTGGCTCCGTGTTGTTCTGCCTGGTATCGCCTTTATGGAGCTGGGCGGTTGGGCTGCTCATGGGATTTGGTCTGTGGTGCACTGCCTTGTTTATGTTCTCCCGCGGACTCGTGGGCCCTCTGGCTGCACCTTTGCTCAGCCTGGTGGTGTTGTACCTGGCAAGCCTGGCGTATCACTACACCGGGGAGCGCCGTGCCTTCAGGCAGTACCGGCGGGAGCAGGACTTGCTCGAACGTGATATTGAACTTGCCAGGCGTATTCAGAAACGGCTTATGCCTGATTATCCACCGGCCATGAGTAACCTTTCCATCTCCGCCCGCACCCGTCCGGCCCGCAGCCTGGGCGGCGATTTCTATGATTTTTTCATGTTCGACGAGGAGCGGATCGGCTGTGTTATCGCCGACATCAGCGGAAAGGGTGTTTCGGCTGCACTCCTCATGAATATGATAAGGAGCGTTTTCAAAACCGTCATCGGCACGATGGGAGAACGGGAAGACGTCCTGTCAGTGGTAAATCACCATGTCAGCAACGAGGAGATCATCCAGGAATCGAGCTTCGCCACCTGTATTTACCTGGTCGCCGATATTCGTAAAAGCTCGCTGACATTTAGTAATGCCGGTCATTCTCCGGCGCTGCTGTTCAGGGACGGAGAACCGGTGGCCGAGTTGAAAGCCCATGGGGTTCCCGTGGGTATATTGAAGGAGAGCACCTACCGCAGCAGCAGCGTTCCGATTCATCCCGGTGACGTCATCGTCCTTTACACTGATGGTTTCCCCGAAGCCCACAATGTTCAGACAGAGCAGTTCGGAACGGACCGGCTTATCGAAATAGTGGCTGCCTGCCGGGATTCGTCCCCGGAAGAGATCCTGGAACGAGTGTTTGCCGAAGTCGACTGTTTCACCGAAGGCCGGAGTCAGTTCGACGACATGACCATGGTGGTTTTCAAAGTACTTACCTCCTCCGCTGCGCATAATGAATAGTCCATTTACGCGTGCTTGACCACCGTTTTTAGGTCTGCTATCATGTGCTAAATCAGCCTGTGGCTGATTTAGCTTGGGAGGAGAAAGCCAATGGACGAAGAGCCTCTCATCCATGAAAAACTTCGAGAGTTGGAAGCCCTGCGGGAACAGGCCCGTCTCGGCGGCGGCCAGGGAAGAATAGATGCTCAGCACAGCAAAGGAAAACTGACGGCCCGGGAACGACTCGAGCTGCTGCTCGATGCGGGAAGTTTCAGAGAACTGGACATGTTCGTGGTGCACCGATGCAGAGATTTCGGGCTGGAAGAAAATAAGGTACTGGGTGATGGTGTGATAACCGGATACGGCACTATCAACGGGCGGCCGGTGTACGTCTTCAGTCAGGATTTCACCGTTCTGGGCGGGTCACTTTCAGAAACCTTTTCCGAGAAGATCTGTAAGATCATGGACCTGGCGTTGAAAAACGGTCTACCGGTCATCGGGCTCAACGACTCGGGCGGCGCCCGGATACAGGAAGGTGTTGTCAGCCTGGGCGCTTACGCCGAGATATTTCTGAGAAACACCCTCTGCTCGGGAGTCATCCCACAGATATCGGTTGTACTGGGTCCCTGCGCCGGCGGTGCCGTATACTCGCCGGCTATTACAGATTTTATTTTTATGGTAGAAAAAACCTCTTACATGTTTATTACTGGTCCCGACGTGGTCAAGACCGTTACCCACGAGGACGTGACTTTCAACGAGTTGGGAGGCGCCAAGGTTCACAGTACTAAAAGCGGCGTGTGTCACTGCGAGTACGAAACCGAGGCCGAAGCGCTGGCGGATGTAAGGAAACTCATGTCGTTCATTCCTCAGAACAACATGGAAGACCCGCCCTTTGTGGAGACGGACGATCCGATTGACCGCCGCGAGGAAGATCTTCTGTACGTCGTTCCGGACGCGCCCAACAAACCCTATGACATGAAGCGGATCATCGAGCTCACTGTTGACAATGGTGATTTTTTTGAGATACATAAAGATTTTGCCAAAAACATTATCGTGGGATTCGCCCGCCTCGGGGGCTACCCGGTGGGCATCGTAGCCAACCAGCCAGCGGTACTGGCAGGAGTGCTGGACATCAATTCTTCGATTAAGGCCGGCCGGTTTGTCAGGTTCTGCGATGCTTTCAACGTTCCAGTCATAACCTTCGAGGATGTCCCCGGATTCATGCCGGGAACCGCTCAGGAGTACGGCGGGATCATCAAAAACGGCGCTAAACTGCTGTACGCCTACTGCGAGGCCACGGTACCGAAACTCACGGTAATCACCCGGAAAGCTTATGGCGGTGCCTATGATGTCATGAGCTCCAAGCACATCAGGGGAGACGTGAATCTGGCCTGGCCCACCGCCGAAATCGCCGTGATGGGGCCGGAGGGCGCGGTAAAAATTATTTTCCGCAAGGAGCTTAAGGCCCACCCCGATCCGGAGGCGCGAAAAGCAGAGCTGGTGGCCGACTACCAGGCCAAATTCGCCAATCCGTACGTCACCGCCAGCCGCGGGTATATCGATGACGTCATCGATCCGAGAGACACCAGGAAGTACCTGATAGAGGGACTGCAACTGCTGGAGAACAAGCGAGACAAGAATCCACCCAAAAAACATGGAAACATACCGTTGTAAAATTATCTCCGTCCTTTCTACACTCACAAAGTCGAGGGCGGAAACGTAAACATGGAACGACGAAAGGTATTGTTGTGGGCGTAGAGATAGTGAACGAGAAGATACCCAAGAATGTCGTAACTTCCTACTGGCCTATAGAACATGATTCAGTAACTGTGTCAAGCAATCCCACCCTCTGAACAGGAAGCGTAGAAAGTAAGGTTATAAGGTGAAAAAAACTGTCTTTGGCAGAGTGCTGGTGGCCAACCGTGGTGAGATCGCGCTGAGGATCATCAGGGGCTTGAGGGAGATGGGGATAGAATCGGTGGCAGTTTTCTCTCACATAGATCGAAACGCCCCCTTCGTCAAGCAGGCAGATTACGCTTACTGTATCGGGGAACCGGAGCCGCTGAAAAGTTATCTCGACAAGGAGAAGATCCTGGCCGTGGCTGAACGCTCAGGTGCGAAAGCCATCCACCCCGGCTACGGTTTTCTGGCGGAAAACCCGGAGTTCGCCACCATGTGCCGGGAGCGCAACATCGTTTTTATCGGGCCTAATCCCGAGGTCATTTCACTGATGGGAGACAAGATCGCCGCCCGCAGCCTGGCCAGAAAACTGGAGGTGCCGCTCATCCCGGGGATGGAACAGCCATCCGAATCCAAAGAAGAACTTCAACACTTCGCAAGCGAGATCGGATACCCGCTTCTCATCAAGGCCGCTTACGGCGGCGGCGGTAAGGGAATGCGGGCGGTGTTCGACGAAAAGGACCTGGAGCGTTCTCTGGAGTCGGCCATGAACGAAGCCTATACTGCCTTCGGCAATCCCACCATTTACCTGGAAAAGCTCGTCCAGGAACCACGGCACATCGAGGTGCAGGTGGTGTGCGATCACTTTGGCCACGGGATCTATTTCCCGGAACGGGAGTGCTCCATTCAGCGCCGTCACCAGAAACTGGTGGAGGAGACACCGTCCACCGCCGTGCACAGTGAATTGAGAAAGAAACTCGGTGAAACGGCAGTTGAACTGGCACTAAATTCCGGTTACGACAGCGTCGGTACCGTGGAGTTCCTGATGGACCGGAACCGGAATTTCTACTTTCTGGAAATGAACACCCGCCTGCAGGTGGAGCACCCGGTGACAGAGATGATCAGTGGTATTGACCTGTTTAAATGGCAGGTGGAAATCGCCGCCGACCGGAAGCTGCCGATGAAGCAGGAGCACATCCTCTGCCGTGGTGCGGCCATCGAGTGCCGGATCTGCGCCGAGGATCCCTTCAACAACTTTTTACCTGCATCCGGTACGGTCTCGTACCTCTACGAGCCGGCGGGACCCGGTGTGAGGGTGGATTCGGGAATCGAAACCGGCTCCGAAGTCGCGCTGTTCTACGATTCTCTCCTGGCCAAGCTGGTGTGCTGGGGATACACCAGAGAAGAGGCCATCGATCGAACTCACCGGGCACTGGCGGAGTATTCCATAAACGGAGTTAAAACGACTATTCCGTTTCACCGGCTGGTGATGCAGTCGGCAGAGTTCCGCTCCGGCTCGACCACCACTGATTTCATCGACCGTTACCTGAAGGACCTTATCGGCGGTCAGGAGGAGACGGCTCGCGAAGAAGAAAACCTGGCAGCGGTAGCAGCGGCTCTCGGTTTCCTGGACCGCTCAGGGCAAACGGCTGCAGCTACTACGGAGAAAAAGAATAAAAGCGCCTGGCGGGACACCTATCGGGGGTGGAAATAATATGCCTACTCTTCTGGCTAAGTTCAACGATCGGGACATTGAAATAGTCATCCCCGACAGGGCGCCTGTCGTGGGCGTCAGCTGTACTGAAGCGGTCATCCTGGTCGACGGTACGGAGTACTGTTGTGAGTGGGTTAAAAACAAAACCAACGGGACCGTTCACTATTCCCTGCTCATCGATAACCGTCCGGTAATGGTCTCTGTGCGTTCGAAAAACGAGCGGTTCCGGATGAGTCTCAACAGCAGGGAACTCAAGTGCACCATGGTTGACAAAAGGATCTGGGATCTCAAAAAACGGATAAAACGGTCCGACCGGGTGGTGACCCGGGAAACGATCAGAGCTCCCATGTCCGGGCAGATCGTCCGTCTTCAGGCCTCTGTAGGAGATATTCTTCAGCCTCAATCTCCCGTGGTCACCCTGGAAGCAATGAAAATGGAGATGGACATCAACACCACCAAGGGCGGAAAACTGGAGGAACTTAAAGTAAAGGCAGGTGACGGAGTCGAAGCTGACATGGTGTTGGCTGTGATTAACACACAACCAGACAATAATCATCCGCCAACTTAAAAAAATCATTCTCCGATTTGAGGACAGTCATCCTCCAATGTGAGGACAGTCATCCTCCAATGTGAGGACAGTCATCCTCCGGCTTGACCGGAGGATCCACCTGAAGGAGTGAGAATGGATTGCCCGATCGAGTCGGGCAATGACCACGGTGAGTCATTCACCTGAAGGAGGTAGCACAATGCTGGACGATTATTTAAAGGACGTAACTGTATTGGGAGCGGCCGGAAAGATGGGAAGCGGGATTTCTTTGCTGCTGCTCCTGGAGATGGCTAAACTGCAGGCCAGGACCACGGGAAAAGCAAGCGGGGCCCGGCTGCACCTGATCGATGTCAGCGACCAGGCGCTGGATGACCTCAACGGTTATCTGAGGGCCCAATTGACGCGGTTTGCCGAAAAGAGCATCAATGATCTCAGGGCGTTCTATCAAGACCGCGCCGACCTGATCGAGAACCGCGAAATAATCAACGCCTTCGTTGACGAAGCCCTGGTGAACGTGCGGCTGGACACGGACATCACCAAGGCGAAGCATTCCGATATGATCTTCGAAGCCATCATCGAGGACGTTGCCGTTAAGAATCAACTTCTCTCGAAGATCAAAGAGGTAAGTACGAAAAAACCGTATTTTTTCACCAACACATCATCCATTCCCATCACGCAGCTCGACGACGGTGCCGGCCTTGATGGCCGGATAATCGGTTACCATTTCTACAATCCGCCTGCGGTGCAGAAACTGGTCGAGCTCATCGTCCCCAAAAACACGGAAAAAGAGCTGGTCGAACTCTCATATGAGCTCGGTAAACGGCTCAGAAAGAAGCTCATTCCCTCCAACGACGTGGCCGGTTTTATCGGCAACGGCCACTTCATGCGTGATCTTCTCTTCGGTCTCGAACTGGCCGGGGAGCTTGGCGCCGACGTGCGGGATTACGAGGCTCTCTACATCGTCAACCGGGTGACCCAGGATCTGATGCTCAGACCCATGGGGATTTTCCAATTGATCGATTACGTGGGTGTGGACGTATGCCGGCTTATCCTGAAAAGTATGCGTGACAACCTGAACGACGACACTCTGCACAGCGACGTGCTCGACCGGCTGATGGAGCTGGGAGTGAAGGGCGGTCAGCGGGCGAACGGGTCTCAGAAAGACGGGATCATCAAATACGTGAAAAACCGCCCGGCGGGTTTTTACAGCCTGGATAAGCAGGACTATGTCATGACCGGAGACGGAGACTGGGTCGGAAAGTGCGATCAAAAAATCGGAGCGTTTCCTGACGGGCATGTCCCGTGGAAGACGCTGTTGGGAGATCCCGGCAGGGACAGCGTACTTAAAGTGTATTTCAAAAATCTGTTTTCCTCGTCGACTTTCGGCGCCGCTCTATCCAGGCGGTACCTGGAAAACTCGCGCCACATCGCTCACCAATTGGTCAGTGACGGTATCGCCAACACGGTAGATGACGTCAACGGGGTGCTGCTGTCGGGGTTCTATCACATCTACGGTGCGGAAAACGATTTCTTTGAGCAAGTTTGCGGCTCCTGTGCTCAAACCGGACAACTGGAGAAGGAGTAAATCCATGAACAAAATGAGAAAAAAGATCTTCGCCACCGCCGGTTATTACACCGTCTCGTTCGGTTCGGGAAGAAAAGAGTTCAGGCCGAAAGGCGCCAAACCGGGTTTCGAAACCTACATTAAAGAATCGGCCGAAGGGACCTGTGCCCAGCTTGGAAACTGTGATTTCGACGAAGGAGTCATCTCCAACTTCATGGCGGCCCGGTTCATAAAACAAGCTCACCTGGCCGGATTTCTCCCAATGGTGTGCGAAAACCTGCGCTACAAACCATGCACCCGGGTGGAAGGAGCTTGCGGGTCGGGGGGAATGGGGATCACTACCGCCGTGAAGACGGTACTATCCGATCAGGCCGATTCGGTATTCGTCATGGGATTCGAAATTCAGAACTCCATGAAAGCCATCTACGGGGCGGATGTTCTGGCCGGTGCCGGGTACTTCAATGGTGAGAGAAAAGACGGCCATGCTTATTTTTTCCCGGCCAAGTTTTCGGACCGTGCGGGAAGCTACTTCGAGAAGTACGGCACTGATGAAGCCAAGCAGGGTATGGCAAAATGGTACGAGCAGGCTATTGCCAACGCCCGCTTGAACCCGAAAGCCCAGGAGTATCATAACCGGACCAGCGACCTTTTCGCCATCGGAATGACACCTGCCAACCCGAAGGCATTCCTTCAGCACCTGACAGCTTTTGACTGCTCCAAGGTTTCGGACGGCGCTTCCTCCCTGGCTATTGTTTCTGAAGAGGGAATGGTAAAGCTCGGTGTTAAAAAGGAAGACTGTGTTGAACTCGCCGGCTACGGACACTGCGAGGACGACATCACCCAGGCTCCTCCCGACCTGGCCCGACTGGAAACCACCGCCCGGGCAGCCGGGAAAGCCATGGAGATGGCGGGGATAACGAAGGATGAAATCGGGATAGTAGAGCTTCATGACTGTTTCACCATAACGGCGCTTCTGGCCCTGGAATCCATTGGATTCGTGGAAGCGGGCGGCTCACCAAGATTCATCCTGGACGGGCATACGGGGTTGGACGGCAGCCTGCCTGCCAACACGTCCGGCGGGTTGATCGGCTACGGTCATTACACCGGAGGAACCGGGGTGCGCCAGCTGGTGGACCTGCTTCACCAGTCCACCGGTACGGCCGGCGATTTCCAGGTAGATCTCAAGAAACCGTACGGGTTGATGGTGAGCATGGGCGGCAACGACAAAACGGTGGTGGCGGTGGTCACCAAACAAACCGGATAACATATCGATCGGTTCCACGTTTTTTCCACACTCACTTTTTAGAGGGTGGGTGTTTGAGCGAGGACTGTAGAAACAGTGAGCATTTAATTATGGACTTTGAGTTTACCAGGGATCAGAAGGCGGTACTGAAGTTGTGCCGGGATTTTGCGGATTCCGAGATCAGGCCCAGGGTGAGGGAGCTGGAAAAGTCCGACGAGTTTCCCCGGGAACTTTTTCAGAAGATGGGCAAGCTTGGATTATTCACCATGTGCGTTCCCCGGGCGGCCTGGGGAACCTCCAGGGGCAGTCTCTGCTACTGCCTGGCCATGAAAGAGATATCCCGGGCTGATTCCGGTATCTCGGTGGCCATGGGCGTTACCAACATGGTGGCTGAAACCATCTACAAGTTCGGCACCTTCGAACAGCAGGCGGAGTATTTACCCAAGATAGCCCGTGGCGAGTTCGTGGCCGGGGCCTTTGCGCTGACTGAAAACTCGGCCGGAAGCGATCCGTCGGCCATGCGCACCACAGCCGAGTTGATGGAGGACGGAACATACCTGCTCAACGGTGAAAAGACGTTCATCACCAGCGGTAACGTGGCCGATGTGGTCATCGTCTTTGCCAGGACCGACCCGAAAAAAGGTCACCACGGGATTACTGCGTTCATGGTGGAACCCCATTACGAAGGATTCAGTGTAGGGAAACACGAGGAGAAACTCGGTCTTCTCTCTTCGTGCACGGTATCGCTCTTCTTCGAGAACTGCCGGGTACCGGCACGGCAGATACTCGGTGGGTTAAACAACGGTTTCAAACTGGCCATGAGCGCCCTGGATTCAGGAAGAATCGGTATCGCTTCACAGGCGGTTGGTATAGCTGAAGCCGCTTTCCAGGCTTCGCTGGAGTACGTGAAAACCCACCAGCTCGATGGCAGGCCCATGAGTAAGAACCAGCTCATCCAGTTCAAACTGGCGGACATGAAGAAAAAACTGGCGGCGGCGGAGTTGCTGGCCTACCGGGCAGCGTGGCTCAAGGATCGGGAAGAGGATTTTACCCTGGAAGCAGCCACTGCCAAGCTGTTTGCCACCGAAGCCTGCGGCGAGATCGTCTCCGACGCGGTGCAGATCCACGGTTTCGAGGGATACACCGAGGAGTACCTGGTGGAGAAGTACATGCGTGACGCCAAGATAACCACTATCTACGAGGGTACATCACAGATACAGAAAATCGTCATCGCCAAGCAGCTGATGGAGTCGAAAAAGAATGTTTAAACTGGTTTCGAAAATTGACGTCAATACCGAGTCGTACAAGAGAAACAAGGAGCAGTATCAGGGGTTGGTGCGGGAGTTGAAGGAGCACCTTCAGAAGGCTAAGAACGGTGGCCCGGAGAGGGCTGTAAAGAAACACCTGGACCGGGGAAAACTGCTGGTAAGGGACCGGATCGACAGGCTGCTCGATCCTGGTACGCCGTTTTTGGAACTGAGCACCCTGGCCGCAAACAATCAGTATGATAACCAGTTCCCTGCCGCCGGAATGGTTACCGGTATCGGGGTTATCCACGGGCGCGAAACGGTCATCGTGGCCAACGACGCCACCGTCAAGGGTGGCACCTATATCAAGGAGACCATCAAGAAACACATCCGGGCGCAGGAGATCGCCCTTGAGAACAACTTGCCCTGTGTCTATATCGTGGACTCCGGCGGAGTTTTCCTCCCCGAGCAGGCGGCGGTGTTCCCCGATAAAGAGCACTTCGGGCGGATCTTCTACAACCAGGCCCGGCTCTCGGCCCTGAGGATACCGCAGATCTCCATCGTCATGGGCTCCTGCACCGCCGGCGGTGCCTATGTTCCGGCCATGAGCGACGAAACCATCATTGTCAAAAAGCAGGGGACCATTTTTATCGGCGGACCACCGCTGGTGAAAGCGGCCACCGGCGAAGAGGTGACGGCAGAAGAACTGGGGGGCGCCGATGTGCACTGCTCAATTTCAGGGGTGGCGGACCACTATGCTGAAAACGAGGAGCACGCCATCAGTATTTGCCGTAATATCTTCGAGACGCTGGAAGCTTCGAACAGGCAGAAACTGGACATCAAACCGCCCGAAGAACCTGCATACGATCCGGAGGAGTTGTACGGTATCGCGCCCATCGACCTGAGGAAACCCATGGACTCCCGGGAGATCATCGCCAGGATCGTGGACGGCAGCCGGTTTCACGAGTTCAAGGCCCGGTACGCGCCCACCATCGTCTGCGGTTTTGCCAGGATCATGGGATTCCCGGTTGGTATCATGGCCAACAACGGCGTGCTCTTCTCTGAAACATCGCGCAAAGGTGCTCATTTTGTGGAGCTGTGCACCACGAAAAAGATCCCTATCGTCTTTTTCCAGAACATAACCGGATTCATTATCGGCAAGGAATACGAACACGGCGGTATCGCCCGGGACGGCGCCAAACTGGTGCACGCGGTTGCCTGTGCCGATGTTCCTAAATTCACTGTCATCTTCGGAGGCTCTTTCGGCGCGGGAAACTACGCCATGTGCGGCCGGGCCTATAATCCTCGGCTGCTTCTGATGTGGCCTGCGGCCCGGATCACCGTCATGGGCGGCGAGCAGGCGGCAGGAGTTCTGTGGACCATCCACCAGGTCAAGCTAAAGAAGCAGAGCATCACTCCCACTGAAGAGCTGGAACGGGAGTTCAAGAAGGATATCCTGGCCAGGTACGATCACGAAGGGTCACCTTACTTCAGCACCTCCCGGCTATGGGATGACGGGGTTATCGACCCGGTTGACACCCGCACGGTGCTGGCCCTGGGAATCGCCGCCTCGTTGAACAAGCCTATTCCGGACCAGAACTACGGTGTGTTCCGGATGTAGCCTTTTAGCGGGAGGGCTTCGATGTGGAAGATGATGTCTTGATTTGCAGTGGGTGTGGTTCACCTGCCAGGGCAGGGCAGGAGTTCTGCCGAAGCTGTGGCAGTCCCATTCGTGAAGACCTCGATCCGGTCAAACTGGTCATAAATCTGGAGCCGCCCGATGAGGTTCCGGGGAAAGTTGTTGCTCCTCCTGAAAAGTCCGGTGAGATCGAGCTGTCCGTGGGTATTAAAACCCTGCCGGATGATCTGGCGCACATGATAGATTCAACTCCGACGCACCCGAACAATCCACGAGTTATTAATGATTACCAGGTCAAGATCAACCGGGTGATAGGACTGGAGATCCTCGCTGCGTTACTGCTGTTAAGTTCATCGCTCACAGTGCTTTTCCTGTTGCTCAACTCTATCTTCAACATGGTGGAGATGACGGCGATCATCTATATATTTATCGCACTGGTTGCCGTGCCTGCTCTGTGTCTCGGTGTGTATTTTAATCAGACTACCAGAATCTACTACGTCATCGACCTGCGCCGTCAGGCCATAATCCTACACAGGACGGCCTTCGGGAAAACGACCGAACGGATTTACCGGCGTTTCGATGAAATCGCTTTCATCACGGTTCAGGGGACCAGATACAGACGCAGGAGAAACTGGAAAAGCCAGATTCACTGGATGTACGTTCCGTGCATGGTGTCTACCAATGGTAAAAAGCTAAATCTCGTATATGGTATAGAGAACTACAACTATGCTTTTGGCGAACAATTATCACGAAGAATGGCAGAGGTGCTCGGAATCCGGTTTATAGCAGGGAAAAAAGAGCATTATTCCCGCATTCTGAAGGATAAATATTCCGGGAAATACACGGCGGAGCACCTGGATTTCTGGTCCTTTTGGCTCACGCTGTACCGGGACCCGGCGGCCAAATACCTGGCGGTTATGATCGTGTTCAACCTGCTGTTTTTATACTTGATTTATACCAAACGGGAAATCTTCTTTTATTAAGAACCTGAATTATTGAGGTTAATCTAAATAATTAGTTTTAAATGTGGCTTTTTTCTAATGCAATTATAAATATGTGATATAAATTATGGATACACCTGCAAAGTGACAGAAGGGACGATCAAATATGAATGGGCAAAAATCATTCGTCTTCAAGATGGAAAAAGCGGAGATGGGTTTCTTCAGTTGTAAACCGGGCCCAGGCTGGCCCACGTTCAAAGTAAGCCAGGCCCAAACTTCAGTTGGCCGGAGAGATGAAAACGATATTGTTATCAAATACGGCGCCGTTTCCGGTAAGCACGGCACGATTATCAAGGGGGAATCAGCGTGCCATTACAAGGACCACAGTAAAAACGGCACCTGGCTGTTGAGGCTGGAAGAAGAGGAACGTTTGATCAACAATTCCCTGGTCGAACTGCAGGCGGGAGATATACTGGAGTACGGGACACGCCAGGAACGAGTCTATCGTCTCTACTTCTTCGAAGAATAAGTAAATTCTAAGAATAAGTAAAGACGCTCCCTGGCACGTGTGAGGCCCGGGTACACTCCCGCCCGCATTGCTGAAAACTAACCTTCATTACATGCGTAGCCCGCGGGTTTGTTCCCTGTGCGGTCTGTTATGCCGTTATGTCCAGCTTCGAACCGCCCTCACCTGCCGCAGCAACCTTCTGGATCGCAACCGGCTCCTCGGGGCCGCTCTGCCCGGCCGCGGCCGCTGATGTGTTGGCCTGGGCACCGTTATCACTCGAAGCCTTTGCTCCCCGATTGCTCATAGCCGCCTGCATGGTCTTGAGCAAATTCTGCATTCCACCATTTCCCGCTCCGCAACACGCTGATGCCATAATGAGTACCTCCTTATACTTTTCGCAGGGCTGGATTGTATTTTTATTGCCCCGCTATCTTCCTTGAACGAACTGAGAGCAAGGACCATACCAATTTCAGCTTAAATAGCCGGTTTCCGCACGAACAAAGAGATTTCTTTACTGGGGCTATCATCGGGTCGAAAAGGCGAATGTAAATAAACTTTACACTCGATTGACAAACCGTAAAGAATATTTGCAGAGTAGAATGACCTGTCTGTCGTATAATGCCAATCAGCCCACTAGAAAACTTGTCTTCGCTCAAGGCCGGTTGTTCCGCCACGCAAGCGAGAAGAGTGGAAAGTGAGGTGGAGACCATGAGCGCAAAACCCGCGAAGCGGCGCATATTAATCGTCGATGACGACCAGGACATCCAGAACCATTGCCAGCGGATACTGGAGCGGGCCGGCTACGAAACCGTGTCGGCCATGACCGCCGGCACCGGGCTGGACATCATTGGCAATGAGAACTTCGATCTTCTCTTGTTCGACGTCTTCCTTCCCGATTTTTCCGGGCTCGAGCTGCTGGAGCAGGTCAGTAACGGACAACTGGCTAAATGTCCGATTATCGTCATAACCGGGCACGGGTCTATCGACATGGCGGTAACCGCCATGAAACTGGGTGCGGCGGATTATGTTCAAAAACCACTCAGTAAGGAATCACTGCTGGCAAAGGTGTCCGAGAATCTGCCCGGCGTTTCCTCGGGAGCTCAAAAGGCTTCCTGGGGAGCTCAAAAAGTCTCCCGGGGAGCTCAAAAACCGGTGCCCGGCACGGAGATCATCGGCTGCTCTACGCCGCTGCTTCACATGATGAACCTGGTCAAGAAGGCGGCAGCGAACGATATTACCGTGATGATCTACGGGGAAAGCGGGACCGGGAAGGAACTCGCCGCCAGGGCGATTCACGCTCTGGGACCCCGCTGTGGCAAGCCGTTCATTCCGGTAGATTGCACCGCTCTATCGCCGAGCGTAATCGAAAGTGAACTATTCGGCCATGTCAAGGGCGCTTTTACCAATGCCATCGCCGACCGTGACGGGCTGCTTCGCCGAGCCGGGGGCGGGAGCGTTTTTCTGGATGAGATTGTATCTCTGACCACTACCACTCAGGCCAAGCTACTGAGAGTGCTGCAGGAAAAGACCGTCCGCCCGGTAGGAAGCGACAGTTACTGCTCCATCCAGGCCCGGGTCCTGGCAGCTTCAAATCGGGACCTCCTGGAAGCGGTGAAAGCCGGAGATTTCCGGGAAGATTTGTTCTACCGCCTCGATATTCTTCCTATTTATATCCCCCCCCTCAGGGAGCGGAAGGACGATATTCATCTGCTGGTGTCTCATTTCATCGAGAAGCACGCTACCGCGCAGACGAAGGCTTCTTCCGTGTCTACAGAAGCACTGGCCGTGCTGCAGCAGTACGATTGGCCCGGCAATGTCCGGCAGTTGGAGAACACTATCCAGCGGGTGCTGGTTTTGTGTGACTCTGACATTGTTCTTCCACGGCATTTGCCTGCTTTTCTCCTGGCCGAAGCGGCCCCGGACGCCAGCTTAAAAGAGCCGGATGGGCTGGTGGAAAAAGCCGAGAAGAACACTATTGCGGATGCCATGGAACGAACAGGTGGTAACAAGGCGCAGGCCGCCCGGTTACTGGGTATCAGCCGGGTTACGCTGTATGCCAAGCTGAAGAAATACGGCCTCGAAGAATAAAGAAGCGGACTACATTGCCTACCGCCCCGCGCTTATAATCTTGTCTATCTCGTTTACCGCCGAGTAACTCTGGTCGTTGAGGATGAGATACCGTATCTTCAAAAGGGTCTCCCGGGGAACCTGATAAAAGGTTTCCGTGTCGTCTTCCCCCTGGTTGGGTTTAATTTTCTTAAGCAGATCGAGGACGTATTTCTCAGCGGGCGAGATGTTGGGCCCCATGTCTTCTTTCAGCGCGTTGAACGCCGACAGCCAGGCCTCGTAGTTGCTCTCGGTGTTCATGGCCGGGTGCGCCTTGATCATGAAATCCGCCAGTTTCTTCTCATTCTCGTCGATGACCGGGAGAAAGTCGTCCCTGAGTTTTATGACCATGTAATTCAGATACCCGGTGTAGAACCTTTCGCTGCCTTGCAGTTCCGGTTTCGCCGCCAGGACATAGGTGAGAACTTTTGTTTCGTTGGTGTCAACTATCGGTTCCACATCCTCCACCAGCGGTCTGAACCCTTCCGCGAACCAGGTGTCGTAATACCTGCCCGTGTTGACGGTGGGTTTCAGGGTGAGGATCTCTTCTATCTCGGCTGCTTCCTGGTTGCTGATGATTGGTGCGGCGTCTTCCAGTTTATCCTTTAACATCTCGAACCAGACCGGGTAAGGAGCCCGATTCAGGGCGGCGTTCGCCGCAGCGGGAGCCGCCATAGCGCCGATTAGCGTGACAATAATTGCTGCTGCCAGTATTTTATTCATGTACATTCACATCCTTATTATTTATGAATTATTCGGTTAAAACTCTACATTATAAATTGACGGTGGTACTTTTACTACTTACAAGACTCTTACAAGTTGCTGCCAACCTTCCACTTCTTTCCATTCTTCTTCCCGGAGAGCGGCAGCACACACATGGAACGAAGACAGGCCTTCTGGTGGACGTAGCGGCAATGGCCGAGAGGAATCCTACCGAGGAATCCTACCAATGTCTTCATCTCCTATGGCTTATAGACCTATCATTTTGTTATATTGATATAAATCTATGTTAGATACAAGAAGGGTACCGCGGGTTGTTAAGGAGTGGCGGTTATGAGCGAGTACGAAACCATCGAGTTTTCCGTTGACCGGTCCATCGGGACCGTGGCTTTGAATCGTCCCGCGATCAGAAACGCGTTCAACGACGTGATGATCCGGGAGTTGACCGGCTGCTTTACCCGGCTGAACGAAATGACAGACGTCCGGGCCGTCATTCTACGGGGTCACGGCAAGACGTTCTGTTCCGGTGCAGACCTCAACTGGATGCGGGATGTGGCCCGTTTTTCGTACCAGGAAAATTACGATGACAGCCTGAAGTTGTCGGAATGTTTTTACACTATTTACACCTGTGCCATGCCTACCGTGGCCGTGGTCCACGGTGCCGCCATCGGCGGTGCCAATGGTCTGCTGGCGGCATGCGATTTCGCCTATTGCGCCGACGACACCATCTTCTCGTTAAGTGAGGTAAAGATAGGTATCGTCCCGGCCTGCATCGGTCCCTACATTATCAAACGGGTGGGTGAGTACGGTGCCCGGGAGTTGATGCTGACCGGGGAGCGGATACGGGGTGCAGCAGCGGAGAGATTCCGGCTCGTCAATAAATCACTGCCGCGTGATGAACTGGACCAGTACGTGAATTCACGTCTGGAGCTGTTGAAGACCAGCGGTCCCAAAGCCATGGGGCAGTGCAAGCAGCTTATTCACGATCTGACCAACCGGCTGAGCATGGAGGAAGCAAAAGAGTACACGGCTAAAATGATCGCCGAGATCAGGTCCTCGGAAGAAGGCCAGGAAGGAATGGCAGCGTTTCTGGAGAAAAGAAAGCCAAAGTGGTGCACGTGAAACTGTTCGATAAAATCCTGATCGCCAACCGCGGAGAAATTGCTGTCAGGATAATCAAATCTGCTCGCGAGCTGGGAGTACGGACAGTAGCCGTGTACTCGGAGGCGGACCGTGATTCGCTTCACGTCGAGGCGGCTGATGAAGCAATCTGCATCGGCGAATCCGATCTGGGTGAAACCTACCTGAATGGCGATAAGATCATCTCCACAGCCCTGGAATCAGGCTGCCAGGCCATCCACCCCGGTTACGGTTTTTTGGCCGAGAACCCGGAGTTCGTCAAGCACTGTGAAGACGAAGGATTAATCTTTATCGGTGCTTCCAGTGATGCCATCCGGTTGATGGGCGATAAGCTGCAGGCACGCGCCTCGGTAAAGGAGATGGGTGTTCCCATTACACCAGGCTCTAGCGGGGAACCGGAGCGGGTACTTGAGGAGTGCCGAGACCTGCCGTATCCCCTGCTGGTGAAAGCGGCAATGGGCGGCGGCGGCAAGGGGATGCGGATCGTACGCAGCGAAGAGGAATTGAAAGATGCCCTGTCCGCCACCAGCCGAGAAGCTAAGGCTTACTTCGGCGACGGAACGGTATACGTAGAGCAATACATCGACCAGCCACGTCATATAGAAATCCAGATATTAGGAGACGGCTTCGGCAACATGATTCACCTCTTCGAGCGGGAGTGTACCATACAGCGCCGCTACCAGAAGATTATCGAGGAGACTCCGTCACCTTCCATCGATGACGAAACGCGCATGAAGATGGGCCAGGCCGCGGTCACGATCGGACAGGCTATCGGGTATCACAACGCCGGTACGGTAGAGTTCCTGGTGGACCAGGACCAGAACTTCTACTTCCTGGAGATGAATACCAGGATCCAGGTGGAGCACCCGGTCACGGAGATGACCACCGGGGTGGATATCGTCAAGCAGCAACTCTTGATCGCTGCCGGCAACGAGCTGGCTATCAAGCAGGAGGATGCCTGGCAGCGCGGCCACGCCATGGAGTGCCGTATCTATGCCGAAGATCCTCTGAACAACTTCGCCCCTTCGCCGGGCCGGATGACCTTTTTTCAGGAACCCAGGGGCCTGTGGGTGAGAAACGACAGCAGTTTCAACCGGCCGTGCGAGATCAAGAGTTTTTTCGATCCCTTAATCAGTAAACTCATCGTCTGGGAAGAGAGCCGAGAAGCGGCCCGGCTCAAGATGATACAGGCTCTCAAGGAATACGTAATCCAGGGGATACACACCAACATCTCTTTCTTGCGAACGGTGCTTCACCACGAAGCTTTTATCGACAACCGGATTTCCACCCATTTCTGCGACGATTACATGGAAGAACTGATCGAGTCGCTTAACGAGGAGCGGGACGGGGTCGCGGATAACATCCCTTTAATAGCGTATCTCCTCTACGATCTCAACAGACCGGTACATATGACCGGTCCGGCCGGTGATAGCAACGATCATGACGTGTGGCGCATGGTCGGCCATTGGCGAGTGTAAAGGAACACGGTGCGGCCATGAAACGAGAACTTATTTTTCGCGACACCACCTACGGGATCGACTGCGAAAAGCTGGACGAGGACAGATATGTCTTTGACATCGAGGGGGACAAGCACCAGGTGGAGGTCCGCCGCCTCGACGGTAATCATATCGTGTTCTCTATCGACGGTACCTGCCACTCGGTCTACGTTTCCGAAGGTGATGTATCAGAAACTGATACGGCTGCCGGGTACGTGACCTGCGGCGGTCTTCCCTTCACCGTAAGCAAAGCCGGAACTCAAGACCCTGATTTTGCTTTCGGTGGACCGGAAGGAGCCTCGGGACAGACGGGTAATGTAATCTCTTCACCGATACCGGGCAAGGTGATAGCTATTAACGTGCAGGCGGGCGACGAAGTTAAAAAAGGAGCCTGCCTGCTCATCATCGAATCCATGAAGATGGAAAACAGCCTGGTAGCGCCGCGTGACGCCGTGGTAGAGGAAATACGGACATCAGTTGGAGAACTGGTTGAGAGCAGTTCTCCCCTTATCATATTGAACGAAGAATAACCTGGGGGTGCATCATGGATTTTTCATTGACCGAAACGCAAAACCTGGTCCGTAGTACCGTTCGTGAGTTCGCCGAGGAGGAGATCCGTCCTGTGGCCCGGGAACTGGATGAAAAAGAAGAGTTCTCGGTTGAGCTTACGAAAAAAATGGGTGAAATCGGGCTTTTCGGAATGGTTATACCCGAAGAGTACGGCGGCCAGGGCATGGACTACCTGTCCTACATCATTGCCGTGGAGGAATTGGCCCGGGTGGACGGCTCGCAGGCCGCCACCGTGGCGGCTCACAACTCTCTTGGCGCCGGCCCGATCTACTACTTCGGCTCCGAGGAGCAGAAGAAAACGTACCTGCCGAGGCTGTGCACCGGAGAGGCGGTCTGGGCTTTCGGTCTCACCGAGTCCTCGGCGGGGTCCGACGCCGCGGGGACGCGAACAACGGCTAAAATGACCGATGACGGCTGGGTCATCAACGGGTCTAAAATCTTTATCACCAACGGGTCCTGTGAAATAAGCGCCGGCGCGACAGTCCAATCCGTCACCGGCGAAAAGGACGGCCGCAAGGAGTATTCCTGCTTCCTGGTGGAACGGGGGACCCCTGGATTCACCGCCAAGACCATGCACGAAAAAATGATGTGGCGCTCTTCCGACACCTCCGAGTTGTACTTCGAAGACTGCCTGGTTCCCTACGATAACCTGCTGGGCAACCGGGGTGACGGGTTTCACTACATGCTGGAGACGCTTGACAGCGGGCGGCTGTCCATCGCCGCCATGGGACTGGGCTGCGCCCAGGGAGCCTTCGAACTGGCCCGGAAGTACGCCATGGAAAGAAACCAGTTCGGCCGGCCCATATGCAAGTTCGAGGCGGTGGCTTTCAAGCTGGCGGACATGGCCTTGAAGATCGAGCTGGCCCGGAACCTGCTCTACAAGGCCTGCTGGCTTCGGGGCCAGGACAAACCCTTCGGCAAAGAAGCGGCTATGTCCAAGCTCTACTGCTCCGAGATCGCCCGGGAGGTGGCTGACGAGGCGGTGCAGGTCCACGGGGGGTATGGTTTGATGAAGGAATACGAGGTGGAGCGGTTCTACCGGGACCAGCGACTGCTGCAGATCGGGGAAGGGACCTCGGAAATACACCGGTACGTGATTGCCAGGTACATCGGTATACCTATATCATTCAGCAAGAAATAACGGGAGAGAATAGAATCAATGTTGATAGGCTTTAACTTTCGAACTCTGAAGTCTCCGCTTTCGACATCCGTACGCCTTGCTCGCCAGACGCGCACATCCTGTGCGCGGACTCGCCATCCATGGCTCGACCGCTTCTTGCTCTGCCTCGCTTCGGCTACGGCTGTTGGCGAAAGCTACAACATGAGTTCTGCAGATAAAGCCTATCAAGCACAGCTATTACTCCGGTAAAGTGAGGTAGAGACTATGGAATATTTGACGTTTGAGAAAAAAGATAAAATAGGGATATTGAAGGTCAACCGGCCGAAGGCGCTCAATGCTCTGAACAGCGGCGTGTTCAGGGAGATGCATCAATTCCTGACCGAAGAGGTGGAGGCCGACCAGGGTCGGGGAGAAGGCATCAGGGTGCTTATCCTGACCGGGGAAGGGGACAAGGCGTTTGTGGCCGGAGCGGACATCAAGGAGATGAACGCGCTGAATCCCGTGGAGATGTTCACCTACCTGGACCTGGGGCAGAAGGTGATGAACCTGCTGGAGCGTAGTTACCTGGTGACAATAGCTGCGGTAAACGGGTTCGCCCTGGGCGGCGGACTGGAACTGGCGCTGGCCTGCGACTTCATCTACGCCTCCACGAAAGCTAAACTGGGTATTCCCGAGGTCACCCTGGGTCTGGTTCCGGGTTTCGGCGGGATGCAGCGCCTGGAGCGGGCGGTGGGCTGCCGCAAGGCCAAAGAAATGGCGTTTACCGGGGCTTTCGTCAGGGCCGATGAGGCGAAAGAGATCGGGCTGGTAAACAAGGTGACGGAGCCGGACGAACTCCTGGATGAGTGCCTGAAGACCGCCAACAAGATACTGGAGAACGGATTTTTCGCCGTTTGCGAGGCCAAGCGGGCCATCAACAGCGGCAGCGATCTCACGCTTATTGAAGCAGTCGAGTTGGGCAAACAAATGTGCGCCTTTTGCATGGGTACCGCCGATGGCCAGGAAGGCGTCGCCGCCTTTATCGAGAAAAGGAAACCCAACTTTTCATAACATTTTTATGTCATTCTCCACCCCGGCTTGAACGGGGCCTTGACCGGACAATCCAGGTGTGGATCAAGATGACGGCGATGGATCAAGATGACAACTATATGCTGAAAGGAAGGAGATACCGTTATGGATTTCCTGTTGACTGAAGAGCAGCGGATGTTGAAGGACATGGTGGAGGATTTCGGCCGGGAGCAGATCAAGCCGGTGGCCGGGGAGCACGACCAGAACTCCACTTTTCCACACGAGATAGTCCAGCAGGCTGGTGAACTTGGGCTCATGGGGGTGGCGTATCCGCCCGAGTACGACGGATCAGGCATGGATTTCGTCTCGTACATGCTGGCCATCGAAGGTATTTCACGGTATTGTGCCGCCACCGGGGTGATTGTCTCCGCCCACTCGTCGTTGTGCATCGATCCCATCTTCAGATTCGGCACCGAGGAACAGAAGAACAAGTATATGCCGCCGCTGTGCCGCGGCGAACAGCTCGGCTGCCTGTGCCTGACGGAACCAAACGCCGGGTCCGATGCCGGCGCCGTTACGACCACCGCCAGGCTGGAAGGTGACAAATGGGTTCTGAACGGAACCAAGCAGTTCGTTACCAATGGCGGCCAGGCGGCGGTGGCGGTAGTGATAGCTCTTACCAAGCCCGAGGCCGGCTCCAAGGGGTTATCGGCGTTCATCGTGGAGAAAGACACCCCCGGTTACACTATCGGTCATGAAGAGAAAAAGCTCGGCATCAAGGCTTCTTCCACCACCCAGATAATCCTGGAGGACTGCGCCATCCCGAAAGAGAATCTCCTGGGAGAAGAGAATAAGGGATTCAAGGTCGCGCTGGCCACTTTGGATGGGGGACGGCTCGGTATCGCCGCCCAGGCGCTGGGAATCGCCCGGGCGTCAATCGAGGATGCGGTGGCTTACTCCAAGGACCGGGTCCAATTCGGTAAAGCCATCGCCGAGTTCCAGGGTATCCAGTGGATGCTGGCCGACATGGCCACCGAATGCCAGGCAGCGTGGCTCCTGACCTATTATGCATCGTTGATGAAAGACAAGGGGCTCAGGTACTCACGCGAAGCGGCCATGGCCAAGCTCAAGGCCTCAGAGGTATCGGAGATGTGCGCCACCAACGCTGTGCAGATTCACGGCGGTTACGGGTACACCAAGGAGTACAACCCGGAGCGGTACTTCCGGGATTCCAAAATCACGCAGATTTACGAGGGCACCAGCGAGATTCAGCGAATGGTGATCGCCTCCTGGCTACTTAAGTAGATGGATTGCCCGGTCAAGCAACCCATCTACCCCTTTAGTGGGTATAGAAAGTAAGAATGGATTGCCCGGTCAAGGCCTCGGTCAAGCTGGGCAATGACAGGTGATGGGCGTACCAGCACAAATGGAGTGTGATTAAATGAGAAAAATGCGGGTTGTAACCGCCACGGCGTTGTTTGACGGGCACGACGTGTCGGTCAACATCTTCCGGCGTCTGCTTCAGAAAAAGGGACTGGAAGTCATCCACCTGGGTCACAGCCGGTCGGTCAGGGAACTGGTGACAGCCGCGGTTGAGGAAGACGCCGACGCGGTGCTGGTCAGCTCATACCAGGGGGGGCACAACGAGTACTTCCGGTTCCTGCTGGACCTGCTCAGGGAAAACGGCGCGCCCGACGTGCTCGTTTTCGGCGGCGGCGGCGGTGTCATCCTGCCCTCGGAAATAGATGAGCTTGAACAATACGGCGTAGAGAGAATCTATCACGCCGATGTAGGCAAGAAGCTGGGTATTTCGGGAATTGCCGACGACATCATCGCCCGGATCGGAGAAAAGATGACGTCACGCGGTAATGGAACCGCTGCCTGGCCCGAGCCCGATTTCAAACCCGGGGACCTGAATCCCGGTAACAAGCGCCTTCTCGGTACGCTTATCTCGGCTGCGGAAATCTGCTTGACCCCAACGGAAATCTGCTTGACCCCAACGGAAACCTGCTGGACCCCAACGGAAACCTGCTTGACCCCAACGGAAACCTGCGCCGGGGAGAGCAAACGGCCGCGTTGTTTCACCAGTATCGAAAAGAAAGCCGCCGGCGAAACCGCCTCGGTCATCGTGGGTATCACCGGTACCGGCGGCAGCGGCAAAAGCTCGCTTATCGACGAACTGATCAACAGGTTTCTGAAAGTGTCACCGGACGTGACGGTGGGAATACTGGCGGTAGACCCCTCGAAGACCACCTCCGGTGGAGCGCTCCTGGGGGACCGGATTCGCATGAACAGTCTGGGTGACGAGCGGGTCTACATGAGGAGCTTTGCCACCCGCGAGAGCGATTCTGAGCTCAGCCCGGCGCTTCCGGATTCTATAAACGTGCTCAAGGCCGCCGGATTCGACATCATCATCGTGGAGACCAGCGGTATCGGGCAGGGTGCCGCCAGCGTGACGAAAATCTGCGACCACTCCATCTACGTCATGACCAGCGAGTATGGGGCCCCGTCCCAGTTGGACAAGATCAACATGCTGGATCTGGCCGATTCCATCATCATCAACAAGTGCGATAAAACCGGGGCGGAAGATGCTCTTAGAGAGGTGATCCTCCACCGGGTCAAGGACCGGGGGATCAAGGTCAATCCCCGCAAGAAGCGGTCGTTGTTCGAGCTCGATATCCCCGTGTACGCCACCAATGCCAGCCAGTTCAACAACCAGGGTGTCAACGCGTTTTTCACCGACATTCTCACCAGCGTCTCCAAAGCGGGAGTTGATTTTTCGGTGGACGAAGAGACCCTCGCACTGCTGCCCACGGAGGGACACAAGGATTTCTCCGGGCTTCACCGGCAGCACAGCACCTACCTGGCGGAGATAGCGGACACTGTCAAGAGTTATCATGACCGGGCGGAGAAAGAAGCAGCCACCGCCGAGACCTGTTACTCGCTTAAGAACGCCTGGCAGGCAGTCCTTTCGGAATCGGACAGTGATCCGGTTACCGGCAGCAAGATGGATGAAGTGTACAATCGATACTGGAGCCGTTTGAGCAGTGAAACCCAGAAGCTCATCCAGGAATGGACCCGGCTTCGTGACGCCTACCGGCAGGAGCAGGTGAGCTACACCGTCAGGGGAAAAGAGATACGGGTGGACACCGCGTTGGAATCCCTGTCGGGTACGATGATTCCCAAGGTGTCCGTCCCGCAGTACCGCTCGTGGGGGGACCTGGTGAAGTTTTTCTACAAGGAGAACATGCCCGGGTACTTCCCGTTCACCGCCGGGGTGTTCCCGTTCAAACGCACCTTTGAGGACCCCAAACGGCAGTTCGCCGGTGAAGGACCTCCGGAAAAGACCAATAAGCGGTTTCACTACCTGTGCCGCAACGACGACACGGCTCGCTTGAGCGTGGCGTTTGACGGATTGACGCTTTACGGGCAGGACCCGGACG
>CAYSPT010000071.1:0-25174 GCA_964432985.1 uncultured bacterium
CTTTTCTTGACTGTTTCGCTAAAATACGATATCCCTGTAGACAGGGACGATGCATAGAAGGGAATAAAGCCGTATGCACTATCGAAATATCTGTTTAATCCTGGTCGTCCCCCTGATACTGTCCCTCGCAACAGGTGCAGCCGGGGGGCAGCAGATGAGCGAGACCACCAATCGGTTCCTGTGGGCGGTACGTGACGGTAACCAGGACGTGGTCAACATGATGCTGGAGATAGGGGATGTATCTGTGGACGTTCGTGATGCCGGCGAACGAAACGCTCTGCACTACGCCATCAAGTTCGGGCAGACTGGCATGGTCCGTCTGCTGCTCAAGCACGGGTGTGATTCCCGGGCCCGTGACGAGAGAAACATGTTTCCACTTATGATAGCGGCCCTGGAAAATAATGTGGAAGCGGCCCAGATGCTTCTCGACTCTGGGGTGCCGGTGGATGACACTGGCTTCTACAGCCAATCTGACGGTGAAACCGACAGCACCGCTCTCATCATGGCTGCACAGGCGGGCGCGTACGAAGTGGCGGAACTGCTCTTGGAGCAGGGCGCTAATGTCAACGCGGTATCGGCTTTTGAGCGGACCGCCCTTTTCTGGGCCAACAAAGAAGGGCAATCCCGTGTGGCGGAACTCCTTGGACAGCACGGTGGCGTCACCGATCCCGACCTGGCCCGGGAATTGTCCTCAAAACCTGTCTCTCCACCAGAGACTGGTCACGATGACGGTTCAGGGGCAGGGACACCGGGATTGTCTCAAGCTGAGAATTCCACCTGGAATGATCTTTACGATCGTGCTGAGGTTCTGGCGAAAGAAACCAGGTACGATGAAGCCCTGGCCGCGGCCCGTGAAGCCTTGACCGTGGCCGGGGAGGTGTTCGGACCTCAGAGCAGCCAGGTGGTCAGGACACACAACCGGCTTGGTCAGGTCCTGGAAAAGCAGGGAAAGCTGAAAGAGGCCGGCCAGTGTTACCACCAGGCATTGTCTGTTTGGAAAAAAGTCTCTGATAAAGAATCCGTCGACCAGGCCGAGGTTTGTTACAACTTCGGTCTTCTGTACAAACGGCAGAAGAACTATAAACAGGCTGGTAAACTGCTCTCGAGGGCGCTGAAGATCTACCGCACCCTGGATGGATATCGCAACAAATCCCAAACTGCGTCTGCCATGCTGGAAATTGCGGATATCTATTTTCAGATGGGGAAAGAAGATAAAGCCCATACGATGAAGAAACGGGCCGATCAGCTATTACAGCAGATCAATAAAGACTATCCGGAACACGAAAAATAACATGTTGCGACAGTAAATGACGTTTACCGGTCACCCAAAATATCAGATACCATGAGAAGTTCAAGAGCTTTTTTCAGCTGGTAGTCCCGCTCGAGGATTTCCTTGTTCTCTTTCTTCAGCTTCTCTTCTTCCGAAAGCTCCTCCTCGCTCTCCTCATCCTGTCCTTCCTGCGCTTCCTCATCCCCGTTATCCTCGTTCTTCTTGCGTTCCTCTTCCTCCTGCTCTTTCCATATGTTCTGGAGGAACTGCTCTTCTTCTTCGTCCTTTCGGGGTTTGACCTCTTCCTCTTCTTCCTCTTCGTCTTTTTCTGGTTTCGGCATCTCAATTACGATGTCGGGTTCGATCCCCTTTTCGTGGATGAGCTCTCCGCTTGGTGTGTAGTACTTGGATACGGTGCACACCAGGGCGGACCCGTCGAGAAGCGGGAAGATGTGCTGCACAGAGCCTTTACCGAAGGATTTCATCCCCAACAGCACTCCGCGCTTCGAGTCACGGACGGCTCCGGACACTATCTCAGAAGCTGAAGCCGAACCCTGGTTGATGAGAACCACCAGAGGGGTTTTGGGGAATACAGGATCCTGGTTGGTGTAATATTTGGCATTGCTGGAAGGGATTCTGCCCTTGGTGTAGACCACCAGTTCGTTGCGTGGGAGGAACATGCTGCTTACTTCCACTGCTCCCTGGAGCAGTCCACCGGGATTTGATCTCAGATCGAGGAGAATACCGGCCGGGTTCTTCTCTTTCAGCTTGATGAGCTCTTCTCGGAGATCCTTTCCGGTGTCTTTACTGAAACTGACTATCCGGATATAGGCGAACTTGTCTTTGAACATCCTGGACTTGACCGATTTCAGGTGAATGACCGCCCTGGTAAGATCGAATATATGCGGTTTGCTGTCACTCTTGCGTTTGATGGTCAGTACACATTTTGTTCCCGGAACCCCGCGCATCTGATTCACGGCTTCTTCGAGCGTAATCCCCTTGGTGTAGGCATCATCAATTTTAATGATACGGTCCATGGCTTCCACTCCGGCTTTGAAGGCGGGAGTGTCTTCAATTGGCGAAACCACGGTGAGTATGTCGTCTCTGAGGCTGATAACAATCCCCAGACCACCGTACTCTCCCTGGAGCCGAATGTTCATTTCATCACTTTCTTTGGGCTCCACGAAATGGGTGTATGGATCGAGGCTTTTCACGTATTCCTTGATCATGGTATAGATCAATTCACGGGAGGTGAATTTTTCCTCGTACTTTTCGTAAAGGGTGGTTACAGCCTGTCTCAGGATGTTGATGTCTCTTCTGAAGTCGTCGTCATCTCCCTTTCCCTTGCGTCCGGCGGCTGATTTGTCTACCGGTGCCGCGATTACTGACGAAAACGACAGCAGCACGACAAGCAAGCATGCCATGACTATAGACAGGTGTCTCCTTGCAGGTCTGATCATCTGGTTATATCAACCTTTCCAAAGCGTAAAATTTGAAGCATTCTACCATATATACTACTGGTAAACAACGCTCCATCCTCGAAGGAAGTTTCACCGTATCTGCCAAATTGTGTCTTCAGACAGCTATTGTGAATGCCGATAAGTCATGAGAGAAGTTACTATCTACAATTGAAATATATTTTGAAGGGATCATCTCTCATGAACAAGAAAAAAGTAATACTGGCGTTTGCCATCCTTATTGGCTGCATGGCTATGGCATTTGGGTGTCAGGTCAATGAAAGGGGAGATAAGACTGGAGCAGTGGAAGGACGGGTTACCGATTCCATGGGTAATCCCATAGAAAAGGTCATCATCTCTTCAACCGGTTTGAAGTGGACCACCGGCACCGGCACCAACGGTAAATTTGTCCTGGGGGATGTTCCAATCGGTGACCAGGTAGTCTTTGCCGAAAAAACAGGATATGTGAAGCGGATGCGTGCCGTGACCATTCCTCTTGGTGAAACTGTCTACAGCGTTAACTTTGTCATGGTCCGGGAAGATCTCTATCTCGGTGATCTTTGATTAAAACTTTACAAGTGGCTTTATTGATAACTTGCGGAGGCGGTTTTTCGTGAAGGCAAATCCCCACATTCGTACCAGGTTGACGGGGTGCATCGGTTTGTTCCTGGTGTGTGCGCTGGCCGTGCTGTCCGGGTGTATTCAGGACAGGATGCGGGATCTCTATACCGTGGTGAGTGGTACGGTCCGGGATTCGGATGGAAATGGTATCGCGGGAGCCACTGTTTGTGTCTATGGCGTAAATCCAAAACGTCAGACCCTTTCGGACGGTTTCTACCAGATCGCCTGGGTTCCGCTGGGCGTGGTCCAGGTCATAGCAGAAAAGGAAGGTTACCAATCGGTTATTCAGCACACCACGGTTGAACTGCACCAGGACAACGACGGCGTTGATTTCACGCTCATATCGGTGGAACTGTTCGAGCCCGAGGTTATCTCGGGCCGCGGTGTGCGGCTCACCTGGGAGGAGTCCAGGGACGTGGGATTTGCTGCCTACGAAGTGTACCGCTCCAACTCGGCGGGCGTATCCCGCAGCGATGTGCTGGTGGAGAGGATTGAAAATGTCAGGACCACCTCCGCCTATGATTCGGTCATCCTCGATACCGGCACCCTGTACTACAAGGTGTATGTAATCAACAAAACCGACAAAGCCTTCGCCTCCAACGAGGTATCCACCGAAGCTCCTAACCAACTTGCCGGAACGCTGCGGCACGACACGACCCTGACGGCTGAAGGGTCCCCCTACTCCATAACTGGAGATCTGACGGTGCTCAGAGGCGTGGTTTTGACAATCGAGCCGGGAACGAGCATTGTGTTCTCCCTGACCGATTCACTTTCTTCCGGAGAAGATCAGAACCTTTGCGAGCTGATAGTCGAAGGAACCTTGACGGCCTCCGGCACCTCGGACTCACCGGTGGTCTTCACCTCGGCAGCGGACACCGGGGAGCCCGGCAACTGGTATGGCATTATTTTTTACAATGACAGTGACGACTCCCGGTGCCTGCTGGACATGGTACAGATCAAGTATGCCAGGGTTGGTGTGAAGTCGGTTCTTTCCTCCCCACGGATCCGCTCGTCGGAAATAACCGGGTGCATGGACGGGGTCCACGCGCAGTCGAACTCCACCATGGAAGTAACCCAGACACTTTTCAAGGACCTCACCGGTTGGGCCTTCACATCGTCGGGCTCGACACCGCTTTTCAAAGGCAACAATGTCCAGAGCTGCCTCGGCGGTGTCCGGGCTATCGGGGGCTCGAATCCCCGGATAGAAGGCAATATGATCCAGGGAAGCTCTACCGGAACGGGGGTCTATGTCCGCGAAGCGTCTCCCCTGGTTACCGACAACCAGATTACCAACAACAAATGCGGTGTTCTGTGCCGCGACGTGGATGACACGGTCACCGTCTCGAACAACCAGATAATGGACAACAGCGCTGAAAACGTGCGCCTGGAAAAGGCGGGTATCATCCTGTCGGGTAACCAGATCACTTCAAGTGAAATCGGTGTTCGTGTTACCGGCGGCGCACCCGAAATCAGGGAGAATTTCATCGAGTCAAACACCACCGGTCTGATCCTGGAGGAGGAGTGCCAGGGGACTGTCAAGAACAACTGGATTCGGCAAAACAAACTGTTTGGAATCGACGTGGATGACTCTACTCCCACGATAACTCACAATGAGATCACCACCACCTCCGACGGAGACATTTTGGGCGACGGTATTCGTTGCCAAAACGACGCTGTCGCGGTCATAAGCTGGAACCTCATTGATTCGAACAATCAGCACGGTATCATGTGTTTCGGCTCCAATCCCCTCATCACCTACTGTAATATCCAGAACAACAAGGGATACGCTGTACTCAACGGCGGGGTTCTTGGAATAGCAGGCGGACAGGAAGGAAACTACCTGGCCGGCAACAACAATGCGGCTGAAGACGAGGTAGATTCCACCTCCGGCGGGGTGGCGGACGGAACTGCCGACTGGGACTCACAGTCCACACCGATGCAGTATTTGCAGGTGGATGCGGTGCTGGATGCCGAGACGCAGATTATTCCCGGCGCTGGTCCGGAAAGTTGACCTTCTCTGTTGTTAAAACCGAAATTTGACTCCCTGCCTTGAGACGGTTTTTCAGTGCGTACCCGGCCCGGCGGAGAAAAGAGTGCCAGCTTCCACGGTCGCTAGCCGGCTTGATCAGCTCCAGGGTAAGAAAACCGCGATATCCCACGGTATTAAAGGTTGATAAAGCCTCGTCCCAGTTAATGGTACCGCGTCCCGGCGGTAGATGATCGTCGCCGGTCTTACAGTTGTCGGATATATGAGTGGTGATGATGGTTCCCCGGGCGGAGCGGATCAGCTTGGGAACGCTGGAGTACAGGTGTGCGTGGGACGTGTCCAGGCAGGTTCCAACTCCTCTATTTCTGTAGTGATCGGCCAAGTTAAACAGGCCTTCGTAACTGCCACCCATGTACCTGGGAGTGATGTTTTCCAGGGCGATTTTTACCTTGAGTTTCAGGGATACCGTGAGAAGTTCATCAATACTTTTCTTTAGTTGCATGGTGATCAGATGGGCTCCTTCAGGCTCGTTCGCCGCATGCCCGGAAGGATGAAGAACCATGGTAGGACAGCCGATAATTGAAGCTGCCTCACAGGCCTGCTGCTGAAGCCAGACGGAATACGCGCGTTTCTTCTCGTCGAGAGACGCCAGGTCGATTCCCTGGCCGAAAGGAGCATGGAACGATACCGGCACCAGATTCAGCTTTGAAAGCTGGTGCTTGACCTTGTTAACACTTTCACGGTGATCGCAGCTGAAGTGCCCTTTCTTGGCAAAGACCTCCACATACTTGTATCCGGCAGAATGAATAAGAGAGATCGCTTCGAAAATGGTTGTTTTGTAAAAGACGCTGGTAGAAACGGCAATGCGACCATTAAATGAAAACATTCCTGATAACCTGTCCTTCTCGTCAAAATGCTATCATGACCCGGTTGCTACATCAATACGTGGCTTGCATCAGCTATAACGAAGCGCTGTTGCCTGGAAGTTCCGGAGTCTGAGTCATTAAGCACTTGAGAATTTATAGTTAGAAAGTGTAGTATTGATTGTGAAGATTAACCATATGCAACAATACAGAAAATAGACGTTGAGATAGAAATAGGAGAATGATATCTTCCCGCTCCCCCTCTGAAAAGCGGGATGGAGCAAGGAGGATGTGAAAGGAGGAGATGCGGGTGAGGAAAACGTGGCTGGTTTTGTTGGTCATTGTTGCCCTGGTTGTGTTCACGGGTGATGTTCGGGCACAGGAAGCCGAACAGGAAACGGACCAGGAGGGCCTCATTCCCGAGGCGTTCATACAGGGCATCATGAACCAGGTGCTGGAAGAGGTCAGGGACTCGCTGAGGGAAGAGTTCGGAGAAGATTTCGAAAAATCTGGTGAAAAGCCCACTGCAGTATTCGAAACCTTGGGAAAGACCCTCATACTGTCCTTCGAGGTTATCGCCTCCGGACAGCAGAAATATCCGTTTACCGTGATGTGCGCTACCAGCAATTACAGTGTTAATTCCAGTATTGTCAGGGGAGATCAGGGACTAACCCTGGACATATCAGGATTTTTGTTTAACGTTGAGGAAGAAGCAGGCAAGATACTTCTGACCTATAACTGCAACCTGTCGTTTGAGACGGCCGAGGAAGGCGGCAACGTTCGTGCCGAGGGAAGCGCCGTGGTGGAGTTCGGAAAAGCGCACACCCTGGCCCAGCTGGGCAACCAAATACTGACGGTGAGAGTTGACATGGTGAAATAGCAGGCGTGGTGTACCTGGATATGTGTATACACAAAGAAACTTCTGGAAGGATGTGAAACGATGGCCAAAAAGAAAAAACCGCCCCGGGAAAAGGCAGAATCCGGATTGAAGGTGGAAGAAATGAAGAATCTGCAATCTGAATCAACGGAAATAGTGGCACCGGCCTCGAATAAACCGATAATTCCCGAGTCCAAGGTATTGCCCGATGATGTGTACTGTCCCAGCTGCGGTCGATTCGTGGGAGCATATGACCGCTGTCCCTACTGCCAGGCTTCCATGGAAGTGAGGATGGGACTGAAGGTAGCGCGGCGTGTGGCTGTTTTCGGGGCTATCATCGGCCTGATCCTGCTGTGGTTCGCCGCCCGGGCCAAAAAGGTGGATACCATCCAGATCGGGGAGATCAGTGTGAACCACAACATGGCCCTGGTCAGGCTTGAAGGCCAGGTGGTCAATGTCCGGCTGACACCGGAGAAAAACAACTTTTCCATTACCATTGATGATGATACCGGGACCATGAAGCTGGGTGGTTTTGATAAGCTTAAATCGTTCCAGGAGCACTTCGGAGATGGTTTCCCCCAGATCGGAGACAGGGTGGAGGTTGAAGGAAATCTGAGTATTTCCGAGCAGTGGGGGGCTTCTATGTTCCTCTCCATCCCGCGTCGCTTAAATGTGCTTAAGAAGTTCCAGCCCGATAAGCGTACCATCGCTTCTCTCACCGGGGACGATGTGGGCTCGGTGGTGGAAATCACCGCCGATGTCATCGGAGTAAGGACGTTTCCTCCCAAGAATCCCGTTCACCGTGCATTAGAGCTGAAGGATACCACTGGTTCCCTATCTCTGACCCTGTTCGAATCGGATTATAACAAGTTTGCTGATCAGGACCTAAGGAAGAAATTGACCACTGCCGGGCACCAGTTCATCCTGCAGGTAATCGTGGACGAATACAAGGACCAGCTCCAGCTCAAGCTGAGAGATCCTGCCAACGCCGCCTATGCTGTCTTCGTGAAAACGGTGAAGGTGGAGCCTTCTGCGGTTGCCCCGCAGAAGAAATGGGAACCCAAAGAGGTTTCCATAGCCGAGGTCGACAAGAGTATGGAGAACAAACTGGTGACTGTTGAAGGCACCATGGAAAGCGCCCGTGAAACCGAGTGGGGGGTGAATCTGCAGCTCAAGGACGATTCCGGAACCATCACCATTTGGATCTCGAAGAATGCCGCCAAGAACGTGATGAAAGAGCCCGTCATGTTTGCCCAGGGAACTCGCCTCAAGGTGACCGGCAAGGTGGGGCTTTACAATGACATCCTGCAGATCAAACCTTTTAAAGCGGGCGATATCGCTATTGTCGGTGGAAACTAAGAGGACCGGAAGGAGGAAACAGCCATGAGCTTATTCTGGATAACTCTGGCGGCGACGGTCCTCGGGACGGCGGCGGGCACCATCTGCTCACTCATGCCGAGCCTGCACATCTACAACGTGGCGGGAATCGCGCTTCTGTTGTGGACGTACTTCGGCGACAAGGTGGAGTACGCGGCCCTGGCGCCGTTCTTTATCGCGATGATCGTTGCCTTTTCATTTCTCAACGCCATACCCATGACCTTTTTCGGAGCACCGGATGAGTCGGCCACGGTGACCATCCTGCCAGGTACCAAGTACCTGATGACCGGGAAAGGGCACGAGGCGGTGGTGCTTTCAGGGATTGGAGGTTTATGCGGGGTGGCGCTGCTGGCGCTTCTGACCCCGTTTTTCTTCTACATCTTCCCCTACATGCACAGCATCATGAGCGTACACATGCACTGGATACTGGGCCTGGTCATGGTGTACATGCTCATGAGCGAGTGGCCCAAGGGCTGCGGGCTGGGGCACACCGCGTTGGAGAAGTTAAAAAATGCCTGGGGCAATTTGTTTGCCGGGATAATCACCTTCGGGCTATCAGCAATCCTGGGCCTGATTATTACCTCCAAGAGCATCATCACTCACGAGATGGGATTTCAGAACATCATGCCCGTGTTCGTGGGGCTCTTTGCTATCCCCAGCATCGTGCAGAGCCTGCTGAGCAATCAAAAGGTTCCGAAGCAGCACGTGGGAGAATCAATCGAGCTCACCACCGGAGAAATCGCCAAATCGAGCTTCTCCGGCGTCTTGGGCGGAATGCTGGCGGCGTATCTTCCGGCGGTGACCGCCGGTATCGGCGGTATCCTGGCCGGGCACGCCACGGCGCAGCGGGGTGACAGGATTTTCATCCTGGGGGGGGGCGTGGCCAAGGTCATCTACTACGTGGGGGCGTTTTTGTTTCTGTTCATCCTCACGCCGTTGTCTCCCAACGGGCTGGGGAAGGGTGGTCTCAACATCATTCTCAAGCCGGTTTTCTCACCGGCGCCGGGTGATTATCCCCTGATGCTGGCGGTAATCATCCTCAGCGGCTGCCTGTCGTTTCTGCTGCTTCTGAAAGCGTCCGCCCGGGTGGCCAAGATGATGGAGAAAGTAAACCTCAGGGACCTGTACTGGGCTGCTCTGGTGCTGGTGGTAGCCATTGTCGGCAGCCTCACCGGTTTCAACGGGCTGTTCGTCCTGGCGGTTGCCTCGTGTATCGGCTCCATACCGGTGTTCTACCACTGTCGGCGCAGCAACTGCATGGCGGTGCTGCTGGTGCCAATCTGCCTGAACATGGCCGGTTACGGCGCGGCCATAGCCGCCCTGCTGGGGCTGGCTTAGGAAAGGGGGCTGAAGAGTCATGAAAGGATTAACACATTTCATGACGGGAGTAGCACTCTCGTCGTTTCTGACTCCGGCTGTCACCATGGCGGCCAGCACCCGGCTCGGTGAAGGGACCGGGGCCGAGTCCTCCTTCATCCTGCTTTTGGGCGGGCTGTACGGGATCATGCCGGACACCATGGACTTCAAGATGGGGCAGTTCTTCGCTGCCGCCGAGGTGGAGGTGGACTGCGATCCCAGCAATCCTGACCCGAAGAAGATGGCCCGGCAGATCGGCGAGGCCATGGACCAGGTAGCGGAAACCGGCGAGTACCGCAAGGTACAATTGTATCCTATGCAACTGGCTTCCAACCTGTGGCGGCAGTACATGATCAAGTTCGATGGTGAGACCAACGAAGTGATAGTGGTAATGAACGAGATCGTCTCTACCTCCCAGGTGCCGTACCCGGGAACCGAGCCGAAGGAGAACCGGGTGGGCCGCTACAAGCTCAAGGGAAAACTCCTGGAGACCCACGGACGTCCCTCCATGGTGGATATCATGAGCGGTCCCCAGTTCGGTTTCCGCAAGGAAGGCGAGCACGTGGTGGTGGAGTTTCTCCCCTGGCACCGCACCTGGAGCCACAGCTATGTTCTGGGCGCCATGCTGGCCCTTATCCCCCTGATCATCGCTTATATGGCGGGGCTGCATCACTGGTACCTGTATGGGCTGGCGGCATTCCTTGGTTTTGCCGGTCACCTGACCGAGGACCTCACCGGGCACATGGGCGGCTCGCTCATCTGGCCCATCAAGGCCAAGCGATATGACGGATTCTGCATGTTCCGGGCGAGCAACCCTCACGCCAACTTCAGCGTGGACTTCGCCAGCGTGGTCATCATCCTGCACAACCTGGATCGGATAACCACCCAGGTAATCGAGCTTCCCTGGTGGCTTTACTACCTGTATTTCCTGGTGATTCCCATGTTCGTCTATCACATGATCGTGAAGATCTTCGAAGCCAAGGGAGATGATCCAAAGGCGGACGGCGCCGTGAAAGCCGAAGCGGCCCTGGAGCTTTCGCGCAAGGCGGACATCCAGATGGAGGAGATGCTCTTCGAAGACGAGTCCGGCGTGTTCTGAACCACTCCGGCAAACTGAAAACAAAACAGACCTGCCCGGTTTCGAGGACGGGCAGGTCTGTTGCTGTACGGTGTACCGGTCATTGTGTGAATGGATTTCCTACAGGCAAAGCAATGAAAAATGAAATAAGCAAGAAAGTCGCGCGCAAATTGATGCTGGCATGTCTGGGTCTGGATCATCACCCCCGGAAAGCGGCCAGTAAAGAGACTGTTTTGGACACCATCCGGCGGCTTGGCGCTTTGCAGATCGATACCATTCATGTAGTGGCCCGCAGCCCGTATCTGGCTTTGTGGAGCCGGTTGGGAGAGTATGATCCGAAGTGGTTGGACGAACTGCTGGAAGAAAAAAGGATATTTGAATATTGGTCGCACGCGGCCTGCTGGCTGCCGATTGAGGATTACCCGATTTACCGGAGTTTTATGATCGACAATAGCAGACGTTGGAAATATGAAAACGAGAACTGGATTGATGAGAACAAAAAAGTGGTGGATCATGTATTGGAGCGAGTACGGAGCAAAGGCGAAGTGCGCTCGATTGACTTTAAACGGACCGATGGGCAAGCCGGTGGCTGGTGGAACTGGAAGGTGGAAAAGATTGCTCTGGAGAGGCTGTTCAACCGCGGTGATTTGATGGTGGCCAGGCGGCATAATTTCCATCGCGTTTACAGCCTGAGAGAAAAGGTAATGCCGGACTGGAACGATGAGCAGGTGCCGGTTCACACGGACGTACAAAGAATTCAAACACTCAAGGCCGTCAACGCCCTGGGGGTGGCCACCCCAGCCTGGATAGCCGACTATTTTTATTCTCCGGTGCGGGAGATGCCCGGAATTCTCAATCGGCTGGCGGGTGAAGGTGAGTTGCTGGAGCTGGAGTGCGAAGATTGGGGTCGGGTGTATATCAGCAAGGCTAACTTTACCAGATTAGGGCGGCTGGAAAACAGCAGTCCGACAATGACCACCCTGCTTTCTCCGTTTGATCCGTTGATTAATAACCGCCGGCGGGCTGCGGCGGTATTTGGCTTTGACTATAAAATAGAATGTTACACCCCGGCGGCGAAGAGAAGGTACGGCTACTTCACCTTGCCGATTCTGTATCGGGGAAAGCTGATCGGTAGACTGGATCCCAAAGCACACAGGGACAAGAAGGTATTCGAAGTGAAAGCTGTCTATCTGGAGCCTGGAGTTGCGCTGACTGACCGGTTGGTCGATGAAGTCGCCCGAACAATCCAACTATGTGCCACCTGGCATCGGACACCTGAGGTGGTAGTGAGGAAATCATCGCCACATACATTGAAAGGTGCTCTGAAAAAGGCTATTCTGATCCACAGATAACAAAGTTTCCGGGAAACGGGGTTTGACCATGTCCTACGGTAGAAGATTCACTTTGTCTGACGAACGTAAAAACGGGATACTCCGCCGCTTGCAGGAGTTTTACCGCAGTGAATTCGATGAGGACCTGAGCGATTTCAGAGCAGAGCAAATCCTTTCCTTTTTCTTGAAGGTTCTCGGTCCCGACGTGTACAATCAGGCGATTCAGGACGCGCGCGGATTCATGCTGGACAAGCTAGAGGATCTGGACACCGAGTTTTACGAGCGCGAGACCGGCTAGCCCGCATATTTCATTATTTGACGTCGCGGCCGCAGCAGACAATCTTGTGAAATATGTGGGCTAGAACTCGATCTCCCCGATGTCCACCGTTTCCTTGCGCTCCTTCAGCCTGAGAGTGATCGATTTTCTGTTTTCATTTTCACGCCCGTAGTGGGTGAAAACGTCTACCTGCAGGGTAACGGACCCGATGAGCTGCTGGGCAGAGCTTCCGAAGAAGTTGGTCTTGATGTCATACATGCCGTTCATGGCCTTTCTGACCATGTACTCCTCCGGCCCGTAACCTTGAGTGAAGTCCCGGGAGAAATTGCCGCCGATGGTGGTCCGGCGATGGCTGTAGAAAGCTTTTTCCTCAGACGGCTCGATGACCCACAGGTCGATATCGGTCAGGTCCGCGTCCCAGGTGAGGATAATCCTGACATCAACCTCCAGGTTCTTGACCAGGCGCTCATCGACGTACGGAAGGTCTTCTTCTCCAGCACGCTGCGCTTTATCCAGAATATTGTTGAGCTCCATCAGGGCTATCAGCTCGATCTCGGCGAAGCGGTCCCACTGGTTAAGCACCACATGGTACAGAAGCTCGATGGCGCGTCGGTAATCTCCCCTGCGGGCCAGGACCAGGGCCAGGTCCCGGTAGCTCTGGGGCTCCTCCGGCCTGAGTTTGAGAACCTCTTCGAAAACCAGGATGGCCAGGTCCAGTTTGTCCATCTGCGCCAGGCGATGTCCCAACACTCTTAGAAGTGCGGCGTTTTCCAGTTCCAGTTCGGCTATGTTTGACAACACTCTCAAAGCCGTATCACTGTCTTTCTGGTTGAAAAACACATCAGCGCAGTCCAGGAAGAAAGCAGGGGACGTCCCGTACTGGTCGCGGTGTTTCCGATAGACGCGGTATTCGTCTCCCGCTTCGGCGTCTTTGATAGCTTTGACATAGGGCGTCTGGGGGTCCCAGGCCTTGATGACGATGGCTGGCTGCGGGGTGCTGGTTGCCCCTTCCGAGGCCTTCGCTTTTTTCGCAGGAGCTGCTGCTAACGCTTCTCGCGGAGCCTCTTCCTGCGGTATGGAGGCCGAGAAATCTGATTCGTCTTCCGACATCTCCATCATCACGTCTTCCCGGCTTTCCGAACGGGAAGAAAGTGATGACCGTATCTCTCCCCCCGGAGCACTGTCGCGCATGCTTTTGTCCTCGCCTCCGCCACGGTAACGGAATCCCTTCGGATAGGTGAACTCTGTTTCCCACCAGGCCACCCGATCGTTCCAGAGCCGCACTACAGTATCAATTTTTTGCTCCTTTTCCTCTTCCGCCCGGGTCTCTTCCCTCTCGATGGCCTCCAGGTAGCGCGCCCGCATCTTGGATAGAGTTTTCGGCGGCAGGATCCGGTGCTCCAGATACTGCTCGTAATTATCCAGAACAATCATGGAGGTAAAGGGAGTAACCAGTCCGTATTTCTTTCCCGTTCGCACGATTTCCTTTTCGTTTTTACCTGAAAATATCTGAAGCTCATCAACTTTTTTCTGCGCCCAGTACCGCCGGATGAGGGTCCCTTTCTCTGCCTGGTCTCCGGATATTGTAACGGTGTAGCTGTGGTGGATTCGACCGTTTATACCGTAGTTGAGTGTAATGGCAGCTTTCTCAATCAGGAGCTTTCCGCAGAGGGTGAACCTTCCGTCAATCTTTTCCGGAATGGACGGGTACATCTCGGCTTCGTTCTCACTGGAACAGGTAGCGGAAATGAACGAATACGCGGAGTGCCCGATGCTCGTGACTGCAGTGTTAACATCAACCAGTTCGAGATTGCAGTAAGCTCCACCGCTTTTTATCGCCAGATATCTGAGAAAGGATGGATTGATGACCGATCCGGTTGAAAAAAGGTATAGCGGCACCTGCGTATTCTCGGGCTCTTCCCGGCCGAAGTTGGAAATTCCATCGGTGAAAACCAGGGCGAGATCGGCCAGGGGTACGCCCTGATACAGGGAAAGACTGGACAGGGAGGTTCCCCCGTCGTAGGTGGCATGACCGATGGCGGCAATAAGTTCATCCACCGAACCGTTTTCGATGATACATGTTCTGACCCCGTTTACTGTATTGCTGAAGACTACCAGTTTAACCTCGATGATTGTCTCCTTGAATTGGGCAAAGTATCGTTTTAGCACGTCCAGTTCCTTCTGGTGATCGACCGTTTGCCGGGATAACGAGCTGTCCCAGTAAATGACCACCCGGGCCGGTTCCGGCGCCTGGTTATCCTGTGCCCGTGCCGGAACAGCAGGTAAATCATTTAGACAAAAATAAACATCTCCCTTCTCATCCTGTTCCACGGCTACTGCCTGAGTATCCCTCACGGGCACGGCAATCACCAGATCATCAATGAGGGCAACGTTTTTCAGGGCTGCTTCGGCCACGAAGCTATCCCGCCATTTTCCAAATGATAACCCGGCCACGTTCCCCCCGGTAATAACTGGCTGTTTGGCTGTCTTTACCGCTTCCACCCTGATGAAAAAAGCCTTGATCTTTTCCTTGAAATTGAGAGGAAGACGGTATAAAGGCCCGTCACTGCCGCTGACAAGATCGCTCACATACCTGATGGTGATGGTTCGGGTACCTTTTGCCGGGATGGGAAACACCCTGGTCTTGAAGTTGTTGCCCTTGACCCATTCTACCAGCCCCGGGTCGATTCCCTGGCGGACTATTTTTTCAAAAACCTGCCTGCCCTTGGCTTTTTCCACCACCGATCCGTCCACCATCCGCCCGCTGATGTCAAGTGCATAACCGCTGACAGTAGCCCCTTCAGGCAGGGGGAAATACAGGTCACCGGCCAGTTGACGGCTGTTGGGATTGTAAAAAGTCATGGTCAGGCTTGTCTCGGTCATGTAACCGAAAATCCTGGCATCCACAGACAGTTTTGAGAGCTGAATCGGTGTCAGGTTCTTTTGCGGGACGTCAACAGGAACCAGGATGGGAGGTAATTCTTGTGCTAGGATGGATGAAGTCGGCAACGACGTCAACCCGACAGTCAGCATCAATATGGCTATTGTAGTCATACGGACAACAAATGTGGTGTATTTCACCAGATGTTCACTCCTTTACACCATGTATACGTTCAAACCGTGCGACGGTTGTATCATCTCGATACCCGCTGCTCTGACATTCTATCAGCCACCGGTTATCCGGGCAACCGTCTACCCGGACAGAAGGACAGTGTTGACCTTCAATGGATCGTACTGTACGATTAACAGAGAGGAAATAAAGAGTGGACCGCAGGATTACGATATCTGTTCTGTGCTTGGTAAGCACCATGGTGACGCTGGGCTGGGTTCTTACTGCCGGGTGTGCGAAAGAGAAGCAAACTCCTGCACCTGCTGAAATATCCGGCAGTGTTACTATTGCCGTAGCAAGACTTGAAGCAACATCGCTCATCCGTATCGCTCTGCATGAAAACTACTTCGAAGATGAGGGTCTGGATATCACGGTCAAACAGTACGATCTTGGCCGGTTTGCCTTCGACGCTTTACTGGCTGGCGAGGCTGATATCGCAACGGTCGCTCAAACGCCTCTGGTTAAGAAGAGCTTTGTTTTTAATGATTTTCGGATAATCTGCACGGTGCACACGTCGGAAACCAATGTTAAGATTGTAGCCCGGACCGACCTGGGCGTCGTGACGCCCAAAGACCTGAAAGGCTGCCGGATTGGAACCACCGAGTGGACAGTGGGGCATTACTTTCTTGATATGTTTTTGGAGAAGCACGGCATCGCCTCTGACGAGGTCCACCTGGAGTTTATGAAACCGTCTGAACTCAGTTCTTCATTGTTCAAAGGAGATATCTTAGCCTACTCTCTCAGGGAGCCGTATGTGTTCCGGTCCCGGATGGTATTGGGTAATCGGGCCGTCACATTTGACGGGAATGGAAGTTATACGGCTACGTTCAACTGTGCCGCCAAATTATCATTCATAGTCAACCGACCCGAGACGGTCCGCAGGTTCCTGCGGGCCCTGCTGCGGGCCGAACAGTTCATGCGGTCCAGCCGAGAGCAATCCATCCAGATTATTAAAGATGATCTCGACCTGAGCCGGGATTACCTGATTGAAAGTTGGGCCGCCTCTGATTATCGGCTCGATTTGAGCCATACCCTGCTCCAGGCGCTGGAAGCAGAAGCACGATGGATGATCAGGAACGGGTATACCGGTATTTCCTACGTTCCCGATTTCAAGGGCTTCGTGTACCCGGATGCTTTGCGGGAACTGAAATCCCAGGCGGTGAGCCCGAATTACTGATCGAGTGTTAGTTTAAGGAAGTTGCCTTCCACGGTTAGCTCGGTAGAGAAACGGATGATGTAGTATTTGACCCTGAACTGGAGAAAGTCATCCTGGTATACGACGGTATTTTCCCGCAGGGTTTCTTCGTTGTCCATAGAATTTTCACGCTTCATGTCGCCGCGGTGGAGTTCTTTTCCGTTCACCACAATCACCCAGCTGTAGGTGAAGTGAAGCTTATTTTCATCGGCTATATCTTTTTCTATGGTTATGGATAACTGAAGGTCCGCCGTGTTTTCCCGTCGAATATTGTCTTCGCCGTAACTGAAGTATGTGAATGACTGTGAGGCGGTGACCGTGTTCTCTCCTTTGGAGTTCTCTCCTTTGGAGTTCTCTCCTTCGGAGTTCTCTCCTTCTTCGAAGTAGCTGGTGTGGCGGGCCAGGCTGGGCAGGCAGTTGTAGGTGAACTTCGGTTCGATGTGGTTCTCTCCCCGCTTGACCGTGATGTCTGCGTAATAGCGTACGAGATAGCTGCGGTCCCAGTGAAGCACGTGCCGCCCGGCGGGAATCTTGCTGATGACCTTGCGCATACGCTGATCGGGCTCGCCGTCAATGATTACCTTACTGGAGTGATCCAGGATGAGTGGGGCGTTGGGGAGGTTAATGAAGGTGACCGAGGTTTTCTTGATCTGGAGAAATACCAGGGTGGCAATCACACCTGCCAGCACCAGCAGGGCGCTGATGGCCAAAGTGGGCACGGGACGTTTCCTCCGGGCGCCCGAAGGAGCGCGGGGTGAGGTGATACGAGTGTCCACCACCTCGTAGATCTCGATGGCCCGGTCGATTCCCTTGACGAAATACCGGCCGTGAAGCTCCCAATCCAGACCGGGAATATCCGTGGTCGAAAGCCATCCCCGTGCACTGTCAAACACCGGGTAGGTAAGGTAGACCTGCCCCCCGTCGGCCAGTCCTTCCACCCGGGAGGCCCGGTTGACGTGGCGTCCGAACACGTCCATATCCACCTGGTTTTCGGTGGTCACCTGTCCCATGTGGAGGCCGATTCTGACTTCAAGGTTCTCGCCGTCGGGGTTGTTGCGGTTGAATTCTCCTATTTCCCTCTGGATTGTGAGGGCTCTCTCTACCGCCGTGGACGGCTCGGAGAAAACCGCCATGACCGAGTCGCCGATATGTTTAACCACCTTGCCTCCTGCGGCATCTTCAATAACGGTATGCAATATCTTATCGTGCTTGCGCCGCAAGGCGGTGGCCCATCGCTCCCCCTTTTCCTCGGTCAGACGGGTAAAGCCTTTGATATCCGTGAACATGATGGTCAGGACCGAGGTATCTTTCAACCGCCTGAAGGAATCCACCAATTCGATGTCTTTGCGGTCCAGGTGGAGCCGTCCGTTGGGGGTTTGGTATGTATCCGCTGTCATGGTTTTCCTCCCTCAGTATTGTACATCACTAACCGATCTGGTGTCATCCGACTTTCTTGGGAACTTCGACTCTATGGGTGTAGAAAAACCAGATTTATGCATATGGCATTGTGCTTGCCGGTAATGTTACAATTACCGGTAAGGAGCATGAAGTACGGGGGATTTCCATGAAAATACTCATTGTTGATGATTCAAAGACCATGAGGTCCATCCTCAAATTGATTCTCGTTGATGCGGGGTACGAAGAACCATTGATGGCTTCGTGCGCCTCGGAAGCGTTTTCACTGCTAGGAATAGAAGAAGGCGTGGGGCATGCTCCCCAGATCGACCTGGTATTGCTGGACATATTGATGCCCGGGATGAATGGAATCGAAGTCTGCCAGGGAATCAAAAAATCACAATCGTGCAGTGACATTCCCGTGATCATGGTTACCAGCCTGAACGACTCCGAGCACCTGGACGCGGCTTTCACTGCCGGCGCCATGGATTACCTCACCAAGCCGGTCGATAAAACGGCACTGCTGGCCAGAGTACGTTCCGCTCTGAAACTCAAGCATGAAATGGACCAGCGCAAAGCCCACGAGCGGGAACTGGAAAAACTCTTGGCGGAGAAACAGGAAGCCATGGACAGGATCAAGATTTTAAGCGGTTTGCTTCCTATTTGCTGCTCCTGTAAAAAGATTCGTGACGATAAAGGATACTGGCAGAGAATAGAGATGTACATCCACGAACACTCGGAAGCCAATTTTACCCACGGTATCTGCCCCGATTGCATGAAGACGCTGTATCCGGAAATCCCTGCAGAGGAAATGGAATAACGCTAAATCCGCCTGGACCAGCTAATGCACAAACCCGCCTGCAGCGGCCATGTGCTATCCTTCTCTCACCAGGTCGAGCCAATGCACCATCACAGTCTGCAACGGCCCCGTGCTATCCTTCTCTCACCAGGTCGAGGATTTTTCTCAGGGTGAAGGGAACCCGGTTCATCCACCTATAGCGGTTGACGGTGTTAGCCAGGATGAGGAAGCTGCCCCGGTTGAGCAGGAAATCCCAGGCGGCGCAGCGGAAGCCCTGCCAGTACATCTGCGGATCTATGTCTATCCCGGTGTATCTTTCCAGGGCCTGGCGGTGGTATTTCACGAACGATACAATCTGGTCACGGGTCACATCATCGTTCAGCACGAAGGCCAGCAGTTCCACCACGTCGCGCTGCGGCAGGTGTATGGTGGCCAGCTCCCAGTCAAAGGCGCAGAGACGCAGGCCGTCGTCGGTTTGCCTGAACGCGATGTTGCGGGGATTGAAATCGTTGTGCACCAGGGTCTTGGGCAGCGCTTCCATGGCCTTCCACCAGTCGGACAGGGAATCGATCCGGGCCATGAAAAGCTCCAGATCGCCTTTTCTGAACCACATACTGAACTCCTGATGGGCGTGCCGGGCGGCCACGGTCCACAGGCTTTTGAACTGCTCCATGCGTTCCCTGGTGGGATAGCAGCCGATCCACTCCTGCTTCTTGAGCTCTTCTTCGCGGCCGTACCAGATGCTGTGAAACTCCGCGGCGCCCTCCAGGGCGCACCGTATATGCTCGGAGCTCCACACCGAGACATCGTCCGCGGTGTCCATTAACACCATGTCCTTGAGAAACTCCATCATAACCAGGAAGATTTCCCGGTCGTCATCCCGCCAGGTCCCGTAGATTTTCGGGACGTTGCGGGTAAACCGGGGATCCTGCTGACAGCTGATGGCCAGCTCGCGGATATGGCATTTCTCGAAATTGGCCACTCCGCCGGCGTGCTTGAACTCCTCCGCCAGCCGACTGTCGGGGAGCAGTATGGTGGCCGTTCTCATGGCGTTGATGACGTCCTGGTCGGTTGGTTTTATCTTCAGCATGACGTCGGTTTCAAAAGGCCCCTCGCAGCCGCAGCCCTGCAGGCGGAAGGGAAGGAATCCCAGTAATTTGTTCTTGAAGGCGGCTGTTTTCTTCATGATGATAGTGCTGCCGATGGTGCTGTCGATGGGTGCGGCGTCGGCTACCGTCAGGGTATCATCCCCGGACATCTCCTGCATCATGCTGGTGAACCGCTCCCGGGTGAGCTCCTGGCGTTTGAGATAATTGACGGGTTTGCGCAGCCGTTGCGGTTCGGGAATATATCCCGTCCTGGTAAAGTAGGTGAAATATTTCTCGAGCAGCTGGTCGGTGATGGGCGGGCAGGTGATCCCGGTTCCTGCCAGGCCGGCCAGGGTGTTGGACCGGTCGAATGAGGCCTGATTGTTGCCGTACCGCTCATGCAGGGATTCTCCTGATTTGCGCTCTTCGGTGAACAATGACTCCACCAGTCTCAGCGCGCTGTCATTGGCAAAGACGAAGATCTTCTTCTTCCACTCTTCATAGGGGATGAGCTTGACATCGTACCCGAATGAGCTCAGGAATTCGGCTATCTGAGGCAGCGCCATGATCTTGGTGTTCACCAGGTGGTAGGCCTTGCTAATGGAGTCGTCCCTGAAGGCCAGGCGGGCGATGGCCTGGCTGACATAGTCCACCGGCGTCATGTGCAGCGATATGTTCATATCCGGCATGCAGTTGAACTGCACGCAGGTGATCAGGAACCGGATGACCAGGTCATTCATCGGCCAGATTCCCTGACTGTGGTCGCCCGAAATCTCTCCGGGACGGAAGATGGTCACCGCCAGCCCCCGGGAACCGGCTATCCTCACCAGTTTCTCCGCTACCCACTTCGATTCGGTGTAGCCCAGAAAATACCCGTCGCAGCATTCCAGCGGATCGTCCTCGTAGGCCACGGTGCCGAAGTGGCTGGGATTGTCAAACACGCTGAAGGAGGATATGTAGAAGAACCTCTTCGGCCGCCCGATGCAACCCAGTCTCAAGGCTTCCTGTGTCCCGAACACATTGGTTTGCCTCAATGTGGTGTACGGATAGATGAAATTGAGCAGGGCGCCGTTGTGAAACACCGCATCCATCAAGCTGGCCAGACGGTTGAACTCTTCTTCCTTTATCCCCAGCAGCGGTTTTCCCAGGTCGCCCACCACCGGTACTATCCTGTGGTGGAACTCCTCTCGCCATAGATTATAAAAACTGAGGTTTTTGCGGATTCTCTGCAGGGCGAAGGCCCGGTCATTGGCCCTGACCAGGCAGTGAATCGTCGCCCCGGTGTGGGCCAGCATGTCCCTGATGATATAGGCCCCCAGAAAACCGGTTCCCCCGGTGAGAAAAATGTTTCTGATCTCGCTCAGGTCGTTGGGGACCATGCCAGGATAACTCGGTTGGATATCGTCGGGCAGCACACATTCATCATGCAGGTTCAAGGCTTTCCGCTGCACGTTGGCGGTGGAGCCTTCACGCTGGAGGGTTTCGATAATGTGAGTCAGATGCCGGGCGGTGGGTTCTTCGAAGAACAGTTTCATGGGGACCTTGATGCCATACCGTCCGTTGACTTCGGTCACCACCTCCGAGGCGCTGAGAGAATCTCCCCCGATATCAAAGAAGCGGTCATCGGCGCCGATTTCGAAAGAAGCTCGCAGCACTTTGCCGAACAGGTCCACTAGGTCCCGTTCAAGGCGGTTTTGGGGAACAACTATGCTGCGGGGGGTGTCGGCTGCGATTCCCTCCTGTTTCATGCTGAACAGGGCAGGTAACTTACCGTCGGTATAGTTCTTTTTGCACTGGATGATCTTGATCTTGGCATTGTCGGTCCGGGGTAGGGAAAGTGATTCCACAAAGACTACATCATACTGGGAAAACCCGAACGATTTCGACGTAGTCTGGCAGATATCCGACGCCAGACGCTTGAAATCGAAGGCGTTCCCCGGAGGGATCTCTACCAGGCTGACCAGTTTTTCCTCATTACCGACACTCACGGAAAAAGATACCACAGCGCCGGATGTCAGGAGCGGGATCGTCTTCTTTACGCCGTTTTCGAAATCAGCCGAGTAGTAGTTTTTACCGTGGATGATGATGAGTTCCTTGATCCGGCCGGTGATGTAGAGGTTCTCCTGGTGCACGATTCCCAGGTCACCGGTGCGAAGGAAGTATCCCTCGTGTCCCTCAAGGGTATTGCGGAAAGTGGTACGGGATTCATCCGGTTTCTGCCAGTACCCGCGGGCGGCGCTGTCGCCCTGGAGCCAGATTTCGCCTATCTCTCCGGGTGGGCATGGATTACCGGTATCCGGATTGACAATACCCACGGTGATGGCGGGCAGAGGTGCCCCCACTGAGACCATATGACGGGCTTTCGGATGATTCTCCCCGACTTCTAAGAAACGGTTTCGGCTCAGCTCATCTGTGTCCACGATGACCGTTGTCAGCTGGTTGCGGTTGGTGGCGGTAACCAGTGTGGTGAACTCTGCCAGACCGTACCCGGGGGCAAAGCTGTTCAGGCTGAATCCCACGGAGGCGAATTTTTCAGCGAAGGCTTGCAGGCTGCGGTACTCCACCTGCTCGGAGCCGTTGGCGGCGATTTTCAGGTTCGACAGATCTACCCCGGCCAGGTCCTCGGCCTGGATGACCCGGGAGCATAACCGGTAGGCGGCGTTGGGGCCGGAGGTTAGCGCGGCCTTCCACTTTGAAAGTGCCTGGAACCAGCGGATCGGTTTTTCCCGAAAATCCAGGGGGGACTGGATGACGCTGTTTGAGCGGGAATATACGGGAGTAAAAATGTGTATGGTCAAACCCATGTTGTGGAAAAACGGAACCCAGCTCAGGAAGGTGTCCCCGTCGGCGAAGTTCACCGAATCGATGCTGAGCTTTATGTTGTGCAGGAAGTTGCCGTGGGTGAGGATGACTCCCTTGGGTTTGGCGGTGGAACCGGAGGAATATTGCAGGCAGACGACGGTGTGCTCGTTGACCGGAGGTTTCTTCCACTTGCTCTCGTTTTCCGGGCAACGCTCCACATCGTAGATTTCAAATCCCTTCTTCCATTTGACCAGCTTCCTGGCCAGGGCCGGTTGCCAGGACTCCGGGATGTGCCTGGCCACAATATTGGGCAGTTCGTAGAACACCTTTTGTTGCAAGGCTTCCCCCAGCTTTTCCGCCACCATGCTGTTTCCCATGACGAACCGCGGCCGGGCGGATTCCAGCACCGATTCGAACCGCTCCTGCTTCTGCTGGTCGATGGGAGGTGGAATCAGTGAAAACACAGCACCGGCGTAGACGGCTCCCCAGACCGACAGGACATTGTCGTATGTCTGGGTGGAAAGAATGATCACCCGGTCCCCGTTCTTCAAACCCCGCCGTTTCAGATCGGCGGCAATACGGCGGGCCTTGAGGTCTACTTCTTTGAATGTCAGGGTGACAGCCTGCTCCCGGTCGTCTTCATAGCTCAAAAAAGTGTAGGCCGTGTGGTCGGGAATCTCCGATACTCTCGTTTGCAGCAGGTGAATCAGGCTCGTGAACGTCATGGGCGTTTCTCCTGATCTGTATGCATTATTAATTATTATCCCGGTTAACTCAATTGGTATTGTATCAAGGAGAATCAGGATGAGGCAACTGCTTCTGCTAACATCTTGTTTGACAACACCGGTACGGCACTGTATCGTGTATCCCATCATGAACCTGGATGGAATGACCAAACGGGAAGCTGTCGAAATAGTTGATTTGATTGTCAAAAAGGGCGAACGCAACGAACAGCTGACCGTCAAGGAAGCATACTTTCTCGACCAGATTTCCTACGCGGTGCAGGAGCGGTTCATCGGCGAAATCCGGCAGCGTCAGAAAAAAATCCCCGCCCTTGGTACGGGAGAGTACGGGTATCTGGCAGTGTGGGGAGGAGAAATGACCCCTGGCTGCCGGATATGTCTGGAGCACAACTTTCACGCTATCCGCTCCGTAACGAGGTGCAATCTCCGCTGCAAGTTCTGCTACTATGAAAACCAGCATGACAAGGAGCCCGATCTTCACCGTGACCACTACAATATCGCCACCAACCGGGTCCTGACCCGGCGGGACATCAAGGCCATGATCATCAAGGCCATGCGTGGTGAAAAAAAGGTCAAAGGGATAGCCTGGGTCTGGTTCGAGCCTTTCACTAATGTTGACAAGCATCTCGATCTGGTGAAATTCTTCCATGACCAGGGTATCTATCAGCATTTGTATACCAACGGGACACTGTGCACGAAGAAGAACCTGAAAGCCATGTCCCGCTGCGGACTGGATGAAATAAGGTTCAATTTGGCGGCCACCAACTGTTCCGACAAAGTCATCAAAAATATGCATATCGCCCGGGACCATTTCCCTTATCTATGTATCGAATCACCGATGTTCAAGGAGTACTACGACCATTTTGTAAAAAAGCGCAAAAAAATTCTGGCCACCGGGGTGGACCACATCCACTGCGCGGAGCTGCACCTGAATAAAAACAACGCCCCCCACTTCGTAAACGAAGATTGGTACCAGTATAAAAACGGTTATGTTTCTCCCATGTCGAGCCGGCGCCTGACCTACGATCTGCTCGATATGGCTGTCGAGGAAGGCTGGAAAGACATCGTTATCCACGACTGCTCCAACGAGGTCAAGTTCTACCGTGGCGTGTCGCGGGAGATTTTCGGGAAAACCGCTTATTACGAAGAGATGGGGCTGCCGTTCATCTGGTACAAACTGGCTTTGCTGAGATACTGCTAGCGGAAATGTAATCTAGCTGGTTCACCATGCCGATTTGAAAATTAGTTGACATAGTTGTTTTATATTCTCTAAGATTAAAGTAGAGGAGATGGTGCACTATGATATAAACGCGCACGATCCGTAAACCGAATAAGGGATGTGGGAGAACGGTGCAAACAGGTCACGGACAAGCCGCACTATCTACCTCTTGTGCTTAAAACGCTGGCAACAATTTATAAGCTATCATTTCTATTTATTCCTTTTTATTACTGTAGTATTTCGATGTTACAATTTCACCGCCGCTCTTAAGCTGACCAGAGGGGGGGGGGGGGGGGGGGGGGGGGGGGGGGGGGGGGGGGGGGGGGGGGG
>CAYSPT010000072.1:0-2519 GCA_964432985.1 uncultured bacterium
TATAGGTTTTTCCCATTTCCAGCTTTTCTTCGGACACGGCTATGGAGTCATCTGTCGGGAATGCGTGAAACACGATGTTCTTCCCGTCTTCCGCCCAGACGATCACCTCGAACAGTTTACTCTCACCTTTGAACCAGTGGAGCCTCGGTATGGTGGTTTCTACAAAACTACCGTCCTTAGGCCATATGAGATTTACGGCCGACGCCTGGACTGCTGAGGCCAGGATGCAGACGGCGACTGCGGCGAAAAGCGCTTTTTTCCTGATTTTCATAAGGTCTTACCTCCCTTGAGTTATCCCACCGGCATACTGACCTACCAGGTTTAAAACCTGCCAGGTTTTCGGACCCGTGAGCGGGGTTGAGAATTTCTTTTTCCCACAAAAACACCCCCGCTTACGCCGCAAACCGGTTGCATATTCATAGCTTATATATAAAGCGACTTACACCAATTATACTGACGGATTGCCTTAAGTGTCAATTAAATAGCGGATTTCCAGAGCGTGCGCTCCCGATTGGTCAGAGGTTTTGTGAGAAAGACGGATGTATACTCGTTCGTGGGGTTGTATCAGATTTGGTACAACCCCTGAACAGGCCAACCATTCCTCAAGGAATGGTACCGTTCCCGTTAGTAGAAGTATTTCAGCACCTTCAAGCGCCCGCTGGGGTGGACTTCAACCGCCTTGACAATACCGTTTGGGCTGTAGGCTCGACATAGTGAAACGCCGGACTTCAACCGCCTTGACAATACCGTTTGGGCCGCGGCGTCAACTTGATGAAACAACAGACTGCAAAGTAGTTGACCAACTCTATGCACAATGGTATCATTTGACGGCTAAAATATTGGTTATCCCTATATAATAAGACTTTTATGAACTTTACTAGAGTTAAAATTGCGAGGAGCTTGTTACATGAGTAAAGTTAAAACTTTTACAGAACATGAAGCTATTGCCAGTAAGGCCCTGGATGAGATAACCGGTACCGGTACTACCGAGGACCTTGAAAAGCTAAGAATTAAGTATCTGGGCCGTAAAGGAGTCATTACCGCCGCGCTGAAAGGACTGGGCAGACTTCCCAAGGAACAGCGGGCGGAAGCCGGCAAGGGAATCAACGTGGCCAAGAAACAAATTGACGAAGCCATCAAGCAGCGCCGGGAAGCGTTGGGACGTGAAGAAGCCGAACACCGCCTGGTCCAGGAAGCCATCGATGTAAGCATGCCGGGCAGGTGGCCGGAATCGGGTGGTCTGCACCCGCTGTACCTGGTTATCGATGAAATAAAAAAAATATCCAGGGAACTGGGATTCGATGTGGCCGAAGGGCCCGAAGTGGAACACGACTGGTACAACTTCGGAGCGCTTAATTTTCCGCCGGAGCACCCGGCGCGGGACGAGCAGGATACCCTGTTCGTGTCTGATGAAATCCTACTGCGGACCCACACTTCTCCGGTGCAGATCAGAGTGATGGAATCCCGCAAACCGCCGATCAAGATTATCTGCCCGGGTAAGGTCTACCGCAGCGACGACATCGATCCTTCCCACTCACCCATGTTCAACCAGGTGGAAGGGCTCATGGTGGGGGAAAATGTCACGTTTGCCCACCTCAAGGCGGTGTTGATTGCCTATGCCAAGCGCCTCTTCGGTAGCGAGCGCAAGGTGCGGTTCCGCCCCAGCTTTTTCCCGTTCACCGAACCCAGCGCCGAAGTGGATATCTCGTGCAAGATGTGTGACGGTGATGGGTGCCGGGTGTGCTCGTACAAAGGCTGGCTGGAGATATTGGGATCGGGAATGGTCGATCCGGCGGTGTTCAAGAATGTCGGGTACGACCCGGAGAAGGTAACCGGGTTCGCTTTCGGTATGGGAGCGGAACGGATCGCCATGCTAAGGTACGGAATACAAGACATCAGGCTGTTCTACGAAAACGATTTGTATTTCCTTAAGCAATACCGGCGGTTTTGAGGGAGGTGGATTAAGCACTAATGAAAGTAACCGTAAAACTATTGAAACAGCTGGTCGATTTTGACTACACCCTCGAAGAGCTTTGCAACAGTCTGACCCTGGCCGGCCTGGAAGTGGAAACCATCCACAGTACCGCCGAAATGTTCCAGGACATGATAGTAGCGAAAATCACTGCTATCAAACAACACCCCAACAGCGATAAGCTGCATCTGTGCGAGGTGGATTACGGAGACGGTACCTGCTCGATCATCTGCGGGGCGCCCAATGTCATCGACGGGGCCACGGTCGCCCTGGCCCATCCCGGAACCGACCTTCCGGGGGGAGGCACCGTGGAGAAAGTCATCATCAGGGACGTTGAGTCCGAAGGGATGCTGTTGTCGGAGCGGGAACTGGGACTGGAGCTGGAAAGCACGGGAATCATGATCCTGGACCCGGGGCTGAAACCCGGTACACCGCTGGTGGAAGCACTGGATCTGGCAGACGACATAATAGAATTCGAGATCACTCCTAACCGCAGCGACTGCCTGTCTCTGTTGGGGATAGCCCGGGAGATTGCGGCTTTCACCCG
>CAYSPT010000072.1:2619-24781 GCA_964432985.1 uncultured bacterium
GGAGATCCGGTCTGCGACGCCTGCCGGGTGACCATCCAAAACGGAGATCTGTGCTACCGGTACTGCGCCAGGCTGGTCAGAAACGTGAACGTCGGGCCATCACCGATGTGGCTCAAATCAGCCCTCTTCAAACTCGGGTCCCGGCCTATCAACAACGTGGTCGATGTGACCAATTACATCCTGCTCGAAATGGGACAACCGCTGCACGCATTTGATTACGACATACTGGCCGGACACGAAATCATCGTCCGTACGAGCTGCCCCGGAGAGACGATTACCACTCTGGATGGCGAGGTGCGAACCCTCCCGACGAAGGCCCTGCTCATATGCGACGGGCAACGGCCGGTGGCGGTGGCCGGAGTGATGGGGGGAGAAAACACCTTCATAACCGCAGACACCCGCAACGTTCTACTGGAGTCGGCCCATTTCGACCCGGTCAGCGTCCGGGTGACCGCCCGTTCACTGGGGCTTTCCACCGACAGCTCGTACCGCTTCGAGCGGGGAGTGGACAACGAGAATGTTCCCCGGTCCCTTGACCGTGCCGCCCGGCTCATCGCCGAACTGTCAGGGGGAACGGTTGCACCAGGCATGATAGATGTCGTGGGAAAACCCGTGGAGAGAATTTCTATCCAGCTCAGGGCCAGAACCGTCAAGCGCGTGCTGGGACTTTCACTCTCCGGCGAAGAGATCGCCGGGTATCTCGAAGCGCTCGGGCTTGAGTCCACCGTATCGAAAACCGCTGACGGGGAAGAGAAACTCGACGTTATTGTCCCGTCTCACCGCAACGATCTGGAACGCGAGATAGACCTGGTGGAGGAGGTGGCCAGGCTTTACGGGTACGACAACATCGAACCGGTCATGCCCACTATAACCTCGAGCCTGGCCCCGGAGAACCAGCGGTACCAGGTAGTGGACAGGATACGCGAGATTCTCAAGGGACTGGGTCTGCAGGAAACAGTGACCTACAGTTTTATCAATCCGGCCAGGCTGATGGACCTTGATTTTCCACCGGACAGTCCAAAAATTGATCCCGTCCGGCTTAAAAATCCTCTCAGTGAAGAGATGTCCGTACTTCGCACTTCACTCTTTCCGGGGATGGCCGAGACAATCTCACGTAATGTGAACAAGCAGAACAGGGACGTGGGGATTTTCGAGATAGGAAATATCTTTCTGACCACGGCTGATGAAACGGCGCTGCCCAATGAAATTCTTACCCTTGGAATTGCTCTCTGCGGGAATGCAGGGACGTCCGGATGGAACCAACCGGCCGCTCCGGTGGACTTCTTTCACCTGAAAGGTCTCTTTCAACACCTGGCCGACAGCCTGGGAATCGGTGGGCTGGAATTTCACCCCAACTGTGATACAAGTCCTTACCATCCCGGCCGATGCGCTGAACTTCGACTGGATTCAAAAACAGTGGGATATATGGGAGAAATTCATCCCCGGATAGCGGAGCGGTTCGACGTTCCCCGGCGAACCTATACACTGGAAATCGACCTGATGGCTTTAGTGAAGTTGGGCCAGACGCACTTCGCCTCCCGTACGCCGCCGAGGTACCCGAAAGTCCTTCGGGACCTGGCCCTGGTGGTTCCCGACCAGGTCAAAGCGGATCAACTGGAGAAAACAATCCGAGACCAGGCCGGTGATTACCTGGAATCGCTGAACCTGTTCGATTACTACACCGGTGACCAGCTCGAAACAGGCCTGAAAAGTCTGGGTTTTTCTCTTGCCTTGAGGAAACCGGACGGGACCCTCACCGAAGAAGAGGTCGAGAGTATTTTTTCGCGTGTTCTTGCGGCTGCAAGCTCGCAATTCGGAGCCTGTTTGAGAACCTGATTTAAGTGACTGCCCCAACTGCGAGTTCGAAATTTGGTGCCCGCTTGCGGACCTGACAACCGCGGTTGACGGACACGGTATTCGGAGGTAAATATGGAAAATGCCGGAATGATCATCGACATCGTTTCCGGGGTGTTCATCCTCCTGAATATCGGTATCGGCGCTTTCAGAGGAGGGCTGCGGGAAATACTGAATCTGGTTGGGATGATTGCCGCTTTCTGGTCGGCCTTCAGGTTCTTTAAACCTTTTGGCGAAACGATGTCCCATTTTTTCCAGATCAACCCGATTGCCGGCTACGTGCTGGGGTTCTTCCTGGTGGCCCTGATCATCTGGGCGGCGTTCAAGCTGCTCAGCCACTTAGGGACGAAGCTTCTGCAGAAGTCTTCCGTTCTCTCATCAGCCAACAGGCTGCTCGGTGCCGTCATCGGGGCCGCCAAAGGTGCCTTCATGGTGCTGTGCGCCGGACTTCTCCTGGTGGCCCTTCCCATTCCCGGACCCTTCGCTGAAATGAAAGAGGACTCATGGACTTTGAGGACCATCACCACCATCAAGCCCAACCTGTGGGTGCTGATCGGTAAAGACAACCCGCTGGTGTCTCTGTTTGACAAGTACGAGAAGCTCACCGATCTGGTAAAAGATCCCAAAGGATTTACCGATTCGATCAAAAACGTTATCCCCGATCCCGATTTACCGGACAGCCTGGTAACATCACCGCAACTGGAGAAAGTTATATCTCACCAGGCGGTCAAGGACCTGGTGTCCGACAAATCATTCACCACCGCCTTAAAGAACGGCGACACGAAAGCTGCCATGGACAATGAAAAACTCCAGGAACTCCTCAAAGATCCCGAGTTTATGACCTTCCTGCTCGACGAGGTCGACCCCGAAGCATTGAAAAAGGAACTGGATGATGCCGCCGCCGCGGCTGAAGCCGCCCGGGCGGAAGCCGAAGCCGCCGCGGCCGAGATCCAGGGAGACGACGAAATTGCAGCCAAGATAGTATCCATCAAGGAGGTCCGGATCCTGGCCGCCAAGTACGGACCCATGTTCGAGTACCTCTCAAACGAACCTTTCAGAAAGCACGCCCTGGCCCATCCCAGGCTGGCACCTTTCCTGAGCCGGAAGGATGTGCGTAACGTGCTTTCGGACCCGAAGGTGCTGATGGATTTAGGACAGAACAAACTAACCCCGCTTCTGCAAAACCCGGCAATCAGAGTTCTTCTCCGTGATCCGGAAACCGAAAAATTCTCCATAAAACTGGAGCTGGTCTGGAAAGAATGGCGCAAATGAAACCCTGGGAGAGAGCCAAGGAATTACAAAACCGGATCAGGCGGGGAGAAATCCCCCCATTTATCATTCTTCACGGGGAAGCCGCCTACCAGGTAGACAAAATCATAAAACAGCTCATCAAGCAGGTGATACCCACCGGAGGAGAAGACCTCTTTCTCAACCGCCTGGACGCACTCAAACTTGATTTCAGCGACCTGGCCGACATTATCGAAACGCCGCCCTTCGGAGCCGGGCGGAAACTGGTCCTGGTGAGAAACGTCGACAGAATGCTTCAATTGACGTGGGAAAAACTCATCAAATTGGCGGTTTATCCCGGGATACCCGACTTTGTCGTGCTGGTTCTTTACGGGTATACCAAAAAACTGCCCAGGAGAGTGCCCACGAAAAAAGGTCTGAAGGAGCTATTTTCAAAAAAGGAACGCGAGAGACTGTTTCCGGATAATCCCAAGAATCCCGTTTACCTCACGCGGCCCGAAACAGTGTTACTCAATGCTCCGTTCGAAAACCAGATACCGGCCTGGATTGCCCGGTACGCCAGGGATAAATTGAACGTGTCGGTGGCGCCTGCGGCCGCCCTGGAACTCCTGGCCACAGTGGGCAAGGACCAGACATTCCTGATCCGGGAACTGGAAAAACTGGCGGTGTTCATTCATCCCAGGACCACCATACAGACGGCGGACGTCAAACTGGCCGCCACACCCATCATGCGGGAAACCGTTTTTGTATTTCTCGACGCAATCTGCGACCGGAAGTGCGCCCGGGCCCTGGAAGCTCTGGGCGATGTGATGGACGAAGTAGATAGCTGCATTGTAGTGTTTCGCATGTTAGCAAAACGAATCCGTATGCTGATCCAGGCCAGGGGGATTGCCAACCGGACCCCGAAGATAAGTAGAGAGTTGGTAGCGCTGAGCGCCGACTACCGGAAACTGGCGCCTCTTACCGATGTGAAATCAAATGTTCACAAGAAGAATCTTCGAGCGAAAGCTGAACCACTGGTGAAAAAATTGAAGGAAGCAGTTCACGAGCTGCTCCCCACAGACAAAAAGTCGAACCTGCTCAAGCAGAATATCCGCAATGTGCTGACCTGTTTTCACCAGGCGTCCCGGCTGAACGAAGATTGCCTGGGCTGGATGCTGCTTCAAACGGTCCGGGCGGAGAATGAGACACGGTTATATGAGACAGCACTCCAGGAAACCATCCTGGACAAGCTGGTACTTACACTCTGCACCGGCAATCCTGAAAAGGTTCGGCCCGATGAGGTTAATCCCGAAGAGGTTAATCAGGAGGAGGCTGTTTTTTGAAGATGCTTGCAAAGCCTGGATTTTTTACGAGCGGCGTTGTTTTTCTTGATGATTCCCAAAGCCGCGGCTTTGTCAATCAGGCTGTACATCTGGGGCAGCATATCCCGGGAGGCGTCAGTATTACCTTCCTCGATAAAGCTGTAATATCTCTTGAGTTCTGTTTTCAAGCGGGTTCGGGTCGGAGCATTTCTGCGATTCCGAACCGCATTCCGCTTAATATCTTTAAGGGCTGATTTGTGATGCGCCATAGTTCCTTCACCTTTCTTCAATGTTCTAAGCCGGGAAAGTATAACATGCCGGGCGGGCAAAAGCAAGCAGCGAGATTAACCATCAGAGCCATAAAAGGAGCAACACTGGTCGAATTTCTCGCGGCCATGGCTATCCTCAGTTTTGCCATCATCCCGATAACCGTCCTGGTCCGCAACTCCATACAGGGCACAAAAAAAGCCGGGCAACTTCTGACGGCGGTGCAATTGGCTGACGGTATTATGAAAAATCTGATGGAGATGGTTGATTATCACGATATAATCGAACCGGGGGGAGATCCTGACCGCACGGAGTTCACCCTGGACAGCACACCGATTACTTCCAGGAAAGACTCCGGCATAATCGTGTGCGACCTGTCTCCACGGACGGTGGCGAATATCACCTACAACTTCTCGCTTGATGTGACCGTGCTGAGACCCGCGTTCCAGGTTCTGGAGACAGACAACCGGAAAAAGAAGTTTGATCGTCCGGGAGAAGGTGAATACCGGACCATCCGCCACGTGAAAAAGCTCGCTATGACTACATGGTGGGAGGAGCAGGGGGACCGAAGGGAGTTTACGGTACTATGCATGAAACCAAACATGTAACCGGTCCATCGTACCCACGACGGCACCGGAGCGCAGGGCAACCGGCCGGATGTGCCTTGGGGAGCGGGCGGCGAGGCATGGCCCTTGGCATGGTTTTTCTGGCACTGATCGTCATGTTTACCATCGTGTTCGCTCTCCAGTCATCTCAGCGTGCTGAAATCCGGACCAGCAGCAAAATGGTTCCACGTCTGGCGGCACACTACCTGGCTGAAAGCGCACTTAACCTGGGGATACTCAAGGTGGTGGAACTGACATCGGCATTTAGAGAAGCCGTAAAGCGGGATAAAGCAGGGGACAGCCGGTATCTCAAGCATTTCATGGCCGACATTACCCAGGACCGCTTCATGATAGAGGACCATGGGGAATTTCGAATTATTGACATCACACTGTTGACGGAACCTAAAAAAACGTCGGACAATATGGTAATCACTATTGTTGCCGAAGGGACATTCCAGGGAATGGTGCACAAGGTGGATAAAACAATGGAACTCTCTCTGGGGTCCTTTTAGAAGTAAACTTCTTTAGAAGGGACGCTTTTACGTGGCTACGGACACTATCCAGCGGGGGCCCGGGAAAAACGGTATTAATTCTCAACCTCCAGGAAATGAAGACAGCAATAAGTCGCGCATTCTGCGCGAGATAAACCGAGAAATAAGCCTCAGTTTCGACCAACGGCCCATCATGAAACTGGTGGCTAACAAACTCAGAGACCTGGTACCGTACGACATATTCGCTTTCGTCCTGTTCACCAATGTCCGCAGAATGCTGGTGCGGACCACTTGTCCCCTACCACAGGAGGAAATCGAGCGGTTTTACAAACTGCTCCTCAGAGAATACGAATTGATTGCCGGCTCCGAGATGCCCGGATACCCCGACGACATCGAGCTTGACACATCACAGGCAGTGGAAGGCCGGGAAAACGTCTCGGTGGTGTCGCACGTGGCCTACCCCATCCTGACCAGGGATGAAATACTGGGTATGTTCGCCCTGGGATCCACTGCTCAACGCCGGTTTTCTCCGGAAGAAATTCAACTACTCGGTATCGTGGCCACCGATGTGGCCATGGCCGTGCGCAATATCACATTGTACGACAATGTCAAGCGGGCCAATGCCGACCTGGAGCGGCAGGCCCGGGATTCGCAGCTGAAACTGGAAGCCCTGTATGACATCACCCGCAGCGTTTTTGAACCGGAACTGCTCTTCAAAAAGATAGTGGAAAAAATAGTCGGCATAGCCGGAGTGCGGTCTTGCTCCCTGAAGCTCTCCGACCGGCAGGGAAATCTGAACGTGGTGAGCAAAGCCGAACCCGACCTGGATAACCTGCCCCTGCCCGTCCCCCATCAAACCAGTCTTTTTACCGTACCGGTCAAGGTGAAGAACAAGATGTACGGGATACTGGAGTTGGGCGGAAAGCTCGACGGGAAAGATTTTGACTCGGCGGACATCGACCTGTTGTCCACCCTGTCCTTCTACGCTGGAGTGGCCATCGAGAACACCAGGCTTTTAACGGAAGCCCTGGAGACCAGGCGCACCGAGCGCGAGCTGGAGCTGTCGCGTGAAATTCAAGAAAAGCTGCTGCCCAAAACCTTCCCTGTCATTTCAGGAGTCGATTTTTCCGCCGGTACCCGGCCGGCCCGGGTCATCGGTGGAGATTTCTACGACTTCTTCCAACTGGACGAAAACCGCCTCGGGTGCATCATCGCCGACATTTCAGGGAAAGGAATTCCGGCGGCGCTGCTCATGAACATGATCCGCAGCGTGTTCAAGACAGTGGTTGCCACCACCGAAGGAGTGGCTGCCGTCATGAACACGGTCAATCAGTTGATCACCGATGACATCGACTCCTACAGTTTTGCTACATGCATTTACCTGGTACTCGACTCCCGGGAAAAGAAAATATATATCTCCAGCAGCGGGCACCACCCGCTTCTGCTGTTTCGCCAGGGTGAAGACGAGTGCCGGGAACTTTCTGTAGAGGGTGTACCGATAGGGATATTCAAAGAATATGTGTACCACTCCATTGAAGCGGAAGTCGAACCGGGCGACGTTCTGGTCTTGTTTACCGACGGCATCCTGGACGCCCGCAGCCGTGAAGAGATGGATTTCGGTCTTACCCGTCTGCAGGAAATCGTGAAGAGAAACCGGGAACGGGCCGTGAGCGACATACTCGAAGCTGTCTTTACCGAGGTAGACACGTTCGCTGCGGGAACCAGCCAGTTCGACGACATGACAGCGGTGGTATTTAAAATAACCTGATTTGAAGCGTCACGCTCAGGAAGGGACACCATGACCGATAACGTACCAAGCCCGGGGGAAGCGGCCCGTTTCTACCAGCTTCTATTCGAAGTGTCGCAGGCACTCAACCTGGCCAGAGACCAGGCGGAAGGTCTTGCGTCTTTCGCCAGGATCATCAGGCATCATCTGAACGTCACCTCGCTGGCCATCCTCATTCCGGACAGCGGATCGGGCTTCAAGATCGTTCACCAGGTCCGAATGTCCGCCGGTACACTGAGGTCGGTAACCACCAGGATTGCCGATCAGTTTTCGCGTTTCCTGGCCGGGGACTGCCAGGAAGGCGTTTCACCGGAAGAGCCCCTGTCGTACCTGCTTAATTTTTCGGATAGAGGCACCAAGAAGTACTTCTACCTGGTCCCGCTGGTTACCCACGGCAAATACCAGGGAGTCCTGATAATGGTTAAAAACCCTGGAAGCCGCAAAAAAGATGATAAACCTGATTATTATTATGATTTGAATTTTCTCTCACTGCTGGGCAACGAGCTTGCGGCCCTGATCGAGCGGAACCAACTGGCAGAAAAGCTGGAAACAGACAAGGAGAAGCTCAGAATCCTGTACCGTATCGGCCGCAGCGTCAACTCCACCTTTGAAGAGGAAAAGATCCTTAACCAGACATTGGTCAGTGAAAATCCGCTGTTCAGGCATGATATCGGGGCGTTTCTGGAAACCCGTGACGAGTATGGAGCGGAGATAAACGTCTTCACCAAGAAGAACCCGAGCAGGAGAATCATCTCGGCCACGGTGGCGGAAATTATCAAGATGGCCAACAAGGAACTGAGTCTGAGCCGTAGTCTCAAGCAAAATGAGGTCCGCACTTCGCTGCACGTTGCTTCAGCCCAGGGCCGGCTGCAGGGCAAACTGGCCTCATCCATCGCCTGCCCGGTAAAGATAGAAAACAAGCGATGCGCCATGTTCTATGTGGGAACCATCTCGGGGGAACACTACACCGCCGAGCACCTGTACCTGTTTTCCACCATCTGCTACCACGCCGCCAGCGCCATAGAAAACGCCCGGGCGTTCAAAAAACATCAGAAACTGGCCTTCACCGATCCCATTACCGGCCTGTACAACCACCGCTACTTCCAGGAAGCGCTTGACCGGGAACTGGGACGGGCCATGCGGTACGACTCACCGCTGTCGTTGATGATCCTGGATATAGATTTCTTCAAACGCTTCAACGACACCTACGGACACCAGCAGGGGGACACGGTCCTGCGCACCCTCGGAGGCCTGTTCAAGGAGCACTCCCGGGCCGTGGACACCCCCGCCCGTTACGGCGGTGAGGAATTCGTCATCATCCTGCCCGAGACCGCGCGAAACGGAGCCCTGAAACGGGCGGACCGCCTGCGCGAAGAGGTTTCCAAATACCCTGTCCGCCTCAAGGATGAAGACGTGACGGTCACCGTGAGCATCGGGCTGGCAAACTATCCGGAAGACGGGATCACCTCGAAGCGCGACCTCATAGAGAAGGCCGACAAGGCCCTCTACCGGGCCAAGACCGAGGGCCGCAACCGGGTCTGCTCCTACCAGGAAGTCAAGACTCTGGACATTCTCGAAACCCGTCCGATGTTTTAGCATAGTGACTCTTCTCGTTCATAGTCGCACCACCCACTATCATGTTTGTCATCGTTCTTAGCTGACGCTACCACCCTCAAGCAAGAAGGATAGAAAGTGGAGTGGGTGGGATGTTCTGAGCGGGGCCCGCCATGGCCGCGAATCTTGATACAATATTACGAACGTGATACAACGAAGGTATATCGAATGGCCTGGAGTTGATGCGGGTGTACGGCAGGTTATTGTTTATTTTTTTCATTGCCTTCGTGCTTCAGTGTACCGCAGCCCCGATCCCCTGCTCTGCCCGGTCGATCAGCGACATCACCCTGGTGGACGAACACGACATAACGGTCATCAACGCCACCGGTATATCGCCGGACAGGATAATGCAAACCGGCGGGACTGTCTACGTTGAGGCCGATCTCATCAATGACGCCCTGCTCAACACGGTAGAGGTGAACTACGAAGACGGAATCGTGCTGCGGGTGAAGGGCCGCAGAACCTGCGAGTTTGTTGTGGACAGCCCAGCCTGCCTCGTTGACAGTGAGCGTTTTATCCTTCACTACCCCATTCTGTACAGGGACGGACGTTTTTTCGTTCCGGCGGCAGAGTACTCCAGGATTTTCGGGGCGCTCATCGACCTCCCGCCGACGTCGGACATTCCGAACAGGCAGTTGTCGCTACCGTCGGCACCTCCGGCGGTGGAACTACCGGTTAAACCGGTTTTTTCCTTGCCGGAAAAGCACACAAAACCACCTGAAGATCCCATGAACGGTTTCGCGTTCAGCCTGGCGCTGCTGCGGCCCGAAGTGCACTCGGGCACCCGATTCACGCTGCCCCGCAAAACCCTGACCGGTTTCACCGTATCCCGTAAACTGCGACCCCGCTTTGCCCTGGCAGGGCGGTACGAATGGGGAGAGCACACAGCCACCGTCCGACTCCCCGGCCGGGCACAGGACGGAGTATTGACACTGGATGAGCAGTATTACAGCCTGTACCTGAAGTACTTTATTCCCGGAAACAAGGCCCATCCGTTCATCTGCCTGGGATACATAACTCCGCGGATCACCCTGTACTACCATGACCCGAACATTGCCGAGTGGCATAAAAGCAGCGCCGACACCTTCGAAATGGCAATCGGTGCGGACTACCAACTGCACGACACCTGGCACGCCACGGTGAAACTGCGCTGGCTGAAGGGCAGCGAGTCGGTATACTTCCCGGGACTGGGCAGGCAGATAACCCTGGAACTGGACGATGTGGTGTTCGAAGCGGGAACTACCTATTATTTCTAGCCGTGTTAATTTATTTGAAATTCACCGACATGTAATTGCTGCGCTCCCCGTCGCCGGCGGCTGTTACCGCAACGACCTGGTACATGTAGAGTTTTCCCACGGTCAGCGCCGGATCATCGTCAAGAAGCGTCAGAGTTGCCGCATCGGTAGTACCGGCAACAGTATCAGGAGACGAAATTCCACGGTACACTTTGTATCCGGTTATCGTTAGCCCGCCGCCGTCGGTGGACGCCGCCCAGTGAAGTTCCACCGCCGCACCCACCTGAACCGCGGATACGAGGCTCGGCGCGGAGGCCGGAGCTCCGGGAGCAACGTGCCCCTCTTGCGTATTGTCTTCTTCGTTGGGCGGATGCGCTCCGTCCAACGCCCGGATCATGCAGTAGTACACGGTTCCATTGGTCAAACCGGTAATCGTGTGCTCGTAAGCGTAGGTGCTCGAAGCAGACGGAGCCGTCACCGCCACCATCTCTCCGGCGGTGGCGGGAGAAGACGTGTGGTAATAGATTCGGTAGGACACCGGAGCGGTGTTGTCCGTGGCCGGGTTCCAGTACACGGTCACCTGCTCATCCCCGAGCGCCAGCGCCTGGATCCCGGCGGCATCTGTCCACGAGGGATCCGTCTGGTCGGTAACGGTCACCGACAGCTCCACCGTGTTGGGTGTGTCCTCTACCCGTCCGCCGGCACTCACTGCACGTACCACGAAGTAATAGGCAGCATTCTGAAGTCCCGACACCCGGCCGCCGGAAACATCCTGAAATTCTATAAAGGGACTGCTCTCGAAGACCTGGCCGCCACTGGTCCTGTCCATGTATACCCGGTAGGATACAGACGTGTCGGAGTGCTCCGCCGGATTCCAGGCCAGATCCAATTCACCCCCGACTTCACGGTCGGTGGCCGAGACCAGGCCCGAAAACTCGAAGGTTCCCCCCACGATCGTCTGCACCAGGTCTTCGGCCGCTTGTTCGTCGTCGGCCATCTGTGTGACGATCTCCTTCACCTCCCAGCTGCCCGGGGTACCGGAAATCTTCACTGAAGAGACAGTTGTTTTGTTCAATTGTGCGTCGGTATGAAAATACACCATGAGCGTAGTACCGGAGAGCACTTCAACGGTTTTCACCGTGTCGTTTTCGATTACCAGGTCAAGAGCATAGTAGCCGCTGGAGTCGGTGGTGGTATACCGGGTTCTGTCGTTTAAACGGACCACGGCTCCGGCCAGGGGAACCATTCCGTCCGGGGAGGCTACCGCCCGTGGATGTATTACGGTGTTTTCCCCGGATAATGAGCCGGTAAGACCGTGCACCGCCGTGGATAATCCCGTCGGGGCGTCGGTTGGAGCGGATGAAGCTTTGAGGGACCCCGCCGGGACGAAAACATATCCGGCGAGGGTGCAGTTGATCCGGATGTCATAGCCGCCCCCGCCCCCGCTTCCCAGGCAGCCCTGGATGACCATGGCGGTTATCAGTACGATAATAGACAGGATGACAACAACCGGCATCGATTTAATCATTATGCTCGCTCCCCGGGCAGCGGATAGTGTTTGATTGTACCAGAACTTTCATAAGAGACATATAATCAACAGGCTGCCCCCAGCGTGCGCTTTGGCTGTTATTGTAACCAAACCCTACCCGGATGACTATATTAATATTGGATAAGAACAGATTGATAGGAGTACCCAAACTTGACAGAATACCGTCTGTGTGTCAGGATTGAAACGGTGCTCCATTAAATGAGGTGACAATTGATAATGAGATATTCCCCCAGTTTTCCCCGCTTTAAACACGTATCTTCAGTCCTGTTGTTTGTTTTCGCATTCGGCCTTCTGGCTCCGTGCGTGGCTGCAGCCAAAACGGAAGTTCCACCCGCTCTTCAAGACCCCCTTGAGGTCCAAATTCCCGGACCGAGAGAGGGCATCAAACCACCGCCTCCTCCACCGGGAGAAACAATCGAGATCGAAAAACCACCCCTTCCGCCCCGTGGTGACCAGCGTACGTTCTGGCAGAAAGTAAAGGATGCCAGCGGCCGGTTCTGGAACGAACTCACCACCATGGACCACGCAGAGCGCTGGCGGAAGCACTGGAAAGAGCTAACCATCGGCATTCTTGCGCATCTGGGCATCGGTGCCGCCGCCGGATTCGGGTTGTTCTTCCTGTTCAAATTTTTCGGACTGGCCACCCTGGGAGCGGTTCTGGGCAGTTTTGCTTTCGGTGCCGCCATGCTCTGGATGCTGCTCGTCTACATGATGGCGGGTTGACCGGGCCGGTACCGAAGTCCGCCCAATTGATTGTCTCTTCTCAAGAACGCTGGTCTACGCGTGTGATATGTTCTCTTCAAAATATATTCAATGGTTTTACTTTTTTTGAAACATTGCAGCCCGTGTGCATATACATATATGAAACGTGAATCCCGGGAGGTTATATACCATGGTCCACCGGTACAGGCCGGCAGCACCGCACACGGTCATCATTTCAATCCTGGCGCTGATGTTCATGGTTGCGCCTGTCTCCGCAGAGCCATCCGCGGAGCCCGTCAAAGAGTGGACGTTCATGATCTTCATGAACGCCGACAGCAACCTCACCGGCTACGACGAAAGCGACATGCAGGAGATGCAGCGGGTGGGCTCGTCGGAGTCCGTCAACATCGTCACCCAGGTGGACCGCGCCAAGGATGAGGGCGCGAGCCGGTACCACATCCAGAAGAACGACCGTTATGTTTTCGACCAGGAGGTCCTTGAAGACCTGGGCGAGGTCAACATGGGCGACCCGGCGGTGATGGTGGATTTCGTCCGATGGGCGGTCGAGCAGTACCCGGCACGGCGCTACATGCTGGTGTTGTGGAACCACGGCTCGGGTTGGAAACTGCGCAGCGGCGCACCCTTCTACAAAGGAATTTCGTACGACGAAACCGATCACGATCACATCACCACCCCGGAACTGGGGACGGCCATGCAGGAAATACGCAGGATCATCGGCCGCAACCTGGACGTTCTGGGATTCGACGCCTGTTTGATGCAGATGGCGGAGATCGTCCACGAGGTCATGGGGACCGTTGACTACGTGCTGGCCTCCGAAGAGGTCGAAACGGGGACCGGCTGGCAGTACGAACTCATCTTCAAGGAGCTCATGAAGGACCCGTTTATGAAGACCGAGGATTTCCTCGCCCCGCTGCCGAAGATCTTTACCGGCCTTCACTTCTTCGGCTCGACCACCATGTCGGTGGTCCGCGCCCGGGAGATGCATCACCTGGGCAGGACGGTGGCCAACCTGGCCTATCGTCTCAGGGAAGATCCCGAATCCGCGGAGACGATTCAAACGGCGGTATCGGGAGTGCAGCGGTTCTATGACCCCGACTTCGCCGACCTGTACCACCTGGTGGAGCTCATCAAGTCGGCCAGCACCAACACCGGCGTGATCGAAGCCGCCGACGAAGTCCTGGGCACGAAAGAAGCAGTGGTTGCAGCCTCCTCCCACCGCGGGTACAAGGTCCCCAACGCCCGTGGGATTTCGCTCTACCTGCCCGAAGCGTCACGTTACCGGGAGGACTACCGCGACCTGGTTTTTGCCCGGGCCACCGGCTGGGCTGATTTCCTGGAGTACTGCTTCGAAAACGGCCTGGATGAGCCCGAAGACCGAGCCGAGAGCAAAACGCGCCACCCGGCGGATTACCATCCGGCTGATAACCGTCACATCAGTGAATTGATCTCCCGCATAGAGGATGAAACTCCGGACTCACAACTGATCTACGCAAGGGTCCTGCGCCGGGCCAACGAATATCTCTCCAATGTCCTGCTTACCGCTGATAACCACCGGATGAGGGCCGAGACAGAGCAACTCCTGACCAGGATAAATACTCTATTGAACCGCTTCAAGTATCCGGACTAGCGGCGCCAGCAGGTTTCTGGTCAACCGCTTGAGAGTTTCGTCCCGCTCGATCACCGAGGCGGCGGGCGGCGAGCAGCGGTAGTAGCAGCCGACCATGGCCCGGCCCGGCGCCGTGGGCAGCAGCACGCGGTCCCGGAAACGGCGCAGTACCCGGATATCTTTCGCCAGCGGTGTGCCGTAGGCGGCGGTGGCGATGAAACATTTTCCTCCCCCGGCCCCAACTACCGGTGTAACAATTACCGGCGGATCCAATGAAGGAGAAAGCAGGCTGAACAGGGTCAGGTGCCCCACGGTGCAGGTCATCCGGTTGCCGGTCACGTCTATTTCGTAGGTCCCGATTCCCACCCACTGCGCGCCGTCCCAGTAGCAGGGGACCAGGTCTTCTTCCCTGGTTTCAGTTCCCGTCACGATCCCATCGGTCTCGCTGTAGGGGATGGTGATGGTTATCATCTTCTCCAGGTCGGGATCGTCATCCAGGGTAATCTCCCTGAAACCGAACAGCTCTCCGTTCACTCCCGATGAGGTTTGGGGATTGGATTCATGCACGGTAATGGTGGCAGTGGTTGACTGGGACACGGCACCGTAGGGAACGGTGAGAGAAGTCCCGTCAGCCAGGGCTATCTGTCCTGTCAGGGCGGCGTTTATTATCTGGCGTTTCCGGTGCCGTCCGGCCTCGTCTTCACCCTCCTGGACATCGGGGCCCTGTGACTGGACCGTTACCGTCATTACATCCGAAGCGAAACTGTTGTCACCGGCATCATACGCTACCGCCCTGAGTTCATAGTTGCCTCCGTTGACCAGGCGGGTGACGTCCCAGAAATCTCCCATTGCACCAGGCTGGCCAGCAAGCGGTTCGCCCAGGTTCGCCCAGGTGGTTCCTCCCTGCCGGCGATACTGCAACTGCACTCGGTCGACCTGCCCGGGAGGAGTAGCCTTGGCTTTCACCGTGACCCGGGTACCCCACACGGTGGCGCCGTCTTTGGGTACCTGGATCCAGGCAGTCAGGGTTTCCGGAGGACTTTGCACCGTGAGGCTGCAGAAATCCATCCCCGAAAGCCCGTTGCGATCCACCACCTTGAGGACCGGTGAAAACACCCCGGTCTCGGTGTAGCAATGAGTAACGAAGGCAGATGAACCGGAAGAGTAATCGACCACACCGTCGCCTTCGAAATCCCACAGGTACAACGCGTGTCGTCCTGGTCCTTCCGGAGTTCCCCCGGCTGCGGTACCCGATAACTCAACCATAAACGGCAGGGGGCCGGCGGCCGTCTCCTCCCCGTTGACGAAAGCGGAAACCGTCACCGGATCAACGGCCGGGGTTCCCACGGTCACCGTTTGCGAAGCAGTCCCGGTGAGCCCGTTGGTATCGAACACCTTGAGTACAGGCTGGTACACACCGGCCTGCCCGAAAATGTAGGAGTTCTGCCCGGGAGTCATCGACGAGAAATCGAAGTGCCCGTCGCCTTCGTAATCGATTTCGTACCCGGCGACGGACGCGCCCTGAGTGGTCGAACTGAAATCGAACTGGACGGTGAGCGGAGCCGGGCCGGCACCGGGATTGACAGCCAGTACCGCCACCGGGGCCGCCGGCGGATTCTGCACGGTAATAACCTCCTGGGCCGGCTCGCTGGCCAGGTGGTCGGTATCGATGACCACCAGGGAAGCGGTAAACGTGCCGCTCTCCGGGTAACGATGGACAATATGCCCGGCTACCGGTGACTCCCAGCCGGTCCCGTCCCCAAAGGCCAGGCCGTACCTGACGATGTCCCCGTCATCCGTACCACCCACGGTGAACGCCACGGCCAGGGGCGCAGTGCCCGAATCGATGTCCGCGGCCAGCACGGCAGTGGGCGGATTCCCCATGGGAGTAGCAGGCACAGGGCTGCTGCGGCCGCTTTCACGACCGGCGGTATCGGTAACGCTGATGGAGTAATAGAAGGTGGTCCCGTTGATCACCGTACCATCCAGGTATTCGCTCACCTCGATGTTGGCAGCCAGCAGGTCCTGCGGCCCGAAAGTATCAGTCAAGCTGCGGTAGACGGTGTAATGCGAGGCGTCACCATCACGGGAATCGGCCCAGTCCAGGCGGACCTCACCGCTGCCGGCCACGGCTTTCAGTCCGTACGGCGGGTGCGGCGGGTGATCATCGAGCCCGTTGAACACCGAAAACGCCTCGTCGTTACGGACTTCCACGGTTGTCTTGCCGTCACTGACCGCCAGCTTGATCCGGTACAGGTCACCGTCCGGGAAGGTAATGGTGTCCCAGGTGAACGTGCCGTCGTTATCCTCACCGTCGACCAGTTCCGTCCAGGTGATACCGCTGTCGGTACTGTAGTAGATATCAATATCCAGGCTGTCGCCGTCGGCATCGGTGGCCGTCCAGGTGATAGTATTCACCCCGCTGAAAACTTCCCCGCCGTTGGGAGACAGGACCACTACCTGGGGGATGTTGTTGGGAACAGTGTTGTTGACGGTGAAATCACCGCTCATTTCAGCTTCCACCAGGTTGACTCCATCATCAACCACTACTTTGATCCGGTAGGTTTGGCCATTTGTTACTCCGGTTGTATCCCAGGTGTAACTCCCGTCATCGGGTTCACCGGCGGCTATCTGCGTCCAGCTGCCACCGCTGTCGGCGCTGTAATACAAGTCTATAGAAAGGGTGTCATCGTCGACGTCGGTGGCTGTCCAGGTGATTGTTTGCTCGTGGTTCCACGTTACGCCGGGAGCCGGTGCCGTTACGGAGACCACCGGTGGGTAATTATAACTGGAGTGATCGATAGAAAAATCAGAAACGGACTGGGCGGCAGCCGAAAGACCGCCGTCGAACACCACCGCCTTTACCCGGTAGGTGTCGCCATCCGTCAACGACCGCATGTCCCAGGGATAGGTACCGTCATTCGGTTCCTGGTGAGCGATGAGCGTCCAGCTCGAACCGCTGTCGACGCTGTAGTACAGCATCATGGTAACGGTGTCGCCGTCGGGGTCCGAAGCAGTCCAGGTGATGTCGCGCACAGCGTACCAGGTCTCTCCGCCGGTGGGCGCAGTGAGAGTCACTGAGGGCATGTGGTTGTTGTGGATGGTTAAATCGCTCCCGGAAACGGCCTCAACGGTACCGTACCCGTCGTCGGTCACCACCTTCACCCGGGCGGTGTCATTGTTGGCCAGGGGCGTGGTGTTCAACGAATACGTGCCATCGTTGTTCTCGGAAGCCGCCAGCAGTATCCAGCTGACGCCGCTGTCGAGACTCAAATAGATATCGATGGGCAGGGTGTCGCCGTCCCCGTCGGTGGCCGTCCAGGCAATGGTCTGAAGCCCTCCCCAGGTCTCACCGCCCACCGGCGCCGTCAGAATAATGACCGGAATATCGTTTTCCAGGTCGGCGGTGATGTCAAAAGTGTACTGCTTTCGTTCCAGCGGCTGGTAATCGGCGGTGATGGTGCTGCTCAGGATGGGCGCGCCGATGAAGTCGATCCCGTTGATATAGCCGGCCTCGCTGGTGCTCAGGGTGTAGGCGGTGGTGGTTATATCGTTGATCTTGACGGTGATGGTACCATCAACCGCCAGGGCGGCGAACAGGAACAGGGTGTTGACGCCGTCCGGAGCGGCCAGGGTTTCTCCCTCAATGATCGGTGTCCCCGGCACCGAGGCAAACAAGCCGTCGTCGTCCTCCACGGTGACGATGAAGCTGTCCCCAGTCGTTTCGGAGCCGTCATGGGTAAAGGTCAGACGGCCCTGATCGATGTCGTCCTGGGTCAGGGTATCGTCAACTTGCAAAGCGGAACCGGAAATCTTCAGGATTCCGGCCTGTGGTACCGCCGCCAGGGTGAAGATGACGCCGGTACCGGAATCGTCCGGGTCACCTTCCCGGAACATGGCAGCCGTAATGGTGACGGTATCACCTTCACGCAATGATGTACCGGTGTTAATACCGACATCCGGCGGATCGTTCACCGGGGCCACGGTTACGTCGACGGTATCCTGCACCGGTCCGGCTCCGAGATCATCGGTGATGGAAACGGTGAAACTGTCGGAGGTGGTCTCACCGCCGTCGTGTACGTAGGCAAGCAGTCCGGCGGCGATATCCGCCTGGGTGAAGGAGGTTATGGGCGTACCGGGAGCGGTGGTCAACTCCAGCTGACCGGCGGCCGGACCAGCGATGACGGTAAAAGCGATATCGTTGTCGGCGGCATCATCGTCGGAAGCGCTGACCAGGTCGCTTACGACCGACAGGGTGGCGCCTTCAGACAGGGCAAGGCCGATGTTCACCTCCAGGACCGGTGCATCGTTGACGTCGTTGACGGTGACGGTGAAAGCCTCTTCGTAAGTGGCGCCGGCCAGGTCGGTAACCCGGATACGGACATCGTAATCTTCCTGTGTTTCAAAATCCAGGAGAGCAGCGATTTCCAGTGTCGTCCCGACAACAGCGAAGGAGGCATTATCGGTGTCGCCGACACCGCTGACCAGGGTGTAGGTAAACTGGTCGTTGACCACGTCATCGGCATCAGTGGTGCTGAACGCTCCGACATCGCTGCCGGCAGCAAGATTTTCGTCAAGAACGCTATTCGACAATGCTATATCCGTGGGTGCGTGGTTATTGAATACCGTGAAGACAGCGGCGGAACTGTCCTCAACGGTGTTGGTACCGTCGTCAACTTCTATCTTGACCAGGTACTGCAGCGTGTTGTCCACCACCGTAGTATCCCAGGAGTAACTGCCGTCGTTGGCTTCATCGTCGGCAATGGATACCCAGGAAGCGCCGTTGTCCGGGCTGTAGTACAGGTCGATAAGAAGCGAATCACCGTCAGCGTCAGTGGCGGTCCAGGTGATCTGCTCGGTTTCCAGCCATGTTTCACCGCCGGTGGGAGCGGTCAACACCACCTCGGGCGCCCGGTCATTGTCTACGGCGAAATCGGTGTCGGACAGGTCCGTCTCGCTCACGGATCCGTCATCCGCGACCATCTTTATCCGGTAAGACGTACCGTCAACCACCGTACCTGAATCCCAGGCATATGCCCCGTCGTTGGGCTCTCCCAGAGCCAGTTGGTCCCAGGTACCGCCGCTGTCGGCGCTGAGATACAGGTCGAGCGACACATCGCCGCCGCCGTAGGCGGAAGCGCTCCAGGTGATGTCCTCCTCGCCACTGAGAGTTTCCCCGCCGTTTGGCGCCGTGAGCGCCACTTCAAGCTTAAGCTCGTATACGCCGATTTCGGGAGTGGTTCCCAGGGGAACGTCCGTACCGTCAGCATCGGTGGTAAACCCGACATCCACACCGGTATTCAGCGCCGGCGAGCTGCCGGTCAGAACCGGCGGATAGCCGTTTTCATTGAGGAACAACGGATCAACCGCCATTCCGTTTGCTTCCGAGCCCGTGGAGGTGCGCCACTCCTCCCAGGTCCACTGGCTGCCGGAATCCGCATCAGAGATAGCCCTGGGGTCGGACGTAGGCAGGCCGTAATACAGGTTGTAATCGAAGGTGACCGTCCCATCGCCCGCAGCCACAGCCGGGTCCAGGAACTTGATTACCCGGATGAACGGCGTATAGACCGCCATAAGAATGTTGTTGCGGAACCGGACCGGACCCACCGGGGCATAGACGTCCACCGGGCTGTTGGTGTAGTCCCACAGCACCGTGTTGTTGGCTACCAGCACATCGGCGGCATTATCGTACACGATAACGAAATGGGGACCGATTCCCCGGAAAACCGAATAGGCCACGGTGACGGAAGCAGTGTCGATCACCACGCCGTTTTCGTCCCGGCTCTCATGGGCCCACACTGTGACATCCTGCGCCGATTCCGCCGCCCGGACACCGGCGATGCTGCACACCAGGGACGAATTTTCCTCCAGCCTCACATTCAGTCCGCTGGCAATATCAAAGCCATATTCGCCGCAGTTCATGGCCGTAGTGCCGCTTATGGTGAAACCCGTTCCCGCCGGATTACCCGCTCCGTCGGCGACGATCTCGATACCGCTGCCGCCGGTCACCGCAGAAATAATACAGTCTTCAATCGTTACACCGCTGATGGTCTCGGTGGTCGATCCCATGAGCACGATGGCGCTGCCGCCGGTGTCCTGGATGATACACCCGGTAATTGTCAGGCTGTCAATCATGGAGGCCAGGATTCCGCTGTGGGCGGCGTTGCCGTCGATATCCAGGTCCGACAACTCCACATTGTCAGCACCGGCAATACTGACCGACGGCCCCCCATCCACGTTGACTATAGAGATATCCTTTACCTCCACCCAGGAGACACCCTCCTGGAAGGTAATCGCACCGGCCAGGCTGCCGGGATCGGCGTCTATCCTCGGAATATCTCCTTCGCCGTAAGCGCTGATGGTGAAAGGATTCCCCTCCACACCGCTGCCCGTTACCTGCAGCACGGCGTCGGTAAAGGTGACGCCGCGGATCAGGAGGATATCATCTCCTTTGCCGAAGGTGGCCGCATTCAACCTGCTGATGGTTTGCCACGGGCCGATATCTCCGCCCAGGTACATGGGGTAAGTGCCGGACCAGTCGTCGTTGCCGATGGCCGGATCCACGTAGTAGGTGGCCGAGTGGTTGTAGAGGGCGAAATCGGCGTCAGACATATCCTGGGCTGTATCCATACCGTCGTCGGCAACCGCCTTTACCCGGCAGGCGGTGCTGTCATCGACGGCCGATGTGTCCCAGGTGTAACTGCCGTCGTTGTCCTCGGCTTCCGCCACCAGGCTCCAGTTGTCGCCGCCGTCAAGGCTGACATACAGGTCGATGGTCAGCGTCTGGTCATCTTCGTCCCCGGCAGTCCAGGTGATCTCGCGGTCGGCGGCCCATTCTTCACCGCCGTTGGGAGCGGTCACTGCCACGGTAGGCACATGATTGTTGAACACGGTAAAATCCTGGCTGGATGAGGCTTCGGCAGTCAGCACCCCGTCATCGACCACTGCCTTGACCCGGTAGGTGGTGTAATTGTCCACCGAGGTGGTGTCCCATCCGTAGGTGCCGTCGTTGATTTCGTCTTCGGACAGGGGTGACCAGTTGGAGCCGCTGTCGGCGCTCAGGAACAGGTCCACCGTCAGGGTGTCGTCATCGATATCCGCGGCTGTCCAGGCGATGTCCTGCCCGCCGGCCCAGCTTTCCTGCCCTACCGGAGCGCTCAGCTCGACGGTTGGCGGGTGGTTGTTGTAGATGGTGAACACGGTATCGGAGATGTCGTCCCCGGTGAGGGAAGCGTCGCTGGCTGTCACCTTTACCAGTGATGTTTCACTGTTCAGGCTGGCAAAGGTGTCCCACTCGTAACTGCCGTCGTTCGTTTCCCCTTCGGCGATGAGGTTCCAGGTGGACCCGTCGTCCAGGCTGTAATAGAGGCTGATGGTCAGCGTGTCGTCATCCAGATCCTCAGCCGTCCAGGTGATATCGTGGGAGCCGGTCCAGGTTTCACCGCCGTTGGGCGCCGTGACGGTCACCTCCGGGGTGTGGTTGTTGTCGATGGTAAAATCGGCCGCCGAGCTGGCCCCGGCAGCCGTCTCCCCGTCGTCGGCCATGACCTTGACCCGGTAGACAGCCCCGTCATCAACCGTCGAAGTGTCCCAGGTGTAGGCGCCGTCGTTATCTTCATCTTCGGCTATAAGGATCCAATCGCCGCCGTCAAGGCGGGAATACAATGAAATGGTCAGCGTGTCGTCATCCGCGTCCACGGCGAGCCAGGTTATCTCCTGGCTGCCGCTCCACTCCTCGCCGCCCACGGGGGCGTTCAAGGCAATGGAAGGGGCCCTGTTCACGGGAGTATCGTTATCGATGATGGTGTAGGTGTGCTCCGTAATTGTGCCCAGCGTGGCACCAGCGGGATCGGAGAGTGTCACCACGACGGTTTCGCTGT
>CAYSPT010000073.1:0-6557 GCA_964432985.1 uncultured bacterium
ACCGTGTTTGACATCTCGGACGTGGGCAACGGCAACTTAACCCACAAAGCGGCCTTTGCCGGAAGCGGCAGCCCGTACTACCTGGGGCAGGCGTTCCATGTATATGAAACCGGTGGATTTGTATATGTCGCCGGTTTCACCGCTGATTCCTTATCCGTGTTCCGTATCCTCATCTCCAACGCCGGCGACTTCTTCTTGATGTTCTAAGCTCTTGCATTACCGGCAGTTGGTTTATGACCATTTTCTTCTATTTCGTAAATTAGTCATGACCAATTTACGACAACACGTATAATAGTCTTGACGATCAAACGATTATCAAGGGGCTGTTCAACACATATGGCGGCAGGGTTAAGATACTCGTCACCGGCAGCTCACGCCTTGATATTTTCAAACGGGGCGGGGACAGCCTCATGGGGAGGTACTTCCTCTACCGGCTGGTTTGAGAGAACACCTCTACATCATTTAACTCAATGACTGAGTAATTTTACTCAATATCGTCGGGCTGGGCTGGTATGTCCCTGTCCGAATTCTTCAGCATACCCCTGGATGAGATCCTGTTAACAGACTGTTTCGAATTTTGAAACAACCCACAGGAGGACTTGTGTGTCCTCTCAATTCCAGAAAAACCAGGATACATTCTCCGAAACCGCGTGGCGCTTCGCTCGACAACACGGGATGCATGTCCCGACGAGGCAGGGTCCTTGTCTGCCGTCTGTCCGCCGCGCACTGGACAACTGCCCCCCGGTCTGCTAAAATCATGGTTCGCACATTTATAGAAATATTTTCTATTTTAAGGAGCATACCAATGGATATTTTCAATTGTATGGAGAGCGCCGCCTCCAAGGAGGTGCTCTTTTTCAACGAGCCGTCGGTGGACTTGAAAGCCATCGTGGCCATCAACAACATTACCCTGGGACCCTCCATCTGCAGCTGCCGGGTGTTCGAATACCAGGACCAGGACAAGGCAATCAACGACGCCATCAACGAGGCGGCCTACAACGCCTACAGCGCCGCGCTGATGAACCGCGATGTGGGCGGCGGGTGTGCCATCCTGGTAGGCGATCCCGGCGAGGTGAAATCCGAGATGTATTTCCGCTCGCTGGGGGCCTTCGTGGACAAGTTCTGCGGCCGGGTGCTGCTCACCGGTGAATCGGGTATATCCCCAAAGGACCTACTGGCCGTCAAGAAGGAGACCGATTTCGTGCTTGGGCTGCCGGAGATCTACGGCGGCAGCGGCGACACTTCGCTGAGCACCGCTAAAGGTGTCATCTGGGGTATCAAGGCCGCCATCAAGGACCTGACCGACGAGATCAGCCTCAAGGGACTTAAAGTGGCGGTCCAGGGCGTGGGCCGGGTGGGCCGGTGGATCGTGGAAGAGCTCATCAACGAAGGAGCCGAAGTGGTGGTCACCGACCTGGTGTACGACAAGATCAAGGACATCCAGGACCGTTACTCCCAGGTAGCGGCGGTGAAGCCCGCCGAGATTTTCAAGACCGACTGCGATGTCTTCTGTTCTTCGGCCTTCAGCCACGCCGTAACCGCCGACGCCGTGGAAACGCTCAAATGCAAGGTGGTGACCGGGGCGGTCAACCGGATACTGGAGGACGACGCCCTGTGCGACCGGCTGAGGGAGAAGCACATCCTCTTCGTGCCCGGTTTCGTGGTCAACTCCGGCGAGATCATCCAGGTGTCAAACGAGCTGATGGGGTTCGGAGCGGAGAAGACCGAGCAGGAGATCAAGGATATCTATTTCAACACCCTGAACATCATCCTGGAGGGCAAGGAAAAGAAACAGTGCCTGACCGGGATCGCCCTCGAGCGCGCCCGGGACTACATCGACAGCGTGGCTACGCTCAAGATGCTCAAGTGCTGAGGGAGGCGGGAGACCAATGGGGAAGAAAACGTTCACCATCCTGACTATCAATCCCGGCTCCACCTCTACCAAGATCGGGTTGTTTGAAAACGAAACAGTGCTCTTCGAGACCTCCGTCAGGCACAGCACCAAGAAGCTGGAGGAGCTCGGCCAGATATGGGACCAGTACTCGTTTCGCAAGGACGAGATTCTCGAGGAGCTCGAGGCGCGGAAAGTGGACATAAAATCGCTTGACGCCATCGTGGCTCGGGGAGGGTTAATCAAGCCCATCCCCAGCGGTACCTACACCATCGACGAGAAGATGATCGAGGACGCCCGCATTGGCTACCAGGGGCAGCACGCCAGCAACCTGGGCTGCGTCATCGCCTACGGGATCGGCTGGGAGTACACCATCCCCACCTATATTACCGATCCCCCATCGGTGGATGATTTCGATCCCCTGGCCCGGGTGTCCGGGACGGCGGAGTTCGACCGCAACAGTCTCTTTCACGCCCTGAACATCTTCGCCACCGCCCGCAGGTTTGCCCGGGACCGCAAGAAAAAGATCGCGGACCTCAACCTGATCGTGGCCCACCTGGGAGGAGGTATCACCGTGGCGGCGCTGAAAAAAGGCAAGGCCGTCAACGTCAATAACGGCCTGGGCGAAGGACCCTTCACGCCTGAACGTACCGGGGGGCTGCCGTTAATGAAGTTCATGGACCTCTGCCTGTCTGGAAAGTACGACCGGGACCAGCTCAAAAAGATAGTAGCCGGAAAGGGCGGCCTGGTATCCTATTTCAAGACCAACAACGCCACCGACGTGGAGAACATGATCAAGGCCGGCAACGAGCGGTTCCGCCTGGTGTTCGAAGCCATGGCCTATCAGATAGCCGAGGAGATCGGCGCCCGGGCCACCGACCTGAAAGGAGAGGTGGACGCGGTGCTCCTCACCGGCGGGCTGGCCTACTCCGACATGCTCACCGGATGGATCAAGGAGCGCACCTCGTTCATCAGTGACGTGGTCACCTACCCGGGTGAAAATGAGCTTCAGGCCCTGGCCATGGGTGGGCTGCGTGTTCTTCGGGGCGAAGACACCGCCAAATGCTACTCCATCACCAACAAGAAGGTGGGGGTTTGCTACTGGACCAGCGTGGAGGAGTACAACCAGGCCATCGCCATCATCGAGGACACCTTCCGCGAAAACGGGTACCGCATACGCTCCGAGGACAGCAACATGGAGATCCTGTACAAGAACTGCCAGGAGAGCGAAGAGAAGGTGGGCGAGGCCATCAACTCGTTCACCCAGGCGGGGGTGGACATCATCTTCGCCCTGGGCTCCCCGGTAAGCGCCGTAATCAAGCGCTACCTGCGCGGAAACGACGTGCCCGTGGTCTGCCTGGGCGTGTACAATCCCATCGTCCTGGGAGCGCTCGATCTGAACGAAGAGGACAACCTCTACGCCTCCTGTTACTCCATTGACATCAAGGAGCAGATGAAACGAACCATGTTCAAGCTCAATCCCGCGATTAAGAAGATCGGGATGATGTACAAGGCGGGGGAGCTTCAGTCCGAGATCCAGCACGACGAGGTAAAGAAGATCACCAGCAGGCTTGGTATCGAGCTTATCGCCCAGGACGTGCAGAACGAAGAGGAATTCCCCAGGGTGCTGGAAACGTTTATCGAAGAAGAGGTGGAGTGGCTGGTCCTTGAGGCCGACACCATGGTAGCCAACGCCAGCCTTAACAGTATAGAGACGCTGGCACATCGGATTCCCACCATGTGCCTGCTGCAAAACACCATCCACCGCGGCGGAATGATCGGTTACGTCGCCTGCTGGAGCGATGTCTGCCAAAACGGCGCCAACCTGGCCCTCAAACTGTTCGAAGGCGCGCCGGTTAAACAGAAGATCACCCGGCCGGTTAAACGGAACCTGCTGGTCAACGAAACCACCGCCCGGAAACTGAAACTGTACGACACCATCAAGGAAAACATAGAAAAAGTACGTTTTGTTAAGTGACATTGTACGTCATTGCCCGACTTGATCGGGCAATCCATGCTAATTCGTGTGTGGATCCTCCGGTCAAGCCGGAGGATGACATAGTCAAGCCGGAGGATGACATAGTCAAGCCGGAGGATGACATGGTCAAGCCGGAGGATGACATAGTATTGCCGGAGGATGACATAGTCAAGCCGGAGGATGACATAGTATTGCCGGTGAATGACATTTTAATTAAGGAGGAAACATTATGAGCAACAAAGAAGCCGACCTGGCTGGTCCTGGTATCAGCACCTACGAAGAAGTAAGCAAGATTCTCCCCGATAACTACGACCCGATTCTGTCCCCGCTTGACACCATGAAGGGTGTCTTCGCCATCAAACGTTATATCGAGGACGGGCTCAGCAAGGAGCTCAATATTCAGCTGGTGCAGGTGCCCCTCATCGTGGACCGTGACAGCGGTATGAACGATTACCTGGACCGGGACGGCTCCCGCACACCCATCGACTTCACCCTGGGGCTCGGGCTGCCCAGACGCATCGACGCCCAGGTGGTCCAGGCCGCCACCAAGTGGAAACGCTTCGCTCTGAAGCAGTTCAACTGCGCCGTGGGCGAAGGCATCAACACCGATATGAAGGCAGTACGCAAAGACTACTTTTTAGACCACGACCACTCCTCCTACGTGGACCAGTGGGACTGGGAGCGGGTCGTCACCCCCGAGCAGCGCAACCTTGATTTTCTCAAAGATGTGGTAAAGAAGATCTGGAAGGTCATCCGCGGAGCCGGGCTCATGGCGCAGGAGATGTTCCCGCAGCTTGAAGGCCGCTACCCGGACATCCCCGAAGAGCTCACGTTCCTGCACGCCGAGGAGATCCTTGACATGTACCCGGACCTGCCGCGCAAGCAGCGCGAAACCGCCATCCTCCAGAAGTACCCGGCGGTCTTCATCATCGGTATCGGGTGGGTGCTGAAGGACGGGTACCCGCACGAGATGCGGGCGGCGGATTACGATGACTGGTGCACCCCGACCATCGTCAAGGACGGGCAGCAGATGCACGGGATGAACGGCGACATTTTAGTCTGGAACCCGGTCACGAAGCGCCGCCATGAGTTAACCTCCATGGGTGTAAGGGTGACCAAGGACACCCTGGTCCAGCAGCTCAAGATCACCGGCCAGGAGGATTTCCTTAAGCTCCCATACCACAAGATGATCATGAACGACGAGATCCCGCTTTCTATCGGCGGCGGTATCGGCCAGGCACGCACCTACATGTACCTGCTTCGAAAGGCGCACCTGGGTGAGGTCACGGTCTCGGTGTGGCCGAAACCGCTCAAGGAAATCTGCGCCGAGAAAAACATACACGTTCTGGAGTAACGAGGATGGATTAAGCGCCGGCGCACCCGCACTTGCAGGCACAACCTTCACCGGTTTGCAGCCGGTGAAGGTTCCAGGCCGGGATGACTGCTATCCCATTCCCGGTCAGGACCCTGGCGGTGCGGTTCAACGCGGCGTGTTTGTCCAGGTAGTTTAGCTCCATCTTCTCCATCAGGCCGCCGGCGAGAATCTCCTCTTTGGTCTTGAAGTAGTCCATGATATCGGAGGGATGGTCCCGTTTCGAGTCGAGTTCCGGACCGCCGCCTTCGTGCTTGGCGCTGATATTTTTGACCCGCTTAGCCACTTCTGGCAGTTCATCCGTCCGGTCGTAGGGCTGCCTGACAATGGATTTCCAGGTTTCGGTGATGTGGTGCTCGAAGCGGACCTTGTCTTCGAACCCCAGGGCCCCCCGCGATACCGCGCTCAGTTCGATGGTCTCGTTGTTGACCGAGTTTGAGAAGTTGAATCCGATCAGTGGCGTGGTCCCGTCCGCCTGGCTGAAAAGCTTGGCTGTCATCAGGGTCCACAGCACCGAGTACGGGTTGTCGTTGCCCATGAAGACAGAGATTTTAAACTTGATATCCACCCCGAGTTTGTACAGTAAATACCCCAGCAGGACGGTGCCGGGATTGAGGTTGAGCACCTCGCGTACCCCGTAGTTGGTGTGATAGTACAGGAACTCGTCCACCCACTTCAGCGCGTAATCGTTGGGCTGCCCCGGGCCGCCGAAATAACCGGTGATGGTGTCGGGTCCGCCCAGGTGAACGTTGGCCCCGTCCGTCCCTCTGGTATCCAGGGTCTCCACCCAGGTGGCGCCTACTATGTTCATGGCTGCAGAGACAGCCAGCAGGTCACCGTTGTCCGATTCCGACTCCTTCATGCTGCGTACCCTGATGTACCGGCCAGGCATCAGTTCGCCCTGCTCGATGGCCTGCCGCGCCTGGGATATCATCCAGGGGAAAAACTGAAGCGCGCTGATCTCCAGGGTCACGGCATTGGACTGGTCAAACGTGACCGATCCGTACCGGTCTCCCAGCACCTTGCGGTAGTAATCCTCCAGGGAAATGAAGGACTTATTGTCCAGCTGCTCCGCAAGCCATTCCAGGTCTTTGACATAAGGTGAATTGATGTCCCGCAGCTTGTCTACCTGGACTTTGAGAACCCCCGCGGCCCGCGCTTTACGGTTGATCTCTTCCACACCGCCGTGCTTTTCTATCACTGCAAGCAGGCCGTCGGTGACCGGGTTTTCTGAATTTAAAAAAGCATCTATCGATTCAAGTGCGTCCCTGTTTACCTTCAGCAAATCCCGCCCGGTATTCCGCCCGGTATTCCGC
>CAYSPT010000073.1:6657-7888 GCA_964432985.1 uncultured bacterium
CCGCCCGGTATTCCGCCCGGTATTCCGCATGGTACCACTCATGGTTGTGCCCCCTTTTCGTTACCGTTCTTAAGATATTCCACTCCGTACAGTTCACCAGATTCCACTCATCAGTATACTCCTGATTGCAGGTAACAATCAAAGACGATGAGACAAGCTTTTCGAGAAACGTTGATAAAAAAAAGCTCCTGAACACCTCAAGCACAGCAGACAAAGGAACCGCTCCGACAGGTATGTCATAACAACTGCTGTAATATTTAAAGCAGTTGTATAAACACAGAGATCTTCCGTCCCGTCGGGATCATCGTATGGTTTTCATAAAGGAGCTGAAAAGATTTTGGTCACTTAAGCCGTCTTACACCTGAACGCGACCACTCCGTTATCGAGTTTTAGTATACCGGGGATCAGGGGAATAGTGTTCATCTGCAGGGCATACTGGATATCTATCCAGTAATGTTCTGGCATACGGGACGTGCCGGCGCGCATTTTTCGGCCGTATATCTCCCGGATTTCACGCACCAGCGGAGCATGGTCTACCGGAATATCAAGCAACCGGTCCACCAGCACCTGGGCGCAGGTTACATCTTCCAGCGCCGGGTACCGCTCCTCGAAGTGGGAAGCGGCCACGATATCCACGGTACGGTATCCGCTTCGAAGGATATAACCGGATACTGCATCCAGGTTGGCAAAACCGGCCACCACCGCCCGCTCGAAGTCCAGGTTATTGAAAACGGCGGTGATCAAGTTGCCGGTTTTCATCACCACCTTCTCACCGTTTACCCCGTGATCTGCCACCTGGCTGGGGGAGTTGTCAAGCCCCTCATCGATGACCTCCGACACCAGCAGGTATCCCCGGGACATGTAGTCGCGGATCAGGGCGGGATCGTAGATGCCGACTACTTCTCCTGCCCCGTGTTTCAACAGGGTAAGAAGCGTAGTCGAGGCCCGGAACACATCGATAAACACGGTGAGATCGTGCTTCGAGGCCGGGGATTTCACAGCCGGGGTCTGGTATGAGTTTCTCACTGAGATGTTCAAAAGCATGGTTTCCTATTATACCTTTTCCAGTTCTTTGTAGTGATTATTCAAGTGTTTTTTATAGTTTTACTGGCACCAACCAGCGCCCGCTGGGTTTAGTAACCCGCTGGGTTTAGTAACCCGCTGGGTTTAGGCACACGCTGGGTTTAGTAACCCGCTGGGTTTAGGCACACGCTGGGTTTAGTAACCCGCT
>CAYSPT010000073.1:7988-24402 GCA_964432985.1 uncultured bacterium
TTAGTAACCCGCTGGGTTTAGGCACACGCTGGGTTTAGTAACCCGCTGGGTTTAGTAACCCGCTGGGTTTAGGCACACGCTGGCGTGGATATATGTTCGCTTGTGGAGTTGTATCAGATTTGATACAATTGTCGCAGATTTGATACAACCCCTGAACAGGCCTATATAACATTCCCGTAAGGAGTAGTATTTTGATAGATGATCCGCCCGCTGTGAAGGTACCTCCCGCACTCATGCGGCTCTTTTCTTCCAGAGTGCGCATCGAGGTCATTTGGTTTTTCATTACTCATCCTCACGATTCATTATATGTGCGTGAGTTGGCCAGGGAACTGGGCGAACCTGCGGGAACGATAGGCAGGGAGCTTGTGAATCTGGAGAAGGCCAGTCTTCTCACATCCCACATACGCGGAAAGCAGAAATATTTTGAATTGAATGTGCAGTTTCCAATTATCGATGATTTGAAAAACATCTTCACCAAAATGATGGTCACCGGCGATGAGGAATCCGACACCGGGAAACACAAGAAAACAGAGGTTGCTCTCACCGACGATGAGCGGGCTGTCATCGAGGCTATCGGAGACGAAGGGGTTTTCGCCGAAGAAATCGTCGCGCAAACAGGTTTATCCGCGACCGTAGTGCAGCAGCGCCTGGTCATGCTGGAAATGAAATCTTATATTTTCAAGCACAAGAAAAAGGGCAGGTATTTCAGCAACCTCGAATAAAGGACGTTCCACTTCATCAGATTCTGTCAGCAGCACTTGGATAATCATGCTTGGATAATCATGATAGCCTACCAATTTCAGGCGCACCCTGGTTTCAGGTGCATGCTGGGTGCATACTATGCTTCCTGGTAAATATGACCTTAATTTGATACTATGGTTGGTAGATCAATGCTACACGCGAATCATTGTAGATCTACAGAAGAGTATGCTGTTAATTTTTCTAGTTATGAAGGAGGATGACGATGCTATCGGACATTACGCTTAACTGGCCGCCGGTCATTGAATTCGGGGTGGGCCGGGTCAAGAAACTAAACGAACATCTTCTCGGGTGCAAGAAGGTGTTTGTACTTCTGGACCCCCCGCTGCAAGCCGCAGTTGAACCACTGGTTTCCGAACTGCGTGAAACGGGTACTACCGTTAAAATCTCCACCGAAGTGGTGCCCGAACCGCCCTTTAAGGCGCTCGAGGAGCTGCTCGAACCGGTTAACGAGTTTTCGCCGGACGTTGTGGTGGGAATCGGCGGGGGCTCCGCCATGGACCTGGCCAAACTGGTGGCGGTTCTTTTCACCGGCGAGCAAAAGGCGCACGACGTAGTGGGAATCGACCAGGTCGCCGGACGCAGCGTGAAACTCATCACGGTCTCCAGCACCTCCGGTACCGGCAGCGAGGTCACCCCCATAGCCATCCTCACCGATGTCGCCCAGAAGCTGAAAAAGGGCGTGGTAAGCAAGTACCTGGTTCCGGACGTGGCCATCGTCGACCCCGAACTCACCGTCACCGTGCCTCCTGCCGTCACCGCTTCCACCGGTGTGGACGCCATGACCCACTGCATCGAGGCGTACACCAACCGCCACGCCCACCCGATCATTGACAACCTGGCCATCGAAGGGGTGGCCCTCATCGCAGCCCACCTGGAAACCGCCGTCAAGGACGGCGGCAACCTGGAAGCACGGACCGCCATGGCCCTGGGCAGCCTGTACGGCGGGATGTGCCTGGGGCCGGTAAACACGGCCACCGTGCATGCCATGGCCTACCCGCTGGGAGGCGAGTTCAAGGTCCCCCACGGGGTGGCAAACTCCGTCCTGCTGCCCTTCGTGATGAGCTTCAATTTCCCGGCCTGCATAGAAAAATACGCCAACATCTCCCGGGCGGTGAGAGCCAAACAGGGAGACTCCCCTGAAAACACGGCCAGAAACGGCATACATAAGATCAGGGAGATTTCCGAGCGCTGCGGGATCCCTTCGGGCTTGAAAGAGATGGATATTCCCGAGTCGGCCATACCCATGATGGCCGAAGCCTCGTTGAAGGTGAAACGTCTCATGGACAATAATCCGCGCACCGTGAGCCTGCAGGATGCCGAGATGATCTACCGCAAGGCCTACGACGGGATAGTTGATTGAAAGGGGTACCACGGCAATGAAAGGTTTTTTCAACAAGCTGCTCCGAATCGACATGGAAGCGGAAACATACAGTTACGAAGATATACCGGACCAGGTGCTGCAAAAGACTCTCGGCGGCAAAGGGCTGGGTGTCCACCTGCTCATGAAAGAGAACCCGGTGGGTGTGGATCCGCTCTCCGCGGATAACGTATTTATCCTGGCTACCGGGCCGGTCACCGGTACGAAGATGTGGAGCCATTCACGGTTCGGCGCGTACTCCAAAAGCCCCGCCACAGGCGGGTTCGGGGAATCATACTGCGGAGGTACGCTGGCTCCGAAGATAAAGGGATGCGGTGTTGACGCCGTGATCCTTCTGAACAGTGCCCGGAACCTGAAATTCCTGGTTATCGACGAAAACGGTGTCTCGTTCAACGACGCGGCCGAGATAAAGGGGGCTGATACTCCCGATACCGAGAAGTACATCATCGACCGTGCTCCCGAAGGCGCCAGCGCCATGGTCATCGGCCCGGCGGGTGAAAACCTGGTGCGGTTCGCCTGCATCAAATCCGACCGTCAAAACAACCTGGGCCGCAGCCTGGGGCGCTGCGGTATGGGAGCTGTCCTGGGCGCGAAAAATTGTAAGGGGATCGCTTTCGCCGGGACGAAGAAGTGTGAGATTTCCGACGAAGACCTGCTCAAGGGAGTGACGAAAACCGTGGTGGCGCGGGCCAAGGAATCACCGGTCACCAAGATGTACCAGCAACTCGGCACGCCCATGCAGGTGGCGGTTACCAATGCCCAGCAGTGTTTCCCCACCAGGTACTGGTACAGCGGGCACTACGAGGAATGGGAGACCCTCTCCGCCGATTACATGCAGAAGAACTTCGAGGTCAAGGCCCTCAGCTGCCCCACCTGTTTCCTTAACTGCGCCAAGCATTCCAAAGTGAAGCACGGCCGGCACGCCGGACTAGAAATCGACGGTCCCGAGTACGAGACCATCTTCGCCATCGGCGGACTCAACATGATCAACAGCCTGGAAGAAGTGTCCTGGCTCAATGATATCTGCGACCGTCTCGGCATCGATACCATCAGCGCCGGCAACATCTCCGCCTTCGCCGTGGAAGCTTACAAGGCCGGCAAAATCGACTATAAAATCGAGTACAACCAACCGGACACCGTGGCCGAGCTGTACAACATGATTGCCACCCGAAGCGGTGTTGGCGACATCTTCGCCCGGGGCATCAAGGAAGCCGCCAGGGAGCTTGGGATGGAAGACGTGGCCATACACGTCAAGGGGCTCGAGCCCGCCGGATTCGACCCCCGGGTCCTCAAGGGAATGGGGCTCTCCTACGCCACCTCCGCCCGGGGGGCCTGCCACCTGCGCGGTACCTTCTACAAGGCCGAACTTTCCGGCCAGATGGACCGCGCCCAGATCGTCGGAAAGGCAAAGCTTCACATCGATTACGAAGATCGGGCGGCTATTTTTGACAGCCTGGTGCTGTGCCGGTTCTACCGTGATTTTCTCTTCTGGGAAGAGCTGCTGCAATTGGTGGAAGCCACCACCGGGAACAAGCTGAGCAAAGACGAACTCCAGGCTATAGCCAACGATATTACCAACCGGTCCCGTGAGTACAACACCCGCGAAGGGCTCGACCGGTCCACCGACACCCTGCCGCGCCGGTTCCTGACCGAGCCCACCGATGAGGGATTCACCCTCTCCGAAGAGGACCTGAACACCATGATAAGGGAGTATAACGAAATCAGGGACGGCGAAAAAGAGGCCGTGTCGGAGACATGATAGTTGGAAACGTGAGCGTCAGAGACAAGCGCATCTAAATGGTGAAAGAAAGAAGGCTTAAAAAGGAAACCGGGGATGGTGACGTGATGAAAATAGTTATTCTGGACGGCAATACCATAAACCCGGGGGATTTGACCTGGGAAGCGGTGGAGGTCTTCGGGGAGTGCATGGTTTACTCCCGCTCCGATGCGGATGAAGTGTTCGAGCGAAGCAAAGAGGCGGACATCATCATAACCAGCAAGATGGTTTTTGACCGCGAATTGATCCTCAGGCTGCCGAGGCTGAAATACATCGGGGTCATCGCCACCGGTTACAACAACATCGATCTGGGCACCGCCGCCGAAAAAAATATAACGGTCACCAATATCCCCGACTACTGCACCGACTCGGTGGCCCAGATGGCGTTCGCACATGTTCTGGAACTGTGCCGCCAGGTGGGACACCATGACCGTTCGGTCAAGGAAGGCCGGTGGGCAACCAGCCCGGACTTCTGCTTCTGGGACTACCCGCAGGTGGAGTTGTGTGGAAAGACCCTGGGACTCATCGGCTGCGGCAGTATCGGCACCGCGGTGGCGAAGATAGCTTTGGCCTTCGGGATGAAAGTCACAGCCTACGACGTAGCTCCGCGCGGCACCGGTGGGCTGCCCATCGAGTTTCTCGATCTGGAGACCGTCCTTTCCGAAAGCGACGTTATCAGCCTGCACTGCCCCCTGACCCCAGACACGAAAGAAATAATCAACGCCTCGACGCTGGCCAGGATGAAGAATACCGCTTTTCTCATCAACACCGGACGGGGTCCGCTGGTGAACGAAGACGATCTGGCAGCGGCGTTGAACGAAGGCGCCATCGCCGGGGCCGGGCTTGATGTCCTGGACAGCGAACCACCGCCGGATGACACCCCTTTGCTCACCGCCAGGAACTGCTTCATTACACCGCACATCGCCTGGTCCAGCCGCGAAGCGAGGATCAGGCTGATACAGATTACGGCGGACAATATCCGGGCTTTCCTTGACGGCAATCCCGTGAACACGGTGATCTGAGTATGTCCTGCAAGCTGCGCATAATCCGCCAATCTTTCGCCGCCTCCAGCGAACGAATCGATGATGTCGAAGTCGCAGTCATCGAAGCAGTGCGGGGGGCCGATCCCGAAATCAAACCCGGCGCCCGGATCGCCATCGCCGTGGGAAGCCGCGGTATCACCAACCTGGTGACACTGGTCAAAACCGTTATTGAGTTGGTCAAACATCGCGGAGGCAAGCCCTTCATCGTCCCGGCTATGGGCAGTCATGGAGGAGCCACCGCAGAGGGGCAGACGGAGATTCTCAAGGAACTCGGCGTCACTGAAAAAAGCATGGGGATTCCCATCCTGTCTTCCATGGAAGTGGTCGAGCTGCCCTGCGGTGAACTGGACAACCGGGTCTACATGGACCGACACGCGTACGGTTCGGACGGGGTCATCCTGATAAACCGGGTCAAGCCTCACACCGACTACCGGGGCCCCCACGAAAGCGGGCTTGCCAAGCTGTGCGTGGTGGGCCTGGGCAAACACGCGCAGGCGCTTGAAATCCACAGCCGGGGTGTGGAAGGCTTGAGAGACCTGGTGCCCGCCACCGCCAGGCGTATCATAGACACCGGAAAGATCATCATGGGGCTGGCGGTCGTCGAGAACGCTCACGATGAAACCGCGCTTATCAAGGGGCTGAAACCCGGGGACATCATGCGGGAAGAGCCGGCGCTGCTGGAATTGGCCCGGCGGAACATGCCATCGCTCCCGGTGGACCGCCTGGATGTTCTCATTATCGACCGGATGGGCAAAGACATCAGCGGCACCGGGATGGATCCGAACATCATCGGGAGGATACGGATACGCGGGCAGCAGGATAGGGACATCCCCTGTATAAAAAACATCGTGGTCACCGATATCACGCCTGCCTCTCACGGCAACGCCCTGGGGATCGGACTGGCCGACATCATTACCAGAAACCTGTTCGAGAAAATTGACTTTCACGCCACCTATGAGAACATATTCACCACTACGTTTCTCGAACGTGGCAAGATACCGGTGGTGACCGAAACAGCCGAGCGCGCCCTGGAAGTGGCCCTGAAGTCATCGGGACCGCCCCCGGCTGGCGGCGAAAGGATCATCCGTATCAAAGACACCCTTCACCTGGTGGAGATGTATGTTTCTCCCGCCGTGCTCGACGAGCTGGGGGACCGGGTGGAACCTGCCGGAGATTTCGATGAGATCTTTGATAAAAACGGCAACCTTAGGGAGTTCTGAAAAGAGGTAGATGGACGTGCACGAATTGATACAGAAATGGGACGGGACCGTGTACCCGGAGATGATCAGGGACCTGCCTGAAATCGATATCCCGGTGGAAGGTATCCGCGGCTGGCTTCTTAAAAGCGGCAGCCAGCAGGTGGTGTTCTTCGATATCCAGCCGGTGGGCGAGATCCCTCCCCACACCCACTGCGCCCAGTGGGGAATCGTGATCGAGGGGGAAATGGACCTGACCATCGACGGAGAGACACGCAGGTACGGCAAGGGAGACTGGTACTACATCCCCGCCGGAGTAGTACACGGGGCGAATTTTCCCACCCGGGTCAACGCCATCGACATATTTAATGACCCCGACCGTTACGGGATCAAGTCCGTATCCGGGTAGAGAAGTAATCCACTACTCGTCATGTAATCATGCTCTCATCCGGGTAGGATACTCCTACTCCTCCGGAATCAGGTGTTTGGGCATCTGCACCGTCACCACCCGGCCCCGGGCGCACACTTCGCCTTCGGCTGACAGCCAGGCACTGACGATGACCTTACGTCCCTTTACCTCTTCTATTTTCCCGCGTATTTCCAGCGGTACTCCCAGAGGCGTGGGCTTCAGGTAATCGACCTGCAGTGACGCCGTCACGAATCTGAACGCCGGTTTGGTGCCCATATCGCGTCCTTCGGCCAGGTAGGCTGCTGCGGAAGCCGTCCCGGTGGCGTGGCAGTCGATCAGGGAGGCGATCAGACCTCCGTACACATACCCCGGAATGGCAATGTGATACGGTTTGGGCATATAGGTGGTGACCGTCTCATCGCCGTCCCAGAATGTCTTTAGCTGGTGGCCCTGCTCGTTGAGTCGGCCGCAGCCGTAACAGTAGCTCACATCGTCGGGATAAAAGTCCTGGAACGCTTTCTCAGTCATGCTGGTCTCCTTACCTGATAGTGACAATTTCCTCATACGGTTTACGTTTGTGCTTTTCGGAACAAACCGTCAAACCACGCTAACGATTTGCCCCAACGTTTTACGCGGCAGTTTCTCGGTGGGGGCGGCGGTCAATCCCACGGGAATGATGGCTACCGCGCGCTCTGGTGAGGCTACGCCGAGCAGTTGTTCGATCTGCTCCCGGGCGATCATCGGCCCGGTCATCCAGCAGGTCCCGTAGCCCATCTCGTGGGCCAGCAGCAAGATGTTCTGGATGGCGGCAGACACGCTTTGAAGAGCGTCGCCGCTGTCCGGTGAAACCCCGTGCTTCTCAAGTATTCGACTGACGATGGTGGAGAAGGGTTTGATCACCGCCACGAGGAGGGCCGGCGCCCGGCCGAAGAACGTGTAATAGCGAATGTGCTCTTTGAACTGGTCCTTCACCGCTTCGGTTTCCGGGTACGCTTTTATCTCCCGTATCCGGTTGGAAACCGCCCGGTAGACGGACTTGATCAGCGACCTGTCCTTGACCAGAATGAACCGGTAGGGCTGCTCGTTTTCCGCGTTGGGGGCCCAGGCAGCCGTTTCGATGATTTTCTTCAGGTCCGCTTCGGGAATGTCATCTGTTTTGTATCGCCTGACGCTGCGCCGCTCAGTTATAGCCTCTTTAAGCTCCATGTGAATACTCCTTTACAGATGCCCGCTGGTTTCTGATTTCTTCTTTCCGGTAACGCTACAGGTCCACCGCTTCTTTCAGGACATACCCCTTTTTGCCGGTGCTAATGATTCCGCAAGGCACCATCGGATCGTGCATGAATACTACGTACCATCCCTCTTCGGCCGCCTGCGGCAGGTACCGCCGTTTCTCCTCCAGCGTCACCAGCGGCTGAAGATCGTACCCCATGATCCACGCCTCCGGGACATGGGCCGACGTGGGTATCATTTCCCCCGCGTAAAACACCTTCCGGCCTTCGGCGGCGGCGCTGCTGCCGCCTTGACCGTCATCGCTGCCACTGCTACCGCTGTCGCACGGACTTTCATCACCATGGATAAGAACGCTCAGGTTTCCCACGGTGTGGCCGTCGGCCCGGATAAGCTCCACCCCAGGGAAAAGGCCGGGGTGTTCACCTCGGTGGCCGGTTTCCTCCAGCAGGACCAGCTGCCCCGATTCCTGAAGCGGCATGAAATTCTCTTCCAGGTAACTGGGCCGGTCCTTGGATTCCCGGCTGCGCGCCCACTCGAAGTGAGATTTCAGGACATAGTACGTTGCCCGGGGAAACGCAGGTGCGAAGGTCCCATCCCCGGCGCGAACGGTGCACCCTCCGACGTGGTCGAAATGCAGGTGGGTGAGGATGACATCGGTAATGTCTTCCCCCGTCAGGCCACGTTCGGACAGCTCCGTCTCCAGGCTGCCGGAGGAATAGTCGATGGCGTAGATGTCCGCGAACTTATCGTCGAACTTGGTGCCGTTTCCCGTGTCGATGAGAATCACCCGCCCAGCGCCGCGAAGCAGCAGGAGGTTGGTGCACATCTGGATGCGGTTCCGCTCGTCGGCGGTTTTTTTCTTCTGCCACAGGACCTTCGGCACCACCCCGAACATGCTCCCGCCGTCCAGCCGGAACAGCCCGGCGTTCAACAGCTCTACATCATAGGGCCCGACTTTCATAACATTCTCCCGAAGTAGTAATGCTACCGGTTGACGACAGGTTACTTGATAACTTTCAGCAGCTCCTGTTTCAGAAGCGGCACCACCTCGAACAGATCACCCACGATACCATAGTCCGCCTTCTGGAATATGGGCGCGTCCGGGTCCTTGTTTACGGCCACGATGACCTTCGATGTCTTCATTCCCGCCAGGTGCTGGATGGCTCCCGATATACCGCATGCGATGTACAGCTTCGGATTCACCACCTTGCCGGTCTGCCCCACCTGGATGTCCTGGGTGGCGTACCCGGCGTCAACGGCGGCACGCGAAGCTCCCACCGCTGCTCCCAGTACCTTTGCCAGGTCCTGAAGGAGGGCGAAGTTCTCCTGATTCTTCATACCACGTCCGCCGGAAACGATGATGTTTGCCTCAGTCAGATCGATTGCCATAGCGACGCTTTTAACTATTTCTTTGACCTGCAAAACGGGACTCGCGTCTGAAGCCTCGATTTTCTTTACCGCCGGGCTGCCTGTCGCAGCGGCTTTGGCGCTCTCGACGACATTGGGACGCAGGGTGAAAAATTGTTTATCTCCCGAGACCTTGATCCGTGAAATGACCTTGCCGGCGTACATAGGCTTTGTGGCTACGGACTGCTCGAAATCAACATCCAGGCAATCGTTTACCAGGGGGGCCTCGAAAGCCGCCGCCACCCGCGGGAACAGATCCCTGCCTCTGGCCGAGCAAGTCCCAATCAGGATAGAAATGTCGTTGTCGCCGACGATCCGTGACAGGCAGCTGGCGTAGACTTCGGCGTTGTATCCCTGATCCTCAAGTCCCGTTACAGCGATGATCTCGCCGACTCCGTACTCCTTTAGTGTTTCACCGTACTGTTCCGGAGTATCGGTGAATACGACGGCATTGACCGCGTTGTTCGTTTTCCGGGCCAGGGTCAGGACTTCGTAATTGGTTTTCTTGATTGCACCATCTTCGAGTTCAATATAAACACCGGTTGTTCCCATGATGTCTCCTCCCCCTTTCAGATAACCCGGGCTTCTTTATGAAGCGATTCCACCAGTTCGGGGACCGTGTCTTCCTTCTCACCGGCCAGCACCCGGCCTCCCGCCTTTTCGGGCGGTGTGGCAAACTCGACGACTACCTTGTTGTTGACGATCTCGGAGATTCCCACATCCTCCAGGGTAAGCTTCTTGATCTCCTTGCGCTTGGCTTTCATGATGTTTGGAAGCTTCGGGTAGCGCGGTTCGTTCAGTCCTTTGCTGGCGGTAATGACTGCGGGAGCGGCCATCTCCAGTTTTTCCTGGCTGCCGCCGCCCACGTCCCTGAGCACCTGGACGATGCCTTCATTGTACTCGAAGAAAGTCACCCCGGTAGCCACCGGTACCTTGAGGTAGTGGGCCATCCTCAAAGGGACCTGGTAACCGTCGTCGTCCGTGGCCTGCTTACCGGCGAACACCAGGTGGAAATCACCGTCATTGGTGATGGCGTTGGAGAGGGCTTTGGCCACCAGTGTGTGGTCGAGGTACTCGTCGCAAACGATGTGGATTCCACGGTCGGCCCCTAATGCCAGGGCCAGCCTGACGGTCTCCTGCGCCCGCTGTGGTCCCAGCGAAACAACCACCAGGGTGACGTCAGTGTTCTTCTCCTTGAAACAGACCGCTTCCTCCACCGCGTACTCGTCATAGGGGCACATGATCCACTTGATGCTGGACTCGTCGATGGCGCCCCCTTCCTTTGGGACAATGGTAGCCTCAGTATCAGGTACCTGCTTCACACAAACATAGACATTCATAATGCGTAACCTCCGTTATCAAATATGAATCACGACAGAAAGAATGCAGGGCATTGAAAACAAGACTATCCCCGAGGAGTATTCTATCATTCTCTGTGACAGCTTTCAAACCGTTGCATAACAGCGCCGCTGCGGGCAGAGTTAAATTATACAGGTTTGTCAATGCCCTCAGGCTAAAGCAAGCAGTTTCAACGGGAAATGGTTTGTTGTTATTGTGGCATTTCATGTATAATTTATCAGGTGATAATCCGTTGATCCGTAATCTATTGAGACGCTTAAGGTTTAATAACCTGCGGTTTAATAACCTGCGGTTTAATAACCTGCGGTTTAAGTGGCAACTTCTTACCCGGGGAGTGCCCTTTTATCAAGATCTCACCAACCGTCTCTACGATGTCTACCTGAACCACCACCGTATTATTCACTGGCGTGACGGTTATCCCGTTTATTCTCTTTCCACTCCGGCGTTCTTCAGCCCGCCGATGGCCAACTTTATCTCCCGCAATTTTTACGGGATTCTTCAGGGACGCAAAACTCCCAATATGATGAGCTTCGCCATCACCGACCGATGCGACCTGGACTGTCCCCAGTGCAGCTTTGCCACGGTCCAGGACCAGGAGAACAAAAAGCAGCCGCTTTCATACGACGAATGCTGCCGGGTGATAAGGGAAGCGCAGGACATGGGTGTCTCCGTCATCAATCTGACCGGCGGTGAACCAATGGTTTTCGAGGGGCTCGAGGACCTCATCAGGACGGTTGACAAAACCGTTTCCACGGTCATTCTGTTCACCTACGGAGGCGGGCTCGAACGGCGGGCCGCCGGGCTTAAGAAGGCGGGTTTGGATGGACTGTACGTCAGCATCGATGGACCTGATGCAAAAACCCACGATCAACTGAGAGGAACGGATGGGATCTTTGAGCAGGCCATGCGCGGTGTGCGGGCCGCACAGCGCGCCGGACTCACCGTTGGTTTTTCGGTGTGCGCCTGGCCCGATTCGCTCCAAACCGGCACACTGCCACGGATAATCGACCTGGGGAGGGCCATGAAGGTGCACGAAATCCTGGTTTTTGCCGCCGCTCCCAGCGGAAAGCTCAAGGATAACCGGGAACTTGATGAAACAGATTGGATAGATGAAATAATAACGTATTCAGAGCGGTACCGTTTCGATGATCGGTATCCCGGTCTTCTTATCTATCCCTACAATGCCTCGTACCGCTCCGTGGGCTGCTCGGGAGGAAGCCGCTGGTTCTACGTCACTCCCTACGGCGAAATTACGCCCTGTGACTTTAACCATTTCGTGGCCGGCAACGTGCGAGACAAACCGTTGCACCTTATCTGGGATGAACTGAGTAATCTTCCGCCGTATCAAAGGACCGCCTGGACCGGGTGCAAACTGAGAGATCCGAATTACCGAAGCGGGCCGTTCAGTGAGTATGTCCGTCCTTGACAGTGTATAGCCGGAACCGGAGAACCAGAGGTTGAAAGCCATAGGCTTTGTGGAGGGAAACGAACATGACAATTGGTGCCCGGATATTTGAAAAGATAGCCCCGGCCGGCATGACCCTGAATTTTGCCGCGGAGAACTTTGACCGCACTCCCACTACCGCCATCATCATCTTCGAGATACTCGTGGTGCTCTACGCCCTGGGAATGCTGTGGTGGCTGCGCCGTTTCCAGAACCGCATCACCCTGCGGTTCTGTGTAATCATGGTCGGGGTGGGAATTTTCGAGTTTTTCACCATGGCTATGTGGAACAATCACAAGATGGGCATCTGGGCCTACGTGTACCGCGACGTCAGCTGGATACTGACCGTGGGCTGGTCCGCTTTGATTCTCTCTACCGTGGTCCTGGTGGACCACTGGAAAAAGCGTCTGGCGCCTGAGTGGCGTTTCTTTATCATTATCGGCTGCCTGCTGTTCAGTGTCATCCTGCTCGAAGCGCTGGTGGTGGAGATTGAGATCCGCAGCTACACTCCCGAAGTGCAGAAGATCATCTGGGGGACCATCCCCGGGACGGGAGTACCCTTCAACATCCTGTACTATGTTCCCGTCTTCACCTCGTTGATCGTGGGATTCTACCGTTACTGGGAACTGGTCATCAACGACGAGCCGGTGCTGCCGTTTAAGAAACGCCTGTGGCTGCGGGATTTCTTCATCGCCCTGGCGGCCGTTTTCCTGTTCGAGGTGATGATCGAACCCATGGTCAACAATGTTGGTTTTCCCGCCTGGTCCTACGTGTACCACGACATCAGTATCGTGCAGACACTGGGGTGGGTGGTCCTGATCTGGTTATCGCTCAAGGCGGTTGACCACTGGTTTATTCACCTGGGTGTTATCCTGCGATTTTTGCTCTATGTGCTGCTCATCGGGCTCGCCGCCATGCCGGTGGAAGCCTGGTTGATAGCTAAAGGGTTCCGTGTCTACGGCCCCACCGCCACCCTCAACTTTTCCGGAATAACAATTCCGTGTTGGGGGATTCCCATCGAGGTGATCTCGGGGATACCGCTGTATTTTTCCCTGGTTGTTGCCTTCATCCGGTACTGGGAAGTGATCCTGGATAAGCGGAGGGTGTTGCCAGGGAAGATACTATCACCAGGAAAGAAAAATCAACCATGAAACTACATAAATTGGTGGACACGGTTAAAGATACGTTGACGGCCAGGTCTTTTAAATCAACGTGTTTTCTGGTCGGTTACGCGGTCCTCATTCTCGTGGGGGGGTTATGGTTGTTTACCATGGGCCCGGAAGGCCGGGCGGGCCTGATGATGATATGTATTTGCACGCTGGGCATTCCCGTTATCGGCACCCTGGTCCTTTCCATTCCCGCGGCCTATTTCATAGGATTTGTGCTGGTGGCCCCCAGCGCCCTGGTATTCAAGATAGAATTTCCGCAGGATAAACCTGTCGATGATGACAGAGGGTTAGGAATCATCCTCTGGCAAAGTGAAGGAGCGAGGGCACAGCAGGCGTTACGGAACTACATTACCAAGGCCCGTAAAGCAGGATACCAGCAGGACCGGATATGGAAGGAACTGGTCGCCGCCGGTTGGAACGAGCACGATATCCGCCGGGTGTTTCTCCGTTCAAAAAACACGTCCCTGGTCAGCTAAGTCTTTCCGGACCCGGATAATTAGAATTTACGCTCGTTAGAGAAACTAATCCTCCAGCAGGCTGTCAATCACGTCGTCGGATATGTCATCATCCGATTCGGCCGGATCGCCTGTTCCCGTATCGGAATCATCCGTATCATCATCGCCGGAAGTTCCGCCCGGTCCGGGTCGTCCACCTCGATTGCGAGGTCGTTTCTTCGTGCGGGGTCCCAGCTCTTCGCGGATAATTGCCCTTTCCTCGTCGCTCAGGGTACCGTCACCATCGGTATCGTATTTCTCCAGGATTTCCTGCCGCTTCTGCTCCTGCTTTTCCTTCTGTTCGGCTTTGCGGTCGGCCTGCAGCTGCTCGCGCTCTTCGTCGCTCAGGGTACCGTCACCGTCGGCATCATACTTTTCAAGCGCTTCCTGCTTATTTTCTTCTTTGCGCTGTTCAATCGCGTCGCGCATGGCCGAGCGTTCTTCGTCGCTGAGTTTACCATCGCCGTCGGCATCAAATTTTTCCTTCACTTTTTCGGGGATATCTTTGCGCTGTCCCCCGAGAGCCCCGGGATTATTCTTGATATATTCTTTAAACTTTGCTTTCTCTTCTGCATTGAGTTTGCCGTCACCATCGGCGTCGAATTTATTGATTATCTGACGTCCCAAACCGGGATTATTCTTCTTCAAGAACTCCTTGAACTTGGACCGCTCCTCTTCATTGAGCTTACCGTCACCATCGGCGTCGAATTTGTTAATCATCTGGCGCCCCAGACCCTTTTTATTGTTCTTGAGATGCTCCTTGAGGTTCGAACGCTCATCGTCGCTCAAGGTGCCGTCACCATCGGCATCATACTTGTTTTTTATCTCCTGCTTGCGTTCCTGACGGTTTTCTTTACGCTCCTGGCGCTCTTCTTTAGTCGGACGTCCCGGCTTGCGGCGGGGGCCCTTTTTCCCTTTGGCCAGCAGGCCCGCGGGCGCCAGCAAGGCCACCACCAGCACCAGTACCAGTACCTTCCACCACTTGCTTGTCATTCCACGCATCACTGTTACCTCCTTCATTTGGTTTTCACCTCCATAGACGGCAGGTGAACCGCTGCTATTCATTTTTTTTGGATCGTAATAAAACCGCTTTTAAATCAAACCATCGTGTCACACGTTCCTCCGGTATTTGTTGAGGCTATACACATTGCGAAAGCACCCGCCGTTATTACACGTTACGACGATATTTGTTGGGGCTTTACATATTGCGAAAGCACCAAACATTATTACACGTTCCTCCGGTATTTGTTGGGGATTTATCTGTTGCGATAGTACTCACCCAATTTACACGTTTCTTCTATATTTGTTGGGGCTTTACATATTACGAAAGCACCCGCCGTTATTACACGTTACGACGATATTTGCCGCCTATTTCATATAGAAGCCCGGTGATCTGCCCCAGCGACGCGTACTGCACCGTATCAAGCAGCACGGCGAAGATATTGCCGCCCTCGAGTACTACTTTCTTCAAGTTCTGAAGCGCCTCTGCGCACCGGTCACGGTGCTCCTCCTGGAAGGCCCTGAGACTATCGAGTTGCAACTTCTTTTCCTCCTCAGCGGCCCGGCTGAGCGTCATTTCTTCATAGGGATTTTCCGAAGGCGTGTCCGGGAGATAGGTGTTTACCCCGATGATGGGATACTCGCCGTTGTGCTTCAGCTCCTCGTAGTACAGCGACTCCTCCTGTATCTTGGCCCGCTGGTACTGTTTCTCCATGGCGCCGGTGACACCGCCGCGGGAAGAGAGTCGGTAGAACTCTTCCAGGACCGCCGCTTCCACCAGGTCAGTCAACTCTTCGATGATGAAAGAGCCCTGGTTGATGTTCTCGTTCTTGAGCATACCGAACTCTTTTGAGAGGATCATCTGGATGGCCATGGCCCGCCGTACCGATTCCTCGGTAGGGGTAGTCACCGCTTCGTCGTAGGAGTTGGTGTGAAGCGAGTTGCAGTTGTCGTAGAACGCCAGCAGCGCCTGCAGGGTGGTGCGGATATCGTTGAAGGCGATCTCCTGGGCGTGCAGAGAACGGCCCGAGGTCTGGATGTGGTACTTCAGTTTCTGCGATCGCGCACCCGCGCCGTACTTCTCCCGCATGGCGATGGACCAGATGCGCCGAGCCACCCGGCCGATCACCGAGTACTCGGGTTCCATACCGTTTGAGAAGAAAAATGAGAGGTTACGGGCGAAGTCATCAACCTCGATTCCCAGGTTTTTGAAGTACTCCACGTAATGGAACCCGTTTGCCAGAGTGAAGGCCAGCTGGGTGACCGGGTTGGCCCCGGCTTCGGCGATGTGATAACCGCTGATACTGATGGTGTAGTAGTTTTTTATCTTGTGAAGGGAGAAGTATTCCTGCACGTCCCCCATCATCTTCAGGGCGAAATCGATGGAGAAGATGCACGTGTTCTGCCCCTGGTCTTCTTTCAGGATGTCTGCCTGAACCGTCCCCCGCAGGCACCGGTACAGCTCGATTTTTTCATCGTCTTTCAGGCTGCGGCCCAGTTTCTCCTCCTGCTGGCGGCAGGCGGTCATGAAGTACATGGCCAGGATGATGGGTGCCGGACCGTTGATGGTCATGGAAACCGAGGTACACGGGCTGGCCAGGTCGAAGCCGGCAAACAGCTTTTCCATGTCTTTAAGGGTGCAGATACTGACACCGCTTTCGCCGATTTTCCCGAAGATGTCCGGCGACTCGTCCGGGTCCTGCCCGTAAAGCGTCAATCCGTCAAACGCCACGCTCAAGCGAGC
>CAYSPT010000074.1:0-5363 GCA_964432985.1 uncultured bacterium
CCAGAACATCATACACATTCCGAGCCATGACAGCATGCCCCTGGGGCGTGCAGTGATCATCGTCCAGAAAGTATTTCTGCCAGTGCTCCTGCGCCGTCAACCGGCTGAAATGCGAGCAGTTGTCCACAAACGGAAACCTGTATTCCCCCGAGAGCGCCGCCAGTGCCTTGTTGGCCGCTTTGTGAGGGTACGGGTAGTTCTGAACAACCAGCTGGACTCCGTTTTTCCGACACACCGAAGCAATGTCTTCCAGGTCACCGGCGAGCCACGTTTCAATCTTTATTTCCCACGTTTCACGGTTGCGGAAATATCCGCTGTAGCGGACATACAGCTCATTGTCTTTCAGCGCCGTATCGACTTTCAGCATCGAGTCGAACACCTGCAGTATTTCCCGGGCGCTGAATCGGTTCTGTAATTCGTATGATTTTACCAGGTAATAGTAATTATCGTGGTCGAGCGGATCGGCCTCGATGGCTTTAAGCAGGTATTCAACCGCAGAATCGTAGTTGTTTTGATGAACATAATTTTTACTCAGGTTACCGAAAATGAGCGCCTGGTGGGCCCGGGCCAGGTATGATTCAGAATCATTCGTCCGGGCTTTTCCCAACAATTCCAGTGCTCGCTCAATATTACCCATCTGGCCGTACATGAATCCAAGCGAACAGAGAAGCTCCATCGAAGCCGTTCCTCCGGACACCGCCTGCTCGGCAAACTGGACGGCCTGCCCGGCGTTACCGGTGTTCATCAAGAACCAGAACCGCTCCACGGGAGAAGGATTATCCGGCAGATGTGCAATTTGGGACATCCGGTTGAGGTGTTCCCCGGCCAGGCTCCCCACTGTCCGTACTGCGTACCCGTCCGGACCAAAGGTCCCCCCGGAGCCGCCGGTCAATGAAGAAGAGACCGAGCCGGTGCTACGGCCAGACGAGCCTGCCCGGCGACTGGATGAGTCTGCGCCGCGTCCGGATGAGCCTGCGCCGCCACTGCTTGAGCCTGTTCGGCGACCGCTTCGCCATTTCATGTACCGCCCTTTCAGGTTAACGGCAATGATATGCCCCATTTTGAACACTCTCAGGCCCCGCAAAACACTCGACAAACGGCCGCTTCCACCACCGGGATCGAAACCGGCCAGGTTGAACCGGTTTGCCGACCCCACCAGAAGCACCACCACGTTGGGATGGTACTTCTTCAGCAGTTCCGGAAGGCGAATCAGCACCTGCCTGGAGTTGTATTCACACACCCCGCCGTTGATGACCTTGACCGAATCACCCAGCCCCTTCTCGTCAATTATCCCCTGGAGGAAAACGGGATAGGTGTGCTCGTAGTCCGACAATCCCCCGAAGGTATACGAGTCGCCCACACACAGCACGATATTACCGGCCACGGGAGCAACGGACTGTCCGACAGGCTCCTTGTCCGGAGCTTCGTATCTGATAATCGAACCGGGTCCCAGAGAAGAATCTTTCCCGCGCCGGCTGGCGGTGTAAAAACGGCCGGCCAGGCGGAGTCCCCCCTCCAGCAGACAGAGAAACACCAGCAAACTGACCAGGCTCAGACCGATTCTGGCTGCCAGAGTGTGTTTCCGCCCAGGGGGCGTTTCCCCGGTATCATCCATAGGTATCATTCTCCAAACGTCCAACATTCTACAGCATTATAACCCGAAAAATGCAGTAGTATTTTTATTACGGCTCGGAAACAGCCGCATTTTCCTGGTTTGCCGTGTACGCCACCTGCATGCCACGCTTGTTTCACAGCTAGCTCAAGGATAATACCGCCGCCACCCGCCGCGCGATACGGCGGACATCCCGCTCGGTCAGTGTCTCGTAGATGGGAATCTGCAGGCTTTTTGACAGGGCATCGGCCGTGTGAGGACAGCACCCGGTATCACCGGTCTCACCAGAGCAATCTCTCATCAATCCGTACCCGGTATCTACTCCGAACCTGAGCAACCTGCGGCGCACCTGGGGTAAGCGGTCAGTCAAAGCGATGTAGAAATAGCCATTGTATCCTTCAGAATATGCCAGGGTGTCCGTCACACCTTTTAGCGCCTGGTGCAGAATCGCCGCGTTTCTTCTTCTCTGGTCTCTGTATTCAATTGCCCGTTCCAGGTGCTTCAGGCCGACACAAGACTGGAGGTTGGTGAACCTGGCAGCGGTGTGCCGTATTTTCACCGAAGGACGCATGGTACGGTTGTAGACCGAGACGGGATCGACGTCGAACCGGTCGAGAATCCTCAGCATGGGGTACAGAATCAGGGGAAACAGCCGGCGATGGGTTATCAGGTGCATCACGTAAGCGGACACGATTCTCTTCAGCAGTGACACCGTAGAAGGATACGGAAGCGACTGCACATTCTTTCGCACCTCCTCGGCAATGCGGTGGTCGTCGGTAGTAACCATGCACCCTCCGAAGGTCATAAAAGGTTTGGTAGTGTGAAAGCTGAAAAAGGCTGCATCCCCGAAGGTCCCCACGTGCCGTTCTCCGATGGTGGAGCCCACGGCGTGGGCGCAGTCCTCGATAAGCGCAATGTCACGACCGGCCAGGACCTGCCTGATACCGTCCATGTCGCAGGGGATACCAAAAAGATGGGCTGCCACCACCGCCACGGTCCTGTCCGTCAACCGCTCGGAAATCGCCTCGGGAGCGATGGTGTGGGTGCAAGGATCGATATCGACGCACACCGGTTTCAAGCCGCAGTCCGCTATCACTCTGGGCACGCTGAGATCTTCGTACGCGGGCAACAGTACTTCGGACCCTTCGGGAAATTTGTACGAATTTAGAACGAGCCGCAGGCCGAGACGGCCGGTGGCAACCGAGACCGCGTGCCGGGTTCCCACAAAGTCGGCAAAAACCTGTTCGAACTCTTCGATACAAGATCCCCCGGTTACCCGCCTTCCCAGAACCTGTTCTACTATTTTCCAGAAATCGCCACCGTGCAGATGAATGATCCTCCGGCTGACGGCTCTCATGTGAACACCCCCCAGTGCAGGGTAAGAAGATCGTAAAGAAGGTTGATTCTCAAACGGGTGACGTTGTAGCAGGTGCCGCATGATGGTTCCTTGACCATTTTCAACGCAGGTTCCACCCCGTGGTGCAGTATGTTCGGATAGGGTTCTCCCGGCGGCAGGCGGTACCGGCCGCACACTCTGACATCACCGCCTGAAGCCACACGGTAGAAGATGCGTCCCCCGGCGCAGACCAGCCCCTGCTGAAACGGCCACATTTTCATGTACTTGAGAACCAGCTTCGAATTCTTTATATTCGACACCCGGCGCCGCAGTTCTTCGAGACGCTTAAGCCCTTCGATAATCGCTTCCCGTTCCCCGGCCACTGGATTATCCCCGGTCCCCGACAGCACCCTGGGGGACGACGGCTGAAACGAGATGACCGCCCCTTTCTCCCGAGCCAGATCCACCAGGTAATCGATGCAGCCGGTGTTGTGCCGGGTCAAGGTAGTATTGATCTGGACGCTGACACCGCGGCAACGGGCCATGTCGATAGCATTTATAGCGGTGGCGAATGATCCTTGCGGACGCACCTGTTCGTGCACCTCCACCGGTCCGTCCAGGCTGAAGGTAACGGAATCGATATAATGCAACACTTCCAGGTTCTGTTCCATGAGCGCTCCGTTGGTGTTAACACCAACGAAAAATCCCTGGTGCCCGGCGGCCCTGACCACGGCTATAAGGTCTTCACGAAGAAACGGCTCCCCGCCGGTAATCTGGAGGAACCTGGTACCGAGCCGTCCGAGCTCCTTGATCATGTAGAGCACCTGGTCGGTGGCCAGTTCCGGCTCGCTTTTCTTCCACCGGCCGCAGTACGCGCACGAGTAGTTGCACCGGTTAGTGATAAGATAGCTCACTGCCAGGGGCACACGTTTATTAAGCAACGCAGCTTTAACAATGCAGCTTCCCGCGTACAAGGAATCCTTGAGTTTCATATCGCTCCCTCCATCACGGGCTCACACCCGTAATGACATTCATTGCAATTATACCTTTGAGCGTACTTCCGAAGCAAAAAAGTTGCCAAACACTTATCCAGTAAATCAAGAAGAATGAAACTGCATTATTTTGACAGCCGTATTCATGGTTGGCTATACTAGAGAATTGGAGGTGGCGGGCAATGAAGGTGGCAACCATGCGGTTCCTGGACCGCTGGCTGGGTGTCCCCCTGTGTTTTCTCTTCACTCTGTTTGCCCGGTTGTCCGGAGGGAAGCACACCGGTAAACACAAGGGCTGCAAACGCATTCTCTTTATCAAGCTGGCCGAACAGGGCGCCACCGTTCTGGCTTGTCCCGCTATTAGCCGCGCGGTGGAAATGGTCGGCCGCCGAAATGTTTTTTTTCTGGTTTTCGAAGAGAACAGCGCCATATTCGAACCACTGGACATTATTCCGCTGGATAATATCATCACTATACCCACCAGGGGATTCGGCTCGTTTTTGTGGGGGACCGTTTCATCCCTCATCAAAATCCTCCTTCTCAAACCCGACATAACGATAGAGATGGAATTTTTCTCCCGGTTCTCGGCTATCCTGGCATTTCTGTCAGGAGCCGGCCTGCGAGTGGGTTTCCATTCCTTCGCCGGAGGGGGACCGTACCGCGGCGATCTGATGACGCATCGTCTCAATTACAATCCTCACCTACACATAAGCCGCATGTATCTGGCCATGGTGGAGGCAGCCCGGACACCACCCGGCGATCTGCCGGCCCTGGAGGTCGCGCTCCAGGTTGACGAAGGGACAATACCGAAGTTTACCCCGGATTCCCTGACGGTGAAAGAGGTCAGGACCATGCTGGCCACGTCATCCAATTGGGAAGACGGCAGCAGACTGATTCTTTTGAACGCCAACTGCAGTGATCTTCTGCCGCTGAGAAGATGGCCCTCCCACCACTACGTGGAACTGGCCCAGCGGTTGATCGAACGTTACCCGAATATCCTGATCGGATTCACTGGACAGCAGAAAGAACGCGCAGAGATTGATCGGCTGGTCACGGGGATCGACTCTGACCGCTGCTTCTCCCTGGCCGGCAGGACCACATTCAGGCAGTTGCTGGGTGTCTATACCCTGGCCGAGGTGCTGGTGACCAATGATTCCGGCCCGGCACATTTCGCGGCCCTGACACCGGTTGAGGTAGTCACCCTCTTCGGCCCCGAAACACCTGCGATCTTCGGATCGCTGTCAACACGAAATCACATCATGTATGCCGCTTTAGCGTGTAGTCCCTGTGTAAATGCCTACAACGGCCGGCAGTCACCGTGTGTTAACAATCTCTGCCTGCAGGCACTATCCGTGGACAGCGTGTTTGACACGGTCTGCCGGATTCTGGCTGAAACTGTCCGGAAACAGAAAAAAGACTGAAC
>CAYSPT010000074.1:5463-11511 GCA_964432985.1 uncultured bacterium
ATGAGGGTATGATCGCTTTTGAAAACAAAGCATACCTTAGTATCCGGCCTGCTGGTTCTTCTGGCCGTCCTGCTGTACTTCAACACATTCGGCAATTCCTTTGTCTACGATGAAAAGGCATTGATCATCAATAATACCTTTATCAGAGACACAGCGAACATACCTTTTTTCTTCAGCCTGGAGTACTGGAAGAACTGTCATCCGGGAGGGAAAACCTACCGCCCTTTCAGAACGGTCACCTTTGCCCTGGATTTCGCTCTGTGGGGACTTAATCCCTGGGGTTATCACCTGACCAACTTGCTGCTGTACGCGGCCAACTGCGTCCTGGTCTACCTGCTGATGCTACGCCTGGCAAAGATGGTGACTCCGTTCAAATCGGCTCCGCCGATGGATCCGCCTTTCCGGCGGATGAATCCCTCGTCGGAAACGGTAACCGTTCCGTTTTTAACTGCGTTCTTCTTCGTGGTCCATCCCATCCACACCGAAGCTGTAGCTTATATAAAAAACCGTTCGGAGCTTATCACGTTTTTATTCTACCTGGCCGGTTTTCTCCTGTACTTTTCCTTCCTGCGTTCCGGTTCGACGCTCAAGCGAATCACCGTATACATTGCCGGCCTGACGTGCTTCATACTGGGCTTTATCACCAAGGAGATGGCCTTTTCTCTGCCGGTAATGATCGGCGCGGCGATTGTCCTTTTCAAGCCGAAAAACACCTGGAAACACTCGCTGGGATTCACCTTACCGTTTTACGTGACTGCAGCAGTCTACCTGGTCATCAAGAAAACTATCCTGGGCTCGGTGTCAATGTACGATAATCCCATGCCCATAACCCTCTGGCAGCAGATCATGACGGTTATGATGACCATTGGACGATATCTCAAACTGCTCCTGTTCCCGATCGGTCTGTCTGTTGATCATCACTTTCTGGTTCCTAATTCCTTTTTGCAAACCGAGGTCTGGTTGTCCTGCCTGGGACTCGTGGTCCTTCTGGGAGCAGTCGTGGTTACCACCAGGAGGTACAAACTGACCTCTTATGGCCTGGCGTGGACCGTGATAACTCTTCTCCCCGCCTCAAACATCATATTCATCGCCGGGCGTCCCTTTGCCGAGCAGCGGCTCTATATTCCTTCGCTGGGCTTGTGCCTGGTGCTGGCTAGCGCGTTTAGCTGTCTCTCCGGGGTACTCACCCGGCTGTTTCCTAAAAAAAAGGGTGCCACCTTTGCGATATATATCGCCCTGGGAGTAAGCTTGTTGTATTCGTACACCACCATAAAGAGGAACCTCGATTGGAAAAACCCGGTCACCCTTTGGGCCAGCGCGGTCAAGTCCGAACCCGGAAACCCGCGGGCCCACAACTCGCTTGGTATGTCGTATGCTGAAGCCGGACAGACGGACAATGCCATTGACAGCTACCTGGCAGCCATCGAACACGATCCCTACTATATCGACGCCTACTACAACTGCAGTGTCGAGTATGCCAGTATTGGAAAACGCCAGGACAGTATCGCCCTGTACCGCCAAATGATAAAGCATCTGCCGGACTGCGCTCTGGGATACAATTACATGGGATTCGAATTCACAGCCCTCAAACGCTACCCGGAAGCAATATCAATGTTCGAGAAAGCTATTGAACTGCAGCCGGACCTGGCCAACGCCGTGTTCGGGCTGGGGTGCGTGTACAATATCACGGGAAAACTTGAAGCAGCTATTACCTGGTACAGAAAAGGTATTGAGCTGGAACCGGACAACCCGCGCCAATATCATAACCTGGGACTCATTTACAAAAACCTGGGGAGAAAAGCAGAGTGCATAGAATTGTATAAATCACTCATCCGGCACGCCCCTTACAGCCCCTACGGCTATTTCTGCCTGGGAATGGAGTACGCCAGCGACAACGACTTCGAACAAGCAGCTTCTCTTCTGTCAAAAGCCCTGGATCTCGAACCGGGATTTGCAGATGCCGCCTTCAACCTGGGGCAGGTATACGAAGGGATTGGGAACCAGGACAAAGCCATGGAACAGTACCGGAGAACCATCGTTATCGATCCTGGCTTTGCCCGTGCGCACGCACGGCTGGCTATATACTATTCCCAGAGCGGTGCTTACGATTTGGCCAGGGAGCACAATAATCGTGCTCGTAAGCTGGGAATTATCAATCCCGGTTTCAAAGATAAGCCCCGCCAGCGCGATTAGGATGCCTTCAATGGAATACATAGGAGAGGACCAGAGGATGTTTTCTCTGAAAAAAATATGAAACCATATTTGAAGAAAATTGACACAGAAACAAGAGGAAATCGTTACGATGTAACCCCTCTCTTTCTCAATCATGATGACTTTAGTTCTCTCGTGACCGATCTTGTTTCAGGTTTTGCAGCGTCTGAAATTGATTGCGTGGGTTGTATTGACTCATTGGGTTTTATTCTCGGAACAGCCATAGCTCAGAAAATGAATGTAGGAATTGTTCCCATTCGAAAAGGAGGGAAATTTCCTGTCGCAACAGATAGTCAAACATTTTGTGATTATTCAGGACAGATCAAAACATTAGAAATTAGACAGGATATTTTGACGACTGGAATGCGTGTACTAATTGTTGATGAATGGGTAGAGACAGGAGCACAGATATCAGCTGCAATAGACCTTATTGAAGGCAAACAAGCTGTTATCGCCGGTATAGCAACGATCAATATGGATGACAATGAATGCACTCGGGCGATTAGATCAAAATATAAGGTAAAAAGTGTTTGGGAAGATAAACTAACCTTTCAACCATATGAAGATTCCCAATCGGAAAAATTAGCTCATTGGATTGTTGACGAAAATTGGCCGTTTCATGGATCCAAATGCCCTACCCTGGATCAAGTTAGGAAATCCATTTCCAACGGGTTTTACACTGGAGAAGACAATAAGACCTTCTGGATTTACCTTGATTGTCAGCCCGAACCTGTTGGCATCATCAGTTTGCACGAATTCACCGATATTACACCGATATTTGACCTGCGTTTGAAATCGTCAGTTCGTAATCGGGGTATTGGCCGAAAAATTGTTAATTGGTTAGCTCACTATGTTTTTACTCAGACAGACAAACACAGAATCGAAGGGCATACCCGTGTAGACAATATCGCCATGCGGCGTGTTTTCAAAGCATGTGGTTGGGTTAAGGAAGCTTACTATCGCAAAGCCTGGCCGGATTCTGAAAACAAATATTATGATGCAGTGACCTATGCTTTATTAAAAAGTGATTGGCAGTCTGGTACCAGCACCACCATCGACTGGAACGAAGATTTGTAGCACAGACCGTCAGGAGAGAAAAATGAATGATGTAATTCCATTTTATGGTGCACGAGACAGAAAGATGTTTGCAATCGAGCGCTCCAGCATGGATCGCCAGGGTAAGGTTATTGACTTTCTGAACAGCCACCTGCCGCAGGGTCTTATTCTGGATATTGGTGCCGGTGACGGTTATACAGCGAAACGAATTACAGTTGCCGATGTCATCTGCCTGGAGCCGTCGAATGGAATGGTGAATTTTAACAACAATCGATTATGGGTGAAAGGCTCTGCTGAGAGCATCCCATTTCACGATAATTACTTCGATGCGGTTTATGCTACGTGGGCTTATTTTCTTCCGGGTAGTGACAAATCAAAAGGTCTGAGAGAAGCAGAACGCGTGGTTAAACATGGAGGTACGATAATCATTGTTGATAACGCTGGCAATGATGAGTTTTGTCGATTGGCTTCCACCCCAATAGCGGAGGGCCCAGCGTTCTACCAGGAACATGGATTTTCTGTTACTTACATCGATACAGCCTTTGAATTTGAATCCTTTGATGACGCGTTAGCTTTGATGACAATGTATTTTGGAGATCGAATTTCCAAAGAAAACATCAAACTCGAATATGAATACAAAGTGGTCGCATACACAAAGATAATGCCTGACAGTAGTTGAATTGACCGGTTTAAAAGCGCTTGCGGCTGTCCAGCAGGATAGTTACAGGTCCATCGTTAACAATATGCACGTCCATCATGGCTCTGAAGACTCCCTGGGCAACGTTGATCCCACGAGAACGAACCCGTTCGATGAAAACCTGGTAAAGACGTTCCGCTTCTTGTGGCTGCGCAGCCGAGATGTAACTGGGACGCCTGCCCTTTCGGCAGTCGCCAAGGAGGGTAAACTGACTCACCACCAGCATTTCGCCACCGACGTCCAGCAGAGAAAGATTCATCTTCCCCGCTTCGTCCGCAAACACCCGAAGATTCAGGACCTTATCCACCATCCAGGCCAGGTCCTTATCGGTGTCGCCGGACTCCACTCCCAGAAGCACGTTGAGCCCCGCTTCGATCCGGCCGACTGTTTTCCCGTCCACGTCAACCCGGGACTCTCTGACTCTCTGCACAACTGCTCGCACGATGCGGCCCCTCCGGCAGGCTACTTCAGTACCGACATCGACCAGATACGTTTTTGCACATTTGCTCCCAGGGCAAGTCCCGCTCCGGCGCCGGTACCTTCCAGCCACTGCTTTCTCTGCGTGAATTGTTCTTCGGTTTCGTGATGCAGTTGTACGGCGTTTTGTGACGTGACCAGTTCGGTTTCCATCCAGATTCCACCGTTGCACCGGCCGTTTGCCAGTACCGGGAAGGGGCACGAGCACCCGTGGGAATAGATGATGAACTCATCGGGTAAACGCATTTTTTCACGTTTTTCGACTTCGATGGATATATCCTTCTCGATCTTTTGCTCCACAGGCGCCGCACTTCCCTGACGCCATACGAAAAGACCGCATGGACCGTTTTTTCCCTGCCACTCGGTGAGGCTCGTATCACATACTGGGCACGTCAGCGTACTACCGGGTTCATACCAGTCAAACCAACCCATGAATATCTAGTCCTTACCGTTTATGAAATGTTTAATCATTGTATCATTTCGCAATGAAATAGGCAATTGAATCGGAAGCTATTTCCAGTCAGTGCGCCCGGTTTCAATATCCCAGGTCTTCGTCGATCAGGATCACCGTGATCCGGCCCGGAATCCTCTGCTGGTGCAGTATGACCGTCGAGCAGCAGATCCGGTCACCCGAACTGCAGTCCATACATCTTCCAGACTTTACACAGGGGACGTTCTGATTAAGCCTGGCGGCGTTCAAGGGGGCAGCGTGATGCTCAATCCTGGTGAGAGCTGCTTGAACATCCGGAACGATCTTGTTGCGGCCACAGAAAAGAATCACCTTTTTAGGGCCGAAAATGACCGGTCCCATCCTGGACCCGGCACCGTCTTTGTTGACCAGTTCACCGTTTTCCGTGACGGCATTGGTACTGCACAGGAAAACATCGGCAGTGGCGGAACGCCGAAGCAGGGCAAATCTTTCTTCACCTGTCAAAGCGGAATCGTACCGGTCAAGCAGACGGTAGCCGTTCTCTTTCAAGTACGGCAGAATTCCGATCTGGTCCATGGTCACCGAACCACCGAGTCCGATGATGTGCTCCTTCTTTATCAACCCAAGAGCTAAATCACGCGCTTCGACGGCATCCCCAGCCAACAGACAGGTCATTCTGTTCTTTTCAAGAGCCTGGGCAACCCGCTTAAGCTTTGTCGTCATACTCGATCACCTTTCTTTCTATTCTTCCTGCTTGAGGATTATCTCAGAAGCAGACGAGTATACTCAAGTGTAATTATCAGATACATTGCTTGAGAATAACCCAATCAGTAAACCGATTGTTAAAAGCGTTGTTTTTTGGGCACTTGTAAAATAATGAATCTCATCGTATACTTGAAGTGGTGCACTAATACTATAAGTGCTGCCGGCATAACTAGATAAGGTTTTCAGAGGATGAAACCGTACACATTGACATGGAGGTGAACACGGATGCCGGAACTCTCAGCTGTCAGCACCTCGATGCCGCAACCGGCGAGCATGTCGGAACCGGCCGGGCCAGCACTCACCGCTGCGGCTGCTCCACCACAGCCACCACCGACATCGGAAGCTGCTGTGCCTTCGGACGCCGACCTCAGCTATCTGGGTATCGGAGCAAACGCGGATTACGTAGCGTGAA
>CAYSPT010000074.1:11756-24016 GCA_964432985.1 uncultured bacterium
GTAGCGTGAATGATTACGTAGCGTGAATGATTACGTAGCGTGAATGATTACGTAGCGTGAATGATTACGTAGTCTGCAAAGCATAAAAGAACGTACATATCAGAACGATGTTTATTATCGTTGCAAGACTTGATACTGTTCTGTATTGAAAGTAACTAGCCTTATTAGTACTCTTCTCGTTCATTACCTCTATGTCTTACTTCCCATACCACTCTCCCGTCCTGTACAATGCGCCTGTAATTCTGATAATCTTTCAACCGGAGGATACAGGCAATGTCAGAACTAACCCTGGTGGCCACATCGTCATTCGGCCTGGAGGCAATTGTAAAAAGGGAGGTGGAAGCCCTCGGATTTACCGTATCCCGGGTCGAAAACGGGAAAGTACTCTATGCAGCCAGCGAGGATGCCATCACCGAATCAAATCTCTGGCTGAGAACCGCCGACAGAGTGCTGCTGCTCATGGGAGAGTTCAAGGCCCGCTCATTTGACGAGTTGTTCGAAGGGACCAGGAAGCTTCCCTGGGACCAGTGGATTACTAAAGACGGCAAGTTCACCGTTACGGGAAAATCGGTTAAATCAAGGCTTCACAGCGTCCCGGACTGCCAGTCAGTTGTGAAGAAAGCGGTGGTGGAAAACCTCAAAACCAGATATGAGACCGACTGGTTCAAAGAAGACGGGCCTTCCTTCACCATACAGGTTTCGATTCTGAAAGACACCGCCACCTTGACCATCGATACCAGTGGTCAGGGCCTGCACAAACGAGGTTACCGTAAATCATCCACAGAAGCCCCTCTCAAGGAGACATTGGCAGCGGCGATGATTCAGCTAAGCTACTGGAAAACGGGGCGACTGCTGGTGGACCCCTTTTGCGGTTCAGGGACTATTCCTATTGAAGCAGCCATGATCGGGCGCAATATAGCTCCCGGTCTTCACCGGGCTTTCGCCGCAGAAACGTGGCCGAGAATTGGGAAGAAGCGGTGGGATAAATCCCGGGCAAATGCTAAGGCGATGAGCGACTATTACATCGATCTTGCTATCTGCGCGTCCGATCATGACGATCGGGCGGTGGCTGCCGCACGAGACAATGCCGCCAGGGCACTGGTCAGTGACACAATACGGTATTCCGTGAACTCCTTTGCTGATGCAGAGTTATCCGAAGACTATGGCATCGTCATCACTAATCCGCCGTACGGCGAGCGAATCGGAAAGCGGAACGAAGTAGAGCAACTGTACCAAACCATGGGCGCCCGGTTGAAGAAACTCCGGACCTGGTCAGTGTATATACTCACCTCGCACGACCGCTTCGAACAGCTCTACGGACGCAAAGCGCACCGGCGGAGAAAACTGTATAACGGTAGGATCAAGGTAGACTATTACCAGTACTACGGAACCAGACCACCATCATAACAACCGTCTTCCAGGCAAACGTACGGCAAGGCCGGAAACCTGCTACCGTCAGTCCGGCTCATCCTTCTCTTCGAGAAGCCTGATAAGCAACTCTTCAAACCGTTCGTCGTCGTCGGTAGAACGTTTTTTGATTTTCGGGGATTTGCCCCCTGATTTTCTTACTTTCCGTGACAGGAAACGCCTGAACAGAAGCTGGTCGATATTGGTTTCCGTGTATTCGAATCCGTTTTGGCTCACCGCCCGCACCCGCTTTGCCAGCGCCATGGTCGCCACACCGTAATCTTGAGTGACCACAATGTCACCCGGTTCGAGGTGGTTGATAAGAGCGAGGTCTGCTGCATCCCTGCCCTGGCCGGTGATGATGACTTCGGAGTACCCGTCTTCAATTCGGTGATTCGTATCGGCAACCATTACTACCGGCACACCTCGGGACCGGGCAATTCGAACTATTATATGCCGTACCGGGCAGCCGTCTGCGTCAACCAAAATCCGCATGTCACCTTGCTAATCCATGAAGCTGGGGGCAGCCGTCTGCGTCAACCAAAATCCGCATGTCACCTTGCTAATCCATGAAGCTGGGGGCAGCCGTCTGCGTCAACCGGCACGCGCACTATTTCACCAGAAAATTGATAATCCGAACATTCGTGAATTACACGGATTAATAATCCTGCATCTGCTAATAATCATTCATCTGCCGCCGGGAGAACGTTTCCATGATTATTAGAGAAGCACAGAAAATGAGACCGCGATTGATCACTCCCGAAGGCAGATCAAGCGCGTATTGTGTAAATTTCTCCCGTGTAAATGTACCGACAGGTCCCCTCCCGGGGATTTGAAACATGAAAATTCTCCGGGAAAAGGGGATAATCTTCTTCCACAACGCTTTCCCTATTGATTCTTCCTCGGTGAGGTGAGCCAGGACAGATTCTTCCGGGGAAAGCAACACATAACCGAGCCGGAGAAATGATGGTTTGGCCCGCACTGAACCCACAGCGTGACCATGCTCAGAGACCAGGTATTCGGCTTTGATACTAATCACTTTCTTCAGCGTCATTTCCAGGACCAGTTCATCGGCAGCGTTAACAAGCTGCAGTTCCCGGCCATGACGCTTTACGGTGAATACCGTTTTCTCTGCTACCTGATCAACAATGGTATACGGTACAGAAGGAGTCCAGTTGTTCTGCTTGAATAGGAACAACTCTCTCTTTTTGTTTTTTACTTCTCCAGGTTCAATCGTCGAAATCTCCTTCTTCACCTTTGTCGGAATCGATCTCTGCGGCTTTCGACCTGATCTTTTCCTCGGTCCACTCGCCAGGATCGTCAAGACGGCCGACTTTCGGACCGGGACTGTAACCGTCTGCCTTGAGAATGGCTTCGATGGCCAGATCAGCGGTATCCCGCGCATTGAAGACATTGGTGATCATGTTGAAGGCGAAATCCTCTACCCGCCGGATCATACGCTCCCGCACATCGGTCGGTTGCCCAAGCAGCTTGTTCTCAAAAGGAAGGTTTAGCTTCTTGTAATTACCTCCCTTGATGCCCTTCTCATTGGCGTAAACCACCATGGCGTCCCACATTTCCTCGGTGACTCCTTCACCTTCCACCTTGATGAAGTTGCCGTCATCGTCAAGCTGGGCATTGCCGTAGTCATTGACCTTCAAGCCCCAGGAAATCATCTGCAACGCCGTGGCCACGTTGGCCTTGGTGGTCCGGGTTTCCTTGGCGATCTGTCTTAATCTATCGGAGCTGTTCCCCGAGGTGCCATGCTGCGCGCCTGAAATACCATACTCCGTCAGGGCATTGTGTATCTCCGCAGTCAAATCCACCTGGATACCCTGGGAACTTGCTTCCAGACCATGCGTGGTCCCGTTGTTGAGCGCAATCCAGTCGGGAGCTATACCGTGGGCGTTGAGCCCCTGTATAAGGAACTTGGCTTCCGGGACAGTGGAGAGTCCAGTTTTGCCCTTGATTTCTCCCACTTCGGTCTCCAGACCGGCCCAATCTGGTACCACGGAATTGAGCTTAAGGTTGGCCAGCAGATTCTGGTCATCCGGAAGGTGAGAAGCGTCGATGGCAATAGACGTGATGCCCGCCTGGAATATGGTGGGAATTTCCACCAGGGCCGCTTCGACATCCTCCGGTTTCTTGATCCCGTAGTGGTCGGCGTGTATGGCCACGGGAATGGTAATCCCCAGTTCGTTACAAATAGAATCAACGATCCTGGCCATGTTCCAGTAGTTGACACCACAGTAAGCGGATGCCCCGCCCTCGGAGCGGGCAATTTCGATAATCACTGCCGCATTTGCGCGCTGGGCGGCTCGGAGTATACCTCGGATGACAAAACTATTCCGGCCATTGGCGGCCAGAGCGACAGCGTTCCCTTTGGCTATCATGGCCCGATCGATGAACTTCCCGCTTATCAGAAGCGCCCGGGAATTAGGGAACAACCTTCGTACATTTGGCGGACGTCCCACTTCCAGTGCCTTTTCGAATCCCGCAGCGGCCAGTGCTCTTTCTGTAGACATTTGTATCATGACCCCTTTCACAAACCGTTTTCTCACAGATTATAGCACTCACAACCAGCAGCGTTCAAGTGAGGACATGTCTAACCGGATAGGTACTTTTCTTGCTATTAATTATTTCTGCAAGGATCATGAGGGAGAATACACAAACAGCCATCGGTGAAGATCGATTAATCAATAAGCAGATGATCGAGACAGGATAACGCTTCTTGGCCATGCTTGTCTGTGCTTTCTCTTCCTGCTACAATAGGCGCGTAATTTCATAGAGTGATATCCTGAAGGCGGTGGAATTCACATGAAGTACGCAACCTGGATTATTGTTTTCCTGCTGCTGCTGAACCTGGCCGCAGGCTGTGGTCAGAGCCCTGAAAAAGCCCGAAAAACCCTGACAGACAGGGGAATAGACTTCACTGTCGACTCTTTTATGAAGAGTGTTTTCAGAGGCAAGACCGAAGAAGTCGAACTGTTTCTCCTGGCCGGGATGGACCCGGAAGAGCAGACCAAACAGGGAGATATCGCCCTGTTTGTCGCCACCGCCATGGGACATATGGAAATTATAAATCTGCTTGTCAAACACGGTGCAGATATATCTGCCACCAGTCAACGGGAAATGGTCAAAGGCTGCACGGCACTACACTTTGCCATTGAACCGGAATTCGGGGAAATCGTTACCATTCTCCTTCAGGCAGGCGCGGATGTCAACACCGGTAACAAGAAGGGGCAAACCCCTCTGTACTGGGCAATAGAGAGAGGTCACCTGGATCTGGTCAAACAATTGCTCAGCAACGGGGCTGATGGAAATATGGATACCGTTAATGGCTGGACTCCACTGCACGTTGCCGCGGACCACGGCAATGATGAAGCGGTTGATCTACTTTTAGGCAGCGGAGCGGAAGTCAACGCCAAGATTAAAGGGCCGGAAAATCCCGAAGACACTGCTGTACTTCCCGGAATGACTCCCTTACACCTGGCCTGTGCCAAAGGACACATCTCAGTAGTCAGAAAACTAATTGCGCAGGGGGCTGATGTCAATGCCAGGAGTTTTCTGGGAAAGACGCCGCTTCACACCGCGCAGGCGGCCCAGCATGACAAGATTATAGAAATACTGCGCAAGCACAGCGACTGAAACTTTTGCCGCCTCTTAGACCGTAATCCCGTTGCAGGATCAGAACTTCTGTGTCCAATTAAACTGTAATGTGTAGGTTTGGGCTCAACCATTAACGTCAGAACTTCTGTGTCCAATTAAACTGTAATGTGTAGGTTTCCTCATCTCCCTGGCTCTTGGATGAAGAAAGTTTGTAATCCATAGTGCAGGCCTTTGACATGTTTTGCTTGACCTGTACATATCCGGAGGTCGTCCCTCCTCCGGGACTGTGCACATCAGTATCCGAGTACTGCAGCTTTGTTTTGATATACCACTTCTTGGTAGCATTGAACTTGATCTCCCCGTACATCAATGCGTTGGGGTCCCCCTCATCCGGCAGAGTCCGCTTGTAGTAGGCCTTGAAACTGGTGCGGGAGGTAGGCTTGTAATACCAGGTAGCGGCAGCGGTCTGAGACTCGCTGCCCGGAGTGATCGAATCGGAGTCCGACTGGGACAGGTAGTACGAGAGATAGTTTGATTTGTTGAACCGGTATTTGAGGGTAGCGCTGAACCGGGTTTTGTCCGTGAATTTAAACGGTGCGACCAGATAGGGATCGAATGCTTTGTTGTTGGTGTCTTCCACCTTTACATTTATTTCGGTCCGCGGGGTCTTGCTGCCGGGAAGTGTCCCCAGTCCTGTTTTCACCTCGCCGTATAACCCGTCGCCCAGGTTCTGGAAGTAACCGTACTCCCCGTACAATGTCAGCTTGGAAAAGTACATTCCCTGATAATCATCCTTGAAGTCAAACTGCTTGTAACCATAAAAGTCTACTCCATTGACATCATTTCTGAACTGGTGACTGCGGACGTTGAACAATCCCGCGCCGCAATGGGTGGAGTTACCGCTCAGCACATTGACACCGCCGAATATCCAGCGGTCTTCGGCGTGATCCTTGATTTGACCCCATCCAAGAGTCATATCGACTTCATCGCCAAAGAAGCGGGAGTACTGGATACCGTCTTGCTTCGACAGAGAGCCCCCGCTCCACTCGAACTCGTCACCATAGCCATAAAGTGTCTTGAGTGTGCTCTCCGACATGTAGCCCATTCGCGACACCAATTTCTGGGAGGGAACCGAGTCTATCTTCTGCTTCACGGTTTTCCCGTCGATGTTGGTCTGTCTGACCGACAGAGACGGTGTACGTCCGAAGCGGAACGTCCGGCGGCCAAACTGCCAGTAGGATTTGATCCTGCCCAGGTCCGTGAGCCGGGGCTGTGTTTTGCCCGTTCCTTTTGCTTCATCATCCCCGGATTCCCCGGTATCCGTGCCGCCATTGACAGGGACACCGAGGTCCTGCCCCAGCGATTCGGCGTCCTTGAGCAGTAAGGCTATTTCCGGGTCAGTTGCCGCTACCGGCACGTCCACTGTTTTGGCATCCCAGGTGAGAACGGCACCGTAGATATTGCTCAGGTTGAAATGAGGATTCGTCTGGCTCCGGGAACCGCTGGCATAGGCCAGGACTCCCGAGTGAAGCCCTGTGTACTTGGTTTGCAGTTTGGTGTAAACCGCCAGGTACTTGCCGCTGTTGACCGTGTGGTACGTTTTGAACTGAAACACCGACTCGGAACGTTTATCTTCTTCTGGGACCACTGCCTCCTGCTCCGCCTGCCTTTTGTAGAAGAGTTCCTCCAATTCGTTGTACTCCGGATGGTCCTCATAATCCACCAGCTCATCCTCGGAGGTGATCTCGTCCATGATATCTTCAATATCCTGATAATAGTAGTCATCCTGGGCAAAAGCCGGGAGGGCGAGAGCAAAAAGAAAGCTGACAAGAAATGCTGCGCTCACTATCAACAGAGTCTGACGATTCAACAGAGCTCTTTCGTTAAGCTGCGGGCCGCATAAACATGGACGGTGCGAGGTCATCGTTTTGTTGTCGAACAATGATTTAAGGATATTCATGATTATTCACCCCCCTCTCCAACGGTAAGGTAGGGTTTGATTTTCTCCAGTAGTTTCTCACCGATACGAGGCACTTCCAGGAGTTGGTCGATACTTGCGAACAATCCGTTGAGCTCCCGGTAGAGCACGATGTTGTTGGCGGTTGACGGCCCTATCCCCGGGACCTTCACCAGGTCCTCCGGGTTGGCTGTGTTCACGTTGACCACTATGTCGCCGGCCGCTTTAATCTCAGTGGCCGAAGGTTGTTCATCCGGTTCCTCGACGGTCGCCTGTGGAGCTTCCTCCCCGGTATCTTCAGGTGGATGGGATTGGTCCGCTGCTTCTCCTTTTTTCCGGTGGGATTTCCAGAAGTCCATGGAGAGTGAGACTCGGTGTGTCGGCGGCAGCACGTCGTGGGTCATATAGGCATAGTCAACATTCCATCCTTCCAGTGTGAATCCGAAACCGGCGGTGAGCCGCTTGGGATTGGTGGAGTAACCGGCCCGCAGGGCGAAGTTGTCGTTCACATAGTATTCTTCCCCTATGTGCCACTGCAGCGGTTGACTTGACTCCCGGACCGCATCAACCGCCAGGATCAGGTTGGGAAACGCCTGGATGGCCACTCCCAGCTTGCTTACCTGCGGGATAACATCATTGACCTCGGGTTTGTTGAGGTTCCGGGCCATGAGCCCGATCCGCAGATGCTCGCCGACCTTGACCAGGAGACCGGCGTCGATGGCAAATCCCTCCATGGTGGGGGTGTCGACGATCTTTGAGCTGAGCTGCCGGAGGGCAATACCCATCATGTGATGCTCGCCCATCTCCCGGGCGATGGCCATAGCCCATTCATCCTCCCGATAGTTTCTACCGCCGAATCGCGACCAGCTCCCTGCCAGCACCGACTGCATATACGGTACAGGTGTTGCGCCCGCCAGGTAGTCGTGCCGGAGATCGGCAAGGCTGAAGAGCTTGGCGTGCATGGTGGTTATCTTCAGATTGCGCACCTGGGGTAGAGCGCCCGGATTCCAGTAGACGGCCGAAGCGTCATCTGCAACTGCCACGAACGCCCCTCCCATAGCCAGAGCGCGGGCGGATACCATTTTGTCTTCGAACTCCGCCCGGGCAGGGATCGTGCCCAGCACCACACAGGCAGCCACCATCAGGAGCACTGTCAGGTTTTTCGTAACGGTTCCGACCATTGTTTTCGTTTTCGTAACCATGTCTGATCAGTCCTCACTCATACATATTCTTTGACACAATCACGGTAGTCTCCGCCTTGGCCAAACGTACAAACTCATCCTCGGCGTAGATACTCATGACATAGATTCCTGTAGAAACGGTTGAGCCTGCGTCATCGGTCCCGTTCCAGGTGTACTGGACCAGGCCGCGTGACACATCGGAGACGTCTTCGGCCAGCGTCTTCACCAGCCTGCCCTTGACATCGTAGATCCGCACCCAGAGCTCCTCTGCGTTGTTACTCATCCTGAAGGTCAGGTAGGTCTCCGGTTTCAATGATCCATCGGTGGGTCTGAAAGGATTTGGGCTGACCTTCACGTCGTAGATACTCATCTGGCCACCGGGATCGGTGTCACCCACCAGCATGTAAACCCCGGGACGGTCCACCATGGCCGTTACCGTATTGTCCCCCTTTGCGACCTCGCCGCCGATTCGTTCCCAGTAGGTATCCCCCGCTCCCTGCAGTGTTGACGTGCGGCCCGAGCCCGGGGAGCCGAAAAAGCGGACCGACCGCTGGCCCCTACGCGGCCTGAGCCGCGTGCGGTTCTTTCTCTTCGGTAGAAGCGCTTTGCCGGCGCTCAAATCCTGGTGCCAGTGATAGATAGCCAGATTGTCCTCATCGATACCGAGCGCTTCGATGGCGTCGTCGTCGAAGCCAAATACCAGGGTCACCGGGCGGGTGAACACAAGGGTGTGCGGCTGAATATCCAGGGCAATCATGGTCGGGACCAGGTACTGGTTGGCATTCAGGTTGTCAACAGTGGGAATGTCTCCCGCTTCCATCTGTTCGATAGTGATCCTGAACGTCCCCTTCATGGCTCCGGAGGGCACCTGCAGCTGGGTGCCCCAGGGCCCGCTCACCACTCCACCGCGGGTATCAACCAGTTCCGAAGAGCCGGTGCCGATAATCACGTCACCGTCAAACATCGCCGGCACCGCTTCGTTTTCATCCTTGTCGATGACCAGGCAGTTCTGCAGATGCAGCGGGTAGGTCCCCGATGGGAGCGGCACCCCCTCATTGGGGTTTTTTATCTTGTAATAAATGACTGCCAGGGGGCCGTCCCCGTTTACTTCGTCGTCGAGCCCGGTCACTTTAAAACTTATCAATCCCTTGTCCGCCAGGTTGATCTCGTTGAATCCGGCCTCCATCAGTGAACCCACTGCTACCTGGTCTCCATCCCGGTTCTTGTCCATGTCCTGGATGTCCAGGTAGGTGGTGTCGTAGGTTATCTCAAATGAAGCCTCGACCAGGTCACGGGCATTAACTATCATGATATCTACATAAAAGTACTCCCCTTCCGAAACACCTTTCTTCCGAGGTACCACCATGACTTTCACGGTGTTGTCTTCCACGGTGATGGTGTACGGGCTGGTGGTCGGATTATCCGCCGGCAACGTCACACTGTGATCTACATCAGTGGCTTGCAGGTAGTACTCAATACCAGACAAACTCACGTCTTCCTGGGGAATCCTTACCTGGAACAGGTGGGTTCCCGCCAGGCGGTTCATGGTCAACATGGTGTAGGATGCGCCGCTTCCCGCTGTACGGTAATACAAGCGCACGGTTTCGATATCGTTATTGCTGATGACCTTGACCGAGATGACCAGCGGTTCCCCGATGAAAACGGTCCCGGGGGACACATGCACCATCTCCAGAGTGCTGGGCGCACCTTCGTAGTTGCTGTTTCTCTGCCCCGGGGTACCCTGACCGAAGAACTGGTCGCTCTCTCCCCAGTTGTAGACGTCCACGTCAGGATCGTTGGTGTCCAGTGCGTCGGGGTCTTTCTTCTCCAGGGACATCCCGTTGCCGTCAGCCCCCCAGGAATCAAGGTAGGTGACATAGGTTTTCGTCACGTTGTCCACGGAAACCAGGCCCACGGTGTCGGTGGTGTTGCTCATACTGAAACTGGCTGTATCCACCGCCTGGAAGTTCTCGGAAGGATAGTCCCCCCAGGTACCGGTAGCGTCCCCGTAGACGGATTCGAAGGTATCCAGTTCCTTGCATAACACCAGGTGTTCCCCGGCTGCTATAGTGGTATCGTCGGGAATTTCGATGCTGCTATCTCCCACGGCCAGTTTCCACCCCGTCAGGTCGACGGAAGCACCGGAGCGGTTGTAGAGTTCCACGTACTCCAGACCGCTATCTTCCGCCGGGTTGTACATCAGCTCGTTGAGAACCACCGGAGGCAGATCTAAAACGGTGATTTCCTTGATGGCCGGGCTCACAGCCCCCCCCGGTGTTGTGGCGCTTACGGTGAAGCGGCCCACATTGGAGTCCCGGAACAGGGCGCCCAGGGTGCCGCCGGAGCTGTAACCGGTGTCCGATGAGCTCCAGGTAAAACCGTCATCCGAAGAGATTTCAGCTGAGGAAGAGTCGGTGTTGAGATCGATCTGCAGAGACGATGAGGTAACAACATCGCCGAACACGTCCACCACTCTGACAGTCAGTTCCACTGCCACTCCCACGAAGGTGCTTACCCGGGAAGTGGGTGTTATCTCAAGGGCGTAGGGCTCACCAGCCAGGGCGTTTACCTTGCCCGGCGTGGGGGAGGCAAACACCGACCAGTCCGCCGCGGTGTCGGTATCGGTGAAACTGCGGTCCCGGCCAAGGGACTGCTCCTCCTCCAGGTCGGCTATGGAAGCGCAGGATGCTTCGTCGACTGTCCCTACCCAGCCGTTGGCGCCGATTATCTCGGTCATGTCATCGGTCTCTGTCTGGGTCAGCGGCTCCCCGTCCATGTTGGTGTAGCAGACCGCGTCGATCAGGTTATCCTTGTGGTCGTAGATGACCACCTGGTCGTCGGAGGTGACCATACCGGACTTGTCGCTGAAAATCTTTATGAGCCCGTCGGAGGCTTCCGTCTCATCGTTGTCTTCAGTGTCGAACACCAGCAGGATATACTCGCCGGTGCGTACCGTGGTCCCGTTGGTGATGGTCTTGACCTTGGAATCGATGTAAAAGCTGTACCCGGAGATGTCCACGCCGCCGCCTGATGACAGATCGTCGTAGCAGTAGACTTCAATCCAGTCGCTGGCATACCCACCACCGCCACCGTCGGGAGCTAATTCGGTGATTCTCAAGCCCACGTTGGGCTGCGGGCCGGAATCGTTGCTTTTACCCGGCGTGGGAACGGTGGTCACGATCCAGTCGCCCACGGCGTGGGTGTCGTTGGGCTGACCGGTTGTTTCATTGAGCGTTCGGGCAATGGAATCCTTTCCGCCAACCACCTCGGAGTTGACGCAGTCGCTCTCCGCCACCGTGTCCCCGGCTTTCACCCAGTGCCCGTCGGTCACCAGGGTGGTGAGATACTCCTCGCTCAGGTTGGAGAACGACCCGTTCTGATTGGCCCACACCACCATATCCACTACCTGCTCGGCGGGGGTGTACAGGGCGACCAGTTCATCTGATGAGGTGAGGCCGCTGTCTTCGGTGTAGATGTCGATCCAATCCCCGCTGAGCTGGGTTTCGTCTGTCTGTCCTTCGGTGTTGTACTGCAACAGCAGGAACTCCCCGGTTTTGATGGTGCAGTCCCCGATGGTCTTGTCGATGGTGGTAGCGTTCTTGGGCCGGAAGGTGTACCCGGCCAGATTAAATCCGGAACCGCCCAGACCGTCGTCCAGGCATAATATTTCTATCCAGTCATTTTCAAATCCGCCGCCGCCGCCGTCGAAGGCCACCTCGTTGATCACCAGCACCGGTGACGGGATTGTATCCACGATCTGAATCTGGGCGCTCTCACCGGTGTTACCCGAGTCCTCAGCGTGTATCGTGGTGGTCTGTCCCGTGGAACCGGTCAGGGTAACATCCAATGTGAGCACGCCGTCCACGAACCCGCTGGCCGAACCGGGCGTGATAGCTACCGCCCCCTGGGTCGAGGTCAAAACCGCGGTACCGGTATAGGTGTCCATGACCGTGTTGTCCTCGTTGCGGGCGGTAAGGGTAACGCTGAAGGCGGTGCCGCTCACTGCGTAGGCGGGAGCATCCACGTCAAAGTGATGTACCGTGGCCGGGTCCCCGTTGTTGGCTCCCTGTGTGGGGGTTGACCTGGGGGTCCAGTCGTCCTTGGAG
>CAYSPT010000075.1:0-10714 GCA_964432985.1 uncultured bacterium
AGAATACCGCCAAACAGGCCGGCCCGTTCGGGCATCCCGGCGATAAACCCGATCCAGTTTCCGGCCAGGTACCCGGTCACAATCCCCAGGATGGGTAGTATGAAAACAAGGAACAGGGCCTTGAAATAATCCCTGGTGCCCACTTCGATCTCCACCGTGTCACCTTCAGCGGCGCCGGCGGGATTGAGGGCTTCCACCTCAAAGGAGCCCGGTGCGCTTTGCTTCATAACATCTCCCCAGGGGCAGCCCTTATGGTTTCCCGTGCAGGCGCTCATGGGCAGTACCCGGACCGTGGCCGATTCACCCTTGCTGGACACCACCACCGCCTGACGGTTCTCCTGCTGTACGCAGCATCCCATACTTTCTACGCTCCTTGCTTGAGGGTGGGCGCACCCAAATTCATTGCACCACAATATTAGCACTCACGTTTGCTACCAGCAATCAGCCTTCATGGGCAAAAACTTTCTACGTTCCTTGCTCTGAGTATAAGCATACCAGAAGGTGGCGGTTTGTGCTCGTCCTATGCCTCTTCGCCCACCAGTATGCACATCATCGTACTCAGAGGAACCGGGCCGCTGCAGCCACCAGGGCCATGATACACAACCCGACAATGACCACCAGCGTCCCGTCGTGAATGAAGTAGGGGTATATCATCATCACCAGCCCGGGAACGAGGAACTTGTAATCGGCCATTTTCTTCCCGTAGATGAACATGGAGAGACCCAGCAGGGAAAAGAAAAACGAGGCTATCCAGTAGGTAAGGTCGGCGCCCTTGCGCCCCTGTCCGGACTGCTCCTGGGCCTTGAGTATTTCTTCGCGGATTGTTTCCTGCAGCTGCTCGAGTTTTTCCGGGTCTGCGATGTCTGCCAGGTCCTCGAGCGGGTTAGGTGCACCAGCCGCCGTCCCGGTAAAAAGGACAACGGCGGCCAGCAGGCAGCAAAGTGTCAGAATACCTTTTCGGTTCATGATGACCCGGTTACCTGGCAGCACCGGTCTTGACACGGACCGGCTGCATCTGCGTTTTCACCATCTGCGTTTTCAACTTGATGGTGTCCGGTATGGCCATCCGTTTGGTATTGTCCGGTTTAATTAAATTATTAAGTATCTTTTTGGCCCAGTCTACGCCGTCGATCTTTATCATCTGTCTCACCTCGTATTGTTACTGGCTGCTGGACTATGGCATAAGGTTCTCAATCAGGCCGTTGTCTACAGGGGGTATGATTATCTACACTCTATAAACGTCCAGTCCTGTCAAAAGTTCCCATGCATATGTCGTGCCTGTACCAGGCAGCTTAGTAGTATCGGCTACTATGGGTCCCTATTTGAATAAAATCGAAAACCCCGGTTTAAAAAGCCCATGAAAGCGGCTTTTTTGCGGAGCGTACGCTGGCAAGGATATATGCTCGCTTGTGGGGTTGTATCAGATTTGGTACGGTTGTATCAGATTTGAGACAACCTCTGAACAGGCATACTGTTCCCGTTAACAGAAATATTTTGAATTGAATATGCACTTTCCGATTGATGATGATCTGAAAAACATCTTCACTAAAATGATTGTCACCGGTGATGAGGGATCTGACACCGGCAAACTATATCCTACATGATAACTAACCAATTTCAGGCACACGCTGGGCCTTTTTTATCCTCTTTTGACAACACTCTTACCAATCGGTTATTTCTAAATCTATCATGAAATTCTTTATAGGCAAAGGATGGGGCTCAACAGGAAAAGGTTTGGGCCACTCAGGAAAAATTTGGAGTACCTCGTTGACGCTGGCCGTCTGCTCGTTTCTGATTGTTTTCGGCATCTCTTTCACCCGTTTCTACCAGGACGTGGAGCTTAAAACGCTCGATCTGCGGTTTCGTCTGCGCCCTCCGATTCCGGTGGATGACCGGATTCTCATGGTAGATATTGATGAGACAAGCCTGGCGAAATACGGACGGTGGCCCTGGTCGAGACTGACCATTGCCCGCCTGGTTGAGCGCCTTACCCTGTATGGGGCCGACCGGGTGTTTTTCGATATCGAATTTCTGGAATCTTCACGGCTGACCGTCCCGACCGGCTGGAGCAGTGGAAAAATGCAGGCCCTGGCCGGCCGATATGAACAGTCTCTTGTCGGTATTGTTGGTAACGCCATCGGTCTCATCGAAGACGGGCATCGCCTTGATACTATCGCTGCCGAACTCATCGGGGAAGACGGAATCATTGCCCAGGAATCGGATGAACTGATCAATGCTCTGGTCGGTTCGGTGATCCATCCTGACCGGATACTGGCACGCGCCTGCCTGGAGGCGGGATTGGTGTACGTAGGATACCTGTTGGAGACTCACCACCATGACGTGTCACTCGGTATCACCGAAGATGAACTCATGGCGGCGCTGGATCTTCTTCGTCAGGACCTGGATGTTTCGCTGGATGATTTTGTTTCACGTAATGATGCCGCCGCCTCCCGCGGTTGGGACGCCGAGAAAACCCGGGCAATTTGGGTCCGGGCCATGAACATGGTTTTGCTGGAAGAAATTAAACACCATGTCGGAAACGTTTCCTGGGACAGTATTGACGGCGGCGGTAGTTCTGGCGCAGGTACCGGTTCCGCCGATGAGAGATACGATTTCCTTGATACCAACCTGCAGGTTGTGGTGGACAATGTAGTGAAGGCTCTCCCCACCGATAGGCCGTACTGGTTTCGTCCCCGGGTAGAAAAGCTGGTCTCAAGAGTTCTGGGAGAATTGATTGTGGCCAGAAATTTTTCTCTACCATTGTCCTCGCTGAAAAACAAGTTCACTCCCCGGGTCATGTCAACCGTCCTGCCGCCGATACCCGGGTTGGTCCAGGCGGTGTGGGGAACCGGCTTTCTCAACACCGGGCCCGATCAGGACGGGACATTCCGGCGGGTTCCCCTGCTCATGACGGTGGATGACCGGGTGTATCCCCTGAGCTCGTTCCTGCTTTCATTGGACGTGCTGGGAGCCGGTCTCGATTCACTGGAGTTCGAAGACGAGCAGACGATGGTTGTCAAACTTCCCGGAGGGCGGAACCTGACTGTTCCTCTGGACCGGGATGGAAACATGATGGTCAATTGGCCGGGTACGTTTGAAAGCAGTTTTGAGCATATTGCGGCCAGTCTCCTGCTTACCGAAGATGACTTGATCAAGTCCATTGACGACTGGCTGCTCACCGCCGACAAACTGCTCAATGTGGGATTCGCCGATTTGCTGGCACGGGGTGCCACCGGTGCGGAACTCGCTGAAGCCAGAAACCTGGTAAAGGAGGAGCTCGAAGGTTTCAGCCGGATGCTCGGGCGCCAGCTCGAGACCAGCACCCGATTGAAAGACAACCCGGATCTGCGGGAACAGGCGGCCGCGAAATTGAAACAGGTGGAAACACTATCTGATGAATTGACCCGGCTCGAAAAGGAAAAGAACAGCCTGGCAGAGCGGCTCAAAGAAAACATCGGAGGGAAAACGTGTTTTGTGGGACTGACGGCCAGCGGCACTATCGATCTTGGTGTCACTCCTTTCCAGGAGGATTACCCCATGGTCGGGACACACGCCACATTGCTCAGTTCGTTTCTCACGGGAAATTTTGTCTGCGAAACCAGTCAATTGTGGGCCTTTGCTGCAGCCCTCCTGTTTGCGTTGTTGATGGGAATAATCCTGCCTCGTTTCGGCTATAAAGCAGGCACTGCTCTGACCCTTATTATTATCGCCGGTTATGTTTTTGGGGTCTATTTCTTGTTTTCGGCCACCGGGTGGCTGGTGGAGATGGTGTCTCCTGTTTTGACGGTGTTTTTGTGCTTCACCTCGATCACCGTCCACCGCTACCGGTCGGAGGAAAGCCAGAAACGGTTCATCAAGGATGCATTTGCCCACTATCTCGCCCCCGCGGTAATCGAGCAGCTTATCGACAAACCGGGGAACCTCAAACTGGGCGGCGAAGAGCGGGTGCTCACCGCATTTTTCTCTGATGTGGCCGGATTCTCATCCATCTCCGAAAAGCTGACTCCCACGGAACTTGTGGCTCTGCTCAACGAGTATCTCACCGCCATGACGGACATCATCCTTCAGCACGGAGGTACGGTTGATAAATACGAAGGAGATGCCATCATCGCGTTCTACGGCGCTCCGGTTCCCTTCTCTGACCACGCCGCCCGGGCCTGCGTGGCCAGCCTGCGGCAGCATCAAAAACTCGCTTCCATGCGTGAGCACTGGGCGTCGCTGGAGAAGCCGCAGCTCACCGCCAGGATGGGGCTCTGCACCGGGTCAATGGTGGTGGGTAACATGGGGTCCCGGACCAGGATGGATTACACGATAATGGGAGATTCGGTTAACCTGGCTTCCCGCCTTGAAGGGGCGAACAAGAAGTACGGAACCCCCATCATGGTCGCCGAAAGCACTTATCTCGAGGCAAAAGATATCGTGGAAGCACGGCTGACCGACGTTTTGCGGGTGGTCGGCCGGGCTACGCCGGTGAGGGTGTACGAGCTGCTGGCGGTCAAGGGTGAGCTCGAATCGGGAGCCGAAAAGTGGCTGGCGCGTTACAACGAGGCCAGGGCTTACTACGGTAACCGACGGTTTGAAGAATCGTTGAAGGCATTTCAGGATGTGCTGCGGATGCATCCCGAAGATCCTTTGTCGAAGGTCTACGTGAATCGCTGCGAGCAGTTGATCAAGGAGCCGCCGCCGTCAGACTGGGACGGGGTAACGAACCTCACTTCGAAGTAGAAATGTCAAATGTTGAGACCTGACCCCTACTTGAAAGCCGGTCACTCCCAACCTCTGAGTAGGAAGCGTGGAAAGTAGGGATTAGTCGTTGTTTTCGATTATGACGTTGTCGAAGGTTCCGGAGGATGGAAGCCCGTACGATACCTGGTAGGAGGACTGGTAGGCGCCCAGGCCGGCCTTCCCCTCCAACGAGGAGTAGATACCGTCTTTCCTGACCTTCTCCACTCCGTTGTAGTAGCCTACCAGGGCATCGTTTTTATGTTCCAGTTTGAGCGTGAAAGATGTGTTGGCGGTGACCGGGCTGGCGTCGACGGAGGTAAGCAGTTCGGTGCTGGTGCCGATAAGGTACCTGATCGCCAGCTTTTTTGCTTCTCCGCAGTGATAGAAAACAGCGAACTGGCTCGGGGCGTTGGTTTGCTGGTTGGTATCTCCAAGCCCCATGACCACGCCGGCGGTGTCATCGATGTCCGAGAGGGTTACCTCGGACTGGATAGAGTAATCGGACCAGGTTGCCGAACCTATCTTCAGGAAGGCTCCACCCGGCGAATAGGACTGGATCACCAGTTTTCCCGATGAAACGCTTATGGTGTCACTCCCGCCCGTTTGGGAATACTGCTCTTCCCAGGTGGGGTCATTGTCGTAATCGCCGTCCGTAAAATCGTCGGTCTCCTTGAAGCCGGACACGTCGTGGTAGAGGTTGACATACCGGCCTTCCAGCTGCTTGATCTCCTGGTAATCGTCCTTACTCAGACCGGTCTCGGTCACGTATATGGTGACTCCGGACCCCGACAGGTACGAGTTGTCGGCCAGGGCCTCGATATCGGTTATTGAAGTCTTGCCCAGGTTGAGCCAGATCAGGCTCTGCAGGTTACCAAGCGCGCTGATATCCGAGAGAGATGAATTTTCGTACAGATTCAGTGTCTGCAGCGAACCGAGGTTTGCCACCGTGGATATGGAACTTATATCATTCATTTGCAGTAACAGGGATGTCAACGAGGACAACTGTGACAGGCTGCTGATGTCCTGGATATTGTTGTTCTTCAGATTGAGGCTTTCCAGGTTGGTGGCGTAGTTCAGCCCGGTCAGTACATTAATTTCGGATGAGGGCGCATCCAGTTCGCTCATGGAAGCGAGATGGCTGGAGGTGATGGTGTCGTTGGTCCCGAGACCGAGCTTGGTCTTTATCACCGAACGCAGGTTCGAATCGGTAATGAGGCTGGAAGCCGTATATGGGTCGAGCTTCAGGTAGACCTCGGTGATTTCTCCGGCGATGAAATCGACTCTTTTGGAGCCGGTGTACTTGAGGGTGTTTTGCCTGCAGTAGGCCGCGACTTCCAGTGAAATCCCCATGGCGGGGGGAATATTGCCTATGGTGGCGGTACCGCTGCTGGTGGTTATGGCAAAGGTCCGTTCCAGGGTTGCATAGCCGCTGGAGCTGAGTTTGACCACCAGCTTGGTGATGTCGGTGCTTTGTGTCTGCAGGGTGTCGGTTTGCTTGAGCGACAGCTTCAGGTTGAGACCGCTGGAAGCGTCCTGCGACCCTGGCAGCAGGCTTCCCCCGGAACCGCCGCCGCACCCGGCGGATAAGAAAGGAGTGAGAACGACAAAGAAAGCGAGAAGCAGATATAAAAGCTGTGTAGATGATGGTTTTCGCATGGTTCCCGGCTCCTTTCCCAACCCGGATTTATCCGGGTTAAAACTCCCACTCCAGCTGCAGCGTGGCGGCATCGGTGTTGCTCATACCCGGTGTGTCTGACACCTCTTCTTCGGTGGTGTCAACCGCCGGCTGTGTCCCCTGTGTTCGCATTTCTTCTTTTTCCTCGTCGGTTCGTCCTATGTCAGCCACCTCCGCCGAGGCTTCTTCGTACCTTTGCTCGGAGGGCAGGGTCGGTGGCGTGTCTGCTTGCTCGATCGTTGTCTGGTCTCCCTTTGTCATGGACAGCTGCTGTCCTACTTCGTTTTCCACCGCCACCTGTCCGGAGAGCACTTCCACCAAGGTGCCGAACCCTTCCATAACGGTAATTCGTTCTTCCGTACCCCGAACTCCAATGGTGCTGGTAGGCGTTTTGACCTTGAAATCGTGGTCTATTCCCGCGGCCCGATGGACCCTGGCTTCTATTTCACCAGTTCTCATCTTCAGCAGTGTCCGGATGGTTTTCTTGCCGGCGAACAGCCGGTCTATTTTTATCTGGCTGAGTTCTTTCAGCCGCACGATGGTCTTGTCGGGCAGCTTGAGAAGCGCGGTGGAAGCGAAGCTGGTGGCGATATAATCTCCTGCGCCCAGGCGGGATCCCACGGTGCCCGGCTTCCAGTCCGAGCCTTTCAGCTTGATTTCGACTTCTCCGGTGAAGTCTTTCAGGACGGCTTTGATTTCCTGCCCGGGGACCGCGGCCGGCAGGACCACAGACAGGAGAAGTACCGCGGCCAGAATGCTTAAACAGGCGTTTTTCATCGGCCATCTCCTTCCAGGCCAAATGAGCTATTCAGGCCAAACTCCTTGCGCAGCTTGCTCGATTTCTGAAGGATGGTCATGAGTTCTCCGCCGGTTACCCGGCTGCGGTGCCCCACCGCCTGGGTGAGTCCCAGGTCCACCGCTTCCCGGTAGGCGGAGCGGCCGGACAGGCCGAACAGCCTGATGCTGAGTCCGCCTTTGAGTTCCAGCGCCCTGATAAACAGGTAACAGGCGAAACCGCGTTCGGCCGGGTCATCTCTTTCGAACAGCCATTCCTCCGGGATTATCCAGGTCTGCTTGAGCATGGTCACCAGCTGGTCGAACGTGCCGAGACTTTCGGGTTGTTTCTTGAAAATCGCCACCGCCCGGCAGACATCTTCCTTGGTGACGGAGTTCTTCCGGATGAGCCGCCGGAAGAATATGCTCTGGGTCATGAGCGGGACTTCACCATATCCCCTGACATCACGGACCCGGGCCACGTCGTCCAGGTGGCGCATGTTGGTGGTGTCGGGCAGTTTTATGGTTGTCAGAAGCGTGCTGGCGAACGATCTGGCCGGCATGAAAACCTCGTGCCCCACCAGGAGGACCGGACCGGCAAGCTCCCGGGGAGTGCCGTTTACTTCCACCCACCGGTCACCGATCCGGAGCCTGATTGTCAACGGGCCGGTGACCAGCAGACTTCGTGTTTTCTTTTCGTAGCGGACTTGTTTGAATCCCAGCGTGTCGACGAATACGGCCAGGGCCAGGTAGACCAGATTGTCCCGGGTTTTGAGGAAACAATGCTGGGGAACCCTGGTGGTGTCAATTTCTTTCGCCGTGGCGCCCGCAGTTACCATAAGAACGCCCATGACTACGGCCAAAGTCATGATGAGCATCCGTGACCGCCACGGAGACCTGGATGAATCATCACCGTGCAGTTTTCTCATCATGGACATCCTTTCTAGTACGAGTACGATACGCCCAGGCTCGTGTACAGCGTTCTGTCACGCCGCGTTGCCGGAAAGGCGGTTCCCGGGGTAAAACGTCCGATTCTGAGACTCATCCTGAAGTCGGACAGGACTTTCCAGAACAGGTACATGTCAAGTTCGTTGCCCACGTCTTTGGAATTCTCACTTGCCCAGAGGTCCGATATTGCCCCCTGTGCTTTTCGTTTGTTGAAATGGCTGCCCACCACGCTGATCAAGAGGTCTCTGCTCACCCGTTTATGAATGAAGGGTTTGAACGAGAAGGCGAATTTGAGAATCCGTATGTTGGAAAGACGGGGAGAAAATGCCAGTCCCAGCCGCGGGGTGCTGAAGTGGTAAAAACCTATATCGGTGCTGGTTGACGTTCGTCCCCCGGCGGTGTTTGTCACGTGCTGCCGCGTGGCGTCGCCGCTGGCGGAGAAAAGTTCCAGTGAAAAGGTGGGGTGCATCAGAGCGTCGGGCAGCCAGGCGGCACCGAAATTATAGGCGAAGGCATCTACCTTAGCCCTGGTGTTGCTTCCCGAAACGGGAGACCGGCCCCACTGCTGAACGACTTCTCCCCAGTAGGTGAGTGAGTTGACGATGTGCCCGTCGCCGCCGAACGCCAGGTAGGTGGCGTCGTAATCGTAGCGCTGAGCGGTATTGTCGGGAATTTCTTCACTCCGGTCGTCTTCCATGAGCAGGTAGGTGTAGAACCGCCTGCCGGAAGTCATGCGAAGCTCTCCGGTCAGACCGGCGAAAAACCGGTCGCTCCCCAGGTCCCATCCCGGAACCGACGTGTCAATATTGTTGTCGTGTGGTCTGGTCTTTGCCAGTATAAGACCGAGGGCTGTTTTTTTGAAGCGCTTCTGTACGTTGATACCGTCGAGCACGTTGCCTAAAACCAGTCCCCGTCCCAGCCTGAAATACTGCCGCCCGAAGCGGGTGACGGTGCTGCGGGGAAATTTCAGGGAGGCATAGAACATATCAATGTGTGGACCGTCGTGGTCGGTGGAGCCTCTGCCGGTTACGCCACTGCCCCAGTTGGTCATGTTCACGCGGTGCTTGAGTCTGAAGTAGACGCTGTTTCGCTCTCCGACGAACACCTTGGTCCAGAACCTGAAGTCGACGGTGTTGGCGCCTTCGATTACGTCGTCTATCCGATCGTAATGATCGAAGTCGTCGAACCGGTAAAAGCTAGTGGTGACCCAGCCGCCCCAGTCGGCGTTTATGCCCGGGTCCACAGGTGGACGCAGCCACTCCGTGTCTTCCAGGACGGAGATCGCTTCCAGGTCCTCGAACTGCTGCTCCTGCTCGATTACTGACAACTGCTGTCCCTGTGTGCCTCCGGGCAGCGCCGCCAGTACTATTGCCAGGGCCAGCAGGCCAGCCGCACCTCTGAATCGTTCACGGCAGCGCTCATTCATCCGGTAATAAAAGGACAAGTACAATCTCCCTATCTTTCACGTGAATCACTCCTTTTTTAGCACAAGCCGTCATATCCATCAACAGACGTGGAGCTACTACACATATATGTAAAGTGCATATTATCTCTTTACTTACAAGTCTCCAGGCGTGGATACACTGTAAATATCGCGGTGCTTTCAAGTAAAAGGATAAACTGAGATCCTGGTACTTGTATAGACACCGGTTCAAAAAGTATGATAGAGGGCAGCACGTTGCAGGAGGAGACCACTCATGGAAAAGAAGAGCTGTGTTCTGGGACTGCACAAACCGGTGATTGGCATGATTCACGTGGCGGCGCTTCCGGGTACCCCGGGGGGTACCAGCGCTCCCGAATGGATACTCGATCAGGCGCTTCAGGAGGCGGCGGTGTACCGCGACTCGGGCATTGACGCCCTGGCTATCGAGAACATGCATGATATACCCTACCTCAACGGCCGGGTGGGACCCGAGATTACCGCTATGATGAGCGTGATCGGTTACGTTGTCAAACGGACCATCAAACTTCCGTGCGGGATCCAGGTCCTGGCGGCTGCCAACCGGGAAGCACTGGCCGCCGCGCTGGCTGGTAACCTGGATTTTGTCCGCTCCGAGGGGTATGTCTTCGCCCACGTGGCCGACGAAGGGATCATCCAGTCCGGCGCCGGGGACCTGCTGCGGTACCGCAAGCACATCGGGGCTGAAAACATCCCGGTCTTCACCGATATCAAGAAAAAGCATTGCTCTCACAACCTGACGTCGGATGTTACTATCCAGGAGACCGCCCGGGCGGCGGAATTCTTTCTGAGTGACGGCGTGGTGGTGACCGGAGCGTCCACCGGAGAGCCGGCCAGCCTGGAAGAGATAGCAACGGTCAAAGACGCGGTCGGTGTGCCGGTACTGGTTGGATCGGGAGTAACCATCGACAATGTCGAATCATACCTGGAAACGTCTGATGCGCTGATTGTCGGGTCCTGGTTCAAGAAAGACGGGCACTGGAAAAACGAGCTCGACGCAGACAGGATCAAGCGGTTCATGGAGAAAGTAAACGAGCTGCGAAGCTGACTTACTGGTGGATCCTCCGGTCAAGCCGGAGGATGACTGGCTAGAGCCGGAGGATGACTGGCTAGAGCCGGAGGATGACTGGCTA
>CAYSPT010000075.1:10814-23725 GCA_964432985.1 uncultured bacterium
GGATGACTGGCTAGAGCCGGAGGATGACTGGCTAGAGCCGGAGGATGACTGGCTAGAGCCGGAGGATGACTGGCTACTTTATTCCTCCGGGGCGTTTCTTACCAGGAAGTGGATAACAGTGGCTCCTGACTCGTCGTTTTCCACCTTGATCACCCGGGCCACGCCCTGGTTCAGTTCCAGCAGGTGCCGGACGTGGGCCAGTTTCTCCTTGACCTTCTTAATATCGACGTGACGTGTTTCCATCTCCGAAGCGTACTCGGTTGCCAGCCGTTCAATGTCCTCCAGGTTCTTTCGCGTAAGCTTGAACTGGGTCACCACGGCTTTGTCGGTAAGACCGAGAAAGTTCTGCATGATGATACGAACGGCCCGCAGAAACTCGTAGCAGGAAACGGGTTGTCTGCCTTTAGTTTTGAACATGAGATTAAGGCGTCCCGGAAGAAATTTCCCCTGGTGGAGATTGGTGGCGGTCAGTCTTCGGATAATGGCCAGATCCTGCTTCGGTACCTCTGGAAACGGGTTGAAATTGAAATAATCAAACCCGGCTTTGGGTTCCTTGATCCGGGGCGGCGGCTGCTCGTCTTTCGAAGGCACACTGACCCTCAGTACCATGTGGGCGACGTCACTGAAGTCAGGTCCTTCCAGGAAGATATCTTCAGGCACGGGCAGGGTCAGCACGGAGTCGGCTATGGCTGCCCCAGCCAGAGAAATGAATATCAGGGTCCAGGCAATTGCCAGGTATTTTCTCATGTAACCGCCGGCCTCCTTTCTCAGCCGATCTGGTCTCAGCTGATCTGGTTTAACTGATCTGTCTGGGGGACCGTTCCGAACAGGTAAGTACGTCACAGCCGTTTTCGGTAACCACGATAAGGTCTTCTATCCTGATTCCTCCCCATCCTTCGAGATAGATTCCAGGTTCCACACTCAGTATCATTCCGGGCTCAAGTTGTATCGGGCTGCCGGGTGCGAACGACGGCCTTTCGTGGACCTCGAGTCCGACACTGTGTCCCAGGTTGTGACCGAATTTGTCGCCATAACCGGCCTCTCCAATTATGGCGCGGGCCACCTGGTCCACTTCCGTGCAGGACACCCCCGGGCGGATAGCCCTGATGGCTGCCTGCTGTGCTTTGAGGACGATGTCGTACACGCTGAGAAACCGGTCACTCGGTTTTCCCATGTGGTAGGTCCTGGTCATGTCTGAGCAGTACCCGTTCACCCTGGCTCCGAAATCGATTACCACCGGTTCGCCGGTACGGAGCGTGCGCTCACCGCTTTCGGCGTGGGGGCGCGCCCCCTGGGGGCCGGAAGCCACGATGGGATCGAATGACTCCTTGTCTCCACCGTGTTTCCGAATCGACTGCACCAGCATGGCCGCCACATCCTTTTCCTTGAGACCCTGTACAAGGGTCACAGATACTTCCTCAAGTGCTTTATCGGCGACCCGGCACGCTTTCTTTACCTCTTCTATCTCTTCGGGGTCCTTGATTTTTCTGAGGGATTCAACCATCCCCATGGACGGGATCATGCGCACCTCGGGCAACCGGTCCTTGAGGAGCCGTTCCTGGGCCATGGTTACCGTATTAGCTTCCAGGTTAATGGTATCGATTCGCTTCCTCTTTATCTGGTCGGTAAGTTCGGATACCAGCGCCTGGTTCGACTTGATCAGGATCCATTCGGGGGACTGCTCCTCAGCCTGCTCCCAGTAGCGGAAATCGGTCAGCAGTTCGTTGTGTTCAGGTGTAATCAAAAGATAGGCGTTGGTGCCGGTGAAACCGGAAAGATAACGGATATTGATAACATTGGAAACCAGGAGATTATCGCTTTTTTTTCCGGTCTTGAGGAGCTGTCGCAGCTTTGTGAGCCGCCTGGAGTACACTGACATGGGAACACTCTCCTTTTTAAAAACTCGGATGATTCACAAAATTCGAGTTATGTATTAAACTAAACGGGGATTGCCGGGCTGTACCGTCAAGCCAGGTTAAAGCTCTTGAAATCCTTTGCTTTTACCGGACCTATGGCGACCGTGGTGAGATTGTCCGGTTTGAGCAGCCAATCGGCAATAGACAGAATATCATCCCTGGTAACCGATTCTATCTTATCTATTAATTCATCAAGCGAAATAAACCGGCCGTGGTAGATTTCGAGCCGGGCCATGTGCGTCATTCTTTGGGCGGTGTTCTCCAGGTTCAGAATCAGGTTACCCTTGAGCTGCGCTTTCGCTCTGTTAATTTCTTTTTCGGTCACACCGTTGGTACGGAGATTGTTGAAGGTTTCCAGTACGAGCTCCAGGATCAACTTCAGATTGCGGGGGCTCGATCCTGCGTAAATCGAAAACAACCCTGTGTCTTTATAGGAACTCTGGTAAGAGAAGATCGAGTAAGCCAGTCCCCGTTTTTCCCTGACTTCCTGGAACAGCCGGGAACTCATACCACCTCCCAGGATGGTGTTGAGAAGTATGAGAGGAAACCGTCGGTTGTCGGTCTGTGACACTCCCTCTTTCCCCAGGCAGAGGTGGACCTGCTCGATTTTCCGCGTTTCGATATCTGTCCGGGGTTTGCTGTTGGTTTCAACTGTTTTGACGTTGACCGAGGTGCCTTTAATGTCGCCGAAAAGGCTGCGAGCCACATTGACCACCTGCGGCACCGTGACGCTTCCGGCAACCGAGAGGATCATGTTGCCAGGATTGTAATACCGCCGGTAGTACCGCATCAGCGAGCGGCGGGTCAGGGACCCTATGACCTTTTTACGGCCGAGAATGGGGTAACCCAGGGGACTGTCTTTCCACAGCGCCTGGGCGAACCGGTCATGGATGATCTCGTCGGGAGAGTCCTGGTACATCTTGATCTCTTCCATGACGACCTGCTTTTCCTTTTCTATCTCGGGTGCCGGAAAGCGGGAGTTGAGCGTGATGTCGGCCAGAACGTCCATGGCCAGTTCGAAATGCTCTTCGGTCACCTTGACGTAATAGCAGGTGTATTCCTTGCTGGAGAAGGCGTTGAGGTGCCCGCCCACGGATTCCAGGGCTTCGGCAATGTCCTGGGCGTTACGCCGGGTGGTACCTTTGAAAATAAGGTGCTCCATGAAGTGGAACACACCGTTGTTACGAGGTGTTTCCGTGGAGGAACCAGCCAGAATCCACAGTCCGATAGTAACTGATTTGACGTGAGGTATCTCTTCGACTACGACCTTCAGGCCGTTGCCGAGTTCTTGTTTTTCCAGCATTCTTCCCTCAACTTTCTTACTTCTCCCTCAGTCAAAAAACGCCATTTACCCACGGGTAGTTCCCCGAGATGTATTTCTCCGACAGCGCTTCGATGAAGTTTTACCACGGGAAACCCTGTTATTTCAAGCATTCTTCTAATTTGTCTTTTACGTCCTTCATGCAGGACCAATTCCAGAATAGTGCAAAACCTGCTTCTTGTAAGGATTTTGATCTCATCCACGCGTCCAACTCCTTCTTCGAGCCGGATGCCGGTTGTGAGTTTTTTCACATCTTGGCGGCCGGGCCGGCCTTTAACTTCGGCCCGATATACTTTATCGACCTTGTACTTCGGATGCGTTAGACGATAGGCAAGTTCTCCGTCATTGGTAAGAATCAGGGCACCGGTCGTGTCGCGGTCCAACCTGCCTACCGGGTAGAGGCGGACGCCGACATCGCTGACCATGTCCACGACGTGCTCACGCCCGAAGGGATCGGACGCGGTACACAACGTACCCATGGGTTTGTGCAGCAGAACGTAACGAAGTGGTTCAGGCGGTTTAAGAGCAGTGCCGTTGACGGTAATGATGTCTTTGGATGGATCGGCTTTTGTTCCCGGTCGAAGCACCGTGACTCCGTTAACAGCCACTTTGCCTTCGACGATGAGTTTTTCCGCCGCCCGCCTGGATGCCACTCCGCACCGGGCGATAATTTTTGCCAGACGCTCCCGGGCTGACTGCTGCTGCATGGTTCCGATCCCCCCCTCCTTGCTACCACATGTCATAAGAAGATCTGTCATCGAGCCCGACGCGGGCTTCCGGGTACTTGATGTCCCATATACCGGTTTCGCTGCCGTAGAACTGATCGAACGTGACGCCGTTCCAGGGAGGCGCATCCGGAAGTGTACCCGGTTGGCCGAAACTGTTGAGCATAAGATGCCATTCACGTGGCGGAAATTGAAACAACGTGTCCTGGGGGTATTTATTAGTTCCATCCGAGATTAAACCCAGGGCAGTCGATCCCACCGGGGGCAGGGAGACGATCACCGTCCAGTCTTCCGGTTTTCCGGTAACAGGATTGATGGTCAACTCGGGGGTGATCAGACCGCTGTCATAGAGGTCCTTCCAGGAACGGGGCCAGATATTGTCCGGAGAGCCGTCCCCGTTGGAATCACGATCGTAATATTGGTCAATAGCCTTACGTATACCCCTCAAAGTCTGAAGAAGATGGATTTCCTTCTCCCGGACGAAAATAACGGAGCCCAGTGGTTCAGCCAGTATGACAAGCACACTCATGATGGTGATAACGGCCATTACTTCCACCAGTGAAAGTCCCCGCTGCGCTTTACGACCGAATCGAATCACGCTGTATTCACTCCTAATGCAGCCTAATGGCTGCAACCAAATAGTTGTCATTAGCCAAATAGTTGTCATTGCCCGACTTGATCGGGCAATCCAGAACGGTCACATCAATTCTATCCTGGATCTTCCGGTCAAGCCGGAAGATGACTATACTGCTCTTACAAATCACTGTACTTCTTTTTTCCGTCCAGAGTAAGCCGGTTGCGTTTCGAAGACACTGGAAAGTGAATATCGTAGATGCTGGGCATGATAGGGGCGATGGCTTCCGCTGAAAATTCACCTAACAACGATGCATATGATCTCCAGTTGTCAATGTCTTGAGTGTCGTAAACCGTTATCTTGTACTGGGTGGCGTAGGCTTTCCATTTATCGGGGTCGAAGAAACCGTCTTCGTTGAGAAGAGATTTCCATTCCCACGATTCCATGACGTAGCCTTCACCATTTCGAAGGAGCCCTTTCGTGCCGCTTTTACGCGGATAACCGTCATTTACGGAATACTGCAGGGTGGTGGGATTCTGGGTGTAACTGAGAATATCCACGCCGTTGACCCTTAACTCGGGCTCGCTGATATTCGTACCGGGCAGCGGCGGCGATTTGTAGATAACGATATCCCAATCCTCGCTGTTGGAGGTAACCGGGTTGTAAGAGTGAGCTATCCGCAAAGTGTTGAGCTTGTACATTTCCTGAAACGACGTGGGAAAACCGCCGTCCCCATACTTCTCCACGTCGCTTCCGCAGGTTGGGCAGCTGACATTGAAACGCCCGCTGTACATATCAGTGGCCGGAAGGTTGGCGCTGCATTCGAAACAGGTTATCGTATCCAGCGGAACCGCACAGGCGGGTTCGTAGCATCTGTCCGATGACCGTGAATTGAAAATAGAATTGCGCAAAGATGAAGAATCATGGGACGGACAGGCGGTATTTCGGCAGAGAACACCTGCAAGATACGATGTACAGCGCATACACCGCTCTTTTCTTCTATGGTTACTCTCGCTGCACTCCCAGCACCTGACGATGGATTCGTTAAATATGTCGATTCCACGTCTAATACTGCGAAGATGCTGCATCATGTCGAGCTCTATCTCGCGGGTTACCACAACCTGGGCTACCGGGGTAACGATTACCGCCAATATACCCAGAATAGTAATAACTGCCAGCAGCTCGACTATGGAGATTCCTCGCTGCGTAGTCTGCGCTCGCTGCGTCCGCAGCACAGGCTGCGTCGTCTTCATCCGCAGCACCCCCGACTCAGGCTTTTTCCACCTTACCGGTTTTTAAACACCTGGTGCAAATCAGACCGCGTTTTGCCTGGTTGCCGGCGCGGTATTTCACTTTCTGCAAGTTAGGCTCCCAGACTCGTCTGGTTTTTCTTTGAGAATGGCTGACCTTGTTGCCGGTCATCCTTCCTTTTCCGCAAATGACACATTCTCGAGCCATGTTTTACTCATCCTTCCGATAATTCTAAACGTGTTACAGGGGCCCCGTGTTTTGAAGGACCCGGAAAATTCGTTTGTTTTTGGGTTCAGTGTCCCCTTTTTTTCGTAAAGAGGACCGGCGCGGGGCCGCTTTTTATCTTGAGAAGCTCAGATTGATCCTTGCTTTTTTTGACCACCATCATGATTCCTTGATTGACCTTGATGGAGGCTTTTTTTCCTATCATCTCGTTATTGAATCCGCCATCCGGACGGCTCAAAATCTCTTTCTGGTTCACGGGGAACCTCAGACCGTGACACTCTACCTTGCCCACGTCATCCGTAAGAGGAATGAAAAACACCTGGTCTCCCGGTTCACCCTTCAGGTCGAGACGGCTGTCGGTGACGGTAATCTCACCCGCTTCGCTGACAATCCTGATGGTGGGTGTGTGGCGTTTTGCGTTCTCTTCATCTTCCGTCAACTCATTGTCCCGCATGGCGTTGTAAAGAAGGTGGAGATTCGCCAGGGTATGGTCGAATCGAAGACCCAGAGCACCAAGAATAATGATTTCTCTGCAATCTATATGCTTGAGGGAGTACTCCAGGGAAAGGTGCGTATCCGTTTTATCCTCTTCCGTATCGAATTCAATAAATTCACATGGCGTGTTACGGTAGTGGTGCTGTACATCTTCGTCAATGGAATCCAGGTCCCCGACGATCATGTTGGGGATGATTTCCGTAAACATAAGAAAATTAGCTCCACCATCGGCACAGATGATGTAATCAAGCTTGTCGATGACATCAAGGTCTGTTGGTTCGATGTATCCGTTTGAAATAATGACTACCTTGCTGCAGGCTCTATTCCCCATGGCTTCACTGTCTCCTCACGAAGTCATCCCATGAGCTCCTTGGCTTTCCGACGGATGTCTTCGTCGTAAGCCCCATCGATAACCCTTTTCAGGGTGGTGCGTCCCTCGTCTTCCTGCCCCAGGTCCATCAGGGTTTGCCCGAGCAGCAGCCGGGCCCGGATGTAGTTAGGGTTGATAGTGAGTGCTTCCCGGAGTTCTTTTACAGCCTCCACCTTTTTTCCTTGAATCGCGAGCAATTCCGCCAGCTTGGAGTGATAATCTGCGTATCCGGGATTGATACCAATAGCGGCCCGGTACTTTTCTTCGGCTTCCACGAGCATTTTGCGGTCCCCGTAGAGCATACCGAGCTCCGCCAGCGTCTCTGCGCACCTGGGGTCGAGCTTGAGGGCTATAATCAGGTTTTCTTCCGCTTCTTTCAGAAGAGCCCGAGCCTTGTAGGCCCGTCCCAGGGCCAGATACGCTTCGGTGTACTCGGCATTGAACTCGATAGCCTGCAGCAGCTCCTGCACGGCTTTTTCGTAGTCCCCTTTATCCATGTAAGCTCGTCCCAACTTGTAGTGGGCGTCGGGGTAGCCACGATTCATCTCCACCGCCTTGCGATGGTTTGCAATCGCCTTCTCTGTGGCTTCCTTGAAACTCTCCACCGCCTCGCGGGTGCTCTCGTACACATCAATGAAATAATCAAGATGAATAAGTGAGAAGATACGGGAAATGTAAGAGCTGAGATTGACCAGGTTCATGTCGCCGCCGCGTTGCCGCAGGTTTTTAAGCGTACCAGTAAAATAACCCAGTCCGGAACTGTCAACATATCTCAGCTTGGCAAGATTGAAGGTAATCTTGTTACGCTTATCCGAGAGAAGAGTGTTCAGAAGCTCCTGTGCCAGGGGCAACGTGTACATGTCAAGCTCCCCGATAAGATCAATAACGGTGACGTCATCCACCGTCCTGATAGTGTAGGAAAGCCTGTCTTCCATTTCTCTCAGCTCTTCCATTGCCGATTCACGTCCTCTCAAGTCCAGCCCTATAAAGCGCGCTCTATATGTGCGCTCTATATGTGCGCTCTGGTGAGCGTGCGCTCTTAAAGAGCGGGCTACTTTTTGAACAGCTTGGTACTGTTTGTTCCCCCGATGATATCGACCTTTTTGCCTGCGGCCTTATCGTTGAGGGCAGCTTTCCTGCTCAAGTTGATTCGTTTCTGATCGTCTATCTCCACTACCTTGACGATGACCTCATCACCTACCTCGACCACGTCCGAAACCCTGTTGGTCCGATCGTTGGCCAGCTGTGAAATGTGGATGAGCCCTTCCCGTCCGGGCAGGATCTCGGCGAATGCGCCGAAGTTCATGAGCCTGGTTATCCGACCGAAGTAGGTGCCGCCCACTTTGACCTCGGCGGTGAGGAGCTTGACCATCTCCTGGGCCGCCAGGCTGCTCTGAGCGTCGGTGGAGACGATGAAGACCGAGCCGTCATCCTCTATCTCGATATCCACACCGGTTTCCTCGATTATCTTGCGGATCATGCGGCCGCCGGGGCCGATGACCGTTCCTATCTGGTCCTGAGCTATTTGCAGCACGGTTATCCGCGGAGCGTACTCGGACAGATCGTCACGGTGTGTGGGCATGGCGGCTTTCATGATGTCCAGGATATGTATTCTGGCATCTTTGGCCTGGTTAAGCGCTTCTACCAGGATCTCGCGGGGCAGTGCGCCGACCTTGTTGTCCATCTGAAGGGCGGTTATGCCTTGGCGGGTTCCGGTAACCTTGAAGTCCATGTCGCCCAGGTGGTCCTCGAAACCGATGATATCGGTAATGATGGCGTGCTGGTCACCTTCTTTGATGAGTCCCATGGCAATACCGGCCACCGGGGCCTTGATCGGGACTCCGGCGTCCATGAGGGCCAGGCAGCCGCCACACACCGAAGCCATGGATGATGAACCATTGGATTCCAATATGTCAGATACTATTCTGATGGTGTAGGGAAAGTCTTCCTTATCCGGAAGGATCGGCGTCAGTGCGCGTTCGGCCAGTACTCCATGTCCGATTTCCCGGCGGCCGGGGCCGCGCAGAAAACGGGCTTCTCCCACTGAAAATGGCGGGAAGTTGTAGTGAAGCATGAACCGCTTGCGGTACTCGTCCTTCAACCCGTCGATGATCTGCTCATCTCGTGAGGTGCCCAGGGTGACTGTTGCCAGCGCCTGAGTTTCTCCACGGGTGAAGATAGCTGATCCGTGCGCCCGGGGAAGCTCTGAAGTGGTAACCCAGATCGGTCTGACCTTGTTGGCTGAACGTCCATCGGCCCTGCGTCCTTCGACCAGGATGAGCCGCCGGGCTTCCTTTTTCATCAGATTTTCGAAACAGGATTTGACCAGAGGGATATTCTCCTCGGTTTCTTCGGTGGGGCACAGCTCTTCCACGATGGCGGTCTTGAGCTCTTTGAGAGCCGCTTCCCGTGCCATCTTTTCCTTGACGGTGATGGCCGTGGTGAGTTTTCCCTGGCACAGGTTCTTCACCTGTGAAACGATCTCTTCGGGAACCTCCTCGGAGACGAATTCAACCTTGGGTTTCGCAACCTGCCGGATGATCTCCTCCTGGGCGTTGATTATCTTGATTATTTCCTGCTGGGCCAGCGCCAGGGCGTCCAGGACGATGGACTCGTCCAGTTCGCTCACACCGGCTTCGACCATGAGGATACCGTCTTTTTTGCCGGCTACTACCAGGTTGAGAGAACCTTCCTCAATCTCGGCTTCGGTGGGATTGGCAATGAGTTCACCATCAAGGTAGCCGATTCTGACGGCGCCGATGGGGCCATCCCAGGGGATGTGCGACATGGACAGCGCCAGGGAGGTACCGTTGATCCCCAGGATGTCAGCCGTGTTCACCTGATCGTAGGAGAGCACGAAGGTGATGACCTGGATTTCGTGGTTGTATCCCTTGGGAAACAGCGGCCTGATGGGCCGGTCGATCATCCGGGCGGATAGGGTGGCCTCGGTGGCGGGACGGCCTTCCCTGCGGAAAAAACCGCCGGGAATCTTGCCCGCCGCCGCCTGAAATTCTCTAAATTCCACAGTCAGGGGCAGGAAGAAAACCTTTCCCTTCGGTTCCTTGGCTCCCACCGCGGTCACCAGGACTTTTGTTTCTCCGCAGGTCACGATGACTGAGCCATCCGCCTGCTTGGCAACCCGTCCTGTCTCAAAGGAGATTGGCCGGCTGCCTACCATTACTTCTACGGTCCTCGCCTTGGGACCGGTATATATTTCGACCTCTCGGTCGGTCTCTGTCTGCATTATGCAAAGCACCTACTTTCAACTATCCTAGTTTCAACTATACTAGTTTCAACAATTGCGGTTTATCTTACATAAACCTTTTTATTACAAGACCTTTACTTTTACTTTCTCAGTTTAAGTCGCTTGATAAGCGATCTGTAGCGTTCTTCATCCACCTGGCGCAGGTAATCCAGTAACCGTCGCCGCGAGCCGACCATCTTGAGCAAGCCACGGCGTGAGTGGTGGTCTCTTTTATGCAACTTGAAATGCTCGTTGAGCTGGTTGATGCGATAGGTGAGAAGCGCTACCTGAACTTCGGGAGAACCGTTGTCGTGCTCGTGCACCTGGTACTCCTCGATAATCTGTGTTTTCAAATCTGGTTGAAGACCCACCTTGCGTACACCTCCTTTGTAGGAAATTTGGCGGTCAACCAAGAAAGAAGTCGGTGGGATCGACCTTCCTAGTAGACCAACCATTAAGGTTGTATGAATACGGGACGTCCAATGTCCCGGCCCCAATCTTAACATAATACGCGTGAAATTGAAAGAAAATAGTACAGATAGCTAGATTTTATCAGTGTTTTCCCTGCCCGCAGTCGATTATGGACCATGGGGAAAAGGCGTCCGGTGATTTGCAGGTGTGGACAAGATCGGACAGGGAGAGTCCCAGATCGTGCAGGGCCTGTCTGAAGGCGGCTTTTGTAGCGCCGGCAAGCACTGCTTTAACCACGGCTTCACCGCAGCGGCGGTCTCCCAGTGACAGAGCCGCTTGCACCCGGGCCTCCTGGAACCCGGGGCCCACTTGCAGGACGACTCCCGGCGGAAGAACTTTTTTAAGTACCCTCAGCTTTTTCTTCAGGACGGGCACGGTGTCCATGGGCTCCCGCTCAAACGGGGTCATGGGTTTGGGTACGAACGGGGTCAGGCTGACAGTCACGCGGTTTATCCGCGCCATCCGGGCCGCCTTCTGTAATTCAGTCAGCATGTTCCCGGCTTCTTCCAGGTCTTCAAGCGTCTCTCCCGGAAGGCCGAACATGAGATAGATTTTCAGGTTCTCCAGTTCGAGAGGGGCTAATTGCTTGATTCCATCTATGATTGCATCCTGTTTGAGGTCTTTCGCAATCGCGTCCCGCACCCGCTGGCTGGCGCCGTCTATGGACACCGCCAGTGACCGGCACCCGCCTTCGGCCAGCAGTTCCACCAGCGGCTGCGTGATCCGGTCCAGCCTGAGAGAGGAGACGGAAAACCGGATTCCCCTGCCTTTGAATTCCCGGCAGAATTCGTCCAGGTCCGGCAGATTACCCACCGAGATTCCAACCAACCCGATCAAGTCGGTGACACTCAGAGCCCGGTGTATTTCCTCTGCTATCATGTCCGGGGCGCGGAACCGTACCGGGCCGTACCCGGCGGTGGCGAAGCAAAAACGGCAGCGGTAGGGGCAGCCTCGGCCGGTCTCCACCAGGGCCATGTCGGGGAAAGCTGATTCTCTGGTTACCAGAATGCTTCCCACACCTGGATCACTGCCGGCAGGGAGAGTCAGACGCCGAATTTTTGCCGGTGCTTCTTCTCTTGGATAGAGATCGGTCACTATTCCGTGGTGAAACTTGAGTTCGTAGCCTGAAGGGACGTACCAGCCGTCCAGTTGGGATATCTCATCGAGCAGGACCTTCCGGTCCCGGACTGCTTCGTTTCTTGACAGAGCAGGTGAGGATTCCGAGAGGAGCAGCTCGATGAACGGCGGCAGCGCCGGTTCGGCTTCGGACACGCAGACGGCGTCGGCCATGGCTCCCAGCGGTTCGGGATTCATGAGTCCCAGCGGTCCCCCGGCGATTACCAGCGGGAAATTGGTTCCCCGCTCCCGGGCCAGGGGAGGAATACCCGACGCGTGGAGCATCCACGCCAGGTTGAACAGGTCGGGCTCGAAGGCGGCGGAAACGGCGATGACGTCGAAATCGCTCAGCGGACGGCCTTCTTCGAGAGAGAAAAGGCATTTTTTTTCACGACGGCCGAGGGCACTTTGTTTTCCTTCAGACAGTCTCTGTCTGCCGCCGGGGAGAAAGAACCGCTCGCACTGCACATCCGGGTGAAGCGACAGCATCCGGTAGAGGATCTGGAATCCCACACTGGCAATTGCCACGGGATACGTATTGGGGTAAAGCAGGGCCACGTGGAGCCTTGCGGCGAAGTTCCTCTTCCTGAGCCCCGGCACGATTTCCCGCTCCAGGGCAAGAAGACGTTTTCTCGTTTTTTCGTTGTGGGGAAAATTACTGATACGGACTAACGGCTCACTTTCTACGCCGCCTGCGCGGAGGGGGGGGCGGCTTGTCTGCTTTCTCTGAAAAAAACTTGACCAGCCGCTCGACGAGCTCTGCCGGTTTGAAGGGCTTGGCCAGGTACTCGTTGGCTCCAAGGCGAATGGCCTGCAATACGGTTCCCGAATCTCTCCTGGCGGTCAACATGATAACGTGCACATTGGCCACCCGGGAGTCATTGCTTGCGCGCAGTGCACTGAGGACATTGGTGCCCGTTTTGTCGGGCATGTTGACATCGAGCAGTACCAGGTCCGGACGCTCCCGATTCACGAGTTCTATTCCCGATTGTCCGTCGGGGGCGGCCACGATGGTCAGGCAGCGGTTGTCAAACTTCTTCTCGATAATTGAAATCACAACTTTGATGATGTCGAAATCATCGTCGATCAGTGCTATTTTTCCCCGCACCGGAAGCATTATCTTGGAAACGGCCATGAGTATTTCGTTCTCCCTGTCTGACGAGCAAACATGTAATAGTAATCATGCAATGATAGTAATCATGC
>CAYSPT010000076.1:0-23427 GCA_964432985.1 uncultured bacterium
ACACGCACATTGTAGCCCGAATGAATCGGGTTTCGTGCTGAAACTAAAAACCTTACACGGCCGAGATTACTGCTCATCGCCCGGCCAGTATATCCGCCAGTATCGGTCCTTCCACAGAATCACAGATTTCAACCAGGTCGATCACCTGTAACCTGTGATTTCCGGTTTCGACTACGACACACTGTTTTGATTCGGATCCCAGCGCGACATCCCAGGGCTCCTTGAACTGTCCGAGTTCTTGACCGCGGCTGCCGATGACCGCCAGGGATCCTCCACGGAAACTCAAAAGCTGGAGGCGGTCATTTCCCGTGTCGGCTACCAGGACACCTACCCCCGGTACAATATCCAGTCCACGCGGTTCCGTCAACTCACCACTTCGTTTTCCCTTCGCGCCCAGAGCGCATAAAAATGATCCGTACTTATTGAAAACCTGTACCCGGCCGTTTCCAGAATCCAGGACGATGATGTCCCCGGTTTCCGAAACCTCAATATCACTGGGAGCGTTGAGCTGCCCGTTTCCCCATCCGAAAAAACCGATCTCCATTCTGAAATTGCCTGCGGAATCGAATTTCTGGATACGGTCATTACCCAGATCAGTCACGTAAACATTGTTATCAAAATCCTTGGCGATCCCGCCCATTTCTAAAAATTGACCTTCTTCGCTGCCTTCTTCACCGAAGGAATCGATAAAGTTTCCCTCCCGGTCATAACGGCAAATCCGGTAGTTTTCACTGTCAACAACGTAGACATAACGTTCCGCGCACACCGAAAGCGGGCCGTTGAACTGGCCCCCGGCGAAACGGGTTTCTTCTTCCGTGCTCCAGCCGAATTCTCCGAAAAGGCCGGTAAATTTCCAGTACTTATCGAAAACCTGGACCCGGTCGTTGCCAAAATCCGCCACAAAAATGTTCTGGCTGCTGTCGACAAATCCACCCCGGGGCATGAAAAACTGTCCCTCACCACGCCCCATTCCCCCCTTTGTTTCTACCGGTTCCAGGCGAAATCGGCGGTGCAGCAACCTGATTGTCCGCGCGGGATCGGCCAGGGCCTCAAACGGTAGAGGGACCCGAATTTCCACGGTCCCTCCGGCTGTGTACCCGGCCCAGACTTCAAGTCGGTCAGCGCCATGGACCAGCTGTGCACCGGCAGCGCTTTTCCTGGATGAATTCCAGGGAAGCTCACCGGGGATGAGGACTTCTTCAGCCGGTTTCGTCCCGGAGCCGCTCAATTCCACCGCCAGCAGAGAAGGTCCCGGCACCCGAGCACGTATATCCAGAGACGGAGAGGTCCCTTCCCTGGCGGTAAACCGGACCGAAATAAGATGGATGGAATCCTCTATGGATGAAGAAGCAACTTGGGATGGGTAAGTAACTTGGGATGGGTAAGTAACTTGGGATGGGGCCGCCGCGGATGGAGGAACCGTCTTCGTTTCCGGGGTTAACTGTTGGGATCCGGCCGGCAGAGCACACCCCAGCATCACGACGCTGAGGCAGGCACCAAAAAACAATTTTCCGGGCAGGATCATAATTGGGCTCCCAACATATCTCTCAGTCCCTCAGAGAGCGAATCCTCTTTTCATATGTCTCGAAGAGCTTCCAGCGAATGATCGGAATACTAACCAATTTTTCACCGGGAAAGTGACCAATTTGTGATGCTTCGGTGGTGCGGACCGAAACCAGGCCGGATTTCCGCTGGATAAGTCCTTCTTCTCCGAAGAAATCGCCCTTCTTCAGAACTTCCACAACAACGTCTCCCCGGCTCCGTGTCAGCTGGCCGGTTTTAACCATCATCAACTCGGTGTTGTCCTGGACGGAAAACTCGTGATCGGCCGGGTATTTCCGCCAATCTACGGAAGCGGCAAAGTCATGCTGGACGGGATACGAGATGGCTTCACCGAACAGCCAGGTGTCCTGGAGGAACTCCTCGTTGGCCCGCAGGCGGTTGATTTCGGCGTGCAGCTTGTTCTGCTTGACGAACTCGAAATACAGGTTGGCGTGCAGCTTGAGGGCCCGTACGAAACTGGCGGCACGGTAGGTTGCCTTTGACGGGATGCCGAACAGGCCCTTGATCTCCCCGATGAACGCTCCGGCGGAGAGCATGTTGTTTACGTTGGAATCCGACCTGATGAATTCGACGTTCCCGGTGAGAATGATATAAATCTCCTTGTACGCCACGCCGCCCCTGATTATAATCGACTCCGGATTGAAGGTGACTACCGGGTTGTTCAGCAGGATGGCCAATTTGCGTGGCGGCACCGACGGGAAATAGTCTCTCAGGTAATTAAAGGCGTATTGCCGGGCGTAATTCTGGTGGGTGGGAATCATTACCTCGAAAGTGCCGAACGGCGCACCGGAACCGATTTCCTTTTCACTGTCGGTCAAATCGCGGGGGATGTGTGTCAGGAAAATTTTCTTCGACTTGTCCTGGCGGAAATCTTCAGCTTGACCGTGGATCATACCCCCACCGATATCGAGCTTCTTCAGGTTGACTTCGGTGAGATAGTCTTTCTGCACCTTCTCGAAAAAGTCCCGGGAAATCCCGTGGGCGGAATCGTCGTCAGTCACCATATTCTCCAGGACATCGAAGGAGGTGAGGTCTTCGTAGTGGGCGTATGAATGGTAGCCGTCGTGCCACAGCGCCCGGAAGATGAAAATGTTGGTTTCCACCGGGTGCGGCGACAGGATGGGCTTGACCTCGAGACCCTCGATGTCGTTCCAGGTGTCGAACTTCAGATCGTGCACGTCGAAATAATCGGAAAAAGCCTCCTCGTCCATGGAGAGCAGGGCGGAAATCTTCTTGGTGACCGAAGCCCGGACCAGGGGGGTGGCAAAATACTTGAGGCGGCGGTCGGTGCGCATCAGGGTGGGAATACCGCAGAAATGATCGTCGTGGGAATGGGTGTGAAAAATGCCCTCGATTTCATTGACGCTGATCCCCAGCGAGGTCAGGCTGTTGTTGAAGTTCGGGCCGGCATCGATCAGGTAGACCTTTCCCTGGAACACGATGATGCTCGACACGCATTGGCGGTTGGAGTCCCAGCCGTCACCCTCTCCCGAATGGATCACCTGGAAGTAGTCCCGTTTTATGTTGTGAAAACCAAGGGAGAACGGCAGGCCGTAGCTTTCGTGGATGTCCAGGTTCAAATCGACGCTGACGGTCTCCTCCCCGTACCGGAATTCGAAGACGTTGAAACTCGTGCGCTTCACGAACACGCCGTTTTTGATCTCCACTGGTTCATCTGCGATGACCAGGGTGTCCAGCAGCTCGTCGGTGGACTTGATCTTCCCGAAGGCGAATTTCAACTTCATGCGCATGATGATGTCGGCCGCTTTCGGCGACATCCCGGAGGCCATGATCTCCTCTTTGGAAATCAAACCGTAATTACCGCGGAAAATGTACTGCTTCTGCGCTTCGACCTGGTGCTTCGATCCGATGATCAGCGGTTTGGCGCCGGTGTTGTTGGGATGGCCCGGAAGGATCAAACCCTGGCGGTACAGCATCTGCAGGAGCGGGAACTCCGCCAGGTTGGCAAACCGGCTGTTCTGCACCAGTATGTCTGACAGCAGGATGGTGTTGGGACCGGTCTCGAAGGTGACACCGTCGATTTCCCGGGTTGCGATCAAGCCGCGTTTCATGAGATGTTTCACCGTGTCCGCCGGGCACCCGCACAGCACATACAGCTTTGCCTCCGGCACTTCCACCCAATACACACCCGTGGTCACCTTGATCTTCATTAACTTTTTCATAAATCGCTCTTACTTTCCATATGTTTGTTTCTAACGTTTTAATCCTGCGTGAATATTTATTCAATAAGCTAAATGATATTTGAATTTTTTACATTGTATCAGCCTGTCTCCGTCAAGGCAACACTGGAGTAAACTGCTGCTCCCAATCTGGTAAACGTCTTGCGGCAAACGTGTGGAAAGTATGGTATCGTACTAGTCATGAAGGACAAATTTTTACGCCGTGTCATCAAGCGAATCACCACGATCTTTTATCTCACGGACCTAGCGGTCCACCGGGCAATCTGGCGCTTCAAAGGCAACCGCCCGTACACATTGACCGGGCAGTGCATCAACTGCGGTGCGTGCTGCAAAGAACCGGCTATCTGGGTGGATCCACTGCTGTGGTATTTTTCCATTCCACAAAAACTTTTCCTGGCCTGGCAGCGTCATGTAAATGGGTTGGAGTTCCTGGAAAAAGACATCTCACGGCGCTCCTTCGTGTTCCGCTGCACGCACCTGGACCCGGAAACCATGCAGTGCGACTGCTATTCAAGCCGCCCGGGAATGTGCCGCGACTACCCGCGGATACACCTGTACTGCCACAAGCCGGAGTTTTTTCCCGGCTGCGGCTTCAGGCCGGTCAGCCCGTGGAACGAAGTGCTTATCGATAACCTCAAGCAGTACGGGGTCACCGAGGAACAGGTAACGAAAATCAAATCCGAGTTGTCTCCACCGGAAGATGAAGACAACCCGGACGAACCGGATGAGAAAAACAACTGAATCTCAAGGTTTCGCTACAGCCCAAGCCTCTCCCGACATGCGGCGAAGGACTCGGATCTATCCCCGGAGGCGGGATTGTCGATCAACTCGTCGATCTTTTTAAGGTCGTACTCCCTGATGGCCTCGCTGATACCGCTGGAATTGACCATCACTTCAGTAATCAGCTTGAAGTTCCTGGTTCCCGCAGCAACAACAAGTTTCTGGGCTACGATGCCCCGCAGCGTGGAGGCAAGCTGTTTGCGTACCTGGAGCTGCTGGTGGGGCGGGAACGAATCGATCACCCGCTCGATGGTCTCCCGCGGTGTGGGGGTGTGCAGCGCCGCTATGACCAGGTGGCCGGTTTCGGCGATGGTCAGCAAGGCCATGATGGTGTCGATGGTCCTGACCTCCGATACGACTACCACGTCCGGATCGGCCCTGAGCGAATACCTCAGCGCCCGGTCGAACGACGTGGTGTCCCGCTTGATCTCCCGCTGGCGTACCAGGCTCATTTCGGACGTGATCGTGTACTCCACCGGGTCCTCGATGGTGATGATGTGGGCGTTACGGGTGCGGTTGATGGTGGAGACAAGGGAAGCCAGCGTGGTGGTCTTGCCCGAGGCGGTGGGGCCGCAGATGAGAATGAGCCCGTCCTCCTGTTGTACCATTTCCGAAACCACCGCCGGGAGTCCCAGCTCATCCGGTGACGGCACGGGACAGTCCGGGATCACCCGGAACGTGGCGCCGGGAACACCGTCGTGCCGGTAGGCAAGCGTGCGGAACCGGCCGATGCCGGGAAACTCGATCATGGCATCGACCTCTTCACCGGCCTCCACCCTGATGAGCTCCGTTTCTCCAATCAATTTCTTCAGCGCCGGGCGGACGAAATCCTTCTCCATTCCGTCCAGGTCGTACCTGATCATTGTGCCCCCGATACGAAACACGGGGGGCGTCCCGTGGATAAGATGTATGTCGGAAGCCTTGTTTTCCACTGCGGAACGAAAAAGTTTTTCCAGTATGGTATCCAGGTTGTCCATGGTTTATTCCTCCTTATTTATAAGCCGGATCATTCATGAATTTTCCGGTTTAGCTCATATATTTCACAAGCGCGTCTGCTGCGGTCACGAATAAGCTACGTCTTCACCACTGTCAGGCGCACGCCTTTCTCAGAACGAAGCGATCCCCGGCTCTCCCTGCGGGACAGCCAGGCGTCTACCGACTCTTTACGGAACCGGATATGCTCCCCTATATGGATACAGGGAATTTCCGGAAGCAGTCTCCGCACGGTACCGATGGGCACCTTGAGATAACGTGACAGGTCCTGCACCGTGAGAATATCGCCTTCAGGCCGGATTTCTCCGGTCCGGACGGACCGGTCCGCCTCGGAAACGAGGCGCCGGCTGATATCCACCGCCTCAGATTCGTGAACGCACCCGCGTAGCCAGGAGTCGGTGTTATCAAGCTCGTTTAGCAGCTCGCCGCACTCCCGGCAGGAACCGATGTGCTCCCTTATTTGCGCAGCCTGCCCGGAGGGCAGTTCACCATCGATCAAGGCCGAAAGATTCTCACGAACTTCATTGCATTCCATGCCTGCCACACCTTCCGTCACGCTCTTTTTTCCTAATCTGCCCAAGCCGCATCCGGGCCCGGTGAATCAGCACCTTCACGTTGCCCAGGGAGATATCCATGGTTTTGGCGATTTCCCGGTACGACAGGTCATCAACGGTCCTGAGAAGCAGGGCCGTTTTCTGGTCCGGAGTCAATCGCGCCACCGCCCTGAAAGCCGCGTCGCGCTCTTCCCTCTCCAGGCAGATGCGTTCGGGATCGTTCACGTCTCCAACAATGCTCCCGGGCATGGGAAGCCCGTCCAGGCTGATCACTTTCGCCCGGGAACGTTTCCGGAAGAGGTCATAGCAGAGGTTGCGTGCCATCCGGTAGACAAAGGCCCGGGCGCCGCAGCGCGCGGGGTCGAAACTGCCTTCCCGGACCAGCACGAAGAATTTGAGCAGCGTCTCCTGCACGACCTGCTCCGCTTCCGGCCCGTCCTGCAGCAGGGCCCGGCAGAAGCGGTACACCGGCGGGGAGCACAGTGAAAAGATGGTGGTGAAATCCAGCTCTCCCCCGTTGTAGTACGTGCGTATGATCCGCCCGATTCTGTCGTTCTCCGTCATGATCCTATCCCGTCAGTTGATTTGAAAAATGCGGGTGGTTGCGTTTCCTGCATTTTCCGGTTTGATCCGTCACGTGACCGTTCGTCATTATATACGATCCGATGTCCAAAAGGTTACAGCGGGGGACACCGGTAGTAGCTTTATGGGGAATCTTCTTATTCAAACTGCTATAATTAACGTATGTCGTTAATGTAAATTATGATCTGTTTTTTTTGCTCTGAAACCGTCAACCCGGAAGGACCGTGAGTAAATGTTACTTCAAAAGCGTGAATACAAGGGATTATCCGTTCTGGTTCTGCTGCTTTTCATGGCCACCACTCCCTGCCGGGCGGCGGATGTCAAACCGGGCTTCAGATACGGCGCCGCTGCCGGACCGTACCACGGGGAGCCGGAAAACAAGATAAATGTAGTGCTTAAGGTAGACATTCTCGACCGTGAAGGGCGACTTACCGGCCTTCTAGAGGCACCGTCCGGGGAATCGCCGGACAAGCGTGACCGGGACATGGAGAGAGTCCGGCGGTTCTTGACGGATATTATCTCACCGGGCTGCTCGATCGCCTGGTGCTTGGATTCCGGGATGTCCCGGATAATTATCATCCGGCCGGGAAAAATGGATGAAGCTCTCATGAGCGAGTGCGGGCTCAGAGGAACCTACCGCGACGGACACACGTACATGCTGTTCGACCCTTATGGTCATTACCGGTACAATCCCCACCGGGATGAACAGGAAACGGTTTTTCTCGCGCAATTGCCGTTCGAAGAGCTTGCCTACACCCCGCCGCCTGATAACTGTATTGCCCTGGGAAAATGGAGACTCGACCGGTGGAACTACATCTATGAAAACAGCGTGAGAAAACGAGTGCTGGAGGCACGGGGACTGAAGCTGAACCGGTGCCTTTACAACCTGGACCTGTTTTCGAAGCTTATCGATTACCTGGGCCGGGACCCGGAGATACTGAACTTTTTAATAACGCACACCGAATGGCTGCAATGCCCGGCCGGCGGCGCTTACCGGCTGATCGGGGAGGATGGAGATCAACTCCTGCTCCAGTGCTCATTGCATGGCACGGCCGGCGGTTTTCACGGCCCGGTGGAAAAACCGTTGAACAGGCTCAAACCCCTCCTGTCCGGCCTGGAAAAGATACTGCAGTTCTACCGCTGTTTCGGCGCGGCGGACATCGCCCTGAGATCAAAGGGGAAGCGCCTGGTACTGGATGTCACCGTCCCGCTTAAGGGGCAAACAATCCGGTCGCTGGCCGGCAAGGATGATGATTTGAACCTGATAGGCACGTTTCTGTCGCTGAAACCCGCCCGGTTGGACATCATGAACATGATTCCGCGGGCAGCACCCGGATACCTGGCCGTACGGCTGCCGCCTGTTACGAAATCTTCGGTAACGGAGCTTCTGTCGGGCCCCCGGTTCCTGGGGCTTGATGAAGAATTCCAGCGGGGATTCGTCGATGAACTCACTTCCCGGATGGAAGAGTTCGTGGATACCGCGGCCGGAGAGGGATTCTGGAAAACGGTTGCCCCGGCCCTGGGAGACCAGGCGGCCTGGATAGAGTATCCGATCCAGCTCAGGAGTCCTCACCCCTTTCCACGGGGAGCGTTTATTCTCTCCCTCAATAACCGTGAAGCCATGGACAATCTCCTGGCCAGGATTGACGCACATTTCGCGCGGCGGGATGTCCCCCTGCCCATGCGCCGTTATGCCGGGTACTCCTATTACTCGTGGGAATCGAACCGCTCCGGAGCCGGTGAGTTCGACGAAGACAACCTGCAGCTGTGCTGGGGGATCATCGGCCGGCACCTGGTTTTTACCACCATCCCACAGGCAATTCGGGACATCATCGATGTCAACGTGGGAGAAATTCAGGCCCTCGATGTCGGCGGGATGCCTGCCGGGTGCAGTATCATCTGGTACATGGGTGACCTGGGAAAAATCCTTCACACTCTTTCCCGCTCGAACCTGGACATCAACATCGGCTCCGTCACCACAACCCTGGTGTCAAAAAAAGACAAATTGAGGCTGCACATAGGCTTCTCGACGGGGGGTGATGAGTGATGATCAGGACCTGCTCCCGGGCAACGATCATCCTGCTCCTGATCCTGGTGCTGTTTAACGGTGCCGTCCTGCACGCCGGCCAGCTTTTTATCACTTCTCCATTCGATCCGTCCTACGGCGCCGCCGAGCTGACCGGGACCACGGTGGAAGTGCGCGTGGACCGCGGAATAGCCAGGATTATCCTGGACCAGACCTTCTACAACCCGCACCATCGGCCGATGGAAGGCTGGTACGTAGCCGATCTTCCCCCGCAGTGCCGACTCACGGGGTACGCCCTGTGGGAGAACGGGAAGCGCGTGGCGGGGAAAATGCTCGAGCGGGGCGAAGCCAAACGCATATACCGTGACATCGTTTCACGAATGGTCGACCCCGGTTTGGTAGAAGTTCAGAAAGACAAATTCTGCATGCGAGTATTTCCCGTTCCCGGCGGGGAGGAGAAGCGAATCGCCATGGAGTTCACCACCCTGTTGTCATACCACAAGGGAGAAGCAGTGCTCACCGTTCCCTTCGCCGCCTCGGAGCCTGAAACCGGACAACCGCTTACGGCCCCCATCCTGATCGTCGAGGCGGAGTGGAAGAATGCCGGGAACGGCGACAGCATATCCCTGAATCTGCCCGGCGGGGCCAGCGTTAAGGGCCGCGGCCAGATCGCCGAACATCTTACCGATGTGCCCGCCTCACGGGACCTCGAATTCAGCTTTTTCCGAAGGCAGATCCCGTCAGTTTCAGCCGTGCAATTCCTCCACCCGAGGCACGGCCTGTTCATGCACATCAGGCTCGTTCCGGATGAGACCGGGGTCCGAAGAAAGCGGCAGATCCGGCCGGCTATAGCCATTGACACTTCCGGCTCCATGCGTGGGGAAGCCATCACAGCAGCCATCCGCTGCTGCAAGCTTTTGAAGAAACGACTGCGGCCGGCAGCGGTGGTGGACGGCAGCGGCACACTGCTGGACACACGCCAATTGGACGCAGGCACCCCTTATGGGCCTTCGGATATCAGCGGACTGGTAAAAAAAGCCCTGGATGAAAAGTGGCACGAGGTGATTCTGATAACTGACGGAGACATACGGGACATGCAGGCCCCCGGCACGGTTTTACCAGAACTGTCTATCGTCCGGGTCACCGAAGACCGGCCCACCGGCCTGGTGTACGAACTGGTGAAAAACGGGCAGGCCAGCCTGTTCGAAGCAGACAATATCGAAGGGCTGCTCCGGCAACTGGATAAACCGTCGTTTCGGGGAGTGACCGTTTCAGGTGACGGTATCAAGGCAGTCTACCCCGCCTACCTGCCGGTGATGCGCCCGGGAAGAGAACACCATTTTTTCGCCGCCTGCCGCGGGCCGGCCGGCAGGATCACCATTCAATCGGACGATGGATTCGATATCACCGTCCCGTTCAAGACAGCCGCTTCCGGGGGTTCGGCCGAGATCAGGAGACTGTGGGCCATCAGGCACGTCCAGCAACTGCTCGTCCGGTACTTCCAGGACCCGGACGACGCCCTGCTTCGATCCGAGATAATCCGGTTGTGCATGGAGCACTCCATCACCTCGCCGCTCACGGCTTTTCTGGCCGTCCCGCCGGACATAGCCAAAAAGTTCGCCGGATCGATTCCCGGTATGGGGATGTTCCTGGCCGCTCCGTCGTTCAGCCGGGCCCGGCTGCAAGCCCGGCACAAGGCCTGCCGGGCCAACGTGCGGGTCATTGAAGGGGCCATAGACATGTACGAGATGGACCACGACGGTCAGCCCGAACTCACCAGCCGTCCCGTCTTCGATCTGGCCAACTCCGAATTGGGGGAAGAACTGACTCCCGATTACATGATAAAGATGCCCAGGTGCCGCTCGAAAGGCAGGTACATCTATCTCGGTCCCGGGCATCACGAGGTGCTCTGCAGCGTGCACGGCGGAGTCGAGATGGACTTTTTCCAGCCCGAACTGGCTGAAAGGGAAATCAAGCAGATTGAGAGTGCCCTGACCTCCCTGGGGACCACCCTGTACCGGTTCATTCTGATTATGGCGTTCCTCTACTGATAGTGCCCAGGTGCAGCATCCAGCGTGATCCCAGGTGCATCAGGCCGGCCAGCAGGACCAGGGACAGGCCGAGCCACCAGACGGTCAGCAGGTGCTCAAGCAGGATACAGACATCCTTGATTTGCACGGAAACCGTCGCTTTGTTGTAAACATAGAGAGCCGTCACTCCACTGACCGCCATGCCGGCCAGGGCCAGCCAGGAAACGCAGGTAAAGGCCAGCCGGGCCGGGCCGTACTTGACCAGTTTCGAAGCCGGCAGAGAGATCACCAGCGCCACCACGAAGGTCAGCACGATACTCCACAGGATCAGATGATACTGCTCTTTTTGCTCCCGTTTCCGCAGCGCTTCCAGCACGTGATCGCGGTATCCGCTGACCGTCTTGTTACCGGGAAAGGTGAGCTCCTTGCGGGTGAGGGCTATGTCACCGTATTCATCCATCGGAAGGTCGAGCTTCTCTCCCAGGATCTTCATCAACCCATCGCCGTCTACGCAGCCGTGTACGGTGCAGAAAACCAGGCATATTTCTGCATCGTATATATAGGTTCCCCGCATCCTGCACCGGGGCATCTTTTTGACATAATTGGGTGCGAGACGTCGGCCGAGAGATGACACCTCACCTTCTCCATCGACAAAGACACCACTGGGCATTCTCTCGCTGTCGGTGTCCATCTCCCACATGTCCACAGCGCCTTCAAGCACCCGCATATTGGCTCGGCAGGCCTTGCTGCGGGCCTGGATGCGACTCCGGTTGAACCGGGGAGCGGCCACAAATCCGATACCGATGACTACCAGGATAAGAATAGAGATAAGTGCTGACAACCATAGCTTGCTGCGGTAGAGAAACGTGCCGCCATTTCTTCCATTGCCCCGCTTTTTAGAATATTCCGACATGGGTTTCCTCCTTTCCTCGATGGGATTCAGCGTGCAGTGCACGTAAGCAGGCAGATTTCTACCCGTCTGATAATTGATACGCAAAACCGTCCTGAAAAGGGTAACTTCATGATAAGCCTATTTGGATAATATAATACGCTAGAAGGTTCGAGTCGTTCAGGGAGTTATTCTTATCTGCAACAATTGTTAATTAAGATCAACGTTAAAATACTTGAAATCCCAGGTAATGCGCGCCCTCTTCCAAAATATAAGGACCAATGACATGACTGACTATTTTAATGTGACCTCCCTTCTCCAAACGATCAAAGACAACCTGGAAATCGGTGGATTCAAAGTAACTTTTTCTAACGCTTACAACAATTATTCCCTCTTTCCTGGTTACTTTTATCAGTTCCTTGATAGCTGCAGAAGACACATGCCCATGGGTAAAAACACCGCAACACACAATGGCATCATATTGTTTCTTCTTAAAAGAAGTCAGATAATTCAAGTCAACGCCTTCAAACAATGATCGGTAACACCCCTTTTGTTGAGCGAGCTCAATCATTTCAGGAGATAAGTCACATCCATCGATGGTGCAATAACCCTTTTGCTGGAGAGCAATGCCAACTAATCCGGTACCACAGCCAGCATCAAGTATCTCTATATTCGATACAGAGTGTTCCGGCTTGCCAATTCTTGTTTGTTCCTGAATTTTTGAAAAATAATCAGCAATATATTCCGGAGCGTAATACTGCTCATTTGACACATCTTCATCATACGCATCGGCCCAGTTTCGGTAGAAAGGAATAAGTTGGTCAGGCTCACCCGATAAGGTAAGAGCTGCCTTTACAACGTCAAAGCTTTTCATTTCCCCGACTCCTTGCTATGGCTTTTCTAATTGAAAAATTTCATAATAGCTAATTTAAATTTCGATGCTATCGACTGGATTTCTTCTTGTTGTTTTTCGGACAGAGCATATGCTTCCGAAAGCCCAACTTTTCGTTGGGCAAGAATTTGACTGAGCCTTGTGTGCAGATCAGGATTCTTATTTAATAAATGGGCCATGGTTTCTTTACTCACCTCCAAAGCCACACACGGTCTAATCGCTTTAATGCTGGCAGTTCTGGGTTCGCCTGTTAACAATGCCATTTCTCCGAAGAAATCCGTGACTCCCAGTCTCGCTACTTCAATAATGTTGCCATTTTTATCAGTTATCTCCACATTTACTACTCCTTCGGCAATGACATACATGGTCGATCCTTCTTCATGCTGCTTGATAATATATTCATCTAACGCGTATCTTTTTCGCTTAGAGTTTTCCGCCAGATATCGGAAATCTTCTTCCGACAACACTCTGAAGATTTCTACACGACTCAGCATAACTTCATTTTTTATTGCTTCAAAGTAAACATTGGATGTAGATTCTTTCAGGCTCTTGTAGTCCTCCAGTGTCCTGTTAAAACTAGAGAGAGCAGTCAGCCCAACATCCCTGTCCAGCCTGCTCCTGATCTCGCCCTGTGTCATTGTGATGCCTGCCTGGGAAAGAACGTGATGCACTTTCGATAATACAGCGTGTTTCTGGTTATACATTTGATACCGATCCAGGCAGTCAAAAACTATATAGTATTGTTGTCCTTTTGAATTGAATTCGTTCAACACCGCCCATTGCAGCCCCAGCTCTATTCTCCCATCTACCGGTTTTACCCGTTTAAGGGCATCATAAACCAGTTGCAGTACTAATTCCGGGTCGTGATGAGGGTGTACGCAAAAACTAACAAAAATGAAAAACCCATTTTCAGGTTCTAAAGGCCTGTCCTGTAAGTTTTCTATTTTGGCCTGGGCCACTTCTTTATTGGGTATGGAAACCAGTGTGTTCTTGACCGTAGCGATTTTTGTTGTTCTCCAGGAAATATCCATAACTTTTCCCGTTAAATCGCCAATATTCACCCAGTCCCCGGGTAAAAACGGCTTTTCGATGTTCAGAAATAGTCCGGATACGATATTGCTTAAGTTAGATTGTACGGCCAAACCAATGATCGCTGTTAATAACCCGGATGTCGCAAGAAATCCTTTAATTGGAATTCCGAAGACCTTTGATAGAACTACAAAAGTCGGGATAATAAGCAATATAAATTGAACGAAAATTACAAACAGGCTGGGGATTCTTTTAGAAAGATCCTTTTCTCGCGGGATTACCAGCACGTTGTAAAATAACAGCAAAAGAAGCAGAAACGGAACATACCAGGAGAATGATTGGCTGATTTTAAGAAATATACCAGTCATTTTTCCTGAAACGATTCCTGCAAAACTTTTGATATTTTGCAGATTAATAACAGTTGTAACGCACAAAGCGATAAAAGCAACGGGATACAGCTTTTTTTCTCTAATAATTCTCGTGAAAATAATGATTAAAATAGAACCCAATGGGCATATGGTTGCAATAAACATTGGCAAACCCAGGTTCAGATCTCTGTACATATATGACATGGCAAGGAAAATCATGGTATAGACTGCAATTAGCAGGATATTTCCGAGAATGTAAACCTTCTTTGGTTTCACCTTGCCGGCCATTTTCTTGCCTCCCTTCGTTATTCCTCTGCCAGTTCCTGCACACTGGAGAGACGCCAGGCCCCCTCCTCCAGCTTCCAGGTCAAACGGAGTCCGCATAGTAATCCCTCGTCTCGCTGTTCCAGATACCGGGTATCTTCTCCCCGGGTCTGAATCAGGGGCCCGTAGGTTGCCTTTGCGGCGGTGAAAGCGGTTTCATCGTTCTTTGAGTACTTGAGATTATCTCTCGACGGGTGCTTCAAAGCCTGGTCGAGGTTGATGTGTAAATCGGGGTCGAAATCGAGCGGTTCCTGCCTGGCATCATCACCCAGAGGAGGCGTGACCCGAAGTTCATCACCAATTGCGGTACACGGCACCAAAATGATGAAAAGAAGTACCAGCCCTGTAATAATAGCAATATTAATGGGTAGACAGTCTGCAGGTACATATTTGTTTATCATCAGTCTCAATCTCAAGTAAAGCTGAATAATTATTCTAATCTCAATATTAGGTTTAAATGTTGAGACATGTCAACTAGCAACAAATATTCAGGCTTGGTTAAAATAAGTATAAAAGCGGCGTGAATTTCATCAAGTCCATAGATCAATTCCCCCTGCATTTCCCGCACAAAAGTTCTAACTTTGTCCAGTTCGGGGAGCTTTTTTCTTGTCGAGACACCCCATTATGGAGCTTATCCATCACTGCATTCAAAACTTCTTCTACTTCAATTGATTCCAGACAAATCCTGTGCTTACAACTCTCGGCTTTTACCTGTCCTCTCAAGGAATAGCAGGGGCTACAGGGCAAATCCCTTCTGATAATAGTATGCGACTCTTCCAACGGTGCGGTTATGATATGACTTGTCGGTCCAAAGATAGCTACCGTTGGGGTATCCATAGCAACAGCAATATGCATAAGAGAACTATCATTACATACCAATAATCGACTCCTCTTAATAATTGCAGCTGTCTGCTGAAGCGTCATCTTCCCCGCAGCAACAATGGGTTTTTTATCACGATTAGTAAAAGTACTACGTATCATCTCCCATTCATTAGCTAATCCAAGAATAACGACCATCACCTTGTTATCGAGTAACCTCTTAATGAGTTTAATCCACTTATCCGTGTCCCATTTCTTCCATTTTTGAAACGTGCTCGCTCCTACCTGGATAGTAACAAATGGCTTGCCGGTATCCAGGCCATGCATTGTAAGGAATTCATGGAATCGTTAAGTAAAGAGGGAACTGTATTCCCCCGGCGGTTGTTTGATTTTTTGAGGAAGAAATCATCACCCATACCGAGAAGATACGATAGCCGGGATGCCATTTTTTCATTGTGTGTTTGACCTGTAATGAATGATCCGAGAACCTGCAAATATGCTTCAATTGAGAGTGTGAAGTATCTGGTAGGCCAGGTCAAATCCAGTCTCATGCGAGCCGCCTCGGAAAGAGTTTCCCGCCCAAACACCAGACGCCATTTTTTCTTATAAGAATTATCAACGGTCAACCGACTAAAATGCCGCTGCAGCATGCATGCTGTCAGGTCATTAACGCTTAAGACCAGAACATGTATAAGGAATGGAAAGGGAATTCTTAGCCGCATGTATGTGCGCCAAAATCTGCTCAGGAAATCAAACTCTTTTGAAAAATCCACATCCTGGGTTACGATCATCAGGTCAATGTCACTGTATCCGGGTCTAAGGGCGTCATTGGCCATGCTCCCGGTTAGATAAATTGAGATCACCTCAGGGTATCTGCCAAAGGCTTTAAGAATAACGTAAAGGGATAGTTCATATAATATCTCATAAAATCTGCGAAGAATTGGTATTTTATATGTTCTAATCACAAAACCACTTACGAGTTTAACCATAAGAGCATGTAGACGAAACCCGGCCCCACTTTGCCTGGAAAATTTTTTCTTTAAACTCATAGTAAATCCATTACCAATAAATTTTCTTAGAGACAAATAATACCGTGTTAGATCTTGAGTCGCAACGCAGGGTAAGGATCCCAATGTGTGTGTATTCAGGAATGTATGCGTATCCAGGAGTGTATGCGTATGCCGATTTGCCAACCGCCTGCCATATCAAGTAACCTTGCTCAACGAACTATCATGCCTATATTTCCCGCGAAAGCCAAGAGAAAGATCGTCAAAGCCTGCCAGCGCTACCTGGTGGAGAGCAATCGCCTGGTACCGCTCTACTATGTGAACCGAGCGGCGTACGGAGTGATGGAGCGCATTATCTGCAACCGGCTCAGCCGGGTTCAGGGAGTAGTCTCAATCTATCTCAGCCATGGTTTGGCCGTAGGTGAATTGTACCCCGGCTTGAGTGATTTCGATCTTGTCGTGATATTTGACGAATCGAAAATTCCCGGCTTTTATCAGGAGCTCCGCCAACGGTGGCGCAAGCTTGTGCAGCTATTCCCGGTCAGCGATATCTCCCTGTTTACGATTGAAGAGTTCGATCAGTGGCAGGAAACGGGCGGGGTGTGGTGGGACCCTCGCGAGGAGCTGGCCCACTGGCGGCTTATCCATGGTGAGGAACTTCGCCATAGTGCCTGGGATACCACCGGCGAGCAGGGGGCATTGGACCGCCTCCGGTATTCTTTGGGGCATTTTCAGAACCTGATTCAGGTGGCAATAAAGGAGGAAAGAGTTACTCCCTGGTTTGCCATCGTAGCCCGCCGACAACTTTATAAATCTTTTTGCGGCTCGGTGCTGCCGCTGGATCCTCAGTATCTGACGATCCGGAAACAACGGAACCGTCTCTCGGCCTGGATCGAAGACCATGGTGCTCCGGGGCCGGTGAAGGACCTGGTGAAGATGTATGAAGACCGTTTTTATTCCGGCATCGTAAGCACCCTGCGGTACTCGGCGGCGGCCCTGGCCCTCACCAATCTGGACAAAACCTGGAGTAAACAAACCAGCCGCTCACGCGCCTCGTTTCCGCCGAAGGAGTTCTCCGGGCCCGGCCTGCCCAGCGCCACAATTGCCGACGTGGAGAAACGAGCTTCCGCCTTGGCAGACAACCTGGTCAAGATACAGGGAGAAGCTTTGGAGAGTATCATGCTCTCATCTACCGGATCGGCGCGAGGATACGCGCTGTTCGTGATCATCAAGGACGGTCTGTCTCCGGAACAGGTGAAGCAGTTCCTGGTGGATATACGGGCCATATTTCGAGTATTTGATGATCCCTGGTTCAACGAACATTTTCCCGAAGGAATTCCATTTATTTGTTCCCGGCGCACCTTCCGGGGACGGCTGCAGATCACCGGTGCGGTGCTGAACTACTTCCATGCCCACCGGCGCGTCCTGTATGGGAGTGATCTTTATTCACGGTTCCTGGAAACGCAGCCGGATATGGATGCCAATTCCTCGCGTGAAGAAGAACTGGTACAGGAACGGCTGATGCTCTCGCTGTATCTCCACCAGGCATATCTGGGCAGGCTGAAACCGGCGCTCTATGATCTGGTGACCTGTTATATGCCCCGGTTGGTCCTGCAGCAGCGCAGGGGATTATCGCCGGCCACGGCGGAGGAAGCTGTTTTTCATTATGCCGAGCTCGAACCGGGTGAAAAGAGTTCCATTCCCAAAAGCGTTATGGATAAATACGGCGGAATGGATGTTGACGAGCTCAACCGCAGTATGAGCGACGGTGTGTTTGACGAGCTGTGGCCTTTTTTATGGAAGGAAGTCCGGAGACTGGCGCCATGAGAACGAGCCGGTCGAGAGCCGATACGGGAGCAACCGCATGACCACATTCATCGATTTCCGATACACCGGATTACTGGCCTCCGCCATGTTCACGGAGCACGACAAGGAGGAATCTACGATCACCGTTACGCCGGGCAAGGACAACTACCTGGCAGTTGAATTTGCATCCACCCCATGTCCCAGGGATTTGTTGGCGGTGACCAGCGAGAATGGAAAACGCCAGGTCGTGGTGCGCTTGAGGCCGGACGGCGCGCTGTGCCTGGAGGACCGGACCGGGAAAATCCTGCTGCGCACACCACCAAAAGTGGTGCGCACACCACCGCAGGTGGTGACACCACCGAAGATGGTGCCACCGTCCGCGGTGGCCCGGGGCCCTGACCGGCAGATACTTGGAATCCGGTTGGGAGACACATATTCAGGATTCAAGCTGGATGGGACTGTCTACGAAAACCAGGTCTCTGCGTTTTCCAAAGATACTTCCGAACTTCCTGTACACTTCGATGATGAATCAGCAGTCAGGGTGATGGGGCGTGTTACCGGCCCGGCGGAGCGCTGGGCGAAACTTATGTATCATCGCGGGGAGCCCCGGGGATTACGGGTGGAAGTGGTCACGGACTGGCATCATCTATGTACCGGTATTCCGTTCTATGGAACCATGACCGCGGAGACATTCATCGAGCATGGCGATTTCCGCCTGCAGCTACGCTCCTACGCCTACAGCCGTGATGACGCCCGGAAAACGGACTTCGTAAGGATGTTCGGTTCGGAGGAGTCGAGCGATGTTTCGGTGCACATCATGCCCGCTCTGTATACCGGCGGCCAGGTGGCCAGACGGATTCCGAGAATAGGATACTTCGTGACTGAAACGATGAATCCTCATCCACATCTGGTCAACTGCGGCAACAGGATGGACTCTCTGTGCGTACCCAGCAGCTTTGCCCGTGATGCTTTCAAAAAAAATGGCGTTTTCCGCCCCATGCGGATCATTCCGCACGGCGTGGACCTCGAATATTACCGGCCGGTTACACACAAGCAGCCCCTTCCCGGCGGCCGGGGATTCAATTTTCTGGCCACCGCCACCCACCTGGAACGAAAGAACATGAAACACGTGGTCAGGGCCTTCCTGGAGGAGTTCCGCGAGCACGAGGACGTGGCCCTCTATTTACTGCTGCGGCCGGAGTACCACGCCACTCAAAACAACGTGGCCCTGGAATTCACGGAGTGGGAACGGCTCTACGCTCGCCGCAGCGCGCCAATACTCCTCTGGACCGGTTACACGACCCGGGAACGACTTCGTTATTTGTACGCCAACGCCAACGCCTATGTCATGCCCAGCAATGAAGGTTTCGGCCTGACGCTCCTGGAAGCCATGGCCTGCGGGACGCCGGTGATCGGGTTGGACCACGGGGGAGTGCTGGATTTTCTCAATCCCGCTACCGGCTACCTGGTGCCCACGGGCAGGTCCTTCATTGCCAGGGACGTGGATTCCATGCCTTATATAGGCGACCGCTTCTTCGAGCCTGACGTGCGGCGGCTCCGTGCAATCATGCGGCACGTGTTCGAGAACGAGAGCGAGGCACGGGAGCGGGCCCGGCTAGCCAGGAAGAATTGCGAAGAACATTTTAACTGGGAAAAATCGGCCGAAGAGTTTGCCCGTCTCATCGAAGAAACGGCCGCGGCTGCCGGAGAATCTCCCCGGGAGAACACCATGAAGCCCGTTTCTTCTGAAGCGCCGCCCGCCGTCTCCTGGGTACTGTGTATTCTGGATGCAACACCGGTGAGGAAAACACTTCGTTATTTGAAGATTAAGAATAAAAGGGCCAGCATACTCTGCCTGTTCACCCGTTACTCCCGGGTGAGCGATATCCTCCGGGCAAGAAAACACGGGTACCTGTTCTACCGCTGGGACGGCAGCCGGAACAACTGCGAGGTGATCGCCACCAGCCTATTGGGCACGGGATGGAAGGGAATCCTCTATCCGGGTGAGCGAATCGATGGCGATGAAGAGCAACTGACTTCGTTTCTCGCCTCGCAACCGGATTCGGTAACCCGCGTATCGGTACCGTGCAGCGGCGGCCGGGAGGAGCAGCGTTTTTTCCGCACCGCTTCGCCGGACGCCGCCCCATCTGATGTCGTCCCGCGGGACACTGCTCCACAGACCACCACCCCGCGGGAAGTCAGGTACGCCGCGATCAGTATTCATCGGTAGGTGTCCCGGTTCTTCAACAGCCTTCATTTGAGCAGTTGTCGCAAACAACACTCGATTTGCCGGGGAACTCTTTTTTGGTGAATAAGCTTCGTGCGGAAAGGAAATGTTTATTATTCCAGATCGTTTCCAAATCGTCCTTTAACAGGTTGCCAAAATCCACCTTGCAGTCATCAATTCCACAACATGGTACTATTCTTCCGTCCGGATTAACAACCAGGTGAAAGTAGAGATATTCGCAGGGATTCTCGGTGTAAAAAGTGTAATTTTTGACATCCTTTTTCGCTTCATCGGTTATCCATTCATCAACCAGGTTAGTATCTATTTTCTCACCCTTATGGAAAATGGTCGTGTTTAGCTGGAATTTTGGAAACGCTATATCCACTCCCAGTTCCCCGGCCAAACGCCTGGCTTCGGGAACAGAGCTCTCATTCTTCTTGTTTACCAGGTACTGCCAGATAATAACCGGAGACTCGGATTTGAACTCTTTTTTCACCGCCAATAATTTTTTCAGATTGGACAGGACTGTGTCGAAATCCCCGTTTTTCCTGTACGCTTCATACGAGCGCTGGTCCGCACCGTCAATGGACAGGGTCAGCCTGTCGACCTGTGATTTTACGATGGATTCCAGCATTTCGTCACTTACCACATTAAAATTGGTGCTTAAGAGAACTCCCATGTTGTTCTTCCTGGTGTATTCAACCATCCTGAACAGGTCCCTGTTGAGAAGCGGGTCTCCCCAGTTATACAGGTAGACCCAGTACGCGTATTTTTTGACCTTGTCGAACATTTTTTTGTAGTTCTCAAAGCTCATGAACTGCCCTGTTCGGTTCTGGGAATTGCTGCCCGTCGCACAGAGAGGACAGCGTAAATTGCAGATGTCGCCGATATCGATGATGTATAAGTAGGGGAAGCTTCTGAGCTTTATCCTCTTTTGCCGGCGTTCCATATGGACGATGAGCTTATTGAAGAATTTAGTCACCGTCCGGTACCGTCCACCGTTAATCTTCATGTCCCGGATGCCTTTCTGTCTAGTCAACATTCCCATCAGCGTCCGTCTTCCGGGCCAGGAAATCGATCAGCATACGGGTGTTCTTCTCCCGGTCATGCCCGAGGATGATTTCGTAAACCTCGGAGCCCCGCAGCAGCTTCAATACCGCTTTCGAGCGCTTGAATATAGTTTTCATTACTCTGATCATGTCCCGAATTCTAAAGCGAAGCAGGAACTCCAGGTATTGCGGTACATTCATGCCGATAACTCCTTCGGCCACCAGGAGCCGAAGAATGCCAAATTTTGAAAACCGCCGGATTTCGCAGCGGTCCGACGAGATTCGTTCTCCCTTGAAGATGTACCGCACCCGGCACGGAAAAGTTGCGAGGTGGTCCTTGAAATACTCTATATCGATAAGATATTTCGGAGCGCTCAGGGTACGCTCGAAATACCGGACATATTCTTGCGGGATATCGATGGTGTTGTGGGCGCATACGCCAAGCCGTAGTGGAAACGGGTGAAGTTGGCCGTGTCTGTCGGCCAGCGGCGTGTCTTCCGAGATAAGCCGCGCCCGGGATTCATTCATCAAATGCAGAGCCAGTGTTGTTTTTCCCGCTCCGCTTGGCATGAGACACAATACACCCTGCCCGCAGAAGCTGAATCCCAGCCCGTGGACACGGTGCAATCCCCTGCCATCAAGCTGCTCGCCCACCAGCGAGTGAATGATCATGTAGCACAGCTCGTGCATGAACGTCCCGTCTTCAGCGTGGATAACAACCCGGTTTTCACGACGTAAATGAGCGCACCGGGCCCGGCCGCTGTAATCCATATAACGAACCTGGCCCACATCAAAACACACGCAGTTGTACTTGTAGATGGATGCGATCTGCTCGGGAATAGGCAGATCACCCGCCGGCGCGTGACGGACTTCGATTGCAATGTTTGCCGGTCCTGAACAGCCGGTGACCGAAAAGTAGGAAAAATCACGCCTGATATCATCGATCAAAGCAGCTTTGTCAGACTCGACTGCAACCGTGACACCGTAAAAATCGAAATGTATTTTCATCGGATTGTTTTTAAGAGCACACATTCTGATAGACGTCTTCCATCCTGCCGGCAACCACCGGCCAATCCAGATATGACCGAATGTAGTTACGCCCGTTTTCGACATACCGGTCACTCATCTCACGATCATCCAGCAGGCGTTGCAGTTTTTCTTTCAAATCATGCGAACTGCCAGCCTTGAAGACCATTCCCCCCCGGGCCTCGGCAACGAGCTCACCGCACCCGGAATCATCCGCCACCACCACCGGCGTACCGCACATGAGAGCCTCGAATGCCACCAGCCCGAATATTTCGTGTACGCCAGGATAAGCCACCACGGCGCTGTCGACATACGCCTCGTTACGTTCGGCATCATCAAGATATCCGGTAAAAACCACCCGGTCTTTTTGGTTGGTGGCCTTCACGATCCGCCGGGCTTCAGCCATAAATCCCATGTCATTGCCGGCGATGACCAGCACAACATCATCATTCCGCAGGTGAGCGTACGCCTCGATTAATGTATCAATCCCCTTGCGCGGAGAGATCCGGCCGACGTAGAGAATAATACGCTTTCCCGTTATGCCCAACCGGCGTTTGAAACGGCCTTCAGGCGGGAGAGAAACGAACCCCTTCGTGTCAATTCCGTTGGGGACCACCACAATCTTGTCCTCGTGGATACCGGCCTGACGGTACTCCTGGATTTCCGACCGGGTGGTGGCGACATATCTCCGGACATTGCGTAGCACCTTGTTGCCCAGCAGCAGATCGAAAATCCGTTTTTGCCAGATCCTGCGTTCTAGCCGCAAGGTCGAGCCTTGCGCAGAAAACACGCACGGCACTCCTTTTCGCCGGGTGCTCATCAGAGCGATATTGTTCAAGACATGACGATGGGACCATAAATGGACGACATCATACCGGTGGATCGTTTCCCGGACATGCCGCATCATTCCTGTGGGCAATGGAAAGAGGAAATGATAGGCCAGCCAGTTGCTGAAGTTTTTGAAATAATGTGCCGTTATGCCGTCAACAGTACGGCAATTGCCATCACAACGGTATCGTGACTTCGCGTCCAGGCAGTCAGAGGTGTAGACAGTAATCTCATGTCCGCGCTGCTTGAGAGACACGGACAATTCATGCACGATCCGGGGGATCCCCCCGTACTGGTAGGCCGGATAATAAAAGGGAGTAACATGTAAGATGCGCATATGGCTGCCTGTATAGATCCATTTATTTCAAAGAATAATCCGAGTTTTTCATGATACCCATTCACCGGGATTGAATGCAACCACCTCGAACATCTCC
>CAYSPT010000077.1:0-6727 GCA_964432985.1 uncultured bacterium
TCTGTAGCCAATGCTTGACTAGCTACCGTGTATATTTTTATAATTAAATGATACTATCCCATTTAAGAGGGTATATACTTATTGGTAATGCAAAATCAGGTTATCATATTGTTGACCACGTACAACGAAGTGGAAAACATTGAAGAGCTTCTGGAGAGAATTCTAGCTCTTGGAGAACACTTTGAAGTACTGGTGGTTGATGATGATTCTCCTGACGGAACCGGAAAACTGGTTGCGGCTCGTGCTGCGGAAAATAATCGTGTGCACCTTATAAAGCGTAAGGGGGGAAAGGGCAGAGGTTTTTCGACGGTACTGGGGTACAAACACGCCCTCTCTTTGGGTGCATCCACCATGGGTGCATCCACCATGGGTGCGTCCGCCGTGGTGGAAATGGATTCTGATTTTTCACATGACCCTCTGTATATTCCAGATCTTCTCGCCGCGCTTGAAGAGTACGATTTTGTGATCGGTTCCAGGTTTGTCCGGGGAGGCAGGGACAGGCGGACCGGGTGGTGCCGGCGACGTTTGGCGCGGGCTGCCAATCGGTATGTTCGATGGTGTTTAAACTTGCCGTACCGGGATTGTACATCGACATTCAGGGCCTTGAAACGCCCGGTGTTGGAAGCATTGGAGCCTGATACACTGGTTTCCGGAGGAGCGGAAATAACGGTTGAGGTTCTCGATAAGCTCCACGGTTTGAATATGCGGATAGGTGAAATACCCGTCCTGGTAAAGGACCGGCGGTTTGGCGGTTCAACTCCGTCCTTCCGCCATATCAGGGAAATGGCTTTTAAGGTATGGGGTTTGAGGAAACACGGTCATGGATGATTTTGATGTACTCATAATAGACGAGGATAAAAACCTCCCCCGGCAGCTCTACAGCACATTGAGAGCCCAGGATTGCACCTATGCCCATGTTACCAGCTGTGACACTGCTCCGTTGGCAGAAGCTCTGTTCAATAAAGACTATCAGGCGGCTCTCATTTCCATGCATCCCCGGTCGACCTTTCTTGATTTTGAGCGGGTTCTCGAGCTCATTCATGATTCGAGTGAGGACACGGACATCATCGCTCTCATCCCGCAGAATCAGCTGGGTGAGGCTATAAAAAAGTATGAGGATCAGATCTATGATTTTCTTCTGTATCCGTGCGAGGTCAATAAAGCGTGTCGTGGAATTTCATCACTGCTGTCTCTGAAAAAGATCAGACGGGACAACCGGTTGATAGTCGAAACCAATACCCGGCTGGGAGTAAAGCCGGATGAAATGAAAAAACGGGCCTCACAGCTTTCGTACTATTACCGGCAGTTCGGTGTTTTGCGAGAACTGATCTACTCGATGGTCGTCACCGGGGAAGTATACAACCTGATAGAAAAAACGCCGGACATCATCAATAAGATCCTGCCTTACGACAAGCTGGCTTTTTTTCTGGCGGACGCTGATGGGGAACAGCTTTCGTTGGTCGTGTCCAGGGGTGTCGCCAAGGCAAAAAATAAACGTTTCACCTTTGCTTTGGGAAAAGGCATTGCCGGTCACGTGGCCAGTTCCAAGGAAGCGGTGGTGTGCAAGAACCGTCTGGAGCATGAGGCCTTTGTGAAACTGCACGATAAGGACCCTTCTCCTCGGACACTGATGGCCTCCCCCCTTCGGGTCAAGGGGAAGGTCATAGGGGTGGTGGTTGAGGAGCGCGATTTGTCCAAGGGGGCATACTCGAAGTATGACCTGGACTTTTTCAACACCATTGCCGCCCAGATTTCCGTGGGAATAGAGAACGCCAGGATCTACCGGAGCATTCGGGAAGGAAATATCGAACTGGAGCGGCGAATAAAGGAATTGACAACCATGTTCGACATTTCCCGGGCCGTCCAGCAGATCCTCGACGATCTCCACGCCCTGTTCTTTGTCATTGTCCAGAAGGTGGCCCGGGTGCTCGAGGTGGAGCGCTGCTCTATCATGCAGCTCGATGAGGAAGGTGATACTCTCAGTATACAGGCCTCGGTGGGAATCCCCGATGATATCGTTGAATCCACCGTGGTGAAGGTGGGAAACAGCATCTCCGGGCTGGTGGCCAAGCAGGGAAGTCCCCTGCTGATCAGGGACGTCGAGACGGACGCAGTGGCCACCAAGATCAACCAGGAGCAGTACTATACTCATTCGTGCATGTGCGTACCCGTCAAGGTCAAGGGCGACGTGGTGGGCGTCATCAACGTATCCAACAAGCGGTCGAAAGAAGTATTTTCCCAGGAAGATCTCAACCTGCTGGTGGCCATTGCCACCACGGTTGGCCAGACCATAGAGAATCGTCGTCTTCTCAAGGATCTCATGGCAAAAGAAGGCGAAAAACTGAAGCTCAAAGAGAGTTTCCAGAAATACGTCGCCCCTCAGGTCGTTGAGCAGATCCTTAATAATCCTGATTTTGTCAGCTTCCAGGGCCGCCGCCAGACGGTGACTGTTCTCATGGTGGGAATAGCCAACTTTTCCCAGGTAGTGTGGCAGCTGGTTCCCGGCGAGGTAGTGGGGCTCCTCAACGAGTATCTTTCCGAGATGACAAAGGTGATTTTCAAGCATCATGGGACCCTGGATAAATTTATAGGAGACACGGTCATGTCGGTCTTTGGCGCTCCCATTCCCCGGCCGGATGCTCCTCTGGCCGCCAGCCGGGCGGCGGTGGAGATGATCCAGGTGTTCGAGAAACTCATAAAGAAGTGGGAGCAGGAAGGACGAGCTGGACGGGAGTTTCAGATCAGGGCCGCCATCACAAGCGGCGAGGCCGTTGTGGGTAACATCGGCTCTACCAGGCGGCTGGAGTATACGGTGATCGGTGACACGGTCAATACGTGTGCCCGGTTTAAATCAGTGGCAAAAGGTGGACAGATTATCATCGGCGAAGAGACCGTCGGTATAGTGCCGGCGGAAGAGTTTTCTACCACGGCACTGGAAGCGGTGGAATTAAAGGGCAAAGCGGAAAAGACCAAAATATTCCTTCTCGAAGGGAAGGAAGGACTCAAAACCAGTGCAGAAGGCAGCCAACAGGAATAGCGGTGCTGGACAGGTGAGTCAGAACAGGTGTTTCGGAAAGGTTTGACAGCGTGAGCAAGAAGAGAAAAGCGCGGTTGATCGTGCTCGATGAAGAAGGTGGCGGCGGGGACGATCCGTTTTACGGATTCCTCGACGAAATGGGCTACTCGTACACCCGCATGAAGGTTCTGTACATGGAGAAGCTCATAACGCTGGTCAAAGCACAAACCTTCGAAATTCTCCTGGTCAACCACGCCGGCCGCAAGATGAAACATTATCTGCAGGAACTCCAGAAGATCAAAAAGGTCGACCGCCTGGTGCAGATTGTCATCATCCTGGAAGAATCCAAAGCCCAGTTGGCGGCCAACCTCTTCGGAGATACTATTGACGACTGGATCGTCAAGCCCGTTCATCCTGTTGAACTGAAACTCGTCCTCAAGAAAGTTATCGAATCACGGCGGTGTCAGGAAGAAAGCATAGAACTGATCAAGACTCACCGGGACGCGAAACAGCGGTTCAAGGAATTTCAGGAAATACAGAAGACACTGTACGGATTTGTGACTAACTTCAACGCCCTTCAGGACATGGTGGAATCAATGATTTCCACTGAGCGGGCCTCTAATGTCCTGGGGAGCACCATCGAGTTCTGCCGGCGTCTGTTTGCGTGCACCAAGGCGGTTATCTTTCTGCACGATGAAAAAACCGGTACGCTCAAACCCGTTTCCCAATATGGCATTAACCCGCACTCGCTGAAGCAACTGGTTTTCCGTATCGGAGAAGGTATCGCCGGGTGGGTGGCACATCAGAAGAAACCGCTCATTGTCGATGATGTATTCAAGGATTACCGCTTTAAAAAGCTGGGATCGATTAAAGAGGACCGGATGAGTCTCATGGCGGTACCGTTGATGATTGAAGGCCGTCTGCTTGGAGTTATGTGTATTGAAAGTCTTTATTTCAAAAGAGCATTTAACAGGTACGATCTGCAGTTTTTTGAAACGATTACCACCCAGCTCACCATCGCCGTGGAGAATGCCCGGATCGTCGAGAACGCCCGGCGGTTGCAGGTTGAGCTCGGAAGAAAAGTGCGGGAACTCAATACCCTGTTCGACGTCGGCGAGGCGACCAGCCTGATTATCGATGTTAACGAACTGTTCCAGGTTCTGGTACAGAAGGCGGCGAAGGTTCTTGATGTTCAGAAGTGTTCTCTCATGGTGCTGGAGGAAAAGGAAAAAGCACTGTCCATCGCCGCCCAGATCGGTCTCCCTGAAGATATTGTTGAAAAGGTCCGTGTTCCACTGGGACAGAGTATCTCGGGAGCGGTTGCTCAATTAGGGAAGCCAACTCTGATCGAAAATATAGAGAAAAACGAGTTCTGGGCTCGGCGTAACAGAGAGCTTTATCTCACCCACTCGTGCCTGTGTGTCCCGCTCAAGTCCGGTGAGCGGGTACTTGGCGTCATGAATGCCGCCGACAAGCGTGACGGAGGGATGTTCCGGACGGAAGACCTTGATCTTCTGACCGCTATTGCTTCCAGTGGCACCCAGGCGCTCTCCAACGCTGACATGGTGAGGAACATCATCGTCAAGGAGCGGGAGAAAGCCTCGATCAAGGAACGTTTTCAGCAGTATGTGGCGCCCGATGTGGTGGATGATTTCATGGGCAGCGATGAACTGATGAAGGTAGGCATGGCTGACATCACGATACTGTTCAGCGATATATCCAACTTCACCTCCGTATCCGAGGTGGTTGATCCTGAGGTGCTGGTGCAAATGCTGAACGATTACTTTACCAGGATGACGGAGATCGTCTTCGAGCACCGCGGTACCATAGATAAATTTATAGGTGACGCGGTTATGGCCATTTTCGGAGCTCCTATACGCTTCGACGAGCACGCCAAGGAAGCTGTGGCAGCGGCGGTGGAAATGGTCAAGGTGTTTGATGATGTCAAACGCCGTTGGGTTGGCGAAGACGAGAAGTTTGGCCGCATTGGACTGAAGGCCACCGTGGCCAGCGGAGAAGCGGTCGTAGGTAATATCGGCAGTGAATTGAGGTTGGCATACACGGCCATGGGAGAGCCTGTCAGAGTAGCTGAAAAAATGGAAGACGTCGCGTCCATGGGCCAGGTCCTGGTTGACGATATGTGCTGGAAAGCCATAAACGGCCAACAGGCCGGAAAACTTTTCGAAGGTCTGGAAATACAAACCACGGACGGTACACGTAAAGTCTACGAGCTGGAGCTTTAAAGCTTAACGGTTGTCATTTGGGGCTTTAACGGTTGTCTCCCGGATTTTCTGCTTCAGATGTCAGTCCGGTCCGTTCACGTTCCCATCTTTTTTTCTCTTCGAACTTTCTTAAAACCAGTTCGTGGACACGCCTTGCTCCCTCCGACACCCGGGGATCTCGTGACTTGATCAGACCTTTTACCTGGTCGATATCCTTCTCCTCTACAAGTTCGGCCAGGGCCAGGATAACCCGCTCACGCAGATACTCGGAACGTGCACCAACCAGCCTGATCAGCACCGGTACGGCCGGTTTACAACCCAGCTTCCCCAACGCTTCGACAATGTTTCCCTGTACGAAGTGAAACCCGCTTTCCCTTCCGAGACGGCGGTGCAGGAAATCGGCATCTTGTTTGGTCCCGACCTCCCCCAGAATGCTGGCACCGGCTGCCCTCACCAGGTAACTCTTGTGTTCCAGGAGGTGCAAGGCAAAAGACCTGGCTTGCTCGCCCATATCTACGGAAATTTTAATGAAATCAGGGTGTTCGGTGGGAATAACATAATCTTCCAGTGATGCAAGTTTTTCAGGAAATTCGGTGATCATTTCCTTCAAAGGTGCAGGTTTTCCAAGTGTAAAGAGCAGGCACGTCGTGTAAGCACGCAATTCCGTCGCCAGATTTTCATGCATGACGGCCAGTTCCGGAAGAAACGAGTCAGGAATGGACTTCAACGATATGTAAGCACGGTACCGTGAACGGTCGGTTGACAGGTCCTTAAGCAGTATTTGTATGAACTCATTGCGTCCCCACGACGCTAATGTTGAACCGGCTTCCAGCCGTACCTTTCGGAAGGCTTGCGAGTCATGATAAAGGCCGGCCACCTTCTGCTGCACCTCTTTGTTGGCAGGAGGAATATCGACTTGTCGCAGGTACCAGAGCGCATACCGCTGCACCTGCGGATTGGAGTGTTCAAGTCCGATCAATGAGGTGGTCTCGGTGACCTGATGTAGTAAATGGTTCCACTCCGGAGGTGGAAGGTTCTGCATCCTGGCAGATAAAAAAGCGATTAGAGCTGCTTCGCTGTTAGCCGGCGACTGGTTCAATAACTCCCTCGCCGTTTCCAGCGCATTTTGAAACTGGCCGGCATTGAGAGCATCCCTGGCTTTTTGAAGTTCCGGTTCAAAAGTGGTCACTTCGCTGGTGATACCGGTTGAAGGAACTAGTTGGACAGGCTGTGCTACGGGAGGGGGTTGTTCAACCGGTGGCGGTGGATAAAAGTACCGGAAGGCTGCTACCGCAATAATAACAAGAATTATGCCCGCGGCAATGATGAAAAAAAATTTGATGCCGTTTCGCACAAACAGGGCCTCCTACCGGTAAGTCCAGAGCAATGAACGATATTATAGTATTAGAACATAGTTTAAGTCAACGATTTCATCCTTCAACGATACTGCCCAATAGTAATTAGAAAATCTTCGATTCAACGATTTTAT
>CAYSPT010000077.1:6827-23132 GCA_964432985.1 uncultured bacterium
CCCAATAGTAATTAGAAAATCTTCGATTCAACGATTTTATACTTAGCAGTGATACTGCCCAATAGTAATTAGAAAATCTTCGATCATTTGAAAAAACTTGACATCAGGGTATGACTCTGCTACAATTTTCCTCACATAGATAGCCTTAAAAGCCAATAAGCTATCTGTTTAATGTAATTGTCGCAAATTTGTTGGGAGGCGTAAACGTTGCCGGAGGTTACTGTCAACTCAAAGGAAGACTTTGACAAAGCCTTACGAAAGTTCAAACAGAAATGTGCTCGTGAGGGGATTAAACGCGAGTTACGAAAACGTGAGCATTACGAAAAACCGAGCATCCGCAAAAAACGACAGAAGCAGGCCGCTATGAGAAAGGAGCGCCGTCGGTCCAGAGGTTAGTATTAATAACTCCGTTACATACAATGGTATGTGTGCGTTTGAACGGGGGATTCCAATGAGACACGGGGCACTGCGGCTTGCGGTCTCTATTTTTATTGCCGTGGTTTTTTGGGGAGTACTGTCTGGCTATATGACGACAGCTCCTCTTTGGGCGCTTGACCACTCTACGACCGGTAGAGTGGTTGTGGTTCCCATTCACGGAACGATAGAGCTTGGTTTGTCGAGTTTTCTCAAACGTATAATCAAGGAAGCCGAGAAGAATGGCAGCCAGGCGGTTCTGCTGGAGATGGACACCCCGGGCGGCCGGGTGGATGCCGCTGTTATGTCCAAGCATTACCTTTTTGAATCTACATTACCTACCTACGCTTTTATCTCTAGAGAGGCAATCTCCGCGGGCGCGATGATCGCGCTTGCAACTGAAAAAATCTATATGGCACCCAGCGCATCCATCGGTGATATCGAGCCCATTCCCCGAAACGAGAAAATTCTCACCTACGTTCGGGCGCAACTCCGGGAAATCGCTCAAAAGCGGGGGAGGGATACCACACTGCTCGAATCCATGGTTGATCGCGATCTTGATGTTGCCCACGCCCCGGCGGGCACGTTGTTGACGCTTACCAGTCAGGAGGCGTGTGATCTTGGAGTGGCCGAGGGCCAGTATACCGACATGACGAGCCTGCTTGATGCGCTATTCGGTTCCGGGGTAGAAGTGGTGACGCCAGCTCCTAATTGGGCTGAAAAACTGGTACGGTTTCTGACTAATCCGACAGTGTGCGCTTTGCTTTTCACCCTGGGATTCTATGGTTTGATTGCAGAAATTACCAGTCCAGGTATTGGATTCATGGGGGCCGGCGGTTTGATTTGTCTGTCTCTGTACTTCTGGGCCCAGTATCTTACTGGTCTGGCCGGTCTGGAAGTTTTCGTCCTGCTTATTCTGGGTGTGGTTCTGCTGGCGGTGGAAGTGTTCATTATTCCTGGATTCGGCCTAGCGGGAATAACCGGAAGTGTGGCTCTGGCGGGCGGTGTCCTGTGGTCGTTTGCTAAATTATGTCAGTATGATTATACGGTAATGCTGTGGCATATTGTCGGATCAACAGCTGTCCTGGGACTTTTAATCTTTTTTACATTTAAATATTTGCCCCGGTCCAGATTCTGGAAAGGCATTGCCCTGGAGGAAGAGCTATCGACAGAAACAGGATACGTAGCTGTTCCTGAGGAACTGGCTCAGTTGGAAGGGGCCTCGGGAGTGGCATTGACTGATCTCCGGCCTTCCGGAATGGCCCGGATTGATGGCCGCCGGGTAGATGTTGTAACCGAAGGCGACTATTTCAACCGGGGTGATGCCGTGGTGGTTTTCCAGGTCGCCGGAGGACGGATTGTGGTCCGTAAGCAACGTAAGTGATGATTACTGATGTAATCATTATTTAAGAATGATCAGGGGTGAGATCTGATGAGCACCTGGGTGATACTGTTTTTTCTGCTGGTTGGCGGTCTTTTGATGCTGCTGGTGGAGTTCTTGTTGATACCGGGATTTGGTGTAGCTGGTGTGGTTGGGTTGGTTGCGATTGCAATCAGCATTGGTTTTGCTCTTTATTCAGCGTTTATTGTCCAAACGGTGGCGGTCAGTTCAGCTCTGGCCTTTGTTTTTTCATCGATAATCGCCAGCGTCGCCCTGGTCGTCCTGGCGGTAAGGATTTTACCCAGAACATCGTTTGGGCGCCGGCTTATCCTGGACTCCAGTTTTAAAAGCGAGGAAGGATATGTAGGTTCCAACGAGAATCTGGATTCTCTGGCTGGAGCCTCCGGTATAACACTTACCGCGTTGCGCCCTGCCGGAACAGCTGAGATCAAAGGGTACCGGGTTGATGTGGTCAGTGAAGGTGAATTTGTTCCCGAACAAATAGAGATCAAGGTAATCAAGGTTGAAGGAAACCGGGTAGTGGTTGTCAGGAGCGAAACCGCTGATTCTGAAAGGGCCGGACAGAATACAACTGACGAAAATGGAGTCGAAGGAGAGAAGGTGTCCTGACGGTTATGGAAGAGGCTGGAGGTCTGGTTGTTGTTATTGTCGTAGCAGCTATTATCTGCTTTTTTGTGCTGCTGTACATCGTTCCTATTCCTCTGTACATCGCGGCGCTTGCCACGAGGGTACGTATCAGTCTGGGGAATCTGATAGGTATGAGAATGCGCAGGGTTCCGCCTGCGATGATCGTGCTGTCGCTTATACAGGCCATTAAGGGCGGTATTCATGTCAGTGCGGATGATCTGGAAACTCATTTTCTGTCAGGGGGGAATGTGCAAAGGGTTGTCAGTGCTTTGATTGCCGCCAGTCGCGCCGGCTTGTCTCTTACATTCAAAAAGGCGGCCGCCATAGATCTGGCCGGCCGGGATGTGCTCGAAGCGGTCCAGATGTGCGTCACTCCCAAGGTAATACCTACCACCGAAGTGGCCGCCATGGCGAAAGATGGAATCCAGATCAAGGCGATAGCCCGTGTGACCGTGAGAGCCAACATCGAAAAACTGATCGGCGGCGCCAATGAAGCAACAGTCATGGCCAGAGTAGGTGAGGGTATAGTGACCGCCATCGGATCGGCTGAAAAACATGGTGTGATCCTTGAGAATCCAGACAAGATTTCCCAACTGGTGCTGGAAAAGGGGCTCGACGCCGGGACTGCCTTTGAGATTCTGTCTATTGATATCGCCGACGTGGATGTAGGGCGCAATGTCGGTGCCGAACTCCAGATCGATCAGGCGGAGGCGGACAAGGATGTAGCCCAGGCCAAGGCAGAAGAACGTCGTATGATGGCTCTGGCCCGAGAACAGGAAATGATAGCGCTGGAGCAGGAAATGAGGGCCAAAGTGGTGGCCTCGCAGGCAGAGATTCCCAAGGCAATTGCTGAAACCTTCCGTGCCGGCAAGATGGGGCTCATGGACTATTATCAGTTGAAGAATATCATGGCGGACACCACCATGAGGGAATCCATTTCACGGATGGGCGGGTCGAGCGGGAGCCAGCCGGTTATTTAAATCATCGCAGCGGCGTGCTGCACATGACCCGGCCGCACCGTGTTCGGACAGGCAGGTGTAACATTATGGAAGATTTTAAAGAACTGTTTTTCTGGGGCTTTGTTGTTCTGATTGTCTTTATCTCCAACCTGAGCAAGAAAGGTCGGAAATCACTGGTAGAGAAAATCGACCAGATGGGCACCAAGCCGCAAAAGGGAATACAGTCCTGGGATCAGAATCAGCTTTCTTTGTCACCGCCTCCACCGCGCGCCGCAGTCCGGCGGCCCCCGGCGGCCCCGGCGAATCAGCCTCGAAAAATCAGAAAGAGACAGGTTGCAGGAGTTATGGATGGGGATGTCTCGGTGCACCATCTGGACCACTCAGACAACCTGTACTCCCGGTTCTCCGGTGACACAACGCGGGCTCAAAAGGAATTGCTGGGAGAGGTAGTCACCCCGGAGCAGTTAACCGACCTGGCCGCCAAACTGGATTGGCTTATGGGACGGGCCACATCCCGCAGTAAGGAGGAGTGGTTTTACCGTGATGTTCTCACCGCGGTACAGCAGAAGCGGCAGAACCTGCTATCGAGGAGAGGGGCGCTATTTGCTGCTGGGTTGAACAACAGGAGTTTTATTGAAGGATTGGTTATAGGGGAGATTTTGCGCAGAAAGCATTTTAATGTTGACACATTTTAATATAGACAATTGAGAATTATGTATCTTAGCGTTTGGAGAGGATGTTTAATATGGGAAGCATTAATATTATTTTTATGCTGGTTCCGATTATCGCGGGTGTGCTCGGTCTGATCTTTGCCGGGTTTTTCGCGTGGCGAGTGATTAAAAGCGAAGCTGGAAACGAACGCATGGAAGAAATTGCCGCGGCTATTTCCGAGGGGTCTATGGCCTTTCTGTCCAGTGAATACAAGAAAATCGCCATTTTTGTTGTTGTGATGGCAATAGTACTGGGAATGTTCATATCACCGTGGACGGCGGTGTGTTTCGTGGCCGGAGCACTCTGCTCCGGTCTGGCGGGTTATATCGGCATGAAAATCGCTACCAAAGCCAACAGTCGAACATCGCAGGCTGCTCTTGAAGGAGTAGGTGCGGCGTTGCGAGTGGCTTTTTCCGGCGGTTCGGTTATGGGACTCAGCGTGGTCGGTCTGGGCCTGGTCGGATTGGGTGCAATGGCACTCATATTCAAGGGCCGGCCGGACACCGTGGAAATCATTAAGGGATTCGCCCTGGGAGCTTCTTCAATTGCTCTGTTTGCCAGGGTGGGCGGCGGTATTTACACCAAGGCGGCCGATGTCGGGGCCGACCTGGTGGGGAAAGTGGAAGCCGGTATACCCGAGGACGATCCGCGGAACCCGGCTGTTATTGCTGATAACGTTGGCGACAATGTGGGTGACGTGGCCGGCATGGGGGCCGACCTGTACGAATCCTATGTGGGATCAATCGTGGCAGCTATGGCGCTGGGTGTGATCAAGTCGGGGTCCACGGCGGGAATAACCCTTCCTCTTGTTCTGGCAGCCATCGGTGTGCTGGGAGCCATTATAGGCTCGGCTTTCGTACGCACCGATACGGCGGAAAAGGTACACAAAGCACTGACACTGGGGCTGATTGTAAGCAGTATAGTGGTGATAATCGGCTCCTTTTTCGCCACCCAGAAGATAGTCGATGCCCAGTTCGGTATTGCTCCCATTAACGTGTTCTGGGCCATCGTTGCCGGGCTGCTGGCTGGTGTAGTCATCGGGCTGGTGACGCTGTATTACACCTCCGAGGCGTACAAACCGGTAAAAGGCCTGGCCGAGGCGGCTAAAACCGGTCCGGCTACCGTGATTATTGCCGGGCTTTCACTGGGAATGATAAGTACTGTGGTACCGGTTGTGGCTATCAGCATCGCCATCTTCGTCTCCTTCAAACTGGCCGGGCTTTACGGTATTGCCATTGCAGCAGTCGGGATGCTCTCCACCGTGGGGATGACCGTGTCGGTTGATGCTTACGGGCCGATCGCCGACAATGCCGGCGGCATTTCCGAAATGGCCCAACTGCCTCCGGAAGTGCGCGGCATTACCGACAAGCTCGATGCCGTCGGCAATACCACCGCCGCCATTGGCAAGGGCTTTGCCATCGGCTCAGCCGCCCTGACAGCTCTGGCCCTTTTCAGTGCTTTTACATCCGCCTGTCGGCTGAAAGATCCGTCATTCTCCATTGATATTACCGATCCGACGGTAATTATCGGGCTGCTCATCGGTTCGCTTCTTCCCTTTGTATTTGCCGCTCTCACCATGAGCTCCGTTGGACAGACGGCCTTCCATATGATCAAAGAGGTCCGGCGTCAGTTCAGGGAAATACCGGGCATCATGGAAGGAGAAGCCAAACCCGATTATGCATCCTGCGTGTCTATCAGCACCGATGCCGCTTTGAAGCAGATGATCGTGCCGGCTTTGATGGCAGTGGTCATCCCTATTCTTGTCGGTCTGGTAATGGGACCCAAAGCGCTGGGCGGTCTCCTGGCCGGTTCCCTGGTGGCCGGATTCTTGATGGCCGTCTTCATGGCCAATGCAGGAGGGGCCTGGGACAATGCCAAGAAGTACATCGAAGCAGGCAATCTGGGCGGCAAGGGCTCTGACGTGCACAAGGCAGCAGTGGTCGGCGACACCGTCGGGGACCCGCTCAAGGATACCTCCGGACCATCGATGAATATTCTCATCAAGCTCATGACCATCGTTTCACTGGTATTTTTGCCTCTGTTTCTGTAATCGAGAGGCTATTCCCACGCCACCGCGGAACTTCCAGCTGTGCGGCTGTATAAGGAGTGTCTTGTAGTATGAAGGTCAGTGAGGACATCAAACAGGAGATACGTGACCGAAGCGATATCGTGGAGCTGGTTTCGGAGTATCTTCACTTGAAACACTCGGGTGCTGCATACAAGGCACTTTGTCCGTTTCATGACGAGAAAACACCTTCGTTTTTGGTTAATCCCAACCTGCAGATTTTCAAGTGCTTCGGGTGCGGCCAGGGAGGTGATGTCTTCGGATTTCTCATGGCCATGGAAAATCTTACGTTTCCCGAGGCATTGAAACGTCTGGCCCAGCGGGCCAACATCGAACTGAAAGCGGATGAGGACAGCAGTGAGAGGGAGCTGTTGTACCGTATTCACAAGATGGCCGCCATCTATTACCACCGGATGCTTCTCAAGTCGAATACCGGTGCCCCGGCCCGTGATTACCTTGAGAGGCGGGGAATTCCCCGGGAGGTCTGGAAAAAGTACCAACTCGGCTACGCTCCCATCGGCTGGAAACACTTTCTCCGGGTGGCTCGATCAAAGAAACTTGCCAACCAGATACTGGTGGACTCCGGCTTGATAATTCGTAACAAAGCCGGACGTTTCTATGACCGTTTCAGAGACAGGATTATGTTTCCCATCAGAGATACCGGTGGGAGGGTAGTGGCATTTGGGGGAAGGATTCTCGGTCAGGGCGAACCAAAATACCTGAACTCTCCCGAAACAGGGATATTTCACAAAAGCACCACGCTCTACGGCTATGATGCGGCCAGGATGAACATCCGCAAAAGGGAGACCGCAGTGGTGGTGGAGGGATACACCGATGTCATTTCCTGCCACGAATATGGTGTGAACTATGCCGTGGCAGCCATGGGGACCTCGCTTACGCCGCCTCAGTTGAAACGCTTGCAGAACATGGCCCGGCAGGTTGTGCTGGTTTTTGATGGTGACGAAGCAGGCCGTTTAGCGGCGGAACGGGCGCAGGACCTGGTCGGCCGCGGTACCCTGCGGGGAGTCAAGGTCATTGTACTTCCCGATGGCGAAGATCCCGACAGTTATCTTAAAAAGCATGGAAAGGAGCGGTTCGAAGACCTGGTTGATAACAGCATCCCCCTGCTGGAGTACCTGCTGGAGCGGAAGATGAAGGATCAGGACATTAACTCTCCCGAGGGGAAAGCCCAGGTGATCAAGGATATTGCCCCGATTCTTTTCAGAGAAGGTGATCCGGTCATCAGGGAAGAATATGTTGAGCAAGTAATAGAAAGGTTGAGGTCTTTGGAAGCAACCACCTTTCCAGAAAAAGCTTTCCGGGACGGTCTGCGCCGCTATTTCCGGCAATTGGACCATCCTTCCGCCCGCGGGCGGGATCCGATAGAAACTTTTAAAGAAGCTGACACGTTGTATGAAAAGGCGGAAAAATATATTCTCAGCATTATCATGAGCCATCCCAATTTGGTGGAAAATGTGTTTCCTGCACTGGATCTTGATGACTTTGCCCACCCCGTTTGCAGGGGGCTGGCTGCACGGATACATAAGCATTTTTCACAGGGCGAAACACATAACTGGCATGAACTTATTGACGACGAGGACCAAAATGTGGTAGACATATCAACCCGTTTACTCATTTTGAGTGGAACTTTGGAGCCGGTGGAAGAAGTACTTGCCGACTCGGTGGCCAGTCTAAAGAAACGGCGATTGCAGCAGGAGGAGCAGAAGCTGGAAGGGAAAATTCAGCAATGCGAGCGCGAGGGGAACCTCGAAAAATCGATCGAATTGCGCAAAAAACTCCAGACTCTGCTGGAGCAGCAGCATGGTCTCGTGAGACAGGAGTAACTACGTTGTCTGAAGGTAAAAACAATATGACCGGCAATGAAGGGCCGCCGGTTGAACCGGGCCTGGATATAGACGATCTCGGAAGTGGTCGTCAGGTCTGTAAAGTTCTCGAGCGGTTAACCGGTATCAAGCTCAGACTTGCTCCCAGGGAGGAACCTCCCGAGGAGACCGTGTCTGCCGCTGCCCAAGAACCTGGTGATGAACTACCGGTTCCCGTGAAGAAAAAAACCGTCAAGAAAGCAAAAAAGAAGGTAAAGAAAGAAGCGAAGAAACCAGTCCAGCAGAAAACAAAAAAAAGTACAAAGAAGCCGGCGGAGAAAAAAAGCAGGGCTGCTGACCGTCCGGTTCGCGAGAAAATAGTTAAAAAAGCTGTCAAGCGAGAACCGAAAACACCGGAAGTTAAGGTTCTTACAGCAGGGAAAAAGACGCAGGAGGATCCTATGCAGGTCTTTCTTGATCAGTGTCTGTCCGAAGGACAGAAAACAGGAATTATCAGTTATAAATGGATCAACGATAATCTTCCGGGTGCTATTGACACCGTCATTCTGGACGAATTAATCGCATCCATCATGGAGGCGGGTGTTGAGGTTCAGGATGAGCAGCGCCGCCGGCACAGCCTTCTCAAGGCCGCTCGCCGCCGGAAACAGAAAGTGCAGCAGTTTGGCGTGGAAGCTGACCGGGAGGCGCTTGAGGATTCGGTCAAGATGTACCTCAAGGCCATCGGAGAAGTCCCGCTTCTTGACCCTGACGAGGAGCGCCGGCTGGCTGTTCTGGTTGAACAGGGAAACGAAGAAGCTAAGCAGAAACTCATCAATGCCAACCTCCGCCTGGTAGTGAGCGTCGCCAAAAAGTACACCAAGCGGGGACTTCTTTTCCTGGATTTGATCCAGGAAGGAAATCAGGGATTAATCAGGGCGGTCAAGAAATTCAAGTACCGGAAGGGTTTCAAGTTTTCCACCTACGCCATCTGGTGGATCAGACAGGCCATCACCCGGGCCATCGCCGATCAGGCCCGTACCATCCGCGTACCTGTTCATATGGTGGAAACCATCAACAAGCTGCGCAAGATGTCCCGCCGGCTCACCCAGGACTACGGCCGGGACCCGACCCATGAAGAGATTGCCAAGGCGGCGCAGCTTCCGGTTGCCAAGGTCAAAGAAATCCTCAAGACCGCCATGGATCCCATATCGCTGGAGACCCCCATCGGCGAGGAAGACAGCCTGCTGGGTGATTTTGTTGAAGACAAGGAAGCCCAATCACCCATGGACTCGGCCTTCCAGTCCATGCTCAAAGCCCAGATCCGCCGGGTGCTGAACTCTTTGACCGAACGAGAAGCCAAGGTGCTCAAGTACCGCTTCGGTCTGGAAGACGGCTGCCCCCATACCCTGGAAGAAGTAGGCAAGATCTTCGGCGTTACTCGTGAGCGTATCAGGCAGATCGAGGCCAAGGCATTGAGAAAGCTCAGGCATCCCTCCCGGAGCAAGCAGCTCAGGGAGTACTATCTCGATTAGACAATACTCCGCTAACAGATAGGAGCGATGGTGGCCGGCTTACTTCGAGAGAATGTACTTGACCTGCCTTAAATGGTTCTGCAGCGTTTCCGACATGGCTATCCCTGCTGCGGCATGGCCGTTTTCGTAGTACAGTGATAGTGCCTTTTTCCGCAGGGATTCCCTAAGGACGGTCCCGGAAAACACAGCCAGGCACTGATCAACCAGCTCTGTTTCACCCAACTGGGCCGCCGGAAGAAGAATCATCATCGTCAAATCTCTCTTGAAGCTTGGATGCGGCAGCCGGTTGTTGGGAAACAGCTGGATATTCTCAAACGTTGCTTTTAGCACGCCGGTAGCCTTGGCGAAAGCGCCATCGTGCATGTAGGCGGTTGCCAGGTTTCCTTGGAAGCCGCTTTACGCGGCGGCCGCTGCGCGCGTCTCTACATGCGCCATTTCGGTTAACAGTATTCTTATTATGCCGGCTTAATAGTAGCAGGTGAGATACACCAGTATCCCCACGAACGTCAGCGCCACCAGTGCAATCAAAAAATCCATGTACGTAAAACGCCTGAACACCACCCGGGGGCCGCTCTTCCGGGCCGGCCGCCCCCAGGCAAAACGCTTCTCCCACCCCGGCACGAAAGGGATACCAATAAACGTGGCCAGGTCCCGGGCGATGTCGTTGCACCGACCGAAATTCGTCAACCGGTCCGACATCAGTATCAGCCGTCCTGAATCACGTACCAGCACCGTCTGGTAATCCCAGGGCCATCGCCGGCCGGTACCCCGCTCCCGGTGCGGACGGCTGCTGGCAGACACCGTGACGCACTGGAAGCGGTCGAAGGAGGCCACAGGCTTGACCTTCCGTTCCGACAGTATCCGCCGGTGCAGATACATCATCCGGTCCCGGCGGTCCAGAACGTAGAAGATATCGGTGCGCCGTTTCAATTTCACAGCCAGGGCGATCAATCCGATAGCCAGCGGAAACAGCAGCAGATACAGCAACGGCGGGATGGAGAATCCGAAGAGCATCTTGACTATGTCATGCACCGCGAGGTTGATGAGCAATAGGGCAAACAAAACGGTGGCTATCAGCAAGGCGAAGATGGCGAATCCCTCCATGGGGAATATGCTTTCCACCTTCAGTTCGTCCGGCGAGAGAAACGACAGGCAGCCCCCGCCGGGACATGATTCAGTATTAATACTTATCTATCCCAACTCCTTACCAAAGGGTGGGGTGTCAGGCCTTAATGTTACAGCCGGTTTACTTGGTCCCCTTCAATATATGTGGTGCGAAGTCGCCCATGCGGGGATTTTTCAGGTCGGTCCACATGGTTCCGTCTCCCGCGTGCAGAATGTTGACCTTCACCGTGTCGTTCAGGGTATTGGCGAACTCGAAAAGGGTGTAGGCCACCGGGTCCTTGAACACCGCTGTTTTAAGCCAGATCCCCTTCGCCTGCTCCCCTTCCACCATCCTGACGGCATCAGCTTCAGCTTTGCCCAGTTTTCGGATTTTCTCGGCGTACACCGCGGCGGTGCTTTTCTCTATCTCTGCCACCTGGCGGAGAGATTCCGCCTTGATCTGGGCCACCTGTTTTTCCCGGTCGGCGTAGATCTCGGCCTTGATCTTCCTTGTTTTCTGGGCCACCTGCTGGCGCCGCTGCTCGATCAGGGTGAGTTCGGTGTTGAGCTCTGCTTTCTTCTTAGCGGTGTTCTGCTTCTCCTTGTTGGTCAGGTCTTTTTCTATGGCCACGCTGGCCTGCTGAAGGGGATCCAGTATCTGCATGGGGACCGCCACGTGCCTGATCAGGGCATTGTGCACCATAATGGTCTTCTCCTCCAGAATTTGCTGTAAGGCCGCGGTCAGGTCGTTCTGGAACTTCTCACGGCCCTCTCCCACGATGAAGTCCTTGGCCCGGTAGGCCGATCCCTTGAGGCGGGAGATGGAGAGGATCTGCGGCATGATGATCTTGTCCACCACCGCCGGCAGGTCTCCGAAGCTTCGCAGTATCCGGGAGATGTGTTCGGGCAGCAGTTCGAACTCCACCGTCATGTCAAGGCGGATGTCGAAACCGTCCCGGGAAGGAAACTCCACGAACTGGGCCAGACCCAGGGCGGCTTTCCCCTGGTAGGTGAGGTACTCTTCCCTGGTTTTTCTTAACCGGTCTTTGCCTTTGAACTGTGGTGAAGGAACAGACTGCTGCGGCATGCTGCGCATCTCCAGCATCTTGCTCTTTTTGGTGTAGTCCTCCCGCTTGCGCTGCTGCTTCATGAGCATGTTCTCTTCCAACTGGTCCATGGCGGTGGTCTGGGTCTCTATTCTGCCCTTGGTGATGACCGCACCGCCGGTGCGGCCCAGCAGCGACACCTGGTTGAGCCCTATTTCCAGGATATCGATTCTGAACTCCTTGGGATTGGCGTAATAGAGCCCCGGCTGGAGAATGTCCTTCCTGACCCCTTTTTGATTGGGGCCGGCAAAGGTGCCTTCGGGGGCCCGCTCACCCGAGAGAGACGTGACCACCCCGGCGTACCCGATGGGAATACTCACCGCGCTGATTTCCTCGATCAGGTACCCGTAAGGATTTATCCGGTACTTTCCGGGACCCAGCACCCGCCGCCAGATCCCTTTCTCCCCCTCATCGGCCAGAAACTCCCCTTCCGGCAGGTTCTCTCCCACCTTGGACGTGACTTTCCCTATTTTTCCCGGAGGAATGACAAACATGGGTTTTATTTCCCAGTCGCAGAGGATGGGGTTGAGAAAGTGCCTGCCTTCTCCCAGCACCGCTTCCTGTATGCCTTTCTGATGAGATTTGGCCAGGATTTGCCCCTCGGGAAGAGACTCCCCTGTCTTGGTGGTGATAATGGCCATCTGGTTGGGGTACACGTAGAAGCGACAGAATCCCCACTCCCACACCAGCCACAGGACAATAATGATTACGACGACGGTGAGTGTGATGCGGATATAGCCTCTCATTGTCCCACCCCCTTCCCGTCAGTTGGTGGCTTGAAGGGGGCGAACAGGCCTCCCAGCCCATCCTCGCCGTCATTGCTCAATATCGACTCTATCTGCGGTCCCAGTTTCCGGTAAAACTCGTACCGGGCAAGGTTCATGCCGGTGGTGAACGCCTTTACCCGCTCCTCGAGCACCGCGGCATCGGCTTCGTTACGCATACGTATTACATCTCGTTCGGCTTCGGCTTTGAGAAGGATGGCTTCCGCCTGGAAAGTGGCGGCTTCGTTTTCGGTGCGGGCCACTTCCAGGTTCTTTTGCGCAGTCACTACCCGTACCCGCAGGTTCTGGTTGGCGTTGATCACCGCTACCTTGTGCCCCGTTTCCGCTTCCACCTTTTCTTTGTTCTGGATGGCCAGCATCTCCTGCCTGGTCAGCTCCGCCTTGGACCGTGCCTGGGTGATTTGCATCTCGTATTTCTTGGCGTCCTGAACCGCTACTTCGCGTTCCCTGATGATACTGGCTATTTCGTCGGGGACCTTGATGTTGCGCACCAGCACCGATTTTATGTCGACCCCCCACTTTTCGCACATCGTCAGCAGGTAGGTCTCCAGGTCGTCCTGGAACTTCTGCCGCGTCTCACCGATGATGAAATTTATGGCCGGGTGCTTGCTGCCCTCTATTCGGCTGAAACCCCGGGCCCGGGGGAGAATGACCTTCTTGATGATGTCTTCCATGTCCCCTGCCCGGTGTGTCAGGAGCGCCACCATGTTACGCATGAGCGAAAACTCGATAGTCCCCTCGACGATGACGGTAAATCCGTCCTGGGTAAGAAACTCTATAGCGTCGGTGCCGCTCATCTCGAAGCGCTGGCTCTGGAGGTTGACCTCCACCACATCCACCATGAACGGGTTGAGATAGTAGGTCCCCGGGTCGAGTACGTCCGACTGGATACCTTTCAAACCTTTTTCAACCAGAAACGTGTTGCGTTTGCTGTCCGCCAGCTCGCTGTTGAACACATCGTCCCCCACCAGAGAGATGACCACGCCCACATACCCGGGGCGGATGTCTATGGCGTCGAAGAGATGGATCATATAGGCATAAGGATTTATGCGGTGTTTCCCTGGTTTCAATACCTCGGCAACGATTCCCTTGTTGTTCTGTCCTTCAGCGATGATCTTCCCCGGGGGCAGATCGTCGCCGAACAAGCGGGTTTTCACGCCGAGCTTGCCGGCGGGAATGTCAGTTATCTTGTGGATCCGCCAGTCCCATGAGTACGGGTTGCGGAAATAACGCCCCTCGGCCAGAACCTGAAGCTGAATACCTTTTTGCTCGGGATTCCGTGCCAGTATCTCCCCGGACGGCAGGTCCTCGCCGGTTTTGTGAATCACTATGGCCAACTCGCCGGATTCCGGCTCGATCCGGCACCCGAACCAGATGAATGCCGGTACGAAAATGATGAGGAATACAATGACGAGGAGAGAAAAAGAGACCGTGATATGGGGAATACGGGGCGGCTGTCGCAGGTTTCTCGGCAGCCCCCTGGGAATGGCAAAGGGATCTTTGTCGGTCACGGGATCTTTTTGATTGGTCATTGCGATACATCCTCCATTCTTAAAATTAATCAGTTCGGATTCGTTGTTCGCTCGGACACGATGTCCGCATTTTCAAAAAATTGTATCACTTCGTACAAAGAGGTGTCAAAATACATAAACCTGGAAAATTCGGCAACTGCATTTTTCGGGTTAATAAACGCACACGTAATGCCGAAAATAACTGGTAGGTACTTGTAGTGCGGCAAAACTAACACCTAAGGAGCGAATTGTGATCATGTACGACAAGGTGAAAGAGCATTTCGAGCGCGGAATGGATCTGTTCTTCAAGGGGCAGTATAAAGAAGCCCTGGGAGAATTCACAACCGCTAAGAGCATTTTTTCCTGCAAGACTATTTAATCCGGTTTTCGTCTCACCGGAGAAGTCCCACCCCCGGACCGGGTGTGCCGAATAGTTACTTATTGTCTCCGTCAAGCTGAGCGGCGGGTACGGCAATCCCCGGGTGTTTCCTGTCGAAAAACGGGCTTTTCCCCGAAATGCTGACGGGAATTCCTATCACCACATCGGCCTCGATTAGTCCCGCCCTTTTCGCCGCCACCCCAACGGTGTACATCAGACGATTATCGAGGCAAAGATCCGAAGCGGTCCGAGCACAGCTTCCCAGGGCTATACCCAGATCGAGCATTTTGAATACACAGCCCGGACCGGAAAAATCCTTGTTTACCCGCCGCTGATTGAGCTCATCGCACAGAAGACCGCAGGCTCCGCAATTGAGTCCCAGGGGTTTCGAGCCGTCGACACCGATAAGAATACAACCGTCGGCTTGCTCCAGGCAGACTGCGTCCCGCTCGAAAATAGAAAATATCTCCCCCCGTTCAGCCAGGTGCCGCATAGTGGAGACGATTTTAGTGAAATCACCTTCCGTCACCAGGGCAGTGGTGATATCGTCAAGCCCTGCCGATTTGGGAGCTGTTCGGGCAGCCACCAGCATCTGGTGCAACAGAACTTCCAGAAAAGGACCTTTCTTGCTTTCGGGGTTTATCTTCATCGTGAATCATCTCCTTCGCGTGTATGGATACTCTTGCATTCAAGATAATACCTTACTTTCCGTATTCATAGAGTAACATACCCAAGAAAGCTGACAACTTTCTACTGGCTTGTAGAACATGATTCAGTAACTTTGCCTATCAGTCCCTCCCTCTGATTAGAAGCGTGGAAAGACGTGGTTGACAAGGTGAGAGTACTGGTCGTATCATCGTTGTGCTTGCAGAAAACGAATGGAGCTTAGTTAAGCGTGGAAACGGATTATCTCGGTATTGGTGTCGAAGAAGGAACCAAGGTCATCATATTCCATCTGGCAGACGAGGTCTATGGAATAGAAGCTCTGTATGTCCAGGAGATTAGTCGTGTCAGCGAGATTACCAGGGTCCCCAGAGCCCCCACTTTGATTGAGGGTGTAATCAATTTGAGGGGAAGCATTATTCCCGTCCTGGACCTCCGGCGGCGGTTCGACCTGCCCCGATCCGGTTATACCAGGGACACCAGGATGATCATTGTAGAAGGGCTTGGAGAGGTGGTCGGTCTGATAGTTGACCGGGTGGCCGAGGTTCTCTCAATATCTCCGGATTTAATCGACCGCTCTCCTACATTTCTCACCGGTCCGGTGGATTCGGAAAGCCTGATAGGCGTTGCCAAGCTTAAAGGAAAACTGGTGGTATTGCTCAATATCGATAAAGTACTGGAAATACCGCGGTGATTATCACCGTACGCGGTAGTACTTACCGTAAGCGATAGGAATCACCGATTGTAGAAAGTAATGGTGAAATGGCAGAAATAGACAGGGAATTGTTTCTGGCCTATATCGAGGATTTCGAGGAGCAGGTCCAGATTCTTGAAAACGACCTGGTGGCCATGGAGCTCGAAGGGCCTACTCCCGATATCATTTCCGAGATTTTCCGGGCCGCCCACACTATTAAGGGCAGTTCAGCCATGGTCGGCTTTGGGCTAATCGAGAAATTGAGTCATGCCATGGAGAACCTGCTGGCCGGTCTCCGGGATGGAGATTTCGCCATTTCAGATAGCATTGTGGCCGGCCTTTTTGCATCGGTGGATTCTCTCAATCGCCTGCGTGAACAGCTTCCCAACCTGGAGCAGAGCGATGAAACGGTGGATGAGCTTATCTCCAGGCTGAACACCTTGAGAGACGAGGCGTTAGGTAAAACGGAGGAAGCGTCTGTTGGGGCCCAGGAAGTGTCTGTTGGGGCCCAGGAAGTGTCCGTTGGGGCC
>CAYSPT010000078.1:0-2796 GCA_964432985.1 uncultured bacterium
CCGGCACCGTCCTGCCCGTACCGCAGATCGGTGTCATCGCCCGGAACCACGGCCTGACCTACCTGGTGGACGCCGCCCAGACAGCCGGCTCCTGGCCCATCGACGTGCAGACATCCTACATCGATCTGCTGGCGTTTACCGGGCACAAGGGATTACTGGGACCGGCGGGAACCGGCGGTCTTTACATCCGGCAAGGGCTGGAGCTGGAGCCGCTGATTCACGGGGGGACGGGGAGCCGCTCCGAGCTGGAGGAGCAGCCGCCGTTTCTGCCGGACCGCTACGAAAGCGGCACCCTGAACGCAGCGGGAATCGCCGGGCTGGGAGCCGCGGTCAAATTCATCATGGAGACCGGCCTGGACAGCATCATGCTTCGCAAGGCCGAGCTGGCGAGGCTGCTGCTGCAGCGGCTGTACGAATTGAACGGCGTGACGGTGTACGGCACCGGCAACCCGCTCTCGTCAACGGCGGTTGTGTCCATCACCATGGATGGAATTGATCCCTCGGAGGTGGAACGGATTCTCGATACCCGGTACGGTATCTCGGTACGTTCCGGGCTGCACTGCGCTCCCCGCGCCCACAAGACCATCGGCACCTTTCCCGAGGGGACCGTCCGCCTGGCACCCGGCTATTTCACCACCGACGAGGATATTGACACGGTGGTGGAAGCGCTGCGGGAGATAGCTGCCGGCTCCGGCTAAACAGGAGAAGTAATCTTATTTTTAAGGTTTCTTTTTTAAGGAACATCGTCTGTAATCAGAGCGATTGTTGTGAAGCACGTTTCTGACCGGTACGCACTTCATGTCGTTACCGCCAACCGTTTTGTGCCACCCGAACCGCTCGTCGTAGATGGAGCAGCAGAAGGTACCGTCATCCATCTGCTCCAGGTGCTCGCAGGGGTCCTCGAAGGCGCCGCAGCACCCCCCGCAGCGCACACACCCCGCCTCCCACTCGGCCTCCTTGCGCCGCAACAACTCCTCGTACCGCTCATCATCAGATTTCATCAGTTCACTCCCCCGCCGTTTTTACCTGTAAATGTATTGACGTGGAACCAAACATGTCTGCAGGATTCATATCGGAGGTTGCGCGACAGTCGTTGCCGAAGCTAGATGAGTCAAGAAGCGGATGTTCGAGCCAGGATGGCGAGTTCCGCGTACAGGAAGTACGCGACCATCGAGCAAGGCATACGAATGTCGCAACCGGAGTTTTAAGAATCCGTAAGACATGATTGGTTTCACGGTTCCTTACAAATGAAACGCCACCGCTTTGAGCTCCGTCATCTCATCCATGGCGAACTTGGGTCCTTCGCGCCCCAGCCCGCTGAGCTTCATCCCGCCGTAGGGCTGCAGGTCGGCTCGGAAGGTGGGCGCCTCGTTGACCATGACCCCGCCGGTGTCTATATTGTGCACCGCCTTCATGGCAGCGTTGATGTCACGGGTGAATATCCCCGACTGGAGCCCGTAGATGCTCTTGTTGGTCTCACTGATGGCTTCCTCCACCGAAGCAACCGGGTTCACCAGTACCAGCGGGGCAAACGCCTCGTCTCTGAAAAGCCTGGTGTCATCGGGCACGTGGGTGAGCACCGTGGGCCAGAAAAGCGTACCCTCGCGCCGTCCGCCGATCAGCCGGTTAGCTCCCCGCTCGACCGCTTCTTCCATCATGGAATGGGCATCCAGGGCGGCCTTCTCGTCGATCATGGGACCCATGTCGGTGGTCTGCAGGAGCTGGTCTCCAACGCTCATGGTGCAGGTCTTCTCCACCAGCAGAGAAACGAATTTTTCGAATACGCCTTCCTGCACGAAGATTCGCTGCACCGATATGCACACCTGCCCGGCCAGGGCAAACGCGCACAGTTTCGCGCGGTCGGCGGCCCGATGAAGGTCAGCGTCATCGAGAACGATCAGGGCCGAATTGGAGCCGAGCTCCAGCGTCACCCGCTTGATCCCGGCTACGGAGGAGATACGCTTACCGACGTCCAGGCTGCCGGTAAAGGTGATCAGGCGGAGCCGCTGGTCCGCGGCCAGTTTCTCTCCCACTTCGCTGCCGGGACCGCAGATGGTGTTGATGGCCCGGGGCGGCAGGCCCGCTTCCAGGAGCGCTTCGGTCAGCTTGAGCGCCACCAGCGGGGTGACCGAGGCCGGTTTGAGCACCACGGTGTTGCCGGCGGCGATGGCCGGCGCAATCTTATGGGCCACCAGGTTGAGCGGAAAATTGAACGGGCTGATGGCTCCCACCACGCCGATGGGGCAGCGCAGGTAGAAACCGAACTTTTCTTGACCGTTGGGTGAAGCATCGAATGGTATTATTTCTCCTGCCAGGCGCCGCGCCTCGTCGGCAGCCAGGCTGAAGGTCTCAACTGCCCGACCCGCCTCACCGGTTCCTTCCCGGATGGTTTTGCCGGACTCAGACGCAATGGTGTGTCCGAAGTCGTCCTGCCGCTCTTCAAGGATGCGGGCGGTCTTATCCAGGATGGCGCCCCGCTCCCGGCGGCTCAGTTTTTTCATCTCCTCGAATCCCTTTTGGGCCGATTCGATGGCTGTGTCAACATCATCGGCATTCGCCCGGGGAACGTTGTCTATCACCGAACCGTCATAAGGATTGAGAACCGGAATAACCGCGTCCCGCTCTACCCATTCACCGGCCAAAAACATCTTCATGATAATTTGGACCTCCTATTATTTGTAATCAGGTATGGCTGATACACGACACTCCGCATTATATAGATGTTCAGCAAAACGTCACAACGCTTACATTTATAACAGATACAACTGCTCATTTCTACCTTACTATCAACACTTC
>CAYSPT010000078.1:2896-18086 GCA_964432985.1 uncultured bacterium
CGCTTACATTTATAACAGATACAACTGCTCATTTCTACCTTACTATCAACACTTCTTACTGAGAACACACTACTTTTTCGGCCCTAGACCCTGCCTGGTGGTGTTTTACAGGCTTGTAGATTGTTGGGATACTCTTGGGTATCTCATTGTTCAAATCCATACAGCCCACTACAATGCTTTTCATCGTTCCATGTCACCGTTCCCACCCTCTGACAAGTAATATCAAAAAAAATGCGAAACCGACAATTGTGGCGGCTGCATTACGCTCTGTATGTTTATTGGTTGCAGTTGCATAATTAAGACCAATCAAATGGGGCAAAAAGAGTGAAAAAATCTGTGATTCAGGCTTGACTTGTCCTCACTCATTCTGTATAGTGTTCTACTCTTTATATGGGACAAAAATGTCTTTTCTTTGAAAGAGATGATTTAGAAGAGATATCGCCAGCTATTTTCTGAGTCCCGGCAAACACGTTTACTGCCTAATGTTTGGCAACACGGAAGGAGGAACTGAAACCTTGACTCCCGAGAATCATTTCAATTATACAACTCCGGGCCGTCGTTGTTTCAACTCCTTCTCTTTTCAACCTACTCAATTTCAGGCGGACAGCCTGTGTTCATCCCGGATCGTTCCTCGAACATCCGGGCTTTTCTTTTGTTCAACGGTGTTTGTGTAACCATTACGTATTTGGGAGGACGTTATGACTAAACCGAAGATTGCGTTCTACTGGTGTGCCTCGTGCGGCGGCTGTGAAGAATCCGTAGTCGACCTCAACGAGGATATTCTGAAAGTGACCGAGGCCGTGGACATCGTGTTCTGGCCGGTGGCGCTGGATTTCAAGAAAAAGGATGTGGAAGCTCTCCAGACGGATGAGATCGCCGTGAGCTTCATCAACGGTTCCGTCAGGACCAGCGAGCACGAGGAGATGGCCAAGCTGCTGCGGGAGAAATCCCAGTTGGTAGTGGCCTTCGGAAGCTGCGCTCATCTCGGCGGTATCCCGGGACTGGGGAATTTCCACACTCGGGAAGACACCTTCGAGCGGGTTTACAAAGAAGTGCCTACGGTAGTGAATCCTGAAGGCACCGTACCGCTGATGTCAACCAATGTCAAAGAGGGAACGGTGACACTGCCCGAGTACTATAACACGGTGAAGACACTGGACCAGACCATCGATGTCGATTATTACCTGCCCGGGTGCGCACCGCCCCCCGACCTGATAATGAATGCCGTCAACGCCATCCTGGAAGGTAAGCTTCCGGAGAAGGGCACGGTGCTGTGTCCGGACAAAACCCTGTGCGACACTTGCCCGCTGAAGGACTCCAAACCGGAGAAGATGTGCATCTCCGAGATCAAGCGGCCCCACCTGGTGCTGCACGATCCCGAGAAGTGCTTCCTGGCCGAGGGCCTCATCTGCATGGGCCCGGCCACCCGCTCCGGCTGCGGTGAGCGGTGCATCAACGCCGACATGCCCTGCCGGGGCTGCTTCGGTCCTACCACGGAAGTGGTTGATCAGGGAGCCAAGGCGCTGTCAGCTATCGTCTCCATCATGGGGATCGAGGGCGAGGAAAAGATGGAAGACGAGGATGTCAAGAAACTGGTGGACCAGATACCCGATCCCGCCGGCACCTTCTACCGGTTCGCGTTACCGTCCTCGCTATTGCGGAGAAAAAGGGTTTAAGCCCTTTGAAAAGGGTTTAAGCCCTGAAAAGATACGGAATGAGGAGGACATCATGAAACGGATAACTATCGATCCGATCACACGGCTTGAAGGCCACGGCAAGATAGAAATTTTTCTGAACGAGCTGGGAAACGTGGAAAAAGCGTACTTCCAGGTTCCCGAGCTCAGGGGATTCGAGAAGTTCTGCGAAGGGCGCCCCGCCGAGGAGATGCCGCGGATCACTCCGCGGATCTGCGGGGTCTGCCCCACCGCTCATCACATGGCCGCCACCAAGGCGGTTGACGACCTGTTCAAGGTCGAGCCCACCTCGCCGGCCAAGAAGATAAGGGAACTGCTGTACTCCACCTTCATGGTGGAAGACCACTTCCTGCACTTCTTCTTCCTGGGCGGTCCGGAGTTCGTGGTGGGGCTCGACGCTCCCGCCGCCGAACGCAACATCCTGGGCGTCATCGGCAAGGTCGGCCTGGAGATCGCCGGCAAGGTCATCGAAGTGCGCAAGCTCTGCCGCAACGTCAACAACATCATCAGCGGCAAGGTGACGGGCCCGGTGTGCGGTCTGCCCGGCGGTGTCTCCAAAGCGCTCACCGAGGAGAACCGGGTACAGATCAAGGAAGCCGCCACCTACGCAGTGGATTTTGCGCAGTTCGCTCTGAAGCTGTTCGACGACATCGTGCTGGGTAATCCCGAGTACGTGGATGTTGTCACCGGCGATATCTACAAGCACGAGACCTACTACATGGGACTTGTGGACGAGAACAACAAGGTCAACTTCTATGACGGCGACATCCGGGTGGTTGATCCTGAAGGCACCGAGTACGCCAAGTTCAAAGCCAATGAATACACAGATTACATTTCAGAGCACGTTGAGCCCTGGTCCTACGTAAAGTTCGCCTACCTCAAGGGTGTCGGCTGGAAAGGCTTCATCGACGGCAAGGACAGCGGCGTCTACCGCGTAGCCCCGCTGGCCCGCCTCAACGCCTCCGACGGCATGACCACCCCGAAAGCACAGGCGGAGTACGAGCGGATGTTCAGCGTGCTGGGCGGAAAACCAGTTCACAACACGCTGGCGTTCCACTGGGCCCGGCTGGTTGAGGCTCTCTACGCCGCCGAGCGGATGCTGGAGTTGGCTGAAGACCCCGAGCTCACCGATCCCAACATACGCAACATTCCCACCGCCACTCCGGTAGAGGGCGTGGGCGTGGTGGAGGCCCCCCGGGGCACACTGTACCACCACTACAAGACCGACCCCAACGGGATCATCACCGAGTGCAACCTGATCGTGGCCACTCAGAACAACGCCGCTCCCCTGGCCATGTCCGTGGAGCGCGCCGCCAAGATGGTGATCAAGGACGGAAACGTTTCCGACAGTCTTCTCAACATGGTGGAAATGGCGTTCAGGGCCTACGATCCCTGCCACGCCTGTGCCAGCCACTCGCTGGTGGGGCAGATGCCCCTGGCCGCTACCATCAGGGACCATGAAGGAAACATCATCAAAAAAATCGTGAGGTAATGGCGCATTAATACGAGCGAAAGAGGAATGCAAGACCGTGATACTGGAACAACTCAACCCAGCTTTCTACACTTACTCATCAGAGGGTGGAGCAAGAAGCGTAGAAAGAAACGTGGAAAGCAAGGTATTGAGATGAAGACCGTGGTGCTGGGATTAGGGAATCCGATACTTACCGATGACGGCGTGGGCATACGTGTTGCCCACGAAATCGGAAAGCGGCTTCCCGAAGTGGAAGTGGTGGAGGCCAGCCTGGCCAGCCTGCAGCTGTTGGACTACGTGACCGGCTGCGACCGGTTCGTGCTGATCGACTCCATCAAGACGGGGACCGGCGAGCCTGGGGATGTTTACAAGCTCGAGTACAAAGAAGGTCCGGTAACCGCTCATTTCTCAGCCCACGGAATCGACTTCTTTACCGCTGTGGAGCTGGGCCGGAAGCTGGGGTACCCGATACCGGATCAGATCGATATCTACGGTATCGAGGTCCAGGACAACACCACCTTTTGCGAGAGCTGTACCGAAGAGGTCGAGCAGCGCATTCCCGCTATCGTGAAGGAAATACTGTCGGAATTGACAAATGATCAATTAAAGGAGAAAGAGTAATGACGCAGTTTGAACGTTTACAGAAGTGGGAGAACGATCTTCACATCTGCATTCGGTGCGGATATTGTTATGAGCACTGTCCTTTCTACAAGATGACCGGCTGGGAAAGCGATACCCCCCGGGGAAAACTGCTGGTGGCCTTCGGATTAATGAACGGCACCATCGAGCCCTCCCAGGAGATCGCTGACAAGTTCTTCGAGTGTTTCTACTGCCAGAACTGCTACACCAGCTGCTCCTCGAAAGTACCGGTGACGGAGATCATGTCCGACATCAGGGCCGATCTCATCGAACAGGGATACGAGCCCGGCGGGACTACGGCGGCCAACAACGAGGATATCTGCGGCCGCTGCCAGGTCTGCGTACCCATCTGCAAAGAGGAAAACATCACGCTGGTGGAGGACGACGACGGCACCAGAAAGATCACGGTGGATTCAGCCAAGTGCCAGGGGTGCGGGACCTGTATCGCTGCCTGCCCCTCCGGAGCCATGTTCCAGCGGGCGGGCTATGAAATCACGCCCCAGGAATTGAAAGCCAAGGTGCGGCACCACCTCAAGCAGGAAGACAGCAACGGGATTCTCGCTTTCTGCTGCAACTGGTCAGTGTATCCCGGTTTCCAGCTCACCCGGTTCCCGGGCTGGGTGGAAACGCCCTGCGCAGTGGTCATCAATATGTGCTCGGGGCGCCTCGACCCGGAGATCATCCTGGAAGCCTTCAAGCTGGGCGCCAAGGGTATCCTGGTAGCTGCCTGCCCGCCGGACGAGTGCGAGCACAACGGCAACTACAAGACCACCCGCCGGATACTGGCTCTCAAAAACGTGCTTCAGCAGCTCAACATCAACCCCGAGCGGCTGCGGCTGGAGCGGGTAAAGACCGGCGAGAAGGACAAAACCGCCGGGCTGCTCAAGGATTTCTGCCAGCAGGTGGATCAGCTGGCTCACTAAATTCCAGGAAAAGGCACCGGGAATTTTCCCGGTGCCACTTCAGGCTGATAGGGGAGGAATGGTATGCGCGTCAAGATAAACCGTAAGACGATCCAAAACGCTCTGCTGGAGAAGATAGAGGAACTCAGCGGAGAGGACCTCAAGGCCTGCTACAGCTGTGGCAAGTGCGCGGCGGGCTGCCCCGGGGTGGCGGAGATGGACATACTGCCCAACCAGGTGGTGCGGCTGATCCAGATGGGCTGCGAGGACGAGGTCAAGAACTCGCGTACGGTCTGGCTCTGCGCATCATGCCTGATGTGCTCTGCCCGCTGTCCGCGCGGGGTCGATCTGGCCAGGGTCATGGAAGCGGTGCGGCAGGTGGTGCTCCGTAAAAACGAGGACCGCGTGAGCCCATCCAAGATAGATAAGAAAGACTTGAAGGAGCTTCCCCAGATAGCCCTGGTGGGATGCTTCCGCAAGCTCACAGGTTAGGAGTTCGAAGCCATGAGAATACCGTACTATCCAGGTTGCACCCTGAAAACTCAGGCGCAGAATTTCGAGCTCTCCACCCTGGCCGCCCTGAAAGAACTGGGGCTGGACGCGGTGGAGATGGACCGGTGGAACTGCTGCGGTACCACCCACTCGCTGGCCGTGGACAACCTGATGCTTCACCTGGCTCCGGTGAGAAACTTGATATTCCTGAAAAATCTCGGGGAAAAGCAGGTACTCACCCTCTGCTCCATGTGTTATCACACCATGGCCCAGGTGAATCTCGTCATGAAGGGCGACGAGGAGAAGCGTCAGAAGATCAACTGGCACTTCGAGGATATCGCCGAGGCAGGCGATTATCACGGCGAGGTGGAGGTACTGCACCTGTTCCATCTTCTGAGGGACGTTATTGGTTTAGACAAGGTAAAAGAAGCGGTGAAGCATTCGCTTGAAGGCTTCAAGGCGGCCTGCTACTACGGCTGCCTGCTGCTGAGGCCGAAAGAGGTTGCCGTGGACGATCCGGAGCAGCCCCGGGTGATGGAGGACACACTCCAGGCGCTGGGTGCCGAACCGGTGGAGTACCATTACGGCAACGAGTGCTGCGGTGCTTTTCAGACCGTCGGCGAACCGGACCTGGTGAAGCGGCGTACCGATGAAATCATCACCGCCGCCCGCGGGCAGGGAGCCGACTTTATAGTAGTGAGCTGCCCGTTGTGCTTCTACAACCTTGATAAGCGGCAGATCGACCTGGTACAGGAAAAACCCGGGTACCAGTCCATGCCGGTGTTGTATATCGGTCAGTTGCTGGCCCTGGCGCTGGGTGTGCCTGCGGCGGCATGCAACTTCGATCTGCACAAGGTAGATCCCCGACCGGTGCTGGAAGAAAAGAAAATAATTTCCGTTGAGGTGATGTCATGAGAAGGATAGGAGTTTTCATCTGCTGGTGCGGGCGCAACATTGCCCAGACTGTCGACGTGGATATGGTGAAAGAGGAACTGGAGAAGCATCCCGGTGTTGCCTACGCTTCCACCTACCAGTACCTGTGTTCCGACCCGGGACAGATGATCATATCATTGGCCATTAGGAAAAAGAAACTGGACGGGGTGGTAATAGCTTCCTGCTCGCCGACCCTGCACGAGAGTACGTTCCGGAAAACCGCCCAGGCGGCGGGGCTCAATCCCCACCAGGTGGAGATAGCCAATATCCGGGAGCAGTGCAGTTGGGTGCATGCAGATAAGGACGCGGGCACGAAGAAAGCCATCAGGATCGTCAAGAGCCTGGTGGAAAAAGTGGCTCTCAACGAGTCCCTGGAACCGATCAGGGTGTCGGTCACCAAGCGGGCCCTGGTTGTGGGCGCCGGTATCAGCGGTATCCAGGCGTCTCTGGACATAGCCAACCAGGGCTACGAGGTAGTACTGGTGGAGCGTGACGCGGCCATCGGCGGTCACATGGCCCAGCTCTCGGAGACCTTCCCCACCCTGGACTGCTCACAGTGCATTCTCACACCGAAGATGGTTGAGGTATCCAAGCACCCCAACATCCGGCTGCTGGCATACAGCGAGATAAAAAACGTCGAAGGCACCGTGGGCAACTTCAGGGTGACCATCGAGAAGAAGCCTCGCTTTATAACGGACCAGTGCACCGCCTGCGGCGACTGTGCCTCCAAGTGCCCGGTCAAGGTGAAAAGCGAGTTCAACGAAGGGCTGTCCGAACGGAAAGCAGTCTACATTCCGTCTCCCCAGGCGGTCCCAGCCATTTACACCATCGATGAAGAGCACTGCCTTATGAAAACCAAGGAAAAGTGCGGTCTATGCGCCAAGGTATGCGAGCCGGGGGCCGTTGACTTCGATATGAAACCCGAGACTATCGAGGTGGAAGTGGGCGGTATCCTGGTGGCTACCGGTTTCGGACTCTACCCGGTGGCCGAAGTGGCCGAGTACGGGTACGGCAAGTACCCGGACGTAATAAACGGGCTGCAGTTCGAGCGGCTGCTGTCGGCGTCCGGACCCACCGAAGGCGTGGTCAGGCGTCCCAGCGACGGTGAGATACCCAAGGAGGTCGTGTTCATCTCCTGTATCGGATCCCGTGACCCGGAAAACGCTTACCCCTACTGCTCCCGTATCTGCTGCATGTACACCGCCAAGCACGCCATGCTCTACAAGCACACCGTGCATGACGGCCAGGCCTACGTGTTCTACATGGACGTCCGCTCCGGCGGCAAGGGCTACGAGGAGTTCGTACAGCGCGGTCAGGAAGAGGATGGCACTATTTATCTCAGGGGCCGGGTTTCCAAGGTCTTCGAGCGGGACGGTAAGATGGTGGTCTGGGGTGCTGACACCCTGACCAACCGCAAGGTGGAGATCGAGGCCGACCTGGTGGTGCTGGCAACCGCCATCACGGCCAGCAAGGGCGTCAAGGAGCTGACCCAGACCCTCAAGATCGGCATTAACGAGCACGGATTCCTCAACGAGGCGCATCCCAAGCTGCGGCCGGTGGAGAGCATCTCCCACGGGTACTACCTGTGCGGCTGCGCCCAGGCGCCAAAGGACATCCCCGACTCGGTGGCCCAGGCGGGCGCCGCGGCATCCAAGGTGGGTGAATTGCTCTCCCGGGATCAGCTGGAGCGGGAGCCCACCATTGTCGGGGTCAACTCCGACCTGTGCTGCGGATGCGCACTGTGTATCCCGGTCTGCCCCTACACGGCTCGGGAGATGGATACCGAAGAAGGAAAAGTTGTAGTGAACGAAGCACTCTGTGAGAGTTGCGGATCGTGTGCCGCCGCCTGCCCCACCGGGGCGGCACAGCAGAAGAACCTCACGGATATCCAGATCATGAATATGGTCAAAGTGTTGATGGAGGACTAGCCATGTTTGAACCGAAAATCATGTGTTTTTTCTGCAAGTGGTGCACCTATGCCGGTGCTGACCTGGCGGGCACATCCCGTATGCAGTACCAGCCGAACTCGGTCTCCATCCGCCTGATGTGTTCCAGCCGCCTGGACCCCCAGCACATTCTCTGGGCGTTCAAGCAGGGCGCCGACGGCGTCCTGATCGGCGGGTGCCATCCCGGGGATTGCCACTACCTGACCGGCAACTACAAGACGGCCCGGCGGATCGGGATTATGACCACTCTTCTGGAGCAGTTCGGTATCGAACCCGAGCGGCTGAAACTGGAGTGGATCTCCGCGGCGGAAGGCGCCAAGTTCGTCAAGGTGATAAACGATTTTACAGACAAAGTCAGAGAGCTTGGCCCTCTCGACGTAGCCAACGGGCTGCCCGAGGACCTGGTGGCTCCCGAACTTCAGGAAGCGCCTGCAGAAACCGCTGGCCCGGATGCCAGCGGTTCAGAGCCCGGCGGCTCCCAAGAAGTTCAGGTTTGACGGGGACAGGAGGAGTGTTCATGGAACCGACCAACATTCAGATCAACGTCATGGGGAAAACCTACGCGGTCCCCGAAGGACTGACTATAATGAAAGCCATGGAGCACGCCGGCTACCGGTACATACGTGGCTGCGGCTGCCGCGGCGGCTTCTGCGGCGCCTGTGCCACCGTCTTCCGGATGCCCGATGATTACAAGATACAGGTCGGACTGGCCTGTCAGACGGTCATCGAGGACGGTATGTACCTGGCCCAGCTCCCGTTTTTCCCGGCCCAGAAAGCCGTGTACTGTGTAGATGAAGTAGCTCCCACTGCCGAAGGCGTGCTGGAGATGTATCCCGAGCTGGCCCGGTGCCTCAGCTGCAATCTGTGCACCAAGGTGTGCCCTCAGGACATCGAGGTGCTCGATTATGTGCAGGCTTCACTCAGGGGGGACCTGGAGAAGGCAGCCGACCTTTCATTCGACTGCCTCATGTGCGGACTGTGCACCAGCCGGTGCTCAGCGGAGATGGCCCAGTACAATATCGGGCTCCTGGCCCGCCGGCTCTACGCCAAGTACCTGGCGCCGAAGTCGAAACACCTGGCTGCGCGGGTGGAAGAACTCGAAGCCGGCAAGTTCGATGACGAGCTCAGGGTGCTGAAGGGCCTGTCGAAAGACGAGCTCAAGCAGCGTTACGCGGCGCGGGACATCGAAGCCCCGGATCAGATGGAGGATGAGTGACCAATGGCATATCCCGATTACATGCTGGAATCAATAGCAAAAGTTGAAGCATCACGGTCACAGCGTCTGACGGAGACGTTTCCCCTGCTGTCTCACGATGACTCACAGGCCGTTTTGCACAAGTACCATCCCGATTACAAAACCGAGGCATTCCGGGCGCTCAAGCTCGGAGCCAACACGGGAGACAAGGTGCCTCACGAGTTCGCCGATGTCCTTGAGGCGCATCCCTGGGTGAATCCGGCGGATGTGGACCTCAGCAAGGTGGACTACGAGGTGGACGTGCTGGTGGTGGGCGGCGGCGGAGCCGGCGCCTCCGCGGCGCTCATGGCCCAGGACGGGGGCGCAAACGTGCTGCTGGTCACCAAGCTTCGCTTCGGTGACGCCAACACCATGATGGCTCAGGGAGGAATCCAGGCGGCCACCAAGGCCAACGACACTCCCGGCATTCACTACCTGGACGTCATGGGGGGCGGGCACTACACCAACTACCCCGACCTGGTAGAAGCGCTGGTCATGGATGCACCCAAGGTGATCAAGTGGCACGAAGACCTGGGTGTCATGTACGACAAGGAAGATGACGGGACCCTGAAGGCCATCCATGGCGGCGGAACATCGAGAATGCGAATGCTTGCGGCTCGGGACTACAGCGGCGCCGAGATCATGCGCACCCTGCGCGACGAGGTCCGTAACCGGAATATACCGGTGATCGAGTTTGCACCGGTTATCGAGCTTCTCACCGATACCCAGGGCGCAGCTTCCGGCGCTATCCTGCTCAACCTTGAGACCGACGAGTACCTGGTAGTCAGGGCCAAGACGATCATCCTGGGCACCGGAGGATTCGGACGCCTGCACGTGCAGACGTTTCCCACCACCAACCACTACGGCGCCACCGCCGACGGGCTGGTGCTGGCCTACCGGGTAGGGTGCAAACTGGACTTCATGGATACCGTGCAGTACCATCCCACCGGGGCTGCGTTCCCCGAGCAGATCGTGGGGCAGCTGGTGACCGAGAAGGTCCGCGGACTGGGTTCACAGGTGGTCAACGCCGCCGGCATCCAGTTCTGCTATCCGTTGGAGCCCCGCGACATCGAGGCGTCCTGCATTATCAGGGAGTGCACCGAGTTGGGCAACGGTATCAAGACCCCCACCGGAATGACCGGCGTGTGGCTGGACTCGCCCATGATCGACATCATCCATGGCGAAGGAACGGTCAGGAAACGCATCCCGGCCATGTTCAGACAGTTCGAGCGGTTCGATATCGACATCAGTAAAGATCCCATCCTGGTCTTCCCGACGCTGCATTACCAGAATGGCGGAGTAATCATCGATGCTGACTGCGCCACGTCCGTGCCCAACCTTTACGTGGCCGGCGAAACAGCGGGCGGTATTCACGGCCGCAACCGCCTGATGGGGAACTCACTGCTGGGCGTGAACGTGTTCGGCCGGCGGGCCGGTATCGCCGCGGCGAAACGGGCCAAAGAAGTATCGTTTGGTAACCTGTCGCTTCAGCACGTTCAGCGGTACGATCAGGCACTGCGGGACGCAGGGATAGACACCGATCGGATGGCTCCCATGGTGTTGCCCGACTACCGTCAAGAAGAGATCAAGTCGCGGCGTATAGAGATCAAGATCCGATAAGGGGACGAGGTGCCGCCGCACGGCGGCACCTATTCGCCTTGTCTTGATAGTGACTGTTGAGTAATGACTGTTAAAGAAGGAGGAGTACGATGAGCAAGCCAAAGCTGGCTGTTTACTGGGCAACGAGCTGTGGTGGCTGCGATGTGTCAATCCTGGATATCGACGAGAAGATCCTGGATGTGGCCGCCAACTTCGAGCTCTGCCTGTGGCCCTGCGCAGCCGATTTCAAGTACGACTACGTAGAGAGCCTGCCGGACAAATCCATTACCGTCTGCCTTTTCAACGGCGGTATCCGTAACGCCGAGCAGGAAGAGATAGCGCATATGCTGCGCCGCAAGACCCAGGTCATGGTGGCCTTCGGATCCTGCGCACATCTGGGCGGCATTCCGGGTTTGTCCAACCTCGTTGGTAAGGAAAAATCATTCGAACGGGCCTACATCACGTCACCCAGCACGCACAATCCCGACCGTGTTTTCCCAAAGGAAAAGACGCAGATGCCGGAAGGTGAGCTTGGTCTCCCCCGGTTCTACGAGATGGTGTTCCCGCTGGACCAGATCATCGACGTGGAGTACTACCTGCCCGGCTGCCCCCCGCCTCCCAAGAACGTAGCGGCGGCGGTGGAAGCCATCATTAAGGGTGAACTGCCGCCGGTTGGTTCGGTTATCGCACCCAACATAGCCCTGTGCGACGAGTGCGAGCGGGAGCGTGATGAGGACCGCAAGATCACCGAGCTCAAGTGGCCCTGGGAGATTATTCCCGATCCCAAGCAATGTTTCCTGGACCAGGGAATCGTGTGCTGTGGTCCCGCCACCCGTGCCGGGTGCGGCTCCCAGTGCATCAACGCCAACATGCCCTGCCGGGGGTGCTTCGGTCCCACCGACGAGGTGCAGGACCAGGGAGCTAAACTGGCCGGTGCTATCGCATCAATAATGGAATATGACGATCCCGAGGAGATCAAGAAAGCGCTTGAGCCGCTTCTGGATCCCATCGGGACATTCAACCGGTTCAGCCTGCCGGCTTCCCTGCTTAAGGGTAAACTGGATGTTGTAAGGAAAGAAAAAGAGATCCGCGAAACGGAGATCGAGGCTGAAGCATGAACGAGAATAAAACATGAACGAGAATAAAACATGAACTGGAATAAAACATGAGCGAGAATAAAAAGTGAATAGGAACTCAGACCGCGAGACAACCGTTTTAGGATGCGGCGCCCTGTCACGGGGAGAAGTGCCGCTCTGTCAGAAGGACCCTCTCGATGACGAGCGGTTTGCAGGGTTGTCAATGTGCCGGTGTGAGACGTGCCACGAGCACAATCAAGCGGTCAAAAAGGAGATGATAAACCGGCTCCACCGATTCGAAATCACCATGAGGCTGGCCAGCCTCGGGTGCGGTGACGAGAGCCGGCGTATCCAGAACCACCGCTTGAAAGTACAAATGTCGGAAACGAGGTAAATGGTAATGACCAAACGCTACACTATTGATCCAATTACCAGGCTTGAAGGCCACGGGCGGATCGAGGTTTTCCTGGATGACGCGGGAGAAGTTGAACAAGCGTATCTGCAGGTTCCTGAATTCCGCGGCTTCGAGCAGTTCTGTGTGGGGAGGCCGGTGGCGGAGCTGCCGAGAATAACTCCCCGTATCTGCGGGGTGTGCCCGGAAGCGCACCACCTTGCATCGGCGAAAGCATGCGACGCCGTGTACGGGTTGGAACCACCCCCAGCAGGAAAAAAACTAAGGGAGCTGTTCTACTGCGCGCACATGATCCACTCCCACATTGCCCATTTCTACGCCCTGGCGGCGCCGGATTTCGTACTGGGGCCGGACGCCGACCCGGCGTTGAGGAATGTCCTGGGCGTGGTGGACAAGGTCGGTCTGGAGATCGGCGGCGAAGTGATCAAGCACCGTTCACTGGCCCAGAAGGTCCAGGAGATGCTGGGCGGCAAGGCCACCCATCCGGTGTGCGGCATCCCCGGTGGTATGAGTATACCCATGACCGAGGAAATGCGCACCGAAGTGGAAGCCATCGGCGAGTCCTGTGTGACGTTCAGCGAGTTTTCACTTCAGCTCTTCAAGGACGTGGTGCTTGGCAACAAGGCCTACGTCGATCTCATCCTGTCGGATGGGTTCAAGATGGACAGCTACTACATGGGGCTGGTGGACGACAACAATAAGGTAAACTTCTACGACGGGCACCTGCGGGTAGTGGATCCCGAGGGCAAGGAGTTCGCCCGGTTCCATCCCAGCAAGTACCTGGATTATATCCAGGAGCACGTTGAGCCCTGGACCTACCTGAAGTTCCCCCACCTGAAAGACGTGGGCTGGAAAGGTATGGTTACCGGCAAGGACAGTGGTGTCTACCGCGTGGCCCCGCTGGGCAGACTGAACGCCAGCGACGGTATGGCCACTCCAAAAGCACAGGCCGCCTACGACGGCATGTACGAGGTCCTGGGCGGAAAGCCCAGCCACCACACCCTGGCCATGCACTGGGCCCGGCTGGTGGAGCTGCTGTACGCCTCCGAGCGTATGCTGGAGCTGGCCAAGGACCCGGAGATAACTTCCGAAAACGTCCGCACCGTTCCCACCGCAACCCCGACGGAAGGGGTTGGCGTGGTGGAAGCCCCGCGGGGGACCTTGATTCATCATTACTGGAGTGATCCGGAAGGCCGGGCCACAGCGCTCAACCTGATCGTGGCCACAGGCAACAATTACGCGGCCATGAACATCTCGGTGGACCAGGCGGCCAAGGCGGTGATTCACAACGGCGAAGTGGACCAGGGCAAGCTGAACATGGTGGAGATGGCCTTCCGTGCTTACGACCCATGCCTGGCCTGCGCCACCCATGCCGTCACCGGTGAGACGCCATTGCCCATCGAGCTTCACCGTAAGGGACAGGAGCCGGAGACGGTTTCGAAACCTTCAGTGGTGGACGGAACGACACATGCCAAAGCGGTATGTTTCCCGGCAGCCTCGTTCCTGCTGAACGGAGCAAAGTAGGGATTATTTACCCCTAAATTTAGGAGGATTAAGCAGATGAACATAGATGTGAATAAGCTGAAGGCCATTGTGGGCGAGAAGTTTGTCTCCACCCATACGGCCGATCTGTATGTGTACGGAGGGGACTCCTCGGTGCATCACGCCATGCCGGACGTGGTGGTCAAACCGGACACCATTGAGCAGGTGCAGGGCATCGTCCGGTACGCCAACGAAAACAAGATTCCGGTAGTCGGCCGCGGGGCCGGCTCCGGCTGCTCCGGACACGCGGTACCCATCGACGGTGGGATCGTGCTGGATTTCAAGCGGATGAACCGCATCAAGGCTATCCGCACCAATGACACCCTGGTGGTAGTGGAGCCCGGCGTGGTAGACGATGATCTCAACCGCGCCCTGAAACCCCATGGGTTCTTCTGGCCGGCGGCTCCCGCCTCTAGCCGTATCGCCACCATCGGCGGTGAGATTGGCGCCAATGCAAGCGGGCTCAGGTCCGTCAAGTACGGCGCTACCCGCGACTCGGTGCTGGGCATGAAGGTTGTCCTGGCCGACGGCTCCCTGGTCAACCTGGGGGCCAACACCCGGGTGCACTCCGCCGGCTACCAGCTGGAAAAGCTTATGTGCGGTTCCGAAGGAACCCTGGGACTGATCGTGGAAGCCACCCTTAAGGTGGTTCCCATTCCCAAGATCCGCTGCATGGGCCTGGCCTGCTTTGACACCCTGAAAGACGCCGGCGAAGCCATCACCGGTATGATTTCCAGCGGGTGCCAGCCTTCGGTACTGGAGCTTATGGACGATATCGCCATAGACGTGGTCAATAAGCAGCTTAACATGGGGCTGCCCGAAGTGGCCGCCATCCTGTTCCTGGAAGCCGACGGCATGGTGAAAGAGGCCGTAGAATTCGAGATGACCAGAATGAAGGAGACCTGCGAGAAGCACAACTCCTCCAAATGGTCCATGAGCTACGACGCCAAGGAGCGGACGAAGATTTTCGCCGGCCGCAAGAAGCTGTTCGCGTCGCTTTCCCGTTACAAGGAAGGCATCATCTGCACCGACCTGGCAGACGACATGGCGGTGCCCTACTCGAAGATGGCTTCGTTGGCTGAAAAGATCCACGAGATCGCCGAGCGCAACAACGTCATCATGTCCGCGTACGGCCACTGCGGTTCCGGAGTGATGCACACCAAGGTCATGCTGGATGTAACCAAGGACCAGCAGTGGGACGATGCCAAAAACGCCGTCTCGGAGCTGTACGCTTACGTCCACAGCGTGGG
>CAYSPT010000078.1:18186-22437 GCA_964432985.1 uncultured bacterium
TCCAACTCCCAGATTATGGGTTTCACCGTATCCCAGGCACTGTTGTGGATGAACCGCTTTTTCCGGTAAACAAGGCGCTTGCGCTCCTTGGGCACGGTCATGCTGGCGGCCATCAGGAAGAGGATCTTTTCATTGCCCTTTTCCCTGACGGCGGTGTTGATGGCGTCATCTATAGTGCCGAACGGCTTCATGAAGACGGACTTGAGGATTTTCGGATTCAGACTCGTCACCGCCCACATCTTCGACCAGCGGGCCATCTCAGCCATCTTGGCCGCCTTGTGGTACCCCAGCTTGTAACCGCAGTCGATCTTCTTCAAGGCGTCATCGTGGTTCTTGGAGCCGGCCATCAAGTTTATGAAGGTCTCCGAGCCGGTGCCCATACGGCACTTGGACACCATAATCAGGATTCCGCCCTGGTCCAGGGCCAGCTTGGCATTGTCAAGCGCCTTCTGGCTCTGGTACAGATCGATGTCCATGGGGTAGGGAGCCACCGCCACCACGATATCGTACTTGTCCTTGATCTCCACCACGAAGACCTCGTGGGCCTTGTCGATGGCGGCGTCAAACGATCCGGTGATATCGCCGGCGGTGGCAGCGTAGATGTCCTCGTCCCGGTCCAGTACCGTCATGATGGCGAAGATTTCCTTGTGCTTGACCAGGTTGATGGCATCCTCCATGTCTTCGTGCACGGGGTTGCCCTTCAGAGCCAGCGCCTTGGCATCGGACTTCAGGGCCAGCTTGTGGTTCATCTCGATGGTCTTGTAGGCCGCCACCCCGGGCAGGAACGACTTGCGTCCCCCGGTGTACCCGGCGAAGTAGTGGGGCTCCACCGAACCGATGATGACGATCTTGTGAGCGTCCATGGCCCGCTTGTTTACCTCCATCACCGTCCCGTTCTTGGAGGTGCCCAGGTTGACCATCTCGTCGTTCTTGGCGTCGTGGGCGAAGATGCGGTCCTTGAACTCGGGATAGATGTCCCCGAAGATCTCCAGGTACTCCTCCTCGGTGGGGGCCCGGTGTGCTCCAGTGGCCACCAGGAAGCTGATGTTCTGGTCCTTGATCTTATCGTAGATCAAGCTCAGAACCTTGGCGGTGGGTGTGGGCCGGGTGGCATCGTTGACCAGGAAGAGCACGTCTTTCGCGTCGGACAGGAACTCGTCGAAGGGCTTCGAGTCCACCGGGTTGTTCAAGGCGGCTTCCAGCACCTCGAGTTGATCGTGCTTCTCCACCTGGTTGGGATAGATGATCTCCCCGAAGTTTCTCTCATCAATGTCGACAATTACAAAATCACGGCCATACGGTATGGTTACTTGCATGATGTTCTTTCTAGTCCTTCTCCTGAGTTGTCGTTACCTGTAAGAAAATATTTCTCCGTATCGCTTAGACTATCCCGGATTCCTCGAGCTTGGCAATGGTCTTGCTGACCGCCGAAGCCGACACGTGCAGCGCGTCGCGCTCTTCCGGTGTGAGGTCCAGTTCGATGATATCATGCACCCCGTTGGCGCCCAGCTTGACCGGCACCCCGATGAAGAGCCCGTCTATTCCGTACTCGCCCCGCAGATAGGCCGAACAGGGAAGGATACGCATCTTGTTCTTGATGATGGCTTCCACCATCTCGGCGGTCGATGCCCCCGGGGCCCAGTAGGCGCTGCCCGTCTTCAGATAGGAGACGATCTCGGCGCCGCCCTTGCGGGTCCGCTCGATGAGCTTGTCAAGCTTGTCTTTGGTGATAAGCTCCGAGACGGGAATGCCGCACACGGTTGAGTAGCGGGGAAGCGGCACCATGGAATCACCGTGCCCGCCAAGGACCATGGCGGATGTGTTGGCCACACTCACCCCGAGTTCGCTGGACACGAAGTACCGGAACCGGGTGGAATCGAGGATCCCGGCCATGCCGACCACTTTCTTCAGGGCAAATCCGGTGACCTTCAACGCCACATAACACATCACGTCAAGCGGATTGGTGACCAGGATCACCACCGCGTTGGGGGCGTAACGGGCGACCTCTTCCGAGATGGACTTGATTATCTTGGCGTTGATTATCAGCAGGTCGTCGCGGGACATACCCGGCTTCCGGGGCTGCCCGGCGGTAATCACCACCACGTCCGAACCCGCCATCTGGGATAAATCGGTGGTTCCCTCGATTCTCGTGTCGTAATGCCTCAGCGACCCGGCCTCGATCTGATCAAGGGCGCGGCCCGCGGCCAATCCGTCGGCAATATCGATCAAAATGACATCAGCAAACTTCTTCTCCGCTATATAAACAGCCAGCGCAGCTCCCACGTGCCCGGCTCCGACAACAGTTACTTTACTCATCTGCGTGGCCTCCTTACGCTGTTTCCTTGGCTTCGAACTCGAAGGTGTTGATCAGGTTCCGCACCACCGCTTCGGAGCGGTCCAGGGCTTCTTTTTCCTGCAGAGTAAGCTCGAGCTCAACTATCCGCTCTATACCTCCCCGTGCCAGTTGTACCGGCACACCAAGGCAGATATCCTCATAGCCGTACTCGCCGCCAAGGTAGGCGGAGCAGCACTGGATGCGGTGATCGTCTCGCACGATGGACTGCACCACTTCGGCGGTGGCAGCCGCCGGCGCGTAGGCGGCGCTGCCGGTTTTCAGGTGGCTGATGATCTCCGCCCCGGCACCCCTGGTCCGGGCGATGATCTCGTCGATCTTTTCCTGGGGCAGAAGCTCGGTGATGGGGATACCTTCCACCCGCGTGTACCTGGGCAGGATGAGCATGTAGTCGTGGTGCCCCCCCAGGACGATGGAGGTGGTGTTCATGGTGGCCACGTCCAGTTCCTGGTCGATGAACTCGCAGATCCGGGCGGAATCCAGCACACCGGAAACCCCCAGTACTTTCCTGGGATCGAAGCCGCCCTTTTTAATGACATACCAGGAGAGGGCGTCCACCGGCTCGGTCATGACGATGATCGATGCGTCCGGAGCATATTTCTTTATATCGTCGATGATGGGATCCAGGATGGCCTGGTTGTGCTCCACCAGGTCGGTGCGCATCATCCCCGGTTTCCTGACCATCCCAGCGGCTATAACCACCACCAGGGAGCCCTCCATGTCCTTCGATTCATGGGACCCGTCGATGTGGATGTCGTAGTTCCTGATGGGGGCTGCTTCCATCAGGTCCAGGGCTTTCCCCTTTGCCCGTCCTTCTACGTTGTCAAGCAACATGACGTGGGCCACTGTTTCCTCCGCCAGGTAGAACGCGACGGCGGTTCCGCAGTGCCCGGCACCGATAACGCTGACCTTCTTCATCTTACTCCTCCTTACCCTCACCTTACCTTAGATTAAATACCAATCCAACTATGTAAAAGGGCTTTGCATACATGCATATTTATATGTCTGCCCCAACTTTTGACAATGTAAGTGGGGGGCAATGCGCATGTCAAGTAAAACCCGCATTTTTTATGAGTTTTTGTGAAAGACATCCGGATTCCCCATCCACCCTCAAGTAAGAAAAGTAGAAAGTGAGGGTCTCCTTAAGGAGAGGTCAGGTCTCACTATTTGACATTTCTTCGGCGCCTGCGCTTTGGTTGTACCGTTCAGGCGCCGGCGGCAAGTACGCTGTTACCCGTTTGCACCGGCAGGATGATGGTGAAGGTGGTGCCCACGCCGATCTCCGACTCCACGTCGATGTCGCCGCCGTGGTCCTGGATAACCTTCTCGGTGAAAGCCAGACCGATACCCGTGCCCTTGGATCCCTTGGTGCTGAAGAAGATCTGGAAGATGTTGCGCAGGGCTTCTTCGCTGATACCGCAGCCATTGTCGGCCACCGCTATCTTCAGATTGTTATCGGGATCGAAACAGGTGGACATGGTCACCAAACCGTCAGGTTTATTCATGGCGTCCACGGAGTTCGATACCAGGTTTAAAATACAGCGGAAGATGGCTTTGGCATCGATCACCACCGGCCCGATATCGGGCTGCAGGTCGAGCTTTATTTCGGTGTTGCTCTCACGGGCCTTCTCGCTCATCAGATTGGATATTTCGCCGCAGATCTCGTTGATATCCGCCGTCTGCAGGTTGAGCTGCTTGGGCTTGGAGTAGGCCAGCATGTCCAGAACCAGGTCTTTCATGAACACCACGTTTTTACTCATGATACCCCAGCCCCTTTCCACCTTGTCGAAACTGGTTTTCTTGAGACCGACCTCCAGGATGAATTTACCGCCGTCGATGCCGTTGAGGATATTCTTTATGCAGTGGGCGGCCCCGGCGATTCCCTGCCCCAGGGCGGA
>CAYSPT010000079.1:0-5855 GCA_964432985.1 uncultured bacterium
TCCCGGCGATACCGGCCCCCAGGGCCTCAAGGGTGACAAGGGCGACAAAGGTGATGGCGGTGCCAAGGGTGACCCCGGCGACACCGGCCCCCAGGGCCTCAAGGGCGACAAGGGTGACTCCGGGAACAAGGGCGACAAGGGCGACGACCGCTTTACCGAAAGCAGCGGAGACCTCTACTTCGATGCCGGCAGCATCTCCATCGGCACCGACACCCCTATTTCTACGTTGACCCTGAATGGCTCTCTATCTATTTCGCTTGTGGTAAAGACTACAAATTACACTCTCACGGACAGTGATTATTTCGTCGCGGTGGACGCCTCCGGCGGAACGATCACTATCACTTTACCCACGGCTGTTGGGATTGACGGGAGAGTATACGTAATCAAAAAAGTCGACGGATCGGGCAACTCAGTTCAAATTGACACAAATGCCTCGGAAACAATCGATGGAGACTCGTCCCTGGATCTCCAGGCCCCCTACGACTCCGTACAGTTGGTAAGTGATGGAGCCAATTGGCTGGTCATATCATTTTCATTCGCTGAGTCGCCGCCACTTGTAGAATAGCCCGCTTTATTGCACCACGATGGCCCGACGGTTCCGGCCGTTCCACTGGGTCAGGAACCATGAACGGTCGAACTCGCGTCTGACCTGGCTGCGGCCGGGATCGTTGACGATGACCTTGTTGCCTTCCAGTCCCACCACCACCATGTAGTGGCCGTTTTTCCAGTTGACTTCCACTCCCACGATGACCGGTTTTCCCTGGGAGAGGTTATTCTGCAGATAATTAAAATCGACCCCGTACTGCTCGGTGGTGTTGGGAAAACCGTTTTTCCTGGCGTCCTGAACGAGCCTGCCCGAGACGGTCCCGTTGCGCCGTACAAAATCGTAGGTGCGGTTGGCTACCGAGGCGGTGCTTTCCTTGCGGCCGTAATAATCGTAGACCATGGCCAGGGCCGTGGGGCCGCACCAGGATTTCTGGTACTTGCCGTTGGCCGGTTCGAACTGGGTGCGCATGGGGACATTTACGAAGGGCCTGCCTGTGGCCGCGGGCCTGTTGCCGAGGCCCGGCGGTAAAGCGCCGGGATTCATCGCCGGAAACGCTCCGGTGTTATTGGCAAGTGTGCCGTCGTTAAGCAATGTTCCGGCGGTGGTTGCTCCCTGGCCTCCAAAAATTGCCGATGTGTTCTGGAAGGTATTCTGTCCGGGTTGTACCGCCTGGCCCAATTGTCCCAGCGTGCTGGCTACATCCCCTGCGCCGAACATCTGGGCGATATTTCCCGCTGCGCCCATGGCCTGCCCGATTGTGCCCATGATATTCGAGTTGCCCAGCACTTCGACTACTCCGGAAATGAGAGATCCGATGGCGTTAAACACGCCACATCCTTGCAGTGCGAGGCTACCGATAAGCAGCACGGTCAAAATAATCAATGATTCGTTGCACGCATTAAGCACGTTATGAAGTTTCATACGGTTATTTCACCTTTTCTTTGGATGAGGTTGACTTATGTTCATTGTCGTGCAATATGTGACTGTTGTCAATATTTTCCTATGCTAATCTACCATCATGAGCATATGCAAAGCGGATCACAGCTGGAGCCGGATCAGGGTGCCGTACGGAAATCCTTTCCGGTCGGAGAAGGCTCTCGCCATCTCGCAGACCGCGTAACGGGAGGTTGTTCCGATGAAACCACCCGCACCTACCGCAATAATGTTCCACAGTGTGTTCATGTCAGTCTCCACTCGTTCACACAACTGTACCTTTCAGATATGCCTGGCGTTTTGTTTTCTCAAACCGTTCGATAGCGTAACGGAGCATAGTTCGAGGCATTGACCGGTAATGTTTTCTTAAAAAAGCTTCTTCGACCGGTTGGTCACGGTTACCTATTTCACGAAGCATCCAGCCAACTGCTTTATGTATCAAATCTTCGGGATCATTCAGCAGGGTTTCGGCCAGGAGGAATGTAAGGTCAAAATCGCTCCTCTTGATGTAGTGAAACGTTGCCATGATCGCTATGCGCCGTTCCCAAAGACAGTCGGAACAAGCCAGCTTCATCAGTATGTCACGGTCCCGGTCGAGCAGATAGGCACCCACGATATGCTCAGCCGAGCAGTCGATCAAGTCCCAGTTATTGATGTACGCGGTGTGATCGAGATACAAGTTGTAGATGGCTTTTTTCTTCCGGGGAACCGCTTTTTTTCCAATGTTCGCCTTTTTATACTGGTTTATAAGGATGAAAAGAGCAACATGGCGGTCTTCGTGAAACCTTGAAACAAGCAGTTTTTTCACTTCATTCATGGGAAGATATGAATGACTGCGGGCGAGTTTTCTGAGTGCGGGAACCCGTATTCCTCTAAACACATCACCCTCACCGTACTCCCCCGGTCCTGTTTTGAAAAAACGCTGGGCAACCCGGGCCTTGTCCGGATCAGCCAACCGCTGCAGTTCCTTGCGCACGCTATTAGCGCCGTTATCAGTGGCGCCATTGGCGCCTACGCTATCGGCGTTCATGATTACATTCCCTCATAATTACTGTCCCAACGATCACTATCTCAACTATTACTGTTCTCGAATCCGGTTGCTTGCTTGCCCTCCAGCCATCCGTTTCCATCGTTGACTAAGTATACACTGAATACAATGCAAGTGCTTTTAACCAACTTAATTTTTCCATTCGCTGATATCTTTATCTATGTTACAATGAGGCGTGCCGGGTCCGGGATTTTCGTCCTGGCAGAGAGAGACTGGCTCCGAGGTGTTATCTTCACGCCGTCTACAAGCGTGTAGAGCCTAGAGAGGTGAACGAATATGAAGCTCCTGGTAATCGGGAGAGGCGCGCGGGAACACTCGCTCATATGGAAAATACATCAAAGCCCCGACGTCTCCAAGATTTACTCGGCTACCGGGAACGCAGGGATAGCCAGCATGGCTGAATGCGTTCCCATCAGGGCCGAGAATATTCGAGAACTGGCCAATTTCGCTGAGAAGAAAGGAATTGACCTGACGGTGGTGGGAGGGCCGGAAGTCTCGTTCACGGAAGGAATTGTGGATGAGTTCGCCGCCCGCGGTCTGCCCATCCTTGGTCCCACCAAGGAAGCAGCCAAGATAGAGGGAAGCAAGACTTTCGCTAAGAAAATGATGCGAGAGCACGGAATCCCCACTGCCGGATTCGAGTCGTTTGCGGACCACGAAGAAGCCTTTGCCTACATCGAAAAGGTTGGACCGCCTCTGGCCATCAAGGCTGATGGGATGACCGGCGGCAAAGGATTCATCATCGCCAAGGACATGGCAACCGCCAAGGTGGCTGTCCACGTCATCCTCAAGGACCGCCAGTTCGGCACTGCCGGCAGTCGGGTCATCGTCGAGGAGCTGCTCAGGGGAATTGACGTGTCCGTGCTGGCGTTTACCGACGGTGAGACAATCGTTCCGGTGGCCACGGCGTTGTATTACAAAAACGCCTATGACGGTGACCAGGGGCCGATTACCGGCGGTATGGGGGCCGTGTCGCCCGCTCCGGTCATAAACGATGTGATGGAGAGAAGAATTACCGACGAAATCCTGATCCCCTCGCTCGAGGCTATGAAAAATGAGGGCTTGAATTACAAGGGAATTCTCCAGATCGAGACCATCATCACCGACGAGGGACCGAGGGTGGTCGAGTTTCACGTGCGGTTCGGCGACCCGGAAACCCAGGTCATGCTGCCCCGGCTCGAATCTGACATAGTCAAACTGTTCAAGTCGATGCTGGACGGCACCCTGAAGGAAGAGCAGGTCAAGCTGTCCGCTCAAAAAGCGGTGGCTGTGGTGCTCGTTTCCGGCGGATACCCTATGCGGTACGGAATCGACAAGCATGTTTCAGGCCTGGACTCCATCGAGAATACGGACAACCGTGTCCTGTTCCACGCGGGAACCCGCTCGCTCAATGGACGGGTTCTTTCATTGGGAGGACGGGTAATCAACCTGGTTGGTCTGGCCGACACATTCAACGAGGCGGCCGGGAAAGCGTACGAAGTTATCGATGCGATCGAGTACGAGGGAAAGCACTTCCGTAAAGATATTGCCCGCAAGGAAATCGAACGGGAGCAGGGAACTCGAGTCTGACGTTATTAAATACGTCGGGAGTTGGTAAGGAGGTAACAAGCCAATGGCAGATCGAGGGACCATTAAACTCAAATTCTGTGAGGCCCTCGACCGTTTCGTGGAAATTCGGTGCTTCACGGATGATGAGATAGAAAAACTATTTCGTAACATTAAAATTAAAGACAAAAGAGCTTACAAGCGGCTGATTATCAATGCCGCAATCGTGAACTATCTTGACGAGATCGCTCCCCTCATCTTCGGGGACAGCAACTACTCTTTGTTCGGGGAAATCACGGAGCAGGAGCTCTACAACCTGTGTATTAAGGTGAACCCATCGCTCGACATAAAGAAGGTCACCATCACCATCGAGGAAAACGCCGAGCTCAGGGAGAACCTGGTGCCCATGCTCAATTCCGGCGCCGACGCAATGGAGGAGGACATCACCGAGCGGCTCATCAACATGGAGGACCACCTGCGCAAGCGGGTCGTGGGACAGGAAGAAGCGATAATCAAGGTATCCCAGGCCATTCGCAAAGCCCACGTTGGTCTTCGCAACCCCGTCAAGCCTATCGGCACATTCCTGTTTTGCGGTCCCACTGGTGTCGGCAAAACCCACCTTGCCAAGGTGCTGGCTGAGTTTCTCTTCGGCGACGAGGAGGAGATCATCCGGATCGACTGCTCCGAGTACTCACTGGATCACGAGTACGCCAAGCTCATCGGGGCGCCGCCGGGGTATATCGGCCACAAGGAAGGCGGAATGCTGACCGAGGCGGTGAAGAACAAGCCGCGGTCGGTGGTGCTGTTCGACGAGATCGAGAAAGCCCACTGGAAAGTGCACAACCTGCTGTTGCAGATGTTCGACGCCGGGCACCTGACCGACAACAAGGGCACCAAGATATCCTTCAGAAACACCGTCATCATCATGACCAGCAACGTCGGAGTTAAAGGTATCCAGGATATATCGGGAGCCATCGGCTTCGGTGATCACGAAAGCAAGGTCGATCAGGAGGTCAAGACTCAGGAGATGATCAAGTCCCTGAAAAAGACCTTCAAGCCCGAATTCCTCAATCGGATCGATGAGGTCGTCAACTTCAACGCTCTGACCCGGGACCACAACCTGATGATTATCGACATCATGCTCAGCGAGTTGACGCCGCGGCTGGACAATCTGAAAATGACGCTGGAAATTCCGCCGAAGGTCAAGGAGTTCCTGGTGGACCACGGTACCGATGAGAAGATGGGGGCTCGGCCGCTGAGGCGGGCCATTCACCGGTTCATCGAGAGCCCGCTTTCTGAAGATATTCTCCGCCGTACCTTCGTAGAAGGGGACATAATCCTGGCCGCTATCGGTGATGACGAAATAACGTTCACCAAGAAGAAAGACGGCGGCGGTCCGAAGGAAGATACCCCCGGGGGTAAAGGCAGCATTCCCGAAAAGGGCGGCGATGGTTCCGGAGACAGCGATGAAGCTGACGCCGGAGGCGACGAAGCCGGAAGCAAGCCGGAGGCCGTTGAAAAACCAAAGGCGAAGAAAACCAGAAAGAGCAGCCGCAAGAAATCCAAGTGAACAGTATCGAAGTAAAAACAATGGCTGTGTCGCCGCTTGGCACCAACTGTTATCTGGTCTATGACCGCCAAAGCGGCGACGGGGTCGTTATTGATCCCGGCGATGAAGCGGAGCGTATTGCCGCTAAAGCCATTGGATTAAGATCCAATGGATCAGCCATCGGATTAAGATCCAATGGATCAGCCATCGGATTAAGATCCAATGGATCAGCC
>CAYSPT010000079.1:5955-11523 GCA_964432985.1 uncultured bacterium
CATCGGATTAAGATCCAATGGATCAGCCATCGGATTAAGATCCAATGGATCAGCCATCGGATTAAGATCCAATGGATCAGCCGTAGGCTGCGTTTCGAAGTGGCACGCGGTAATCCTTACCCACGGTCACGCCGACCACGTGTCTGCAGCGGGCAGGCTCAAGCGGCTGCTTCAGAGCAGGACTGACGTTGCTCCCATCATTTACATCCATCCCGCCGACGGTGATTATTTGAAAGAATACAACGCCCTGGTTGCCCCGCAGATGGGAATCGATTACGAATATTTCGCTGGTGACGCCGAGTTGACCGACGGGATGACTATAGAGTGCGGTTCGATTACCGTCAGGGTCCTCCACACTCCGGGGCACTCCGCCGGCAGCACCTCCGTAATGGTGGATGACAACCTGTTTGCCGGTGATCTTCTCTTCAAGGGCTCCGTGGGCCGTACGGACCTCCCGGGGGGCTCGTGGGATGTCCTTCGGGCTTCACTCAAACGGGTGTTAGAAGCCCTACCTCCCGAAACCACCGTGTACCCCGGCCATGGTGAAGCAACCACGCTGACCGAGGAGATAAAATACAATCCCTTTGTCAGAGAGGCACTTGAGTAAGTCAAAGACCGACTTGTCAACCGGCGATTGGTACTGGCCAGAAACCTTGATGCGGCAGAATACGGCTTGTTTTACGCTGTTTTTTCTTTACTCTTCTCTGTCACTCTTTTCAAGCACCTCGGGTTGGGAGCAGCCCTGATCAAGTATATTGCCGAACATAAGGCCCGTGAAAAGATTTTCCCGGCTAATGCAATGAAGTCAATGTTGGACAGGCCATGGGATGCACAGTATAATACGCGGGTGACGTATCTGATGGGCAGTTGATAACATCACGACACACTACCAAGCAAGGAGATTCTCTACGTGAAGCGTATTGTGTTCATCGTCAATGATTTCTCGTTCACCGGTGGTGTTGCCCGGGTAACATCCTTGCTGGCGAATAAGTTCTCCGAACGCTATCACGTACAAGTTATCAGTATCTATAACTGCAGCGACCGTCTTCCTTTTCCTTTGAATGCGGGTATCAAGCATCAAACCTTGTACTCCAGACGGATCAGCATTTATGAATTGAAAGATTATAAAAAGCTGATGTTAAAAGGTAGAGTAGTGACATTGTGGCGCCACCTCATGTATCTTGCTTATCTTATCATTAATAAGAAAAAAGCCCGGGCCAGAATGGCACAATTCCTGGAAGAAACAGATGTCCTGGTGGTCCCGCAGATTTATGGGCTGGAGTTCGTCGATGTCGAGGATAAACGGCGTGAACTGAAGATAATTGCCCAAACTCACCTGTCTTTTGATGAGATTTCCCAAAACAAGCTCTATATGAAGTTGTTAAAAAAATATCAGCCATGGATCGATATGCTTGCTGTTTTAACCAAGAGCGATCGGGATAAATACCTACAGGAATCGTTCTCACAAGCCGCTTGCATATACAACCCCCTGACTTTTCGAAGTGAAAAGACATCGGTGTTGTCGTCCGGTTCCATCATTTTCATCGGACGTTTGACGCACCAAAAAGGTGTAGATCTGCTGCCAGAAATTGGAGAAAGGCTTCGGGAGATAAAAGCCCGGTTCACGATCGATGTCTATGGAGAGGGATATCTATTGGATGAGGTGCAACGCAAGCTCCGGAACCGAAATCTGGAAAATCATGTGCGGTTGAGGGGAGTTTCCTCTGAAATGCACGAGGCTTTATTGGGCAGTTCACTTTTGATAATGCCTTCCCGGTATGAGGGCCTGCCGCTGGTTATGCTGGAAGCCATGGAATGCGGAGTACCAGTGGTATCATTTCGTTCATTTGCCGGGATTGACGAGATCATCCAGGAAGCGAAAAATGGCTTCGTCGTTGAATCTGGAAATGTTGAAGCGTTTGTCGAACGCATAAATCATTATCTGGAGATGTCATTACCCGATCGCGAAACCATGGGAAAACACGCCAAAAAGATCGCTGAGCAATTTAATATCGATGTTGTTTTCGAACGATGGCAAACGGTCATCGAAAATAGGGAAGCGGATCATTGACTTCCACGAGAAAAGCGGTCCGATATATTAGCCTTTAAATAATTCTTAAGGCAGTTAAGCACCTCGAAGTCGCCGGTTCCAGCCATTCTATTCCGCATCATAGTTTTTTTTGAAAAAAAGTTGATACCATCTTTCCCTTGTAAATAAAGGTTTTTCCCATCACTTTTAAAATTCTTCGAAAAAAAAACAAAAAAAAGCTAAAGTTTGCTCCGGGGGTTGCCGATGAGTAATTTAGGGAAAGCTTTACGGGAAAAAACAAGAGAAAAAACCAGGGACGGAGAGGATGAAACACGATGTCAATTTTCAAAGATCCTCAGCTTCTCAAGGCCATCAACCAGGTGTACTCCAAGATTATCAGGGGCGAGCAGCTCACGGAAGAGGACCGCTACCTGTATGAGAGCCAGATCGGCAGCAAAATCCGTGCGGTCAAGACCGGCCGGATTGGTTTCTGATCGAGCATTCATCCACCAGGCGCAGTTCTTCCACCAAGTTGAGCGCAAGCTCAGCCATCAACTTCCTCTTATAAGATATGGTAATCCATCTTAGTGGAGCAAACACTCCTTAGCAGAGCAAAAGCTCTGTAGTGGAGCATGCACTCCATAGTGGAGCATGCACTCCATAGTGGAGCACAAGCTCCACAGTCATTCATTGACGCGTCATCCGTTGACGTAGAATTTACCGGGCATTATAATGTCTGCATGGTGAAAAAACACTCCCTTCACACTACTGTCAGGTACCTTTTCTCGCTTGCTCTTCCTTTATTCCTCGTGCTTATTACCCTGGTTCCAGCTAAGGCCTTCGAGGTCAAGTACGTTCACAAGCAAAACCTGTCAGGGGAACCTGGCGGGGAGGCATCAGTGAGCACCCGCGGCAAGTTCAACAAGGCTGACGGCACTATACTGATGTGGTTCGAGGTCAAGCCCTGGTGGGCGGCCAGCCGGACAAAACGGTATCTATTTTCCCACGATACCGGTGGCGGTGCGCCTATTACCACCACGCCTCCCTACAAGTTCGCCAACATGCTTGCCATCGGTTTCTCCCCAGGGACACTTCCGACGTTGGCCGTGTGGATGACAAACAGCGAGGGGCAGCTGTTCGAGTTGGGGGTGGAAGCCGATCTTTCATCGGGATGGCACCACCTGGCGGTGACCTGGTGCCGTGAACGGGGAGATGTCCGGCTGTCGGTGGACGGGAGAGAGACCCGGGCCACCTGCCTGTATTGGATGGAGAAGATGGCATCAAAGATGACCATCGGCAACTGGACGGTTCCTGCAGCGGAAAACGCTGCCGGCGGACGGATTTCCCGGTTCAGGATATACGGTCTTCCACTGGAACCTGCTGAGATAGAAGAAGACTTTTACCGCGGCAAGCCAGAATTTCAGGCTCAGGCTGAAGTGTACGGGGAAGCGCTGCCGGATGACGGGACCGGTTCAGGTCCGCCGGACTACCGTTTCTCATCGCTTTCGGTGCCGTCTGATTCCCCGGTGTTCGATGATAGTGAGACCATTGAAGAAGGATTCCGGTGGTACGTTCAGCATGACGGTGAGCAGTTCAGGGTCAAGGTTCCCGAAACCTGGACGGAAGAGCGCGACGATCCGGACTTTGTCGTGTCGTTCCTCGCTTCTGGCAAAGAGGATTTCCCCTCCGAGATGAACATCGGCCGCAGAAACTTCACCTCACTGCCGCTGTTCGTGCCCGATAAGGATGTCAAGGAGTGGGCGCTGGATTTGGGCAAGCGGTACGGATGCGAGGTCAAGGTTTCACCGGCCGCGGCGGCCGGATACCCGGCGGTGGGATTCGAGCTGTCAACGTCGGTCTGGGGGAAGAGATACAAGCTGGTCCAGATCATGTTTTACCGCCGCCGCCGGACCAGGTATCTCCTTCAGGGACTGTTTCTCCGGGACAGCGCCTCAACCGACATGGATTTGTTCAAGATCCTCCAGGACTCCTTCCAGTTCCGCACACCCTGACTATTTCTGCTGCAAAAATCTTCGATAATCATTCAACTTTCCTTGCTGGAGTGGTGAAGCGGCAGTTGATTCTGTGCTTAACATTCTGTAAAATGTAAATTAACGCTGACGTGAAGCGGTTCCGCCGCTGAGATTTGAAACTAAGGACGGGGTGAGTGTATGTCAGGACATTCTAAATGGAGCACCATCAAGAGGAAAAAAGGCGCTACCGATGCCAAGCGCGGCAAGATCTTTTCGAAGTTGATCAAGCAGTTGACATCGGCTGCCCGCAACGGTGGTGGAGATCCCGACGCCAATGCAGAGCTGCGCTTGATAATCGACAAGGCAAAACAGGCCAACATGCCCAGTGATAATATCGTGAGGGCTATCAAGCGGGGAACCGGGGAAATTGAGGGTGTTGAATACACTGAAATGGTTTACGAGGGTTACGGCGCCGGCGGAGTGGCCTTGATGGTTGAAGTGCTCACCGACAACAAAAACCGCACGGCGGCCGAAATCCGGCACATGTTCTCCAAGGGAAACGGCAGTCTGGGAGCGTCGGGCTGCGTGGCCTGGCTTTTCGAGAAGCAGGGACAGATCCTGGTGGATGCAGCCGGTACCACCGAAGACGAACTGTTGGATATAGCGCTTGAAGCCGGTGTCGATGATTTCACCCGTGACGGTGATTTCTTCGAGGTAATCTGCGATCCTTCTGTTTTCGAAGAGGTAAAAAAGGCCTTTGATGAAGCCGGGATGGCGTATGAAAGCGCTGAAGTGACCATGATACCCAAGAACACTGTCAAGGTCGAGGGCAACCAGGCCAAGCAGGTCCTGCGTCTCATGGAAATGCTGGAAGACAGTGACGACGTACAGAACGTGTACGCCAACTTCGACATCGACGAAGAGGTAATGGAAGAGATGGAGTCTTAACGGATAGGCCATCTTCTACGTCGACCCAAACAGTTATGGAAGAGATGGAGTCTTAATCGGACCAGGGGAGTCAGAGGTGAGTGGACTGGGAAGGTTGCTGTTAACAGCCGGGTGCCTGTGCATCTGTATCGCCGCGGCGGGAGGATGTGGTCGCGCGGGAGAAGGCAGCAGCGATGAGCCCGTTCCGTCCCCTCTGGAGCAGCAGACCAAAATTACCGACAGCGATCTAGTCCGAAAACTCCTTACCACGGCGGATTCTCTTCTCGCACAGAACAAGGCGCTGGAGGCTCGGGGTTACTACTCCCAGGTACTGGATAAGGAACCGCGCAATCTCCATGTGCTGGTAAACCTGGGGAACATACACCTGTCGGTAGGTGACAACGAAGGGGCCACCGAATTGTACCGCCGGGCACTCGAGGTCGATCCGCAGTGCACCAGTGCACTGCTCAACCTGGGCAGTATCGCACTTGAGACCGCCGACACGAAAGAAGCGGAGAATCTGTACAGGAAAGTCATCACCCACCAGCCTGAATCTTGTGAGGCCCGTTACAACCTGGGGGAGCTCAAGCGGGTGCTTGGCGATCTTCCAGCCGCCGAGGAGCAGTTCCGCAAGGTGCT
>CAYSPT010000079.1:11623-17997 GCA_964432985.1 uncultured bacterium
GCCGGTGAAACTATGCCGGACAGTCCCGCCCTGGCCAACGATGTGGGACTGGTCTTGTTCAGGCTAAACAGGTTGGACCAGGCGGAACGGGCATTTAAAAAAGCCATCGGCCAAGACAGCGCCTTTACCGAAGCGCACCTGAACCTGGCCATTCTGCTGGAGAGCCAGGGCAGGAATGACGACGCTATAGAGCAGTACGAAACCGTAGTGGAATTGACCCCCGGAGCAATGGAAGCCTACTGTAATCTTTCAGTACTTTTGATTAACATGGGGTATTACAAGCAGTCGGCGAAAGTGTCCCGGGCCGGTTTGCAGCGTGAACCCAAAAACCTGGCGCTGCGGTACAACCTGGGCCTGGCGTTTTACAACCTGGAGCTGCTTGAGGATGCGAAGGGTATCTTTACTTCTGTGGTCAATGAGGCTACAGCGGGCAGTGTCCTGGCGGAAAACGCCCGCACCGTCCTGGAGCGCCTCGGCCGGAAGCTGAAAAGCAGGTAAGCAGCGTAGCTAACTACGGCGCAGCCAACTGCGATTTTCTTATCTAGAAATTGGACACCGAACGAAAATCCAAAAATGCCTGGAGAAAAGCGTTTTCTCCCCGTATGGCCTGGCAGATGCTTTTGGTCAGGGTTTCCATCAGCTTGAGGGCCAGGACCGGGTTGTCCACTTTGAACTTGTCGAAACCTTCATGGGTAACCCTGAGCACCTCGATATCTGTTTTGGCTCTTACGGTCGCCGACCGCGGGTATCCGTCCAGAAACGAAAAATGCCCAAAGACACTACCTTCGGGAACGATGTGGATGTTCACCCCGGAGTCTTCGGATGGAACCTGGAGGATGATATCAGCTTCACCTTTGAGAAGCAGGAAGAAATCGGAGTTAGTATCCCCCTCGGAGAAAACCTTTTTATCCTCGGTGAATTTCTCTCTCGTGCCCATTTGAGTCAGTTCTTGCAGCTCTTCCTCCGTATAATCCATAAAAATCCCATTTGATTTGAGCAGTTCAAAATCTATATCCATGGTGCACTCTCTCCTGTTATTCCGTTATTGTGTCGTTACTTGTTTTGAAGAAAGGAATCGTTCTGTGGCAGACGTGATCCGGTCGGCAGCGGAGGCGGCTGTTTCCTTGACTCCATCAGCCACCTTCTTGATCCCTTTCCCCGTTGCTATCACAATATTTTTCAAGGCGGGGGGAGGTTCGCCCCACCGGATGTTCCCGCTCAAACCTAATCCGCCTCCGAGCTTGCAGTACAGCTGATTGTCGATGTGAAACGAGACCCCGTCCCACCCCAGTTGTACTTCAGCCACTCCCGTGGCTCCGAGTCCTGCACCGACGTGTCCGTACCCGGTCAATTCCACTCCGACACCTTTGTATTGTATCCCCCCGGAAAGGCTGCCGGTAGCTCGTACGCCCGCGAAGGCATCACCCCGGGCTCCAACGGTGGCCTTACCGTCCAATAGTCCGGCGTATGACCGACCCCGGGCGATTCCCCCGAGTTGCAGCGCCCCGCGGGTACCGGCAAAGTAGGTGCGTCCCTTGTCGTCGGTGTAATCGGTCCCGCCGCTGGCGGAGATTTCAGGCCCCAGAAACGCATTCACACCGACCTGGCCGCCAATGAGCGACCGCCAGCGTTCGCCCGGTTTTTGCGCTGTCCCGGCAGTCACGGCCTGCTGGTGTTTCTCCTTCTCCATGGCCACGAAGGACTTGGCAGTGGTTTCGGTGTCGGCGTCGGCCCGGTGTGCCTGTGGATTCTTGATCCCGTAATGGCCGGCCACCGTGTTCAGCTTGTGGTTCTTGAGACCCGGCAAGTGTTTACGGGCCAATTTGAGTGTGTCGATACTCTTGTTTGGCATGGGAGTGCCGTACTGCTTTTCGTGGGCATGATTGATAAACCGTCGGTCGAACTGCTCGTTGTGCCCCACCAGGGGAGCGTCCCCGGTAAACTCCTTGAATTTGGGCAATACCTCTTCCATGCGGGGAGAGTCTTTGACGTCCTTCCACCAGATACCGTGGAAGCGGGAGTTTCTGATACCGTTTCGCGGTTTAACGAAGCTGTTAAAGCGGTCGATGATCTGCCCGTCTTTCACCTTGACGGCGGAAATCTGAACGACTTCATTGCCCTTTTTAGGTGAAAAACCGGTGGTTTCCGTGTCGTAGACCACGTAGGTCTTGCCCGCCAGGGACGGTACGTTAAGCTCGGGAGGGACATAGTCTCCCTTGATAAAACTGGCGCCCAGGGCCGCCCAGCCCGTGCCGCGAAATCCGGCGAAGTAGTCGGTGGTACCGAAATAGCGGAGCTTACCTTTTTCCCCTTCGGTGCGGGCTATATTCCCTTCAAGCAGGGAGTACTTGACGTCTTTTCGGGCGCCCAGCACGTTGACGTCGAAAATGGTGCGGCCGTTTCCCAGCAGCCCTCCCATGTTGAGGTTGAGTCCGGTGGTGGTCTGTCCCGGCGACACCGACCAGCCCGAAGAGCCGGTGGAGGATCCCGTACTGGCCCCAACGGATCCCGTACTGGCCCCAACGGATCCCGTATTGGCCCCAACGGATCCCGTACTGGCCCCAACGGATGTGGTGCCCGGCCGCTGGGGCAGGGGAACCGAACTGGTGTCGGTTGTTGCTCCGGCGGGAAGAACAAGCAGCGCGGCGAGTGCAATGATTATCCCTGCCAAGAACAGTGATTTCCTCACGGCCGGAACCTCACTTTCTCACAGACGGGATGCATCAGTAATCCGGACACACTTCAATCTATAATAATACCACGGTAATTGTAATATTTATAAAGAGATCATGTCAACTTTCTATAATATTTCACGTAGCGCGCGCAAGCTCGCGAATCTAACAATGCGCCGTGAAGCACATGTCCTCTTGAAGGTTGTTCTCAACTTGAGTACAACCTGTTTAATCCACATATGTCAGAGCGCTACGAGGGCTCAGTTTGCCTGCCGTGGCCGTTCGAATCGCATGGTATCCACAGTCCGTTTATACATAGAAAAGCCGAAAGTGTTCACATACGCAGTGATGTCCGGTATAATAATAGAAGAAAGGGCCAAAACCATGGTTTTTGATCGGCGTAAGCGGAATGAGACCGGTTCGTGCAGTCCCCGGACCACGCCTGCGTGCCGTGCAGCAATTACCGGTGCGATTATACTGCTGTTTATGCTGTCCACGAGCAGCTTTTCCCTAGCGGAAATAATGGGTCCGACAGTGATCCCGGAAGATGTCCCCGGTACATGGGAAACCACCAAGAAACCTATAGGCGGCATCCTGGGGTATAAGAATGTGCTCTACACCTGGCGTTTCGGCGGTCCGGGCGGTACAATCCAGGTTACCGGTTCGAGCCCTCGTTCTCTCCCCCACGCCTGGGACACTCCGTCTGACCCCGAGCTCAATTCCGTGGTGGTTATCTGCACCTACACCACCGTCAATCCCAATCCGGAACCGCCTCCGGTCACCATCGAGACCCCGGGCATTCCCCGAAAAGACGTCATCATGGTGCTGGTCACGGACACGACCGCACCGGGGGAAGACGGCACCACCTACGTGCAGGGACTCCCCTCGGCGCTTTCCGGTGTTTCAGGTGAAGATGTCGAACAGGACATCGTGGTGCGGGTAAAGGACAACAACCCCAACATAGGTCCGGACCCGGCTGCAGCCGCCGTAGAGCTTTACTATCAAGTCGGGCCCCACGAGTGGCACACAACCGAGAACGAGTCCGGTGACCTGGAGATGGATCACCGTGCCGGACCCTTTCCGTGCAACGACACCTACAGCCACCGCCCCGGTGATCCCGAGCGCATGTACTCGAACCTTAACGGCTCGTATCCGGAAGCTGAGGTGGAAATCGAAACCAGGGACGGCTCCGGTTGGCCCGACGAGGGATACTGGTGGGTAGGCCCGCTGATATTCGACAATCAGGGTGTAGTCGAGGAAGGGGACAAATTCAACATCACCCAGTGGTACCTGCCCCGCGAAAAGATCATCCTTCCCATGCACTTCGCCACCACTTCCAGCGACTGGCAGCCCCTCAAGGCGTTTCTGAAGGTCACCGATGCCAGTGGCCAGGTGCAGGGAAAGCACTACGGGCAGGCCCAGGATGCCCATTCAGACAGCACCTTGACCACTTCCATGACGGTGACCGATGACAAATTTCCCTGGATGACGGTCAAGGTAGAGGATTTCCGGTCGCATTGGCGACGGGAGTTCAGCCTTTACATGAGCACCTGGAACATCTTCTACAACCTGGACGACACCTGGGAGGCCGAGGATGATTACCGCTGGCCGCCACCCGATGGGCGCAACTCGTTCCTGGTGCCGCCGGGCAGCTTCTTCCAGGAAGATGTGAGAATGCTGTTCCACGTGTTCGCCTGCGACAACATCGACATGGTCGACCCCGACATCCTTTACGACGACTCCGATCTCGACCACACCGATGGGCTTGACGTAAATTCGCTTTTCTTCCAGGTTTTCCGCCTGCTGGAAACCGGTGATCCCTATTTGGAGCTCGAGGTGGCCGGTCAGAACGATTTCCTGGTGGAAAAGGTCTTTCCGGTGGCGGCGGATTACGTGATCAAATTCCAGGCGGCGGATTACGCCGGCAACGAGCGCATCATGTTCGTTGACCTTCCCCTCACCGATACCGTGCTCAAGCACACCCAGTTGGAGACCCGGTCGTCCGGTCGTTAATAAGTATTATCATATAGTTATGGCCGCAGCGGGCACAACTGTGAATTACATGAGCTAATAAGCAAGGAGGCGGTTTTACGGCCGCCTCCTTGTTCGATCAGGCACTTCGATAACCGGAACTGATTATATCTTCAGATCCGGTTCTATCCCCTTCTTGCCGTCGACTGAATCAGCCAGGTTGTCCGTCATGTTGGTTCCGTCCTGCGCTAATCCGGCTCCGGCATCGGGGGCCGTGTTGATAATGGGATCGGGATCATCGGCCATGCTGCTGGCATCGAGTCTCGCTGCGTCAGTCATGACACCCGCTTCCATGTCGGGAGTAGGAGGAGTCCCACCGGGTTGGGGATCTTCGGCCAATGTGTCGGCACCCGCGGTATCAGTGAACATACCCGCTTCCATGTTGGGTCCGGGAGGTTTAGGATCATCAGGTGTTTCAGCTACACCGGTATCCGCTTCAGCGGCTGTGTTCCATATCGGAGTCGGATCGATTTCGATATCGGCACCGGCATCGACGAAGTCAGCGCCAGTTGCTTCATTATACATCGGGTCCGGATCGAGACCTCTATCAGCCTCAGTTGCCTCGTTGATCAGGGGTTCCGGATCAAGACCCTGGTCGGCGCCAGTTGCCTCGTTTACCAAGGGTTGTGGATCGAGACTCTGGTCAGCGCCAGGTCCTTCATTCCAGATTGGATCCGGATTGATGTCAACACCACCGCCACCTGGTTCATCCTCCAATCCCACTTCGGGAGATAAGTGTCTGCCGCCGTCACCGTCATCTTCGATGCTTGGCGGTGGAGGACTATCTCCGGGTTGAGTGTCCCCGGCCACTGAATCAGCGCCAGCGGCCGTGTTCCACATGGGAGTTGGATCAATTCCTACGTTGGCACCTGAATCAATCCCCTCATCCACTCCTGTAGCTTCATTAAAGAGTGGCGTTGGATCAATCCCGACATCGGCGCCTGCAGCTTCAGTCATAATACCTGCTTCCATGTTGGGTCCGGGGGGATTGCCACCCGGATCGGGAGATTCCGCCATAAGAGTGCTGCCGACAGGTCCATCATCCTCCAGGGCTACGTCGACCGTGCCGGCATCAACCCCATAATCCGGTGGCGGGGGAGGTGTTCCGGGTTCCTTGTAGTCGGCCATGGAGTCCAGTCCGGAAACAGGCGCTTCAGCGACTGCAATGCCGTCTGCTTCATTGAAAAGAGGTGTCGGTTCAATTCCAACATTGCCTGCTCCATCAACATCATTGAAAATGGGATCGGGATCATCGCTGAAACCATCAGCGGGATGTGGAAATGGATGCGGTCCGGGTTCCGGTGCCTGACTCAGTTCCGGTTCAGCCATTACGGATTCAATACCGGTCGCCTCACTGAGAATAGGGTCAGGATCATCAGCAATTCCTTCAGCGGTAGACGAGATTGGATTCGGGCCGTGAGACGGATCATCGGCAATAGAGTCAAGTGCTGTTCCCTGGACCGTATCGGGTCCATCCGCCAGAATGGTGTCTGCTCCATCTCCCACGAAGGTATCGACACCATCGCCTACGACGGTATCTGACCCATCGGCAACGAATGTGTCGGCACCATCAGCTACGATGGTATCAACACCGTCGCCCACTATTCCTGCTTCGGGCTTGAAGTCGTCAATAGACTTCTCGACGGGCTCGGAGAGCTCCGCTCCGTCCAG
>CAYSPT010000079.1:18097-22368 GCA_964432985.1 uncultured bacterium
CGGGCTTGAACTCGTCCATGGGCTTCTCGACGGGCTCGGAGAGCTCCGCTCCGTCCAGTGTCAGGCCGCTTCCTTCTTGCACATGGTATTCATCCACGGGCTCGGCACCTTCGCCGGCAAATGGCCCGTCTATCACCATACCATCATCCGGTTTGAACTCATCGACAGGCTTCTCGTCAAACTCGGACAGCTGATCTCCGGCCAGTGTCAGGCCGCTATCCGCGTCCACGTGATATTCGTCTACGGGCTCGACACCCTCAGTGGCATATGGCCCGTCAATTACCATCCCTTCTGCCGGCTCAGCCACCGAGTCGCCGGCAACCGGGCCATCAATCACCATGCCCTCTTCGGGTTTGAACTCGTCAACCGGTTCCGCGGGCTTGAATTCATCCACCGGTGTGTCGACACCCTCGCCGGCGATGGGGCCGTCGATCACCAAGCCTTCATCAGGTTTGAATTCATCCATGGTGTCGGCGGCTACGTCAACACCCTTGGGCTCGGGTTCAGGATCTGGTGTTTGGCTAACCTCGTCTACCGGCTCCGCTTCGGGGGCGATAGTGTCCCATCCGCCTACCACGACGCCTTCGCCGCCTGCTTCAGCGGCGTCCAGGGCCGGTCCGACATCGGGTATACTGGTGTTCCAGCCGCCGAATATGACACCTTCACCGCCGCCTGCATCATAGTAATCGGTGTTGATGGTCATTCCCGCTTCTTCACCACCGGTGGCCAGGAAATCGTTCCCTTCCGGCGGGATGGTAAAGCTGCCCGCAGCCGGATCGAACTCCGTGCCCACGGGGCAGGTGGTGGTGAGCGAGCCGTCCGGGTTGACATGCACGTCATCGGGCATGATAAAGCCGGCGGCGTCGTTGGGGACGGTCATGGTGTTGGCGTAGGGGTCGAAGGTGGTGTCCGCTGGGCAGTCCAGGGTCATGGTTCCGTCGGCGTTGAGGTCCATCCCCTCGGGCATGAAGTTGCCGGCGTAGTCGGCAGGCATGACAAACTCGCCGGTGTCGGCCACGTAGGCTTCATTGGGCAGGGGTATCGGCATGCTTTCCACCAGCCCGCCGTCGGCAGTGGTTCCCATTCCTTCAGGGAGCACCTCACCGGCGGATTCCATGGAAAAGGTGACCGAGTTGGGTCCGTCAACAACGACGTCATCGGGTAGGGCGACTTTCAGCGTACCGTCTTCTCCCAGCTCGGTCCCTTCGGGCAGCACGAAATCGGCGTCGGCCTGGGGTATGACCAGGGTGCCGCCGCTGGGCGGTAAGGGGATGTCATCGTCATCAAGCTTGCAGTCGTCGGGGCAGTCGACACTCAGGCCTCCTTCGGGTGTGACGTGCACGCCTTCAGGGGTGGCGAAATCGGCGGCGTCGTTGGGAACCACCAGGTTGCCGGCGTCGTCCGCCGCGCAGCCTTCGGGGCAGTCGATGCTCAGGCCGCCGTCGGGGGTGACGTAGACGTCTTCGGGGGTGCCGAAATCGGCATGTTCGTTGGGGATGATCAGGTTGCCGGCGTCGTCCGCCGCGCAGCCTTCGGGGCAGTCGATGTTCAAGCCGCCGCCCTCGGTCACGTGGACGCCTTCCGGCAGGTAGGTGTCGGCCATCTCGTTGGGAACATCCAGATAATTGGCGTCGGCGTCGTAGGTGACGTCATCGGGCAGGGTCACTGCCAGATCGCCCTCGGGGGTGATGTTCAGGTCCTCGGGCAGGTAGTCGTTGGCCATGTCCGGGGGGATGTCCAGGGAGTTGGCGTCGGCGTCGTAGACCACGTCGTCCGGCAGCGCTACCGCCAGGTCGCCCTCGGGGGTGATGTTCAGGTCTTCGGGCAGGTAGTCGTTGGCCTGGTCCGGGGGGATGTCCAGGGTGCTGGCCTCAGCATCGAAGGTGATGTCCTCGGGGAGCTCCATGGCCAGATCGCCTTCGGGGGTGATGTCGATTTCATCCGGCAGGTAATCGCCAGCCATATCGGGCGGGATCTCCAGCATGGCCGCTTCGGGATTGATGGTGATCTCTTCGGGAAACTCCATGGTGACCGAGCCGTCGGTGTTCAGGTTAAGGTCCTCGGGCATCATGTCCACCGCCGCGTCGTGAGGCATCTCGAAGCCGCCGGCATCGGCGTTGAACTCTATCCCCTCAGGGACATCCATGGCGACGAAACCATCGTCCTGCATCTCCATTCCCTCGGGCATAAAGTCGGTGGTCATGTCAGCAGGCAGCGTCATGGTGTTGGCTTCGGGATCGAACTTCACGTCCTCTGGAATGTCCGTGGTGACCGCGCCGTCGGGAGATACCGTCACTCCCTCCGGGGTGGCCCAATCAGCGGAGTCGTAAGGAATGTCGACGGTGCCTGTTTCGGGATTGAAGTCGCAGTCGACCGGTGGCTGGAAGGTCACAGAACCGTCTGCGTTGACAGAGGTCCCTTCCGGGTAATGGTCGGCGTCAGGTAGTTCCACCGGTTCGGCCGCCGCATCGGTCTCCACGTCCTCGGCGAATTCGATCTCGCCATTGGGCGGGATGAAGTCGTCTACCGGCTCCATATCCATATCGAATTCGGTGTCCATGTCTGTCGGCGGCGCATCGTCCACCGCGTCCGCCTCAGCGTCCACATCCATAGGGGCATCAATGATGCCGCCCACCATAGCCGGTGCGATACGGTCCTCGAGCTTGTCGATCTTCAAACCCTTTTTCTGCTGCTCCTGAGGCTGCCCGTCCTGCCTGTCCTTCTCGTCCATCGGTTCATCTCCTTACTCTAAATTCATGTCTCCGCTGCTTGTTTGCACGTTGACTTCGACTCTAAATAAAATTACTTCCACCCTAATTAAACCTGATAATAAGTGATACTTTACATAATCTTGATCAAATAACCAGATAAAAATACCCACTATTGATAATAGAATTTATCGATCTAATTCTGTAAGTCTGGAATAGATAAATATGTTAATTGTCACATAATTTGTTGTCATTTATTGCAACAATATTAAGAATACTAATTTTTAAAAGTTATGTATTACCGTTTGCTGTGGTCGGTTCCAAACCGAAAACATGCGAAAAAAAAAGGAGGCGGCCGTAAAGGCTGCCTCCTTGTATCGTCATCTACACCGGTTGTTTGATCTTACCGTTCAATCCCGGTGGTAAACTTCTTACCGTCCTTTTTTATTTACACACGTGGTTTGGGCCGCTTTGCCATCCGCTGGACCTTGCTGGTCTGTATGCGGGTCTTCTCGCGGTTGATGTCGGCCAACCTTCGTTTCATCTCTGCTGCCTGCTCGGCAGCACGGTACTTTTCAGCCATGTTATCCTCCTCTATCGTGCTGGAGTTCAGATGTAGAACTCTTCAGGATTCACCGGTTCACCATTGGCATCCGTAAAGGTCATATTCCCCTCGGTATCCCAGCTTTCGGTGCTGCCGTCAGCATGTGAATAGCTTCCGGAGCCGTCAGCGTTGTAGGTGGAAGATGATCCGTCGGAGCTCGTCCATTCCCCGGAACCGTCAGCAAAGTATTCACCGCTGGAGCCGTCCGGGTAGGAATAGCTTCCGGAACCGTCGGCGTTCCAGGTGGACGTGGAGCCGTCAGCTCCGGTCCAGGTCCCTGAACCATCGGCGCTCCAGGTGGATACAGAGCCATCGGTCATAGTGTAGGAACCATTACCGTCAGCGTCCCAGGTTTCTGTCGCACCGTCAGCGTAGGTCGTGCTTCCGGAACCATCAGCGTTGTACTCGTAGACAGTTCCATCGGCCTCGGTGTGGCTGCTTGACCCGTCCTCGTTGAAGGTGTCAACGGAGCCGTCGGGGTTGTCATACTCACCCATCGCGTACTGGTCGTCGGGAATCGGTTCCCCGTCAACGTCCGTGAAGGTGTAGTTACCCTCGGCGTCCCAGGCCTCTACCGAACCGTCAGCGTAGGTGGTGCTGCCGGTGCCATCGGCGTTGTAAACACCGGTGGTGCCGTCAGGATCGGTCCAGGTGCTGGAGCCGTCTGCACTCCACGTGGAGCTGTAGCCGTCGGTGCTGGTGTATGAACCGTTGCCATCGGCATCCCAGGTGCTGCTACCCCAGTCGTCCACATAGCTGCCCGAGCCGTCGACGTTATAGGTGCTGGTACCATACTCGCTGGTATAGGTACCATTACCCTCGGCGTCCCAGGTCTCCGTGGCACCGTCGGCATAGGTGACGCTGCCAGAGCCGTCGGCATTGTAGCTGTGCTCGTTGCCGTACTCGTCGGTGAATACTTCATCGGCGGGCTCAGTAGCGGTGTCCATGATGGGCTCAGG
>CAYSPT010000080.1:0-1954 GCA_964432985.1 uncultured bacterium
TTATCGATCGGTGGGAGAAAGACAATAACCAGACAATGCCGAGCGGGATTGTGGTGCGGGAAGAAGGAAAGCCCGGAGAAATCGGTCAATTACTTCTTTCACCTGTTTATATGAAAAAACTCCCCGATTGCTACCGGGACGGAAAATACTTTTACATGGAAAAAACCGGGACGGTGCGATGTATACTGCACGGGACGGTTGACCAACCGATCCCTGATTGAAGTGTCCCAAGATCAAGGAAGTAATAGTTCGGTTGACAGGGTTCATTCCTGGAAATGGGTTTCCTACAGGATAAAAAATCGTCGCTGGTGTCGATGCCGATGGTGCGCTTGGGGACGGCGGGTTCGTCCTCCGTCGACACTTCGGTCGCCGTGTTCTCGTTTTCGAGATCCGGTGCTGATTTCTCCATGGTTTCAAGGAATTCCTTGCTCCCGGAATCGCTGCGCTTGCTGAAAATCGATTTGATCTTGTTGAAGAGGTTTACGAAGAGCCGCTTGACGTCGTAGCCGCCCCCTTCGTCTACTTTTTTGTACAGCTTGCTAGCCGGCAGTTTGCCAACGCTTTTCTGCCCGTTCAAAACCGTAAAGGTCCCCCCAGAAGGAGGGTATTCCCACCAGATGGTCCGCAGCACGGCCCGGTCGCCCGTGTACTTGATCGACGGCAGGGTGCGGGTGCCGTTGCGGTAAGTGGAATGCTCTTTCTTTTCGGCAAAATCGCTCCGTTCGGGAATCAGATCGAAGGTTTCGGCGTCGCGCACCATGCGGTCGCCGTTGGCGAAAGTGACCTCCAGGTTGCCGTCCTCGTCGAAGGTCACGTGGGTGGGACGTTTGCCGGGGAACAGGTAGAACTTGTTGTGGTTGCGGCTGACGCGTTCCATGACGAAATCCGTGACTGCCAGTTCGCCTTGCTGGAGCAGGGAGAACTGGCGGTCCCCCCGATTGAACAGAACCTGTTCTACCTTGCCGTTTCGTTCGAACACCCTGATTTGCTGTCCATGGGCGTTCTTGATTATCGACTGGCCTTTCAGATCGCCGCTGCGGGTCATGTAGGGTGAAAACTTCATTTCTTTCACCCCGTCGGGGAGCGGACCGATGACGATGGGGTGGCCGCTTTCTTCTCCGGCGGTCTTGCCCATGAGTCCGGCCACTTTTTCCAGGTCCTCGTCTGCGCCGCTGCGGTCACCCAGTTTCTGCTTGACTTCGGCTCTCAGGACATAGCCCTTCTGGTACTCGGGATACCGCCCGACCAGCTGGTCCAGGAGCATCAGGGCCTTTTCGAAGTCCCCGAATTTCTTACACGAAAGCGCCTGCAGGTAGATGTCGTTGGGGGACAGTTGGGAAGAGCCCAGGGCGCTGTGGCAGTTGCCCGCCAGTACGATAAAGGCCGCCACCGCCAAAATAATCGAAACAAAACGCGCACAACGATGCATAGAAAAACCCTTTCATAATAACTATAGCTGAAAAGTTATTCGATTGTAACGATATTTTTCTCAGCGGACAGTGTTCCAAGCCCGGTCAAACATTCGAAAAGGCTGATTTTTCTGCGGTTTGCGGGACATCCAATAAAATGAAACAATAAGTAGAATATCGCATAGAAAACAATGAAAGCGGTACGTTCCACATCCCACACCACATCCCACAAAAACGGAGGCGGTAACAATGAAATCAGCTATCACATTCACCATGGTGTTGTTCCTGTGTTTTTCCCTGACTTCCGCCAGCAGCGGTTACGATCTGTTTGATGGTCTCTGCCAGGCAAGTGTTACTGTTACTACTTACGTGGAGCCCGGAACAGACGGTGAAACACTGGATTTTTTCATGGTTATGGTCGTGGAACATACAGAAGGAAAAATCACTACCGGCTATGGGCGCCGCCCGAAAGACACCCCCGGCTATAATAACGACGGATATACTATCGCTATGTATGACACCGATGAGGATGAATCCATCTGGGA
>CAYSPT010000080.1:2054-6932 GCA_964432985.1 uncultured bacterium
GTATGACACCGATGAGGATGAATCCATCTGGGATGACACTGCTGAGGAAAGCTCCACTGAAAATGATTCTCCCGGATATGACACCGACGGATCTCACTCCGGGAACCGGCTGGCTGAGTACTACAGTAATTCCTCCAACTACCGCAATGTCTACAACGACGTCATGGGCTGGTACGGAACCACCAGCAACGGTTGCGTTGCGTTCATGTCAACGGCCCTAAGGCAGGTAGGCTACAGCGTGCCCAAGCACGGCCGGGATGCCAGGGGAGAGGGAATCAGCCTGGTCACCCGTCCGTTCTCCAACTATCTCGAAGGTCAGCTGGGTTTTCAGCGTATCAACGATGCCAGGGCCCTGAAGCCGGGAGACGTGGTCTTTACCACTGACGCACCGCGCTGGCCCGGGTATCCCGCCCACACCTACATGTTTCAGAGCTGGGCGGATCAGTCGCAGGGGCTGGCCTACGTGGTGGACAACCAGGGATCCACCCACATCCGCAACATCTGGCAGCACGGAACGTTCAATTTCTCACCGTTCCGCTACGCGCTTCGCCCCACGGCCAGGTAGAATCGCCTGTTAACAACTCCCCATGTCATAAACCAGGGGCTTTAGCCACGGGCTTTACGACGTTAACTGGTAAGTTTGTACAGCGTACATTGGGAAAATGACTTGGCGTAAGGCTGCATTTCTCCTGGCGCACCGGTATGTGTGGGTATAACAAAGTGTTGTAAAATTTACAACACCTTTCAGAAGGACATGTACCGACCGCCGCCGCGTCGCGGCTCTTCACCGGCGCCTTAACCTCACCTACCCCTATTAAACATCTTGTACTCATTTTGAGTACGATCGTACTAAATTTGAGTACAACCTGCGAAAGGACATATACCTCCTCGATTGGGTTCTCCACCTGATAAAAGCTATCTGCTACTCCCTGAGAGCCCAACCAGGATCCTATTTGCATTTCGTTCCCCGGTTTAAGTAGACTGCGCTTTTAGACCTATTCAACGATCAGGTTTATTCAACGATCAGTTCGACACCAAACGGAAGGTTCACCGGGATGAAAAAGGGCTGTATGAACCAACCATGCCACATGAACCCACCAGGCACTCCCCGCCGCCGCGCCCTTGCCACGGCAGCTCGTGCAAAAGGCCGACCACCCTATAGAATCCTCCGTATAGCGGCAGTACTCGGTATCCTTGCGGTGGCCAACTGGCTCCTGGCGACCTGGATGCTGTGGTCCGCCGCCGAAACCATCCTGCAAACAGTACGCGACGCCTCCTGGGGCCTGGATTCGCCCGAAATCAACGTCACGGTCTACCGCCAACCTGACCGCCGGCAGGACGACCAGACGAACGATCAGAAGGGCGAAAGCGACGTTCCCGCGCTCTTCGCCCGGGGGGTAATCCGGTGTGATTCCGGTTCGGTCAGTATTTTCGTGGAGCATGGAGAGTACGTGGGTCTGATCGGGGCGGGAAACCGTAACATCCTCTATCTGAACACATCCGGCGCCCATTTTATCGGTGGCCCCAGCGGTTTCGAGCGTACGGTCCCGGCGCTTAAACGGGTGGCGGCCCTGCTTCCTGCCTTTAGAACGGTGCGGTTTGCCGCGGTGGGATTCCTGCTCTGTCCGATAGTTACCGGTGTGAAGCGGGTGGACGGGAAGTTGTGCCTGAGCATTGCCTCACTTCATGGCCGGGCCCTGCTGCGGCCCAACGGGGAGCCGGTCAAGATCATAGTACACAAGACCATTGGGAAAGAGCGGCTGGAGGTTTTCCTCGATTTCGAACCGTGGCCTCGGTTCAGGCCGCCGCTGGATCTGCCTCCAGACATGAAGGCGGTCAAGGTGGACGGGACGGTGTTCGACCGCAGCCTGGCCGCGTTTATCGACCTGCTGGTGCTCAACGCCCGACCGGTGAAATACGAACGGGATCAGGTGCGCACAGAGGGCAGCGGAAGGCTGGTGATCGAAGACGGGCACCGCACCATGTACTTAAGCGGCAGTCCGTACGAGATCGGATTTCAGCACGGCCGCCTGCTGGCGTCGAACATCCGCCGGCTGGTCAACCGCCTGGTGTACGGGGCGGGAGTCTACGATTCCATGGCTCGGGGCGAGTGGTTTCTGGACCAGGCGCGATCATTGATTAACAGGCAGCGTCCGTTCATTTCTCCTGATTACTTCGAGGAGATGCGGGGGCTGTCCGACGGCTCCGGGGTGCCCCTGGAACTGGTGCAGATGGCCAACATCTTCCCGGAATTTTTCCACTGCAGCGGGGCGGCCCTTTTCGGGCGGGCCACTCGAGAAGGACAGCTGCTGCACGCCCGGGTGCTTGACTACATGATGGAGACCGGCCTGCAGGACGAAGCGGTAGTCATGGCGGTTGAAAAGCAGGGCGCGAAGCGGTTCGTCAACGTCGGGTACGCCGGCTTCATCGGCAGCGTCTCGGGTATGAACGAGAGCCGTATAGCTCTCGGTGAGATGGGAGGCGGCGGCCGCGGCAAGTGGGACGGCACTCCTATGAGCTTCCTGATGCGGGAGGTGCTTGAGCGCTGCGGTACATTGGAGGAAGCGCTGGAATATTTCCGTTCCAGCAAGCGTACCTGTGAGTACTATTACGTGGTGAGCGACGGCAACAACCGGTCTGCAGCCAGCCTGCGGGCTACCCCGGAAATATTGGAGATAATCAGGGCCGGTGAGCCCTGTAAAAAGTTCCCGGAAGCCGTCCCCGACGCCTCCCTAATATCGCGCGGCAAGCGGTACCGGCACCTGGTGCAGCGGGTGCGGGATTCGTATGGGAACATCGATGACAGGGAGTTGATAAGTATCATCGACCGGCCGGTTGCCGACAACGGCAATTTACACAACGTGGTGTTCCTGCCGGAGGAGCTCAGCCTTTGGGTGGCCGACGCCGGGCGCCGGATACCGGCGTGCCGACGTCCCTACCATTTCCACACCTGGAACGAATTGTTCCCCGGCCGCGGTGGGAACACGGCCCGGTAAATACCGGGGCCGAGGTGCGCTTGAAGGGCTTTCTCTACTGTTGTTCGTCGGTGGGTCGCAGGGCGTAGCCGAAGTAGCTGTAGTCGTAATTCGAGTGCGCCTTGAGATTGCGCACGTGGGTGAAGCCCTGGTTGTCGATGGCGTAGGCCAGGCCGCGCTCCTTGTTGTACCAGCCCTGGAACATGAAAGTGTGGGCGGGATAGCCGGGCCAGTCCTCGTCGTCGGTGGTGAAAACCACATCACCCGGTTTGAGGTCCTTGAAATCCGGGACCCGCTCGAAGCCCAGCTTGTGCTCCAGGTGGTTGGAAAGCGACCGGGTGACCATGCTGATGGACTCCACGCGCTCGTCATACCCGTCCGCCGGGACGTCGAATCCGGCGTTTCGCAAGGCGGTGGACATAAAGGCGGTGCAGCGGGCCTTGAGAACGCCGAAGGTCTCCAGCATGTCATCACCGACCTGCTTGTAATTATCCTTCTGGGAGTAATACTGGTACAGCTTCTTACCGGCTCTGGTCTGCCCCTCGAGGTCTTCTGTCCCGACAGGAAGCGGGCGCCATTTCATGGTATCGCCGGGAAGGCGGTTGTGCACCATGCCGTCCTCGATGAAATCGTAGGTCAGGTCGCGCACGCGTCCGCGGGCGTCCTCGTCGGGAATTTCCCGCTCGTGGACCATGGCGTGGGGAACGTTTTCCTCCTCCGCGAAATTGTACCAGCCGTTACGCTGCTCGCCCTTGCCGCCCCAGAAGGCCGTGCCGATGAGCCCGCGGTCAACAAGTCCCTTCTCGCTGTCGGAGGTGATGACCTGGATGGGCACATCGCTCTTAGCGGCGTTGTTGGCCGCCTGGCGGCCGTAACTGCTCAGGGCGAACATCTGCTCGGCGTTGAAGTTGAAATGCCCCGGGCGCCCCCACTCCTCGTGGTCGCGCTTGGGCCCGTCGAACACTACCGGGATATTGCTCAGCAGCCGTGAAGCCTGGCCGAAAGAAAACCTGTCCAGGACACCGGCGGTGCCCAGCAGGGTCCGGGCCTTCCAGTCGCCCGAGTTAAGAAACGGGTCGTAGGCTACTGCCCCCTTGATGTCGGGGTAGCGTCCGGCGATATCCAGGGCTACCGCTCCGCCGCCGGAGAGTCCCACCACGTGGACCGGCGCTCCGGTGGAGGAGGCTTCGTGGTACACCCGGTCGGCGAACTCGGTGTACAGGTGCTCCTGTCCCGAACGGGGTATGTAGTTGGGGTTGTCGGTGCCGTCGGCGTTCCTGAAGCCGTGTCCCGGCAGCCGCGGGACGTACACATTGTAGCCTTTGTTCTGCAGGTCTTTGGCCATGTTTTCGTACTGCCAGGTGCCCGCGGACCAGCCGTGCAGCAGCACCACCGTGCCCCGGGGATCGTCCCTGTTTTCCGCCGGGAGAAAATAGCTGCGGGAGCCGTCCTGCAGATCCATTTTCTGCTCGCGTTCCAGAGCACCGGCGATGGCCGGGTACCGGGCAACCGCCGGATTGTCCAGGTCGTATGATGTGCTAAACGGGCTGTCATTCGGTTTGTCATCTGTAACGTCGGGAATGTGGATCACAACATCGTCGGGAATGTCCTTAGACTCATCGGGAATGTCCGCAGGAGGTTGTTCAACGGGCCGCCTGCCGGGAATGACCAGCCGGTCGCCCGGGTAGATGTAAGAATCACGCAGGTTGTTGGCCCGCTTGATGGCTTCCACCGTGGTCCCGTATTTCTCGGCCAGGTAGTACAGCGAATCGCCGTCTTCCACGCTGATGACGGTCTTCTCAGTCTGATCACCGGTCTGTCCGGTCTGCTTGCCGGGGATGATCAGCGTTTCTCCCGGGTAGAGGAAATCGTCCTTCATCCGGTTGGCCTTCATGAGGGCTTC
>CAYSPT010000080.1:7032-17532 GCA_964432985.1 uncultured bacterium
CCGGTTGGCCTTCATGAGGGCTTCTACCGTGGTCCCGTATTTATTGGCCAGGTCGTAAAGGTTATCCCCCGGTTTTATCTTGATGACGGGATACTGGCCGGCGGGAGTGGCCTGCGTGGATTGCGCATCCTGCTCGGTGGCCGCGTCACGACCCTCACGGATGAGATCCAGCACGTCCTGGCCGGCGGCGGGAATACCGCTTGTTCCAAGGAAGAACACTGCCAGTACTAAAAGAAGTGCAGGTAACCTGCAGGTGGATAAATTGATAAACGAAAAACGTCTGGTATAAGTGCGAAAATGCATCAAGCTCACCTTCCTTTCAATAATACATTAACAAGAACTGGCTTTTTGTTTCAAATTAGTTCTTTAAAAAACAGGTGCAGCAGGTCTATTGTATTCAGCGCTAAAAAAAAAACATTCCGGCTGACCTGTTTCATCCTGTTTCATACAGAAATGTGAAACTGCTGAACGGTTTCGGCATAGAACGAGGTGAGGCAGGAAAAAATGTCTCTGTATGAACCTAAACGAAACTGGGATAAGTATATCCCGGAACGAAAGTAATTGTTGGAGTTGGAGGATTAATTGATATGCGTGACTCGATAACCTGTCTGATTATTACCTGTCTGTTACTGGTGTCCCCGGTTATTCCGGTGATAGGACCGGTGTTGTCACCGGTGTTGGCCTACGAATCCGCTGTCGGGTATTCCGCTGCCGGGTATTCCACTGCCGGAAATGAAAAAGGGATACTCGTATTTGGTGACACCAACCGGGACGGGACCACCAGCCTTCAGGACATCGCCGGGAGAGACGACTGGCGTTGGGACGGCGGCGGTGCGTTCATCCTGGCCAACGTGGATGACGACGACGGTGACGGGCGGGTCGATGCCCTGGACCGGGTGGTCAACGGCGGGCACGATGAAAAAGACCTGGCCGAAGTGCACGTCGTATTGTCGGGACAGGTCCTTCAACAATGCGGCCAAATCAGGCTCACGGTCATGGCGGACGAGGGATTTGCAGAAAAAAGCACAACCGCAGGTGTCCTTTGCGCTCCAATGGCCACGGACTCCGGTGCAGCCTCGGACCAGTCCAGTGCTGAACGCGAACAACCGGTGACCGTCTTCAGAAAGACCTCCGACGGATGGGAGCACGTCCTGAACGAGGCCGCTTCTCGTGAACACTCGCTCGATGAGCTCTCGCTCAATGAGCGCATCGTGGAGTTCGGGCTCGAATCACGGCGTTTTGCCTCTGAGTCCTGGAACGGTTTGGTGACGCTCAAGGCCGAAGCGCTGGCACAGGACGGTTCGCTCCTTCAGAGCGACCGCGCAATTTTCAGGGTGGCGCCCTGGATAATGCTTCCCAACTCCGCCGGCACAGAGCGGGTGCACATCGCCACCGGGGCGTACTCCAACGCGAATATGATCGGTCAGCTGAGAGACGCCCTGTGGGGTACCTCAGCGAAGCTGGCCACCCCCTACCGCACGGGGAGATGGCAGGAGATGTGGATGCAGGACACCATGGAGATCGGGTACACGCAGCTGCCGGGGCGCGAGCCCATGCACGTGGTGCTGCAGGCGATGCGCGGCGCCGATTCGTATCCCCCCCGACTGCTGGGCAGGGACATGGGTTTCATCAAGGTGGGCACCGTGAGAAACCTCACCGGTGGTGATGCCTGGGCCGACTGGTACGGCAACCTGGAGGTCAGCCATCCAACGCTTGAGTACCCGCTGGGGCGGATCTATTACGGGTGCAACACCACCACCGGTGTGACACTGCATCCTGAAGTGGTGGCGTTCCTGGAAGCCCAGGAAGTGCAGCCGCCGTTCTGGGTGGACACCTCCTGGCTGATCATCAAGCACGTGGACGAGATATTCAATTTCCTGCCTGGTCGCGACGGCCGCGGGTACCTCTGCGTGGCCAGCCCGGCGGAAGCGGCACGCTACCTCCCGGCGGAGGTGCCCCTCTATGACCACGGGCCGGGAGCCTCTATCGAGAGGCGCCTCATCTTCCCTGATTGGTCCGAGTTTGGTTCCTGCCATGGTACCTGGAGCGAACGGCATCACTCAGGCGAAATGCTCGGGAGCTTTGACGCCTACAATCGCGATATCCAGCTCAAAATAGACCGGATGATGCATGGGGGGACGTACATTATAGGGGGACAGGTTGTGCAGTATCCGGGGGTTATCGCGCTTCTGGGCATTGATTCCGGGCGGGTGATCGATCTCCCCGTCCTCTACCGCGACGGGCACAACATCTGGTCCAACCCTGTTAACTCTATCTTCGTAAACGGGTACGTCATCGCTGGAGACACTGATATGCCCGGCGTCATCAAAAACGCGCTCTCCGCGGCGTTCCGCTCGTCAGGGGTGGAGGTCAAGTACCTGGACGACAGCATGTACCAGCACCGCCTGGGCAATGTCCATTGCGCCACCAATACTCAAAAAACGCCGTTGTACCAGTCGTTCTGGAACCATCTGCCAATCCTGGACTGACACTGCCGGGTGATAGCGCCACACTCACAGAGTCGAGGGCGGCAATGTCTGCCTGGAACGATGATCGGCATTCTGGTGGGCGTAGCTGCCACGAACGAGTAGAGAACCAATAATATAGTAAGTATGATTGTGTTACAATTGATATCATCAGCTAAGAAGGCACATCAGCTAAGGGGGCACATCGGCTAAGAAGGCACATCGGCTAAGTAGGCACATCGACCGAAAGGACATACCGGTACACGTGGGTAAGAGAATAAACAAGCGGGTAATCAGCTGGGCATTCTACGACTGGGCCAACTCCGCCTTTGCCACCACTGTCATGGCCGGCTTCTTCCCCATATTTTTCAAGCAGTACTGGAGCGCCGGGGTGGAAGCCACGGTGAGCACTGCCCGCCTGGGGGTGGCCAACTCCATATCCAGTATCATCATCGTCGTCATGGCGCCCATACTGGGAGCCATCGCCGATAAAAGCACCGCCCGTAAGAAGTTCCTGATCTCCACGGCGTTCCTGGGGATAATTATGACCATGGGGCTCTACCTGGTATCCGAAGGCAGCTGGCTTATGGCCTCCGTGCTGTACGTGGCCGCGGTGATCGGGTTCATGGCCGGGAACATTTTCTACGACTCGCTCATCACCAGCGTGGCGGACGAGAAGAGCATGGATTTCGTTTCGGCCCTGGGTTTTGCGCTCGGTTACCTGGGCGGGGGAATACTCTTCGCCCTCAACGTGTGGATGGTGCTTCGTCCCGCCACCTTCGGATTTGCCGACAGCAGCGCGGCGGTGAAGTTCTGTTTCATCACCGTGGGGCTCTGGTGGGCGCTTTTCTCCATACCGGTCATTCTCTTCGTCCCGGAACCGCCGTCGGAAGGCGGGAAAACGGAGGGCAGCTACATCGGCGCCGGGTTCAGGCAGCTCAAGAAGACGTTTCAGAGTATCCGGCAAATGAAAACCATCTGCATGTTTCTAGGAGCCTACTGGCTTTACATCGACGGGGTGGACACCGTTTTCCGCATGGCGGTTGATTATGGCCTGTCCATCGGCCTGGAGCACACCGACCTGATAAAAGCCCTGATTATCACCCAGTTCGTGGGGTTCCCTTCCGCTATTGCCTTCGGCTACCTGGGGGGCAAGTTCGGCACCAAGCGGGCCATCTTTTTCGCCATCAGCGTCTACGTGTTCATCACCATCTGGGGGGCGTTCATAGACTGTGCTGCCGAGTTTTACGCCCTGGCCGTCATCGTTGGGCTGGTGCAGGGCGGTGTGCAGGCTCTGAGCCGTTCCTTCTTCGCCAAGATCATCCCGGCGGACAGGTCGGCGGAGTACTTCGGGTTCTACAACATGCTCGGCAAGTTCGCCACGGTCATCGGCCCCCTGCTCATGGGCGGTATCGGTCTTATGGCCCGGAACATGGGCTGCGCCGATATAATGGCTTCCCGGATAAGCATAACTTCCATATCGCTGCTGCTCATCGGCGGCGGTGTCATGCTGTGGTTCGTGGACGAAGAGAAAGGCAAATCGGAAGCGCGGCGGTTGTCTGGAAATGTATAGCTGAGGATTCCAACCCCAATGAAAACCTTCAAGCCTGAACGTGAGGACGAGATAAAGCGGACTCTGGCCGGCCTGGTGAGAGATGCCAAGAACGCGGGAATCGTTTTTTTGGTGAGCGGTTTTTCCCCGTTCATGGGCCAGACATCCGACATCGACGATTACTTTATCTACACGGTGATGAAAAAGCACCGCTTGCGGAAAAGAAACGCGGTGCGGGTGCTCTTCTCTCCCGCGTCCTACTTCCCGGAGGACCAGGCTACCTATGCCCGCGGATTCAAGGACTACTACGAGGACAAACTCGGGGTGAAGACGGTCACGTTTTCTTTCCCCTCATTCTATTACCTGCACAAGATCGAGACGGTTCTGGAGATTCTCCCGTCGTACCTCGAGTGCGCCCGCCGCCGGTGTGATACTCGTGAAGAAGATCTGCGGTGGATTCTGGCCGAAATTGGTGCCACCTGCCTGTTTTCCCGAAGCGGGGAAGCCATGTATATTGAACGGCTGCTCTTCGAAGCGGAAGAAGACCTGGTAGAAAAACTGGTGGTCATGGCCGGGGAGAAACTCGAAGAAGAAAAAGATTCCGCCAATGATTTACTAATCGAAAACGTTTTTCTGAATCTGCTTGAACGTGGTCCGTCTGCCGTACCGGATATTGTCGAATGGCTGGAAAAGTACCGGGAAGGATTTCTCAAAGACGCCGGCCGGGAGTACCGGAACAACAAGAAGATCTTTGGTAATATACACGCGTTCTACGGTGGCGGCGGCAACCCGGAAGTGATGATAAAGACCTACGATTACCCCGTGGGGAATGCCAGCCACTGGCCGCTGTTTGAAAAAGCCTGGCGAAGCGGTATTCCCTTTTTAGGTTACAGCGCGCACGCCATACTGCTCGGCCAGACCTTCCAGGAACGAATTCCGTATGACGAAGACAACCTTTCCCTGTCATTGGTCCAATCCCTGAAACGGCATTTCGCTTTTATCAGGCAGCGTAAGCGGGATTTCTGGGTGATGAGCCCCATGAAAGGGCTGGTACCGCTCAGCCTCCTCGTTCATTACGAGCGGGAGGTGGCCGATTTGAGGAAGTTCGAACTCAACTACTTCGACGAAACCGTTCCCGAAGATGTTATGAGTCTCAGGAACAACTGCGCCGTCGCCTGTTTTTGCCGTCCCGGCGGCGAAACCAGGATCATGGGGCTGTGGAGCAGTATCGCCCCGCCGACCCGCGACCAGACCAGCGAAATCAGGTACATCCACTACAAGACGGGAAAACCCTGCAAATTACACCACGGCGAAGTACGCACCATCATGCCCAATCCACCGTTTCAATTCAACGAGTAACTCCGCCGTTTCGCTCTCGAAAATCCCTGGCTCGCTTCAGCACTTCCGGGCTGCGAGGTGCCTAGGGGAATATGAATTTTTCCCACATGGATGTCACTCCTTTCCCTGTTTGTCTGCACAGGCGCGACGTATCTTGAAAATAAGGGCATCATCCGGTAGGGCATAGAGACAGCTCTTCTTCCCGGTGGAAGGATCGTGCTCGTAAATCCTGTAATCCTGCAGCTCCAGGTAATAGAGGTTCGTGCTTCGTGTCAGCCGGTTTCTCAAGATATAACTGCCAGGGGGTGCATTGCGTCTGCCCAGGGGTACAATCACCATTTCAGTTTGTCAACCGGTAAAATGAAAAAAACGGAGGACCTCGTCGGAAGTCCTCCGTTTCCGCAGCTTGATCGTGCTGCTACACTTTCGTGCCGTCGCACATTTGTGCGGTTACATGTCGGCTTCTCTGTCCACTCCGATTCTCTGGGACTGAACGTTCCATCCATCAGACGCTTCTACCTGGAAGCTGCCCGGAACGGAGTCGAGACTCGAGAAGAGTTCTTGCTCGTTCAAAACCTCGTAGTCGTCATCTTCGAAAAGATCATCGTGAGCCATGTCATCGCGCTCTTCGAAAGCGTTTTCGTTCTCGCCGGCGTCACGGTAACCACCGTTGTTATTGTTGGCCCAGAACGCGAACAGGATTCCTGCCACGATACTGACCAGCGCCGCGATGATCCCCGGATTTTTCAACTGATCGCCTATACCGATTTGGTCGGCCTGTACCGGAGCCGGTACGCAAACCGCGCTCAAAAAGCAAACCATCACCATAATTGCCAGCGTGCTCATTCCCTTTGACCTGTTCTGCAGTGCTTTCATCTTTCTCAACTCCCTTTCGCCTTCCGTTTTTGTTCTCGATTTTGCTTCCGTCCTTCACCATGGTTTATGCCAGAAGGCCGTGCGGGTTTCAATTTAGTTAAAATAAAAATGAGGTACTGTCGAAAACAGGCATGAACAGGGAGATATAGCCATCTTTCATAAATGTGGAAACCGGACAGGCCTTTAGGCGACAGATACAAGGCGCGTTATGCTTACACCGCCCAGGCAGGCAGGAGTAAAATTTCAGTGCCCTCGAAACTGGTTGAGCCAAAACCTCCCCGGTGGATAATGAGCGCACGCTCGGGATGATAGCGCGTGATGAAGCTTTTTAGACCCGGCGGCAGTGGTTGTCTGAGGTGGTGCTTTGTCTTCACCTCCACGGGGACGGGCACGTTGATCTCTTTCTCCCATATAAAGTCCACTTCCTGCCTTGACTGGCTCCGCCAGTACCGGAGTTGCTCCCGGAAATTGTCTTGCCTGGCAAGCTGGCTGAAAACGAAATTCTCCAGTATGGCTCCGCCGTCTGCCCGCCGGTCGAGCGGGGCGAAGTTGTTGATGGCCCCGTTTCTCAGGCCGACATCCTCGAAGAAGACCTTCGGGGTCTTGCTTATCTCAGACCGCTTGTTGGTGAAGAAAGGCCGCACCAACTTGAGAACATAGGTGTTTTCAAGCAGAAAAAGATATTTCCTGACCGTCGGCCTCGACAGGCCGGAGGAGACGGCCAACTCATGCTCGTTGACCAGGTTGCCGATCTGCAGGCACAGCAGGGACACCAGCCTGTTGTAACCGGAGACATCGTCGATCTTACCGATGTCCTTGATGTCCCTCCTGATGTACAGCGAATAGATCTCCTGCAGGTCTTTCTGCCGGACCGGCGGCCTGTCCCGCAGGGAGACGGCCGGATATCCGCCATAGATGAGATACTCTTGTATCAGTTCATCGAGTCTCGCTGACCGGCCACTGTCGATTCTTGCCATGCAAATCTCCGGCCGGCTGGAAGCGATCCAATACGCCATGCTGAAATCGGCTAACAAGCCGGCCAGCCGACTTTCGCCCTTGAAAAGCAGATACTCGCGGAAACAGAGAGGACGCACGGGAAACCTGTAGATCCGTCCCGTCAGCCGGTCGGAAAACTTCTGCCTGATCTCCAGGGATGACGACCCGGAGACGATAAATTTCAGGCGCGGTTTGAAGTGGTCGTGCAGATATTTCAAGAACGAGGAAGGATTGTCGAGATGCTGTATCTCATCGATAAAAACAAACACCCGCCGGTCCCGGTCGACACCCCGGTCCGCCAGCACCGGCCAGAAATCATTGAAATCTTCCAGGTTCTGTAAAAGGTTGCAATCGTGAATGTTTTCCAGGTCGAAAAAAACGATTTGCCCGGGCGGAATACCCTGCTTCAGCAGATGCCGGATCAACAGGTAGAGGAGACAGGTCTTACCGGTCTGCCGGGCCCCGGTGAGGAGAATGACATTTTCCTCTTCCAGGAAAGGAACCACATGCGGCAGAATTTCCCGGGGAAGCAAATTTTCAGGAAAAAGCATATCCATACATTTAGAGTTTACAATTTCTGACGGAAATTGTCAACGGCCAGCACTTTGTCGCGTGATTTTTCGCCCTTGACGATGGTGATACGGGATTTTTTCACACCCAGCGCTTTCGCCGCCAGCTTGATCAGGGCCTTGTTGGCCTTGCCGTCTACCGGCGGCACGGTGACCCGGGCGGCGTAGGTGCCGTCGGGCTGCCGCTCGAACGACTCCTTCTTTGCGTTGGGAGTCACGCGGACGGTTATGGTGACCGGTCCTTCGGTGGTGATCACGGTAGTCCCCATGTCTATCTCTCCATGGTTCGTTTATGAGATCCGCCCGTACCGGTGACAGGGCAACGGTTAGAAACCGAAAAGGTCCTTGAGAAGCTCCTTGCCCTGGTCCTCCAGGACATCCTCTATATCTTTCTCTTCTTCCGGTTCTTTGGTCTGATCCCCGGTTTGGGTTTTGTCTCCGGTTTGATCGCCGCTTGCCGGCTGCTCGCCGGTTTTGGTCGTTGTTTCGGCGGGTGAATCGGCCGGCGCTTCCTCAGGCTCATCGTCCTTCCCGAAAAGCTTGTCCAGGAGCTTGGTGGTAATGGCCTGCTTCATCAGGCCCCCCAGGTCGGTGGAGAACTTCAGGTCCGTCACGGGACCGGAAAGCCCCAGCTTGAAAACAAGAGGCCTCCTGCCGGCGATCTTTTTGGCCACCTTTTCCAGTTTTGTGCCCTTGAGGCCCGCCTGGGCCAGGGAAATACCCACATCGGCCTGGATGGTGGAATCGAAGCCCACGCTGCCGTTCCCGGTGATTTGGATATTGTCGCCGCGGGCTGTAAGATCACTGGTTTTGATGCGGCCGCGGTCCAGGGCAAAACTGCCGGTTATGTTCTCATAGGCTTTCTCGGCGATCCAGGGAACATCCAGGGTGGAGAGGAATTTACGCAGTCCCGGCATCTTGGAGAAGTTGGTGTTTTCCAGTTTAAGGTCGCCGCTTCCCAGCATGGCCTTCAGGTCGTTGCCGGTGCCCTTGATGTCGGCTGCCAGGTGCCCTTTGCCGGACAGGGCGAACAGCCAGCCCAGGTTGTCTTCGCTGAACGCGCCCAGGTCAATCCCTTTGCCTTTTATCTTTGTTTCGTACTCTATGGGAGACTTGGAAAAATCGAAGGAGGAGTTGCCGGTCATGTTGCCCTGGAAGGTGGAAGCACGGAACGACGGGACCTTCAGGATCATGTCCTTCATGGCGTAGTCGGCGGTAAGGTTGGTGAATCGGATCTTCAGCGACTCCACGCCTTCGCTGATCAGGGTGACCGTCCCCTGGCCGCCGGTGACCTTGCCGTTGATAACCGGCGAGGCCATGGTGCCGGTAATGGCGGACGTCACTCCCAGGGTGCCGTCCAGGGCCATGGTTTCCGGCATGTCCACGTGGCTGGAAACGTCTTTGAGGCTGAGCTTTTTCATCCCGGCGGTCATGTTCAGCTTGAGAGCGGTGAAATCCTTGATGGCGCCACGGGCCTCGATGAGGCTGGAACCGGCCTTGGCCGACAGGCTGTGTATGGAGACGGTACCGGCCAGCGCCGGGGTGATGGTCCCGTCCAGGGTCGCCTTGGCTGTCAGTCCCGTCAGCGGTTTAATCAGGTAGGGCTTCATCTGGAAGGTGCCTCCCGAAAGCGTCAGCCCGCCGTTCATGGTCATTCGATCCATACCGCCCTTGATGGTGAATTTGTCCACCTTCACCGTACCGGTGACAGTGGATGTTTCGAGTTTCTTGCGGACGTCGGCGGGCATCACCTTGAGCAGTTCCTGCGCGGTGGTGGTGCCGGGTACGGTGACATCGGTGGTCATGGAAATCGAGGCGGGCATGCCGAACATCGGCGGAATGATTGAAATTTTGGTGGCCGCCTGGATGGGGATGGAACCGAGTTTACCGGTCAGGTTCCCGCCTTCGAAGGCCAGGCCGTTGAGCGCGATGGTCCCCGTCAGGTCCGTCAAGCGCTCCCCGAAACCCGGTACGTCGAAGCTGGCGGACTTGAGGTCCGCCGAGAGACCGATCTCTGGTAATTTGAACTTCTCTAAATCCGGGAGCCCCCCGTCGTACGATCCGTTGATGACCACGGCGCCGCCCGGGTTGAATCCCTTGAACGCGGCCATCTTGTCCTTCATGGCGGAAAACGTGCTCATGTAATCCATCAGCGGTCCCGCCTTGAGTTCGTCAGAGGTCCAGGTGCCCGATATCTTGGGATCGGCGAAGTTAAGCACCGTCCCCTTGGCTTTCAGGCTGCCCGCCGCTCCCAGCGGCAGGTCAAGCGATTTGAGCTCCAGCCCGGCGTCACCGAAGTTGCCGGAAGCGCTGATCCCGGTTAGCCGCAGTCCGAACATTGCCGGTAAAACCACCGTGAGATCGCTCACGGAGAAATCCATAACCGAGGTGAGAATCCCCTGTTTCGAGGACATGGAAACGGTGAGGTCGAGGGTGCCCGCCTCGGGCTGCAACATGCTCTTGAAGGCCGTCATAGCCTGATTCAGGGACGTCACGTCGGGCACCCTGGCTTTCATCTCCATGCTCGGTCCGTTGTCCGGTTTCATGCGCGCTTTAGCGGAAATGTCCGCCACCAGCGGGGCGGTCATCTTCCCCTTAACCTCGGTATCGCTGTCGAAGAAGCCGTCGTGGGAGATGACGGAACCGCTGACTTCCTTGAAGACCATCTCCTGTCCCGGGAAAAACACGTCGTCACTGAAAATCA
>CAYSPT010000080.1:17632-18840 GCA_964432985.1 uncultured bacterium
TCCATGCGGGTAACGATGGTTTTGCCGAACAGCATGGGGAGGAGCCGGTACGAGAGCTCCATCCGCTCGATGCTCATCTCGGGTTTGCTTAAGTCGCCGCCGGGGGGAGCAATTTTCACCTGGTAGGCGTTGATCCCGCTGGTCAGGCTACCGTCCACGTTCTTCAGGGACACTTTCCGTCCCAGGGAGTACTCCAGGTTCCCGACGAACATCCTGCCCGCCGCCTCGTAGCGGGCGGGGCTCATGGCGAGGATGAGCACTCCCACTCCCAGTACTACGAAAACGGCAACAATAATCCCGATAACGATTTTCTTTGATTTGGCCATGTGATGGTATCCTGCCTCTCTGAAATAGCCGCCGACAGGCGCCGCCGGACGGCAGAAGAACGGTGTATCTAAAAAAAAGCGGTTTAGTAAACTATAACGAATAATCTAACAAGTTTCAATGGCAGCGGATGTGAAATACGGAAAAGGAACAACCAGAGAACGCTGTAAAGCTCCGTACTTATACCATGGGGAGTGGCCATTATTCCATAACAAAAAAACCGCACATTTTCATGCGCCGTTGGTGCAACGCATGAAATATGCGGTTTACATATTATTAACAGGAATCCCCGTTATCAGGACTATGGAAACACAACCGCTACATATCGTCGGCAGCTTCCCTGGTTATCTTAGCTGGCTTATCGAAAGACTTGAGAAGCGCATATATGATACCGGCGACCATCAAACCCGGGATAATACAACTAATAACCGCGGCTGTTCCGGTTCCGGCTACAATATAAAGCAAGCCGAAGGTCCCGATACCGTACATAAGGGCTAATGTACGATGCGAGCCTTCTTTCATGGCTTCCTTCGCGATTTCATCTCTGGAGGTCGCCGTTTTGGTGTTCGCTGCTTTGGCGGGTGCTCCCGGTTGTACTGCCAGTATGACCGTCAGAAACGAAAGCATGAGGAGAACTGCCAGAATACGCCAGCAGGGATTAGATGAATACAAGAACATCGTCATATTAGACAAACCTTTCCTATGAGGTCGACTGCATTCTAATCGGCCCCTCGATAAATGTATAGTTATTTATTTATGAATTGTTACAAAGCAGACGGCGCCTTGATCGGAGGATCCACACAACCATAGAAAGCCGGTATGGATTGCCCGGTCAAGCCGGGCAATGACTGTCCGGATCACTGCGTCCGGATCACTGCGTCCGG
>CAYSPT010000080.1:18940-21906 GCA_964432985.1 uncultured bacterium
GCGTCGCCCAGCAGCAGCAGCCATTTGCCGTCAATCCGGGTCAATACCGGGGCTCCTCCCATTCTTCCCGCCATGACGCGTTTCCAGTAAAACTCGCCGGTGGACAGGTTTATGGCGTACACGGTACCGGATGACATGGCCCCGATGCCCACGGGCGCCGGCCCGTCGGGCAGTACCATTACCCCGGTGACCGGGGAGTCGTCCAGGTGAATCTGTTTGACCAGGGTGCCGTTGTCGGACCGGTACAGGAACAGGGAGGCGTCCCGGTAGTTGCGGATGGCTTTACGGTCGGCGTTGTACATGGGAACCAGCAGGTACTCTATTCCATCACGCTGGTAGACGGTCAAATCGCCGGACTGGGAAGCGAAGCTCGTGTAGCTCCATGGCATGGTTTCGTGCTTCCAGATGACTTCACCGTCATCCGCGTTGAGGCAATACACGGACCGGTCGCCGGAAGCCACGAAGACCCGATTCCCATCTGCACTGAGGACCGGTGTGGCGGTGACCGGCCCGCCGGTGCTGCGATCCCACATCCGTCGTCCGCTTTCAAGGTCCAGAGCGTAGATATTACGGTCATAGGAGCCAAATATCACCAGTCCGCCGGTATCCCGGGGCACGAACACGGCATTGCGGGAGAAAACGGTTACCCCTTCCAGGTACTCGAACACCAGGTTCTGAAGCTTGAAGGTCCAGGCCGGTTCGAACATTTTGGGAAGCGCTTTCATCTGCCGCCATCCGCGGTGCAGAGGATCACCCTGGAAGCACTGCCAGGTTCCGGCCTCGGGGGCCCGCTCCGCTGTCTCCACCAGCGGAATGAACACCGCCGGCGGGATGGCGGTAAACAACCCACTGTCAACTCCGCACCCCGATATCAGGCCCAGACAGAGTGTTACCAGCAGTAAGAAAGCAAGAAACACCGGGCAGTATGGCGCCGGGCATATCGCTGTCACGTTCAATTTATGCAAAAATGATACTCGGTTCACCGAATTCTCTCCACCTGCGGTTTAATTACTCAGTAGTACTCCCGCTCACTCAATAGTACACTCGCTCATTATACCCGCCGCGGGCGATCGGGGCAAAATAAAGCGATCATGATACGCTGGGAACCACATGTTCTCTTGTAGGGTTGTTCTAAAAAAGGGAACAACTTGTATAACCCACCTATATCAGCGCGTCATTGGAGCGTAGCGCTATGGGGGCGCAGCGCCAGGAGGAGGTGGCGCCACGAGGGCATAGTTTGCCTGCTGCGGTTATGCGGCCGGTTTTGTCATACGAAATACTTCAATGATATAATCCTGCTGCAGGCTGGATGGCGCTGCGTTTTGATTAAGATTTGATTGAGAAAGGATTTTCTCCATGTCTTCGTTTAGGAGCCGGTTGGGAAAGCACCGGCGGCGCTGGGGCCCATGGCGGCGGCGCGTGCTGGTGGTCCTGTTGTTCGTCTTGATGGCTGGAAGAGTCATGGCCCGTCCTCCGATCATGGGCAAAACCGCGGTTCTGATACAGGTGTCCCGCGTGGACGATCCCGCGGTCAGGCTGGAAATAAAGCAGAATGTGCTGCTTGGCAATATCAGCTCCGAGCAGGAACTGCACCGGGCCATCAACCGCTACCTGTGGGATTCCCGGGGGAAGCACACCCACCCCCTGCTCAACGAATGGGGGATGGAGCTGGTGTACATCCCGGCGGGCTCGTTCGCCATGGGCAGCAGTGAAGGCTACCGGGACGAAACCCCGGTGCACGATGTCACCATTCCCGACGGTTTTTACCTGGGCAAATACGAGGTGACCCAGGAGCAGTGGGTGGCGGTCATGGACTACAACAACAGCTACTTCACTGGCAACGACCTCCCGGTGGAGAAAGTGGCCTGGCTGGAAATACAGGAGTTTCTCAAGCGGTTGAACGCCCGGGAGAACGGCAGGGGAAGCTATTCTCTCCCGTCGGAGCAGGAGTGGGAGTACGCCTGCCGGGCCGGGTCCGACACCCGGTACTTCTGGGGAGACGATTTTGACGATACCCGGGCGTGGTGTCGGGAAAACAGCGGTGAGCAGACGCATCCCGTGGGCTCGGCCGCCGCCAACAACTGGGGGCTCCACGACATGGCGGGCAATGTCTCCGAGTGGTGCGGCACCATGTACTGCGCCTACCCGGGGAGCGACTGGGAACCGGTGCAGGATGCGCGGCCGACCCCCGTGGTCCGCGGCGGGCACTGGCGTAGCAGCCCCGGGTCGCTGCGCTCCGCCAACCGCTCACGTCTCTGGGAGCACTACCGCCTGTCCTTCACGGGATTCCGGCTGAAGTACACAGTCAAACCCTGATAAATCATCATGGCAAAAGCAAAGATATATATAACATTAGCTGGCACGTAGCCGGGCGGTCATGAAGGTTTATCCACCATAAAAGATAGTACGCCTTACCGGTGCTGACGATCATTTGCATAGGTTGCGCAGGATGGAAATTGACGGCCGGGAGCCCTACCAGTCGGATTCCCCGGAGTTTTTTCTGAGAACGTCGTACACCTGGCCGGCCAGGTCGATAAACCGGCTCATTTCATGCGGTTCCATGCGCTTGTTGTGGTAGTAGACGATGAGGTGGTTGCCGATCCCATCAACCGACAAGTCAGGGTTCCGCTCGAAGAATGTGATGACGTTTATATCGAACAGGCGGCGGATGGCTTCTTCATCGGTGCCCCTGAGCAGGTACTGCCCGGAGAAGGTGGGATGCCGCGTAAAATCAATATCCTGGTAGCCCACCATGGAGGCGATCTTGTGATATAACTTCTCCGGGCGCAGGTTGAATTCCGGCAGATCCAGTCCGACCGGGTAAAAACGCGCCACCGTTTGCCTGAACAACCTGGCACTCTTACCACCGCTGATGATATATCGATAATCGAAGACCGCCATCCCGGTTTCGTTTCTCTCCCCGGTCATTACGTTGAGCGCTTCACGGCTGTGTCCCAGGGTGAAAA
>CAYSPT010000081.1:0-7286 GCA_964432985.1 uncultured bacterium
AGATCTACACCAGGATTGCCGGCGCCTATGCCAAGTCGGGCCGCATCGAGGAGGCGGAGAAATTCCTGCTGAACGTCCTTGAGCAGGGCAACCTCGCCCCCTCGCAAAAAAGCAAGATCTACATGGACATGGGTGTCTTCTACAAAGAAACCGGGCAGTTCGAAAAAGCAGAGGAAGCCCTGCTCAAGGTAATCGAGGTCAACAAGGATATTCTCGGTAAGACCGACTGAACCGGACGGCGAGCACTCGCTTCGTGGCGAGCACTCACTTCTTCTTGAGTTTCATTACCCGTTTGACCATCTTGCCGAACTTCTTGTCCTTACGGCGCTTATCAAGATATGACATGGTATTGTATTCGGATTCTTTGCGCAGCTTTAAGTAACTCCCGTAACGACCTCGGTCAAGTTCTCCGTTTTCAACCGCTTCGAGCACGGCGCACCCCGGCTCGTGCATGTGGGTGCAGTCCGCGAATCGGCATCGCCGGGACAGTTTCTGGATAACCTGGAACGTCCTGTCGATGCCGTTTTCCACCCCGATGGTTCCCAGTTCCCGCATGCCAGGGGTGTCCACGATCAAGGCTCCTTGTTCGAGAACAATCAACTGACGCCTGGTGGTGGTGTGCCTCCCTTTTCCGTCCTTTTCCCTGACCCCGGCGGTGGTAAAACTATCCTTTTCAAGCAGTCGGTTGAGCAGAGTGGTTTTACCTACTCCCGACGATCCCAGAAGGCAATAGGTTGCTCCGGGCAGAAGAAGCTCGAGAACAGCCGTTATTCCCCCGCCGGTCGTATTGCTGAACGGAACCACCGGGCAGGCGGCGTTCAGAGCGGTCACCCTGGACACTTTTTCCTCGATCTCCCCGGAGTCAAGCAGGTCGCTCTTGCTTAAAAGCACCACCGGCCTGATAGCACTTTCATTGCATATTACCAGGTACCGTTCCAGCCGGCGCAGGTTGAAGTTATCGTCCAGGGACTGCATGATGAACGCGGTGTCGATGTTGGCCGCAATCAACTGATACTCGATTTTTTTACCCGGCACCTTGCGTTTCAACAACGATTTACGGGTGATTACACCGTGAATAATAGCAAAGGTTCCGTCATCAAAATAATCGACGAAAATCCAATCGCCAACGGTAGGATAGTCCATATTCGATCCGGCATTGTACATCATCTTCCCGGTAACTTCGGCAGGCAGTTCGCCCAGTTCGGACCTGATCAGGTAGCTTTCCTTGTCTACCGCCACCACGCGGGCTACACTGCGCCCGGAGTGCGGCGAGGTCGCAGCCTGCTCACGGAACCACTCGTCGAATCCAAGTTCTTTCAACATGATTTGCTCCTTTTGTAGCGCAGGATTTTTGCTGCAATGGCGACTACCACCAGGGCCGCGCCAGCTTCCAGGTACCAGTTTGACAGGTAGTCGGGAAACAAAATGCTGGGTGTCGACGGCGACCAGACCCGGGCAACCAGGATACTGATAGGACAGGTGAATCTGCACAGCAGCACCGCTGCTGATTCAATGGCAATCGCCCAGTAACACACGTTGAGAACAACACCTTTCTTGTCAACCCAGTGAGCCCAGATCATGTAAAAAAGACACCCGAAATTAAACACGGCTATAACTGAGTGAATAAGCTGGATAAAAAACAACATGTCATCAGACCTCTTAACCCTTGCCGGTCCATTGTAAACCAGGGCGGCAGTGATTTGCAAAAACCGTTCGAGCGGCTGAACAAATCAAATCCGCCACCACTTTTTAATTGACGTTTCCCTTTAAAACCAGTATCATGTATGGACTCTCCAAGCAGCAGTCGAGCGACCACACACACCAGTCTGCCGACGGTCTGTCTGGAGAATATTTTACACACAGTAATAACGTTATTGGAGGTACAGATTATGAAGGGAACAGCACTCGTTTACAGCGCACACGCACCGTGCCACTACATCCACGAGAACCGAATCGTCCAGCGGGCCCTGGAAGGCAAGTACAACAAGAGAATCCTCTTCCTGCCAATGTCGGAGACCCCTCATCCCAACGGGGACGAATTTCCCAGCCAGCGGTTCGGCTATCACAAGTTCAAATGGTTCTTTGACCGGTACACAAAGTATGGGTTAGAGGTAGTACCTTTCTATTATGCCAGCTCTTTGGCAGCTCATGATGTGGAAAAATTGATGAATAATATTCGCTCCAGCGAAGTTGTCTTCTTCGGTGGCGGGAATCCCTGGACCGGCATGCGGCGGTTTCTGCACCTGGGACAGAAGTTCTACAATGACTCCCACTACATGCACAAGCTCCTCTGGGAGCGGCAGCGTAAGGGTCTACTGACCGTCGGGTTCAGCGCCGGTGCTGAGCAGTTATGCGACAGCTGTTTCGGGCTTATCAAGGGAGTTGAAGTGTCGCTTCACCACGAGTATGGAAGAAGTTCCGTAGTCAGAGACCTGGCCAGGAAACATCCCAGAAGTCTTGCCTTCGGGCTGCCTAACGACTCGGGTATCGAAGCGAACCAGGGACCGCTTGGAAATGGCGCCCTCTACCAGATCATCGATTTCATCATCGACCGGTCCTGGGACAGGCCCGAAGACCAGTGGCACATAAAAACCCGCGCGGGTACAAAGATCGATCATTTTTATCCAGACGGCGGTCACTGGGCATTCAATGCCGGTGACAAACTGGTCAGGATCCTCTACCCCAACGGTTTCTACAAGGCCTGGACCATCTGCGGCGGAAAGATAATGTACTACCGTTCTACCAACCGGGCGCCCTATTCCAGTATTCAGCAAATACTGGAAGCAAACGCTTGACAAGAAAACGCCTGATAAGCAAACGCCTGAAATTGCATCAGTTGTCTACAAACAGGCAGGTGTCATAGCCTGCCTGTTTTTGTTTGTCGAGAACGACAAAGTAAGCACGTAACGTAGATAAGCGTGGTGGTGAGCGAGCAGGGACCATTTGACTTTGCCGCTTGCAGTACGATATTACAATATATAGAGAAAGATATTGAACAGGTGAATTATGGATATGTGGCTACCGATTACGATTGCACTTGTGGGAGGGTTTGCCCTGGGGACGGCCGCTGGTTTTTTACTCGTGAAACGGCAGGAAATGAAGACTCGTGACCTGGCCGATGAGCTGGCACAAAAGCTGTTTAGTGAAAGTGAAAGCAAACGTAAAGCCGAACTGGACACCGTCCTTGGTAACATGAAAGAGAGCTTCGGCAGCCTTTCCCTGAAAGCTCTCTCACGCTCCACCGAAGAGTTTTTGAAGCTGGCCAAATCACGGCTGGAGGCCGAGCGTGAGGTCAGCGGCAAGGAACTGGAGACGAAGAAGAAGCTGATAGACCAGCAGTTGAACCGTATGACCGGTGAGATGGACAAGGTCGCCGCCCTGATGAAAGAACTGGAGAAGGACCGCGAGAAAAAGTTCGGCGAGTTGGCCAGCACCCTGGAAGCGGCCTCGAAGCAGACCGCCGAACTCACCAAAACCACCAGCACTCTCAAAGAAGCCCTGGCCAGCAGCCGGGCCCGGGGCCAGTGGGGCGAGCGCATGGCGGAAGACGTACTCAAGATGGCCGGATTCATTGAGAAGGTCAATTATCTGAAGCAAAAAGCCATCGAGGGCATCGGATCGCGCCCCGACTTCACTTTCCTGCTGCCCCGCAACCTGAAGCTCAACATGGACGTCAAGTTTCCCCTGGACAACTACGTCCGGTACCTGGAATCAGATCCCGGTGTAGCGCAGGACAAATACAGGCACGATTTTCTCAGGGACGTCAGGGCCCGGATAAAGGAAGTCACCACCAGGGACTATATCAACCCGGAGCAGAACACGGTGGACTATGTACTGCTGTTCATTCCCAACGAGTACATATACTCGTTTATCCACGAGCAGGACAGCACCATCCTGGACGAGGGGATCAAAAACCACGTTGTTTTCTGCTCCCCCATCACCCTGTTCGCCGTGCTGGCCGTCATCAGGCAGGCGGTGAACAATTTCGCCCTGGAGCAGACATCCAACGAGATGCTGTCATTGTTCGGCCAGTTCCGCAAGCAGTGGAAGGAGTACCTCAAGCAATTCGACAAGGTAGGCAAGCGCATTGAAAGTCTCCAGAAGGATTACGATACGCTGATGGGGACCAGGCGCAGGCAGCTTGATAAACCACTTGACCGGATCGAAGAATTACGGACCCGCAGATCACTTCCCGTGGCCCCGGAACCGGTGCCGGCTCCTGGCGAGACCCTCTCCCTCATTGGCGCGGAAGTGAATGATGATAGTGTTTCTACCGGCAACGGCGATGAGCCCGCTTCGGTCGGAAGCGACGACGATAACAGCAATGAACACGAAACCTCAGAGGTGAACGACCATGGTTAAGAAACCGAATATCGATGAAAACGCACCCTGGAAGCAGCGCTTCCGGATTCCCCGTACCGCCGGTTTGATGATTGCCGAGCACGACCAGGACCGCGGTCTGGCCATCAGCAACCGTTCCGACATATTCCAGCTCTACGCCTGGGACGTTCCCACCGGCGAGTTGCGGCAGCTGACCCACCGTTCCCACGGCGTTTTCCACGGCCTCCTGTCGCCTGATGGAAAACATGTCTACTATCACCACGACGAACAGGGCAACGAAGAGGGTCACATCAGGCGAATTCCCTTCGAGGGCGGAGACGCGGTGGACATTACACCCGACTTTCCTCCCTACTCCATGGCCGGGCTGAGCATCAGCAAAAACGGGAAGGTGATGGGACTGACCCGGGCTGGCCGGGACGGTTTCTCTTTTCACCTGGCCGAGCTGTCGGATACGGGGGAACCCGGTGAGTTCAAGCTCGTACGCCATGAGACCGACATGTTTTTCGGCCCCTCCCTCTCCGCCGACGGATCCCTGGCCCTGATGGTGGCCAGCGAGCGGCCCAGGAACCTCAAGTACCATTTACTGGTCTTCGATACGGCGAGCTTGGAGCTGGTGGGCATGCTTTCGGACGAACCAGACGGGGCGCTGGAGCGCGGCTTTTTCTCGCCGATTCAGGGAGACAACCGCGTGCTGGCGGTGACCAACAAGTCCGGGTATCCCCGCCCCTTTATCTGGAACCCTCTGACCGGGGAGCGCCGCGAGCTGAACCTTCAGCAGCTGGCCGGCGACCTGGTCGCCTTTGCCTGGTCGAAAGACGGGCGCTACCTGCTGATGCGCCACGTTGCCAAGGCGGTCCAGCACCTGTACCTGTACGATCTTGAAGATGACCGCTTGATTGCTCTTAACCACCCGGCGGGAACCTTCGCCGGCACCTATTTCGGCCCCGGCGAGGAGATATTCACCCACTGGATGGATTCGACCCATCCCATGCAGCTCGTGGCCATGGACCGCACCGGAGCAGTCAAGCGGACAGTGATCGGCGCGAAAGAAATACCTCCCTGCCGGCCCTGGAAATCCATCACCTTCACTTCCAGCGACAGCCAGGAGATACAGGGCTGGCTGGCGGTCCCCGAAGGTCCGGGCCCCTATCCTGTCATATTCGATACACACGGCGGTCCCGAGTGCGCCCAGTTGGAGTGTTTCGACTCCGAAAGCCAGGCCTGGCTCGATCACGGGTACGCCTTCATCACCATCAATTACCGCGGCTCCACCACCTTCGGCCGCGAGTTCAAGGAAAAGATATGGCAGGACCTGGGTCACTGGGAAGTGGAGGACATGGAAGCGGCCTACCGCTGGCTGGTCGAAAACAACATTGCCCGGCCGGACCAGGTACTGCTCACCGGCTGGTCCTACGGCGGGTACCTGACCCTGCAGGGACTGGGCGTAAAACCGGACCTGTGGGCCGGAGGCATGGCCGGAATCGCCATATCGGACTGGCGGATCAACCACGAGGAGAGCAACGAGGCGCTCAGGAGATTTGATGAAGGGCTGTTTGGGGGCACTCCCGACGAAGTACCCGAGCGATTCGCAAAAAGTTCACCCGTCACCTATGTCGACCGGGTCAAGGCGCCGGTGCTGGTAATCCAGGGCAAGAACGACACCCGCTGCCCCCCGCGTCAGATAGAAGAGTACCAGGAGAAACTGCAAGCCCTCGGAAAACACATCGAAGTGATCTGGTTCGATACGGGGCACGCCGGTTCCGGCGTGGATTTGAACCTGAAGATCAAACACCAGGAGCAGATGCTGACATTCGCCCACACCGTGCTTGGTCAAACAAGCGAGGAGGGTAATGCCAGCCAGTAACGTTCAGTGTTGACACGGCTCTAAAATGCAATATAATTAAGTGACCAACATTCCAATCATGGGAACGTGAATAGCATGACGCTGGAAGATCTTTACGAACAGTTCGGCCAGGAGTACAACAAGGCGAAGATCATTTGCCACGAAGATGCCCCGGGTACAGACATGTACCTCATCCTCGAGGGCAAGGTCATGGTCTACAAACAGGGGCCACCTCCTGTTTGTGACAGGATCAATATCGCTACTCTGGGGACGGGTGATTTTTTCGGTGAGATGTCGCTGCTGGAAGGCTTCCCCCGCAGCGCCAGCGTGCAGGCCATGACCAAGGTCCGGGTGCTGGTCGTCGATCTTAAAGTCCTGGAAAAATTGTTCAAAATAAAACCGGACTTTTCCATCAAGATGTTCAAGAAATTTTCCGAGCGTCTGCGAAAAAGCGAGTGTTGGTTGTAAGCTAATGTTGGTTGTAGAACCGGTATGTGGAGCTGTTGATTATGGGACAAAATGCCCTGTTTGAAAAATACGGCCGTGTCTTCAAGCCCAAAGAGCACATTTGCCGTGAAGGCGAAACGGGCAAGGAGATGTACCTTATTCTAGACGGCGTAGTTGTTGTCTACAAGGGCACGGACATGAAAACCATTGCCCGTCTCGGCGCCGGTGATTTTTTCGGTGAAATGTCCCTGCTTGAAAACCTACCCCGGTTTGCCAGCGTTCAGGCGGTAAGCGAGGTCAAGGTACTGGTCATCAACCTGCACATATTGGAGCAGTATGTAGCCATCAATCCCGGTTTCGGAATTACCATGCTGAAGAAGTTCTCAGGCCGTCTGCGCAAGTACAAGCTTTACGAGAAAAAGGAATAACTCTCAACCGTAGTGTTATTCTGACTACCTTACCGCCGGAAGCAACCCATTTTTTTCAAGGCAGCTGTATAGCTATTGGGAATGCACCACACCCGGAAGCAACCCTTTTTTTTCAAGGCAGCTGTATAGCTATTGGGAATGCACCACACCCGGAAGCAACCCTTTTTTTTCAAGGCAGCTGTATAGCTCCCGGGCGATGATGTCGTGGCCCCGGGCATTGGGATGAA
>CAYSPT010000081.1:7386-21542 GCA_964432985.1 uncultured bacterium
AGGCAGCTGTATAGCTCCCGGGCGATGATGTCGTGGCCCCGGGCATTGGGATGAATAGGGTCGGCTTTCGGGTCCACGAACAGGTACCCGTCCTTCACCACTTCGAACGCCGGCACGATATCCACTGTGACCACATCCATCTCGACGGCAACGCTTCGCATAACGGCATTGTAGAGACGCCCGTCCTGTCCGCAGCGGTAGGCTTCCTGGTCTTTTGCTTTCTTGAAGTAATCCGAGGCGGTGGTGAAATCACCCCGCTTGCGATACCAGACCCCCAGATAATAGTAGGCTTCACTGTAGTAGGAATCGAGTTTTACAGCATCTTCAAGCATGGTCTTGATACGCTCCTCAAAACTTTGGTTGGCTTGACCGGGTTTACTGTTACGAGACAATTCGAGTGCCGAGGTAAGCAGGGCCCGAGCTTTTTGGCGGTCCTTTTCAGAGACCGGTTCAGGGAGGGGAAGATTCACCGGAAACACTACCAGCACTGGTGTTACGCCGCTTTCGCGGGCCAGGTTTACGATGCCGGTAATATTTTGTTTATAATCTTCGGGGGGAACCCTGCGCTTCCCCGGATAGTAGATGTTGGTCCTGTATTTGTCAAACCCGACGCTGCCCGTCGAAACCCGGCTGAATGATTTTTCCATCCAGCGGACAAACATGCTTTTGTACAGGATGTTCTTGGTTTCCATCAGAAACGGATTGTGCGTTTCAAGCTCCCGGTCGGGACGGCCATCGCTGCGGAAAAAACGGTACTTATCCAGATCATTGAGAACATATGATGCGGTAATGAGGTCGGGTTTGAGATCCAGGATTTTTTGCTTTAATAGCTTGAGCCCCTGATGGCTGGAGTAGCCTACTACAGCAGCGCTGATAACTTCCACTTTGTCTCCGAACGTATCGCGCAGCAACTCCTGCAGGCGGGACGGATAGTTCTTGTCCTGCTCCACCCCCCAACCGAAGGTGGGCGAAGCTCCCAGGCAGACAATACGGAACACTCCTTCGGATTTGGAAGCAGTCAAGTTGACGTTCCTGAAACCCAGGCGGTCTGTTTGTACCTCAACATCCTGAAACCGTACCCGGGCGTTGGTTTTCTGCTTCCACCACAGCTCGGAGTCCTGGTCGAGAAAAGCCAGGATTTCGTCCAGATGCTCCTCCACAAACCATAACCGGGCGGCCCCTTCGATCCCTAACAGAATCAAAACGGTAAACATAAGACATATAATCCTGGCCAGACCGGGACCGATAGGCGTTGTTACTTTTTTTTGAGCAGTCATGATGATGCGCCGTGTCGGCAGCCTCTCAACTCCTTACTCACCATGATTGTATCATAGTATTACTTCCTTACTACACTTTGAAGGCAGAGGATGGGAAAGTCAGCACTGCAAGGATGCCAGGTAAGATAGTGAGCGTAGCGTGGAGCGCTAATGAGCATTAGATGCACAATTACAGCACAAAAAATGTATAGCGCCACTTAAACAAAGGGAAAGGTTTCCGAGCAAGATTTCTGAAAACGCAGGAAAAATCGAGGGAATCAACCTTTCAACAATTCTGGCATGTCAGTTGCTTGACACATCTTATGGAAACCGGGTATTCGATTGTATTGTCCATGAAATGGAAAGGGCGTTTTTACGATGAAGAACCATGAAGACCTGGCTTTGCTGCTGCTCAAGCATCTGGCGGCACATCAGCTCGATTCGCAGGAAATAATTCCGGCCCTCCAGGAACTAACGGAATCAACGGAGGAACCACTGATCCTTACCGAACTTCTGGAGGTGCTTAGAGACGTCCAACTGCCCGCGGTCAAGCGGCTCCGGTCCGATCTCGTAAAACGTCGACTGAACGATGCCTTCGATTTTTACAATAAGCGTACCTATATGACCGCCGTGGACATTCAATCCTGGCCGTCCTTACACGGACTGCCCGTTCCGCCCCCCGGGTGGTACCGGGAAGAAGGGCTCCTGGCTCAAACCCGTATCCTGGCAAGCCTCCTGAGTGGTTACTACTTTTTAGATTCCTGTCCATTGGAACTGCCGTCCATTACCGCCGTGGTCAAAGAGGAACTTCAACAGGCAACGAGCGAGTTTCGTGATTATCCCGGACGCTGGACGGCGCTGCTTCCCGGGCTTGAAGACGCACCTCAATGGCTGGACAAGGCAGTTTCTGAAGCAAAGTCACGGGTAAAAAACGCGTTGACCGGTATCTTTAGTACAGCCGGGGCACCCGGTGGCGAGCCTGACGAACCGGCCTCTCTCCTGGATCTGGTGGCGGGAGCGCTCGAAAAGTTTGATGAAGAGGACCTGGTCCTGGAAACAGTGTTCGAGCACTGCGGAACTGACGAGGATGACCGCACCGGGCAGCGGGAATTGCTCGACACGCTGCTACAGTGGCCGACGGACAGGGTCGCTGCCACACTGGAGGAATACTGCCGGGAGCCATGGGCCAGGGAATACGCATCCGTCCTGCTCATGATGCGCTTCGGAAAGTCATATTTCAAAACCTGGCCGGAATGGAAAACATGGCTTCAAAAACAGGCTAACGAGAGACGACAGCGCCACGAAACGTTTAAAAACCTGACCGTAAACCGACGGGCAGAGCTCTGTCTTCTCTGGTATGAAGAGCAGGAAAACCGTGATCCTCAGCTGTATGAACAGCTGAAGGAACAGGTACGCAAATCGGCGGCTTCCCTGGGAGCGCAGGAATTTATCGACCGTTGGCACGATCACCTATCACCCGCCGAACACAGGGCACTTTTAAGGCTGGCACAGTCACCCGGTCTGGCCGCACTGGAAACAACACTTAAAGAAGATGTCCCGGTAGGGGAGACTCCTCCTGTTGTCGGCTCCCCGCCAACAGTTCCTGCCGAGGAAGAAGTCTCTGTCACCCTTGTGAAAGAGCCGGATTCCGAATTGGCCCAACCGGATTCCGAATCGGCCCAACAACCTGCCGCGGTTAAGGCTCCCCCCCCAACGACAGTACCAATCATAGCCTCGGTTCGCCGGGAACCTTCCTTCTGGAACGAAACCGTTACGCCCTTCCTATTCGAGTACTGGTACATGGTGGCCGGGTTAGCCATGGTGGTAGTGGGTGCATCGCTGCTGGCTTACTTCACCTGGGACAAACACTGGATACTGCGCTACACTATCATGCCCACTCTGCTGGCAACGTTCACCATTGCCCTGGGGCAGACGGGCACCTGGCTCGGGAAGCGTTTCCCCTTCATGAGAACGACAGGAATCATGCTGCAGGGAGCAGCCATCGGGCTGGTGCCCCTCAACTTCATGGTTCTTACCCTGCTCACCCGCGACCAGACTGTCCCCGGCAAAACCCTGGTCGTACCACTGATGACGGTGCTGCTGCTTGGAGTCTTCGGGGCCGCCCTGCGAAGCTGGTGCCGCTCCGTCCACGCTCATCTGGCCACCATCCAGGGTGCGACATTGCTGGTCCTCAACATTCTCATCTGCCTGGTACCGCTGAGTCTCATTACGGTGCACGGCAGCACATCCGGTATGAACTGGCTGCTGGGGGCAGGTTTCTATTCCGGATTCGTCCTGGCCGCCATCTCGGTGTGGCTGTTTCTCAAGCGCCTCCTGACTCCTGAACTGCTCAAGGACCGGGTGGTGCTCTGGTTCTTCGGACTGACAGTGACCGGAACGTTCCTGGAAGTGTTTGCCCTGGTGCACTGGACTCTCGGGCACGTCCCCCGGGCGGTCAACTACTCCATCATGACCATCCTGACCGGAGGACTGGTCATCGTGGCGGAACGGTACCTGGCGGGCTCGGGAACCCGGGAGAGCCGCTACGGGGGAGAGTCATTCCTCGGGTACGCTTTCATCTTCCTGGGAATCCTGCTGGGAATGGCTTCACCGTCTGTCAGGATCGCTTCGTTTTTTACCGCTGGCACCGTCTGGCTGTACCAGGCTTCCATGCGCCGCAGCGGCGCCCAGTACGGAATCGGGCACTGCCTGCTGATGCTGGGAGGCGTGTGTATCGGCTTGCTGGAATCGTTTCCTAAAAGCACCGGCTTGAACGCGCTGCCTCTGTTGGGGCTGGGCATGGCCCTGGGCTTCCGGTTGCTTCAGGAAGCCGCCTACCGCTTGAAAAACGAGCTTCTGTGGAAAAGCGCCCGGGACTTCCTGCCGGGAATTCTTCTGATCACCGTCCTGGTCAGCGTGGTCTCCCAGATACTGCTCAGATCGAATCCCCTGTCAATCGGCTCAGTGCTGGTATTGATAGGGCTGGTGCTGGGCTGGAAAGCCGAGAAGGAGCAGCGGCGAGGCTGGATTTACGGCGCCGTCTCTCTGCTGGCCCTGGCGCTTCCCTACCTGGGCTGTGCCGACATGCTCGGGCTTCACCTCTACCCCAACACCATGGTTTTCGGGCTCAGCGTGTTGTGCCTGTTGTGGCTTGCATTCCTCAAGATACACGGAAAGGATTTCTGGTTGCAGACCCGCTCCTCGGTCCTGTTCGGGCTCGGTATCCTGGCGTTGTTCTCCATGCTGGTCAGGGTGGGACTGGAGCAGTCCGTTTCCGCCGATTACTTCCTGCGCGAATGGATGGACGTCCTGGGGCCGCTCGTCATGACAGCCGTCCTGCTGGCGGCAGCTTACTATTCCCGTTCGCTGCTACCGGCGGTAGTAGCGGTTCTGATCACCGTGGTGCTGCTACCAGAGCTTAAGACCTTCCTGACACAGGCGTTTCCGTTTCTGCACTGGGGAAGCGGTTTCGGAAGCTCCCTGTGGGCACTGGCGGTGGTCCTGGTATGCTTTCCCCTGCGGACCTGGAGGAAGCTTGCTGACCTGCCGGAGGGGGACCGGTGGTTCGACGGCACGCCGTTTCCTTTCACCCGCCGCGATCATACGCTGTTCACCTGGCCCCTGGCCGCTACCACCTTGTTCCTGTTGGCCAAGGTGGATATCCACAATTTCGGCCGCGCCGTCCTGGTGTGGGGAAACGTCCCGGTAAAAACTGCGCTGGCCCTGGGTGTAACGTCGATAACCTGGCTTCTGCTGGCGGCGTATTTCCGCAGCCGGCGGTTCGGGTGGGCGGCAGTGCAGTTCAGCTGGATAACACTGCTGTTCTCGTCCTGGTTCCTCTGCGTCAAGGTGTTTCATTGTACCCGCAACCAGGTCCCCTTCCTGGTGACCGGCCTGATTATCCAGGGTCTTGGCCTGGCACTCATGGCTCTTCGTGCACGATTCTCCTGGATGGAAGAAACGCTGATACACCCGCTCAACGGGACGGTGAAGCACGGCGCCTGGATAGTGTCCATCGGCGTCATGTTTTCACTGCTGGTCGGGGCGCCGGTAACGAGCATCGCCCTGCTCGGCCTCTTCCTGTACGCAGAGCTTATCTGGTACTCGCTGAAGAGCCGCTCCTATCTCCACGGCACGGCGGCGGTGGCCCTGGGAGTAACGACGCTTATCGCCTGGCGCTGCCCAGGGACGGATTTTCTCCCCCTGCGGATGACCTGTTGGCACACCCTGACCCCGGTGCTGCTCTTTTCCCTGGCCGTGTACCTGCTGCGGTTCATCCTCGAATGGCTGGATACACGCTACGAGCGGGTGAAACCGCTACTGCTGCCTCACGTTCTGGGCAGCACCATGTGCACGCTGGCCGCCGCGGGTTACGCTGCCTTCCACATGCTGTTCTACCATCCCATCGGGCTGACATTACCGCAGCGGGTATTGGTACTGACAACCGTTGCTCTGGCCGCCAGAATATTCCGCTCCGGTGCACTGGGAGCACTCCTGCTGTTCATGAGTTACCTGTTTGTGCTCATCAGACCGCTTGGCTTCATCAGCGATCCGTTTCTGCGAACGGCGTTCCTTACCGCTCCCTGGAACCTGGCGTTTTTCAGCTTAATTCTAGCCGCCGTGGGGCAAACCGGAGAGATTGTGACACAGCGGTGGCCGGCGGTGCTGGCCAGTCGCAAACCGCTGGGAGGCAAATCCGTCCTGCCGACCCAAGCCTACCTGTTCGTCCCGGCGGTATTGATGGCCTGTTTTGCCACGTTGCGCTACTGGGTAACACCGGTTCTGTTCTCGCAGAAAATCATGCTACTGGTACCCTACCTGGCGGCCCTGACAATGCTGCTGGTCGGCATTTCATGGAAACGGATTTTCCTGGCGGTGATGGCGGTTCTCACCCTGTGCCTGGCCAACTCCCAGCTCGTGTTCCTCTACCTGGGCGATACTCTTCTTTTGTACGGGTTGTCCAGGGTCCACCTGATCTGCCTGGGCCTGGTACTGACACTGCTGCAGGGTACCGTGGTGCAACTGCTGCTTATTCGAAACAGGACGGTCAAGCGGTTCGTTTCCCGGGGAAGTTCGTTTCTGGCCAGCGCAATTCTCATGCTGCTCACCATGTTTTATTTTGCCCATTCCAACCTGGAATTGGTGACGGCACAGCGGTTTGCCATATCGGGCTTGATGGCGCTGGCCGCCGGTATCTACCTGAGGCGCGCAGCCAGAAGACCTCAAGACAACGAACAGGCACTGGTACCATTTTTCGAGGGGATGTATCATTTCGGGCTGACTATCACCATCTGGTGTTTTGCCCTGATTTTTCCCTGGTTCCGCAATCCCAACACGGCGCTGATCGCTTTCACTCTGGTGCCGGTGTTTTTCTATCTCAACGCCGAGTACCGCACGCGGCACAGCAACCGGGAAATTCAGGACACCGCCGTTCATTTCCGCAACTCGGCGGTACTGATCGGCAGCGTGATACTCGGACTGTATGTCTTCAGGACCATGTTCCAGATGATCTTCTTCCCCCTTCAACCGGTCCTGACCGCACATTTTCACTTCAACGCGCCGGTGGTCATCCTGATGGGATTAATGTTTATCAGGCTCCATGCTCTCGGTTCGTCCAGCCTCACCGCGCTATACGGCGGTCTGGCCATGGCTACCGGAGCTTATTTCGGCATAACCGCCTACCCCGGGCTCTCTCCGTTTGACTACCCGGTGGCGGCGGCCTGGACCGGGATAGTCCTGGTTCATTTCATTGTCCTGTCCATGATCAGGCGGTCCCCGATCAGGACGATACTGCAGGAGATAGGGCAGATGGACGGTCCCACCTGGCAGTCGTTGAGATCGGTGTGGGGACACGTGCTCATCTGGGCAGTCCACATCGTGATCCTGGTTGCCCTCACCCGTTGGAACCTCAACACCTACATTTTCGCTCCGCTTCTTATCGGGGCCGCCTCCCTGTTTGCACACCAGGGAAGCGTCAGTTCCACACGGTTCTACCTGGGTTTGGCGGGACTGCTCGCCGCAGTGGCTGTGCACGCCGATTTTCTCATGCCCAGCTACCTGGGGAGACTGGACGTTATCTGGGTCATCCTGGGCTTGTGGGCAGCCCTGCTGGCAGGAACACGCCTGATCAACCGCTGGATACCGGTGCAGGTCCCTGACCGATGCCACCTGTTGTTATGTATGGTGGCGTTCTTCCACATTCTCTACCACCGTCCCTGGAACCTCTCCGCCCTGGCCGCCATGGCCATAAGCGGAGTGCTGCTGGCCCTGGTGCCCCGGGAGGACCGCTGGCCTGACAGTACGGGGCAGCGCTGGACGGCCGGAATCCTTCTGACATGGATTCCGTGGATGGCATATTTCGGCCAGGTCTATTTTTCCGGGAAAGGCGCCGATGGGATGTTCGACACCTGGCCCGTCCTGGTCCTGGCGGGGACGCTCCTGATCATGGGGTCCCTGGCCAGGCTTATCTGGAAATACGCAGGGGGGGATGCTAAACAAGACGAGCCTGCACGGGCGCGGTTGATGCACCAGACGCTGACCCTGGTTACCCAGTACGGAGACGACATCCACCGGGCGCTTCTGACCGTGGTGACATTTATCTGTGTAGTGGTGTTGAACAACCGTTACGGAACCCTGTTTGCTTCCCGGGAGATGGTAGCGTTTGTCCTGCTCTGGGGTGGAGCAGCGCTGGCCTGGTTTATCGACGGCCGGGACACGTCCTCCACGTGGAAGTTCACCGTGGGGCAGTTGTGCGCCTTCGGCTTGCTGGTGCTTATCAGACACCAGGTCATGGTGAGCAGCGGTTTATGGAACCATGAATACGATATCTGGGCCAGCCTGTTGATCTCCACCGCCCTGGCCGGCTCCAGGCCGTGGACCATACGGCAGGACAGAGCCATTCAAAAATCACTGGAAGGGACACTGCTGCTGCTGCCGCTGCTGACGCTGGCATGGGCCGTGGGGCACCAGGTGAGCACCGATATCGTGCTGGTAACCATCGGGCTTAACAGCCTGCTGTTTTCCTTCCTGGGACGCGGTGACCGGCAGTCCCGTTACAGCGTCCTGGCCATCTGGGGCTGGGTCGTTTTCATACTGGTGCTGTTCTGGCAGAAACTGGAACTACGGGCGCTTCACGCTTACGTCATCCCCACGGGGCTGGGCGTGCTGGCCATGCTGCAGATATTCGGGAAAGAACTGGAAAAAGAGACGCGCAACCAGATCAGGATGGTGGTGCTTTTGGCCATGCTGGGTTCCGCCGGGTACTACGCCCTGGCCGACAACCGCTACCCCATCATGTTCAACCTGACCATGCTCCTGCTGGGCCTGGCCTCCATGGTGCTGGGCAGCATCCTGCGGGTACGGCTCTATCTCGTACTGGGATGCACGGGAATCCTGGTTGATCTGGCCTCCATCGTCTACAAGATAGTGATCCAGCTCCAGCGGACTTACCAGATGACCATTATCGGCTCTCTGCTGCTGGTGCTCGGCCTCTCAGTGGTGGCGGGATCGGTTTATTACAAAACGCATCGGGAGGAGATAGAGAAGCGGCTCCAGTGCCTGCGTGAGTGGTTTGGAACCTATGAATGATTAAGAGAGTAAGGCTGATTTATAGAGTAAGCATAATGCAGAAAGTAAGCATAATGCAGAAAGTAAGCATAATGCAGAAAGTAAGGCTGATGCAGAAAGGATGGTGATTCACAATGAAGAAGCGGTTAATAGCGCTCGCACCCCTGCTTGTTTTCCAGTGTGTTCTGGCTTTGTTGTTTTTAGCTTTTGTTCTGGCAAATGACGCGGCATTCGGCATACTCTTTGCCGCGGGAGGACTCAGCGTCACGGCCGGCCTTTTGGCCGGAAAAACAAAAAAAAGATGGAAAGACTGGGAATACGCCATGCCAGTAGTACCCTTCGTTCCGGTCGCCATACTATTCGCGTCACTCGGCGCCAACCCGCCCGCCCTGCTGTTGACCATGTTTGTCGGAACCCTGGCCGTCCCGGGCATAATGCTGGGAAACTACCTTCACAAGCGTGAACAGGCTGTTCTCGCTGCCGCCGCGAAACGGTACGAAACCGGGACTACAACACCGCCCCCGCATATCTCCGAATATGCGGCGAGGTTGAAAAGGACAGGAGATATCGACCGTCTCGGACCTATTGCCCAGATACCACTCGAATAATATACCGCTGCTCCTCACTTTCCACACTCACAGAGTCGAGGGCGGTAACGTCAGCTTTGAACGAGGACGAGCTTTCTGGTGGGCGTAGCGGTAACAAACGATGCGAAACCCAAGATGTCCTGCGTAGGCAGTCCCATGCTATGAACCGGTACGCTGCTTGCCGGCATCATTACGTGCCGTCAGCATTCTCGCCTGATGTATCACTCTTCGGCGCTTGAGCCAGTTTCCGGATAATGTAGGCCTGGATCATCACCGCGAAGATGTGCACCAGCTTCTTGAAAAAGTCCAGCTTGTGCGGTGACTTTTTGTAACTGCGCCAGAGACGCACGGGACGGCTGAAGAACCGCTGCTGGGCTTCGAGAATGAATCCGTTGAGTTCCTGCGGGGGGATGTCCGAGCAGGATCGCGCGGTGGAGTAGAAATGATAGTCGCCGTAATCCCCTGATTCCACGGTGCGGCCAGGTTCTTCCAGGGAATTGAACAGCTCCGATCCCGGGTACGGAGTGACCTTGAAAAAGTAGGCCACATCCAGTTTCGACCGCACGGCGAAATCGATGGTGGTCCTGATTTCCTGCCGGGTTTCCGAGGGGAATCCGAACATGAAATAGGCCCCGGTGATAATACCCGCATCCGCCGTCATGTTGATGGTTTGAACTGCTTTTGGGATATCCAGGTTTTTACGGATCAACCGCTGGAGACGGGGGGTGGCGGTTTCGAATCCATAGTGTATTTTGTAGGTCCCGATTCGCTTGAGAGCCTTGATAACGTCCGCCGTCATTATGTCGGCCCTCAGGCCATTGGGAAAAGCAAACGACAAATGCATCCCTGAATCCTCTATCATCGAACACAGTTTAAGGGCGCGGGCGGGGTTGAAGTTGAACACATCATCGATGATGTGTATCTCGCGGACACCGAGGTTCCGGTACAGGTGCTCGATTTCCGAAAATACGCTTTCAGGGGACCGGGCCCTGATCTTTTTACCGAACACGTTGTGACAGTAGAAGCAGTGGAACGGGCAGCCACGAGTAGTTACCACCGGCACGTAGAAGCCTTCTTTTAGTTCTCCATTCCAGTTGGGATATCTGGCGTATTGCTTGAGATCGACCAGGTCCCAGGCGGGTAACGGCAGAGCGTCCAGATCTTCGATGGGTGGCCGGGGTGCGGTGAGTGCAACCTCACTCCCCCCTTCTTTTCGAAAAGCAATTCCCGCGACGCCTGAAAGAGGCGTGCCACGCTGAAGCGCTTCCAGCAGCTCCACTATGGTGCGCTCTCCTTCCCCGATAACCACGTAGTCGATGTTCACGTCTCCCAGTAGCCGTTCCTTTTCCACCTTGGAGTGAGGACCACCTACGATGACCGGGATTTCACTACCGCACACCTCCTTCACCGCTGCCGCGATACGGTGCATGAGATCCGCTTCGCAGCTCATGGTGCTGAGACCTACAATGGTGGGGGAAAGCTGCTGGAGAGACGTCTTTATTTCTTCGATTGACGACGGGTTGACGCCGGTATCGTAAATACGGGGCTCATAAAGGGGACCAAAATGGTCTCTGATCACCGAAGCCAGGTAGAGAAGGCCGAGGGGGGGGACCGGACCGCCCGCACTCAGGAGCTTGAACGTGCGAATGAACAATAGCGTGCGTTTCTTCACCTCAACGGTCTCCTGAACACGGCTGGTTAGAAGAAGGCGTAGATAGCCGGAAGTATTGACTGGTTACCGGTAAGCCCAATGAACAAGCCCAGGAATCCCAGGACCAGAAGCAGCGGAAGCAGCCACCATTTCTTGTTCTCCTTGATCAGGAGAAACAGGTAGATGATAAGGTCCTTGTTGCTCTCGAACTGCGGCAGCGCTCCCTTATCTGGTTTGTCGTTTTTCTCGTCCATTCCTGCAGCTTTTCCCTCCTTCTACAATATATAAACGGTGTACTCCACGATTCTGGTTTCACCTATTTTTGTTAAATAGGTGAAGAGAGGACATATCCAGCCGGGCACGTATAAAGTGTATCACTCAAGTGATAAGGGAGTCAATTGCCCGGTTTCCGTCTTTCATTTGACGCGCTGTCGCTTCTGAAGGTGCTTATGATACAATTGGGCCGGAGGGCAGAATAATGACCGATTCAAAGCGGGAACCGGAAAACACCGGGAAGATTCGAGGATCAAACACAAAACGCGGCGGTAATGTCCTGATCTTCGTTGTGGCTGCCGTGTTGGCCCTGAGTGCCGGAATCGGTTTCTCACATTTCCGCGCCCAGCGTACCGCCCGGATGGACTCTGTCTCCCGGGAACTCCTGCCCGATCGGGATACTTCCTCAAACCGGTTCGAACCGTCACCCGATACTTCTGTTGCAACCCGAAGCCCGCAGGTGACTGCGGAAGAGAAGCAGCGGATACGGAAGATACTGGACCACCAGGCCGGACTGCCTAACCAGCCAGTTAGTGGAAGCGGATACGTGGAACTGCTGGGTATCGATGGTGGCGCGGTACAGATGGAGATGGTCTGGGTACCTCCGGGAACCTATACCATGGGATCTGACGATGGGCATGGAGATGAAAAACCGGCGCACACGGTAGAGATCAGCCACGGATTCTGGATTAGCAAATATGAGATTACGCAGGCACAGTACGAAGCGGTCATGAAACGCAATCCCAGTTTTTTGCAGGGTTACAACTTCCCGGTAGAGCGGCTGTCGTGGCAGGACTGCCGGGATTTTGCCCACAAGCTGTCCGGTGACACCGGCCGGAACTACCGCCTGCCCACCGAAGCGCAGTGGGAGTACGCCTGCCGCGCCGGGACGTCGGGCAGATACTGCCTGGGAAATGAATTCGATACCTTGCCGCGGTGCGCCTGGTATCAAAACAATGCAGGAAATCGGCCCCGCCTTGTGGGTCTCAAAGAGCCCAATGCCTGGGGTATTCACGACATGCACGGAAACGTGGCCGAATGGTGCCTGGACTGGTACCACAGCGACTATTACAAAACGAGCCCTGGACGTGATCCCGAAGGCCCCATGCAGCCGGAGATAATTGACCTCCGGGTTATTCGTGGTGGAGCCTGGAACATGCTTGCCCCGGCGCTTCGGTCCGCTTTTCGTTATGCGCTGAGCTACCAGTACGGATACCGCTACACCGGCCTGAGGCTGATAGCGGAACCGCGGCGGGAGAGGGACGAAAATGAGTAAAACCGGGACGACGCTAAAGGTAAAAATATTGATCAGCCTGTGCAGTCTCGTGTTCTTCCTGGGGCTTTTGGAATTGGGACTCCGGGCAACCGGCCACTTTTTGATCTCCAAACGGCTAAACGAAACCACGCAGCCCTCCGGCGGTTTTACGTATGATACATTTACAATACTGTGCCTGGGAGACTCGTTTACCTTCGGAGGTCTGGTGTGGGAGTACGAAACCTATCCCGCCCGGCTGGAAAAACTGCTCAACACTGATCCGAGGACGGCGGGAAAAGGAAGATGGTTCAGGGTCATCAACCAGGGTGTGTGCGACCACAACTCCCACCAGGTGCGTAAAGCGCTTCCGCGATGGCTGGACAAGCATAATCCCAATCTGGTGATTCTCCTGGTCGGTGCCGCCAACCGGTTCAACATGCAGGGATTCAACCAGTACCTGTGCGCTTCCGAGAAAGCTTCTTTCTTTCGTAAAACCTTCACCGCCGCAGGAGATTTTGTTCTGGACCTCAGGATAACCAAGATGCTCAGGATAATCGTCCTGAACTTGAAGGGAAGGTCTCTCAAAAACGATACAGGAAGACAGCAGTCAGGAACCGGCGGCCAAACCGGGACGGTAGACAATCCCGACGGGTGGCGAGAGAATGATCCTCACGCTTCCGATCGTCACCAGGACACCGAGCGTTCGTCCAAACTGTTTGACAGTTCTGAAGAATTCATCATCGAATACCTGAAAAACCTTTCTAAACCCGGAAAGGAAACGCACATTACAGTATCTCAAGATCACATCGAAACCTTGGTCGGTTTTCACCAGGCAGACCGCACGAAAGAAGGTATAGCGTACTGCCATGAACTTCTCGAACAGGACCCGGAATCACTGACTGCCCTCTACGGGATGGCACAGTTCCACAACACCCGGGGAGATTTTTTGACCGCCGAGCAGTTTTACCAGAAGGCGCTGGAGCGCGATGCCAATTACCAGGAAGCGCTTAAACAAACATCCACCCATAAAGGGACTCACATACGGCCGTTTTTAAACATGCCCCTGAGATCCGGCGTAAGGCCGGGAGACGAGCAGTTCCCCGGGGGAAGGTCCTCCCAGAATACCGAGTTGGACGTGGCCAACAGGTTCCGGAGATGGGCTGAGGACAGCCTGCAGATGGGACGGTACGACAAGGTGGTGCTGTTTGCAGGCAAGGCCATGGAACTCGATCCTTCGCCGGACCACATGGCCAACTATCACGTTTTGAGCAAGGCCTACGATCTGCAAAGTACCTACGAGCTCCAATATATTTTGATGATTCTTACCACGATGCGTGAAGCGCACCCGGAACTGGAGTCCAATCCGGTTTTCATGGATTATCTGGACTTCTTCCAGTCCAGGCAGAAGAATACCGAAAAACGGTACGAGTGGTTGAAAAGCGACGTGGAAAAAATAGTGGAAGCCTGTAGAGAAAAGAACCTGCCGGTGGTGCTGCAGAATTATCCACGTCCCTACTGTGCCGCCCCGCGCTAATTCTGGGTAATCTCCCGAGCTAATACAGGGAAAG
>CAYSPT010000082.1:0-21450 GCA_964432985.1 uncultured bacterium
GACTGCCTTGGGCCGGGGGATGACTGCCTTGAGGAGGGGGATGACTGCCTTGAGCCGGGGGATGACTGGCTTGAGAAGGGGGAGGAATACATTGGGTGGCGGATGGCGGATCTCTGGCTAATTGACGTCACGAACTGGGCGGACGTAGTTGTAGATACGAATGTCATCGCCCTGGGGGCCGCGGCCGGTGGGAAACCGCGAAGGATCCCCCGTCTTGGGATCGCTGCGCTGGGCGCCGGCTCCATGGACATCCATAAAGGTCTTGCTCCCGGAGCTTCCCGGCCTGCCCATGTAGCCCATGGCCCGGCCGAAGGCGATGTAGACAGCGGCGTTCCCCATGTGACGGCCCGGCCGTTCAAGGTGGGAGGTGCTGGTCCAGAAGTAGGATTCTGGTTTGGTGATACCGAAGATGGGATCGATGGCCGGGGCTTTGGTACCGTTCCGCCCTGCTTTCGGAGCGCGCGTGTAGTCGACGATGCTTTGAAGCTCCTTGGCGTTGGGCAGCCGCCAGTCGCTGTGCCCGGCCAGTTCCAGGTTCTCGGCGTAGGCCAGCGCTTGCTCCCAGTTCAGCCCCTTTCCGCTGTCGATCTTCGCCCACATCAACCCCGTAGCCCGGTCGGTGACGGAGCCGTCGCCATTGTCGGTGAAGTCGTTGTGCCCGTAGGCTGTGTTGCCCCGGACATAGCGTACAAACTGGGTGCGCTTTCTACGTCCTCTACCGCTTTTGGGATAGCCTTTGATGCGCCCGTCAGCGAAGTTGACTCCGAAGACGGTTGCATTGCCGCGCATGGTGGTGCCCACGTACTGGCTAGCCGACCAGTACTGCGAATCGATGGAACGTTCACCGGCGCCGGTGTTGCCAAACCGGAACTCGAAATAGTCGTTATCCAGGTACGGTTTGGCCGGGCGGTGACCCATCCCGCCTGAAAAATCGATCAGTGAATAAAGCTCCTTGATAGTGGGCAGCCGCCAGTCACTGTATCCACCCACGCGGCACGAAGCAGCGCCGGTTGTTGCCTGCCCGTTGGAAACCTTGTCGCCCGGGTCCTTGACCCACATCAGGCCGGTGACATTGTCGGTGACGGTGCCGTTACCATTATCGGTGTAAGATGGTTTGTTGCCGTTGTACTGGGCATCTTGCCCGTAGAGTTTCCGCCCCGGTGAAGGCGCCCGCATGCTGCCGCCGCCGGACCCGTAGCAGTGCTGCTGGTTGGTGTCCACAATGGGATAGGTGATGCCGGCTGTTGAGGATGGGCCAGGTGCCGTGACGATGGCGGATTGGTCAGAAGGAGATGAGTCGGGAGTCTTGTGTGTGGGTGAGGACGAATTGTTCTTTACATACGGTTCAAGCCCGGCGTAGTCGGGAGCGTACCGGGTGGCGCGGAAAACGGGATTATCGGTCTCGGTTTTCTGATTGGATCCAGATCCTGGTTGATTTGTATTGCCCGGCCGGGTGTCGTTTCCGAACTGCTGCCGGTTCGCGAATCCCGTACGCTGCCGATCCCCTGCGGCTCCGGACCGGCCAAACCGGTTCCGGCCTCTCCTGTCCGACCCTCCGGATAGTCCAGCGCTTACGGCGGGGCAGGTGTATTCCCACACGGTCCGGCCGTCGTCTGCGGTCACTTCGAAAAACCGGCCCTGGGGGCCGGAGCAAATCAGGGTATTGCCGTTCTGAAGACGGTGAGCGCCGGAAATATTTTGGGCATAGAAGCTGTCGGTGCCGGTGGCGCCGTAGCTCCAGGCCACCTCAGCCGCCACCCCGGCGCTGCGTGAATAGTCTACGGGAGTGATCTCCAGTACGGTTGAGCGGGGAGAACGACCGCGTGGGCTCCCGTTGTTGAATATCAGGATATTTCCTGCTCCGGGGTATCCATCCGGTATCCATCGGGCATCATGCTGGGCGGTGAGCTGCCGAGGACCTTTTACTCCGCAGGCAGCCGGGTTGCCCCACCGGAAGAGTAGATCTCCGCCGTTCCCCCAGCGCCCACCGGTGCGTCCGGCGGCCTCTTCGATGGTGGTGGAGTGATCGATGATCCACACTTCCCCGAAGCCGTGGATGCTCACTAGGATCTGGTCCTTTTCGGCGTTGTAATCCACCGAGTTGGCGTGGAGCCAGTCTGCCTTTCCGCGTGGAGCGGCGCTGTAATTGAGATGGATTCTCTCCGGATGCTGTACTACCCGGCCATAGGAGTGGCTGTCTTTTTTATATTCCTGGACCAGGTGGTCCCAGGCATGCCATTCCCAGATGATTTCTGCTTCGCTGCGCCCTTTCTTCTTTATCTCCACGATGTGCTCCGACCAGATTTGCTTTGCGGTGTGGACCTTTGGATTCGCGCCCGCTGCCTCGAGGGCCGCGGCATCTTTCAGTTCCCAGGCCAGCAGCAGGATATTGCCGTTGGGCAGCGGCTCGATATCATGGTGCTGCTTGACGGAATCCGAAGCGTAGCGGTACTCCCAGACCACGTCACCGCCGGGGTCGATCTCCTGGATGATGCCGCCGTTGGTACCGCGGCCGGTAAAAGGGGAGCTCGTTTTACGGGGCAGGGAGGCGGTCCGCAGCAGGTTGCCGTCCGGCAGAAGGTAGACAGCCAATCCCGGAGTGTAATCGCTGTTCCAGGTGTGGACGGTCTGCCCCGTGTTGTCGATCAGGTAGGTCGTGGTAGAGCGCATGGGTGCGAACAGGGTGTATCCAGGCGCGGACGCCCGTGACGGCGCTATACGTTCTGATTTTTTCGACAGCGCTTCTCTCGCGAAGCTGGCTTTCTGTTGTCCAGGTACCGCTGGCGGTAAACTGAAAATTGCCCATAACCCGGCGAGTATTAAAATGTTTTTGTTTCGTATCATGATGTCGACCTCGTTTTCATTGTACTACGGTTTTTGGATCCGCTGGTTGCTCCTCCAGTCAAGGCCCCGGTAAAACCGGGGAGGGCGGATGACAATCGAGTCCCGGCAGATGACTATTCGGCACTATGTACACCTGGTAAGACGAACGGTGATTGCTTTTTATTCATCGGAAAGTCGCGGCTTGCAATGCCGGCTGGGAAGCGTACAGATATATGTGTGGCCTCATTGATCCTTGCTCGATAGTCCGTCCGGACGTACAATGTAGGTGAAGAAAACTGAAATTGCAGGATTAACACAGGCACAAGGTATCTGAAAGGATGACCGGTGAAACATACATACATCGACAGTGAGAGGAAACTCCTCACGTACCTGCAGAAGCTTGCAGAAGATGGCACTGAGATCATAGCGTTCGACATCGAGTGCGAATCAAACCTGCACCAGTACGGCGAGAAATTGTGCCTGATTCAGATTTATGACGGTCATGACGCCGTTATTATCGATCCATTCAAGGTGCCGCGGAAACTGGTGAAAAGCCTCGTTGAGAACAGATCTATCATGAAAATTATGTTTGATGCCCCCGGTGACCGGGCGTTTCTTTTCAAGAATTGCGGTATGGACATCCTGTCGGTGCTCGATCTGCAGGCCGCTGTACTTCTACTGGATTACGAGAAAAACGACCTGTCGTCGGTGCTGGAAAAGGCGATATCGATCAGTTACAAGCGGTCGAAGAAACGGTTCCAGCGAAACAACTGGAACACCCGGCCAATCAGGGAAGCCGCTCTCGACTACGCTCTCACAGATGTGATCCATCTCTTCGAACTGAAGGACCAGCTGCTGGCCGACATATTAAAAAACGGTCTCCTGGACAAATTCATCCTGAAAAACCTGCAGGCGCAAAACAAACCTCATCGATATGACAGCCGGCCGAAAGTCCTGCGAACGAAGAACTTCAAGCAACTCGCTCCCGGCGATCAACGCTTGTTCGAGAAACTGTTCGCTCTTCGGGAAAAGCACGCTAAGAAATTGAACTGCTCCCCAAACGGGCTGCTGACGAACGAGACGCTGTTTGCGCTGGTTACGGAGAAGAAGAACCTTCTCACCACCGATTTCGGAAAAAGAATTCCTATGAAATCGAGAAAAGCCATTATCGCGGCGGTGGGGAAGCTGCGATTTTCTCGATGAACCTGATGATCGTGTCGTCCGCTCCGGGAAGAGGATAGCATTCTCGTACCACGTTTCGCATGGTTTCAGCTGCGGGACTGTTGGAAATAAACGTCGTTATGGCTTCTTCCAACTCTTCCCGCCCGGTGGCTGCCAGCGCCAGTCCTTTCCTGACAGTGAACTCCTTGTCAGCCGGGTAATCAGCGGGGAGTATGTGGACCAGGTCCTTATCCAGGAGCACCGCTTCGAATCCCGTGGTAGACGTCTGGGTGAAGACGATGTCCGAAGCGAGCATGGCCTCGTAGACGCTCATCTTTTTCCGGTCGAGAATGTGGAACGTGAGACCTGATTGCTCTCCGATCTCCACGTAGTGCACCGGGTCCTGGTTCGGGTGCGGAGCGATGATCAACTCGACATCACTGTAGTCGTCTTTCATTACCTGGATAAGCCGGTCGAGCAGTTGATCATTTCCCTCCGAGTACTGGGTCGTAAAAATAAAGTACCTGCTGGCGGTGTTCAGCCCGGCGGTGCCAAGAACTCTTTCACGGTCGAACTCCTCTTTCAGCGAAGCCAGCCGTGAAAAATTGGGATGGCCCGAGACGATTATTTGGCCCCTTGAGCTGATTGGGCCCTTGTTGCTGATTTGATCCTTGTTGCTGATCCCCATCTTGTCTATACCCCGGGCGATCGCCTCTGAATTGACGAAAAGGTAATCCGTCTCGGGAATGATTTGAGAAAAGATAGAATCGTGACCCGGGACATCATAGAAGTCGAAAAAACCGAATGACGGGATGCCCGCTTCGGCGGCCATTTTGTAGAAATCACGTTCATAAAGGCACACCAGCCCACCCACCAGGACATCCGGTTTGAGCTGTTTGAAGACCCTCTCAGGCAGGGTGCCGATGGAAACGTACCGCATGGGGATGTGGTATCCGGCGTGGTGCTCGAAGAGGATCTTCTCCTTATCCACCTGGAAGGCGAATCTGCTGCCGTACACGAAATCCTTCAGCCGGAAAAACGGGATGCCCTTTCGCCGCAGAATGGTGGTGGATGCGCCCTCCGCCACGATGTGCACCTGATTGGTGTTCTTGTCTATTTTATTTATAACAGGGATAAGACCGTTGGTTTCTCCCGCGTCGAAAAGGACGAAGAGATACGTGAGAGCGCACGCCTTCCCCGCCGCGAAAAAGAAAAATAGCACCACAGCAAAAAAGAGAATATCCCCGGTATATCGTTTAACTGTCAGCCTGTTTCGCATTATCCTTACCCCTCTCAACTGCATGCCTCGTGAAAGACAATTAAATTATGTATGCCGCACTGAATATTTTGTACTAATTCTCCGGGACATCTGTCAAACCCTTCCACCTGGGCCGGAGCGTTCGCTCCCGACTAGGGCAATAATTATCGCAAGGAGTTTTGTATGGCGAAGATACGCACGCTGGGTTTAAGCACACGCTGGCGTGGATATATGCTCGCTTGTGGAGTTGTATTTTGCAAGATGATTCGCCCGCAGTGAAAGTACCTCCCGCACTCATATGGTTATGATGCACATCTGTCAAATCCAGGCACCAGAATTCACTTTTTTTATTTTGAAACATTTTCCACCCGGCTGCATAGTATAAAGCGAGTCGGGCAAAAACTCTGTAACCATCTCCCGGCGTCCCACCTTCTAAAAATACCAGGTCAACTCACGATGAGAGGATGTGCGTCATAGTGAAACCGCACCAGTCAGAACAGTCAAGAAACAAGGTTTTTGGATTCGTAGCAGTGCTGCTCGCTTTAATCATGGTACTTCCGGTCAACCTGGTGTCGGCCGTGGATCTTCTTGGTATGATCAGCTCCGGAGTGCGGCCGGCTGCCGGTGAAAAGGATCCGGCAGCAGTAAATGCCGAGGCGGTAAACAAGTCCATCTCCAGGCTGTATCGGATGCATCTCAAGCAAGAACCCGGCAACTGGGGTTTGTCCTTCTATTCCGACAAGATCCAGAACGAGGGCTGGACCCTGGCCCAGGTCGAGGAGCACATGAAATCAACCGAGACCTACAAGAAGGTTGAGCAGTCCACTTTGAAAGATGAGAGAAAGGCCGCGCAGGAGCTGGCCGCCAATGGCGCCTTCACGGCCAGCGCCCTGGCAGAATCAGTCAACGCGCCGTTTGCCTCGCCGCTGGACACCGGCGTGCAGGTCGTGCTGGTGGCAGACGGGCTCACCCGGGTGCCGGAAAACATCGCCACGCTCACCGACTTCGAAAAGAATCCCCAGGATGCGGCGGCGGCGGCGGACCTGACCAAGACTGGTGCCCGGAGCGTACGCCTGGGAGCCGGTATCGCCCAGAACGCCGGAATCCTGGCGGGGATGGGCAGTAAACTGGGCTCTGTGGGCAACGTGGCCGGTACGGTCTTCACCGGCGCCGGTACCGCGGCTTCGGCCATCGGTATGGGACTCAACGCCAAGCAGGCTTACGACCGGTACCAGGCCGGTGACAAGCAAGGCGCGGCACTGTCAGCTCTGAAGGCAGGTTTGGGCGCCGCCTCCGTGGCCGCCTGGGTGGTCCCGGGAGCGCAGGTCCTCTGGGTCCCCATCGGCGTCGCCAGCGTGGCCGTCACCGCCTACGAGCACCGTGAAGATCTGAAAGAGCTGGGTCAGAAAGCGGGCAAGGGTATCAAAAATGCCGCGGGCAAAGCGGGCAAGGGTATCCAAAACGCCGCCGGTAAGGTAGGACATGGCATCCAGAACACAGCCGGTAAAGTGGGACGTGGTATCCAGGCTGCCGCCGGTAAGGTTGGCAATTGGCTCAGCACTCCGTTTAAGAGGAAAAACAACTGAGAGCATAAATACATGGCGAGGAGTCGACAACGAAATGAAAAACATTACGTTCTATTCGGATTTCAAACTATCAGGCAAATTGTTCATAACACTTCTTCTGTCCGTGATGGTATTATCCGGCGGGATTATACCAACCGCCGCCGGAAACGACCTGCTGTGGCCCCTGCAAAACGGTGATCAACCATCTGAGACTGCGGCCTTCGAGGAAGTGCATCTATCTGATACCGCGGTTCTCAATGAAACTCAGCCGGGTGAAGACGGTACCATTGGTAAAGCTCAGCAGGGCGAAGACCAGGACGAACTTCGCGGAGAGAACGGTTTCGCCGACGGACAGGCAGGCAGCCTCCGGTCCTACGCCCTGGAGCCGAACCAGGTGGGCATGCATCAGGAAGGCCATGTGTACACAACCACAATATGTAAAGACGAAACTGATATCTACATCCCCAAGTCCGGTGATGATAAGCTGCCGGTGGTCATACTGCTGCAGGGTGCAAAGGTCGACAAAAGCCATTATTCGAATTACGCGAAAATCCTCTCGTCCTACGGGTTCATCGTGGTCGTCCCCAACCACCGTTCACTTCTTGGAAAAAACATGACTGACCAGGGCACGTTCAACCGTGCCTGGGAGTATGTCAGGGCGCAGAATTTCAACGACCAGTCTCCACTGGTCGGGAGGGTGGACCTTACCCAGGTAGCCGTAGCCGGTCACTCCTTCGGCGGTCTAGCCGGGCTCGGGGTGCTGCAGGGCAAGGGACAGCCGCCGACACATCTGGGACTTTCTTACAAGGCGCCCCCCGAGCTGGCTGCCGGCGTTTTTTACGGGACAAACACCAAAATTCCGGTAGTGGGACATTTCTCAAAGGTGGATACCAGAGGTATCCCGACAGCCTTCATTCAGGGCAGCCGTGACGAGAAGGCCCTGCCCGAAGACACGTTCAAGCAGTTCACCCGGAAAACCACGGGAGGTCCCGGGGCCATGATCATGGTCGAGGGAGCCAACCACTACGGTATCACCGACTCGAACAATCCCGCTGGCGCTGCCCGGGACAACAATACCCCGAGCCTGCAACAGGACGAGGCAACAGAGACCATCGCCCGTTGGACCGGCATGTTTCTCCGGTCGCACCTGTACGATGACATCGTGGCGGAAGACTATGTCTACCATGGCACCGGATCAGCCAGTGGCGGCAACGCGGACGTGGTCGCCGTCAAGTAGAAGCCGGAATCTGCAAATCGGTCTAAGCCTAAGGAAGGGTGCGAACCGGCTGCGGGGAGCACCAACGAAATACGCAATGTTATTCCGAGCGCAGCACTTCCCGGCACCGGGTGGCAATGACCAGCGGCACTTCAATTGATCCTTCAATCACTATCCGGGCAAACAGCTTGCCCACCTTCCAAAGCAATTCCGCCTCGTATTTCCGTAAAGCGATGATCCGGGGATCGGAAGTGTCCTCCGAACTGACTGACAACTTCGAAGTTGTCGTGCCCTCGGTCATGAGCTGGTTCCAGCGGCCGGTGGATGTTTCCGGAGACGAATCGTCGGACGTGAGGAGTTTATTCCAGCGGCCGGTAGATGCATCCGCAGATTCCCCGGAGGGCTTGAGAAGCTTTTTCCAGACGACCGAGGATGATTCAACGGGTTCCCCGGTAGGTGATGATTCCGGTTTCTTCGATCCATCCCGAGCGTTTTCATCATCCCGCGTGCTTTCAACGGATAACGCGTCGAGCTGTGACTTCACCTCACCGAGTTCATCGAGAGAACCGGCCAGTTCCTCGGAAGCGGCTTCAATCTGGTCTTTCTTGAGAAAAGCCATTTCACCCAGGTGCACCGCCATCCAGTCCACCGGAAGATACGATATAGCGGTAGCTCTTTCCAGCTCATCAGCAGTAAAACTCACCTGGATCACAGCTATCTCCTTCGCACCCATACAATTAAGTGGGCTTTTTTATATGGGGATTATTATATAGGGAACCGGAGTACAAGTCAATTCTTGCCTTTATCGTTAATTCAATCCAGGGCGCACGCTTCATTAAAAGCGCCGGTTACATACCGCGGAATAATATAATTGCTACCCGCCCAAAAAAAAAGTTGACAATGTCGGGGTTCGATTTCTACAATAGAGATAGATGGCAGGGAACGGTTTTAAAAACCGACCAACTCCCGGTAAGTTCGCCAAGGAACGCAGTTCAAAAACACCCAAACCAAAACCCCTGAATGTTCTTGCGCAAAATCTGACGTGCTGAATGAGCAAAGGAACAGGACGGGACACGAATTCATCCCCCCGGTTTTGATTCTCTTAACCGGTTTTCCACAACAGTAAAACCCGCGGCTTCACACCGGAGTTGCGATCGGTTTGTGCAAACACAATACGGAGACAGGGTAAAGAAAGGAGAGTTACAAATGAATAAGGTAACTCGGAAAACAATAGGAAAACAGTGGACGAAATTGTTCTGGCTGCCGGTATGTGTCGCTGTGGTTTGCACCGTCACCCCGGCGGCGGGTAACGATCTCATTGCCAACCTGGCCGCCGGACAGGAGCCCGTGTTGTCCCAGGAAGCCGGTGACAGCGGTGCCTCAGGTCTGGACCAGGTGGCGAGCATCTCCAGTGCCGGGGGATCCACTGCTGGAGGAGCTGACACCCTGGTGGCCTCCACAGGACAGGGCGGTTTGTCCGGTAGCCCGAAGAGTAAGGAGATAAACGTACCCCAGATGAACCAGTACACCGCCGGTGGAAAATACCCGGGTGGTTACTGCGCCATCACCGCTCTGCGAATGCTGCTCAGGCACCTCGGAATCGGGGATCCCGGCGCCGACGCGGTGGCGCTTCAAGGCAGCCGTCCCTACATCCCGGGACAGGGCTCCAGCGGCCAGCTCCTGGCCAGGCGGGCGCAGGAGCTCGGTATTCCCGGCGCGAAATACACCACCAACGGCAGTACCAGCGATATAAAGAATTCCCTTTCCCGGGGTAAACCGGTTCTCACCGGAGGTATCGGGCAGTTTAACGGAACCTTCGAGAACGGCGCTCCGGAGAGCCACAACTACGCAGGATCGGGGCACTGGATGCTCACCACCGGTTACGACAACGGCAACAAGACTTTCACGGTTAACGATCCCGCTACCGGCCGGAAGATCCACGTGGGTGAAAACGCCTTCAAGCGTTTCTTCTCCCCTGGCGGCGACGGTAATATCTGGATGATTTCGTATTAAGGAAGAAATCCCATGATCAGAAAACAAAGCGCATCGATACTGGTTCTGGCCGTGGTGCTTACGGGAAGCCTGCTGCTGCAGGGCTGCGGCGCGGCCGGCAACATCGGAAACATCATCACCTCCTTGATTTCGGGAGTTTCACAGGTACTGTCAAGCTCAAACGTCATGGATGCCGTCCAGCAGGCACTTGGCGCCGCGGGCAACATTGCTGGTATGTTCGGTGCCAACGACGTGACCCGGGTCCTGGGACAGGTAGGGCAGGCGGTGCAGGGTATTTCCGGTGCGCTCCAGGGTGGTCCGCAGACGGTTCAGAACATGGCGAATGTTTTTGACGGAAACACTCCGAACGCCCCCGGGATGCTGATGAATGACGGAACGCTCGCGGGAGGAGGCAACAACTGGACCAACGCCATAAACGACGGATTAGCCGGTGGAGCTCCTGCAAACAGCAGCAGGGGCGGCGGTTTTGCCCCGAGAGGCGGGACAGGAGCAGGTGGACAGCGCCTGGCCGGCTTCTACGGCAGCCCCGGTGGCTACCAGCAGGTAAATGACGATGTCATGAACTGGTTCGGCACCACCCGCAACGGCTGCGTGGCCTTCATGTCTTCCGCGCTGCGGCAGGCCGGGTACGATGTGCCCCAGGATGGTGGAGTGAGCACCGTGACCCGTCCGTTTTCCGATTACCTGGAAGGCCAGCTGGGATTTCAGAGGGTATCTAATCCCGGCGGCCTTCAGTCCGGTGACGTGGTCTTTACCCAGGACGGCCCGGGTGATCCGGGGTATCCGTCCCACACCTACATGTTCCAGGGATGGGCTGACCGTGGACAGGGACTGGCCAACGTGGTGGACAACCAGGGATCCACTCATGTACGCAACGTCGGACCCAACGGCGGCGCCACACCGTTTCAGTACGCGCTCAGGCCCAACTGAGAAACAGTAAAAAACGCGGCTTCACTACCGGAGCTGCGATAGATAATAAAAAAAGAAAGAAAAGGATGGTGGTAAAGGATGGCAAAAGGAAACATGAGGTCAATGGTGGTACTGGTAGTGCTGGTCGGATTGAGCCTGCTCACACAGGGTTGCGGCATCAAGGGAACCTGGACTTCCACTACGACTGTCACGGAAACCGTCAATGGTGAAGAAAAAGAAGTCTATTCTTCTAACGCCGAAGGTGACATAGTTTCCGGCGCCGAATACGGTCTGCCCTTCCCGGTTCTGGCGGTCAACCGCTCCGAGGTCAACGGCGAAACCGTCATCGGCCAGGATGAGGAAGCGGGCGAAGAAGCCGATGTCGACGAAGGAACCGATGCCGACGAGGCCAATCAGGAAGATGACGGGCAGCTGGCGGACAGCACCGACGAGCCGGCAGCCAGTGACGAAACCTCCGAAGTTCTCGCCCAGCTTCCGGAAGGCCAGACAGGTGAACTGGAGCAGGGCGACGGTTGGGACAAGGATTACCAGGGAATCGGCCAATAAGAAGTATCCTATCCATTCACTAAGTGCTCAGGCCAGTTGAGGACCGACGAGCACGCGAAGCAACTCCAAAAAAAGAAATCCCCAAAACAAATATCTATCTTGAGCAAACTGTGCCCATCAAGCAACGAGCCAATGAAAAGGATGATGAGTGAGATGATGGCGAAAAGTCTACGACTTTCTAACAGTTCACGACCTCTGCTGACACCGAGAGCTTTGCTGACGTTTAGAGCTATGTTGATGTTGGCAGTACTGATCGGCTGGAGCATGTTTATTCAGGGCTGCCAGATATTCCCTGACAAGGCATCTGTGGCCACAGCAGTAGAGGCGGCAGAGCAAGCTGCTGCAGCCGAGCAAACTGCCGTGGAAGAGCGGGTCGCCGCTCCCGAGCCGGCCGGAACCTCCGAGGAAGAAGTTGAATCGCTGGCCGGATCCCGGTTCGATGTGCCCTTTGAGGGTGCGGATGTCATCTGTTCCATGGATAAGATAACCGGCTGCGATGAGAGAACTACCGCCTTCGTTCTGCAGGAAGACGGCCGCCTGGCAAACAGGGACACCGCCGTGACAGATTACATCAACGCCCACCTGGGCCGCTGATTATTGGGGAAGCAAATTAATAGTGATCAAGGTAAGGTTTGAATAATAAAACAGGAAAGGGATGATGGTAAAGGATGGTTAGACAGAGAATGAGGTTAATGTTGGCACTGGTAGCACTGGTCGGGTTGAGCATGCTCACACAGGGTTGCGTAGGGGGAACATGGAAATGCAAGACCACCGTCACGGAAACCGTGAACGGGGAAGAGAATGAAGTCTATTCCTCCAATGCCGAGGGCGACATCGTTTCCGGCGCTGATTTCGGCTTGCCGTTTCCGGTGCTGAGGGTCAACAGCTCAGACGTCAACGGCGAAACCGTTATCGGCGGGGACGAAGAAGAACTGGCCGACGAGGAAGAAATCGCCGATGGCGACGTGATAGCCGAGGAGCAGACGGAAGAAGTGGCCGAAGCCGAGGAGGCCGAGGAAACCGAAGAAGAAACTGCCGAAGCAACCGACGAAGAGGCTGCCGCTGAGGAAACAACGGAAGAAATTGCGGAGACTCCCGAGGATGAAGCCGAGGAGGCCGATGACGCAGCTGCTCTCATCGCCGATCTGCGGGAGGTCCTTGACGGCTGGGACAAGAACTACCAGGGTATCGGTCAATAGCAAACATACCATTTTCTGACAGATGTTGACTAACATCGAGGGCCGGTCTTTCAACAGGCCGGTCCTCGTTTTCAATAGGTTCCGGTTCTGGTGTTGCTTTTACCCTTCATACTGCTTATTATTAATCCAGCTTCGGATTAAATCCAGCTTCGGATTAAATCCAGCTTCGGATTAAATCCAGCTTCGGATTAGATCCAGCTTCGGATTAGATCCAGCTTCGTAAATAAGGAAAACGTTCTCGTGTTCCGTACTATCGTTAACAAAACTGGTTTTTCACAGCGGGGAATCGGCTCCAATCTGCTGATTACCCTGGGAGTTTTGTGCGTTCTCTTCATCGTGGGCATGGCGTTTCTCAATTTCCTACAGGGAGAACAGCGCCTCACCCGGTCACTCTACCATCACGAGAAAATGGTCTACATAGCCGAGGCGGCCCTGGAAGAAGCCGCCTGGTACGTCAGGAAAAGTATGAACACCGAAGGGGAGACGTGGTACGATCATCTGCGGAACCCGGGTACCGCTTCCAGTGCGGGAGAAACCTACGATCCTACCTACACCCGGGATATCGCCGAGTTGGCGTTTTCTTCCAGCTTCTCCCTGGATGTGAAGATCAGTCTGCACAAGGCCGCACCCTTCATGGACGATCCGGCCCCCGACCCCATAGAGAAGACCGCCGTGCTCAAGTTTGTCTCCACGGTCAAAACCGGGCGACGCCGAAAATCCATCCAGGCGCTGAAGCAAATAAAAGTGGTGCGGCTTTCACCGCCTTCTCCCCTGGCCGACCACAGTCTTTGGCTCTGGGACAAAGGGCAGCTTTCCTGGAACGACAGCGTAACGCCCGGTTTGCCGCCCGCGCTCGATCCACTGGATGAAGACGCCAGGCAGGCCATGAACGACACCTGGCGGTACACCTGGTACGGAGCGAACAAACGGCGTTTCCCGCTGTGCGCCCAGAAGTTCAGCTATTTTTTCAACAGCGTGGAAGAATTCAAAAAACAATTCTCCGGTTCTGATGGCTTCACGCTCTGCGGCCAGATGATGATCGAAACCTCCAACCCGGCCAGCAGGCTGATCCTCAAGGGGGCCGTGGACGGACGGGGCTGGCTGATAACGCGGGGTGTCAGGGTCGGGGTAGGGTATTGTGAAACCGCTCCCGAAGCGCTGTTCGGCCTGGCCATGCTCAACAACAGCCCGCTTCCCATCAGGGGATTCGGCAACCGCCTGTTCGAGGGTATGCTGATGCTGCCTTACGGGACCCTGGTCACCGACAGCAACCTTTCCATTAAGGGGCAGGTCTACGCCCGGAATTGGGAAATTGCTTCTGAAAACAGCCTGGAATTCGATCAGGACCGCCTGCGGCAGCCCGTCTATCATGCGACCATGTCCGATCAGGTAATGGCCTGGGGACCATGGAAGGAATGACAATGAGACCCGTGTCAGGATTTTTTAATCGCGGCTTTACCATGACTGAGCTGGCCGTAATCCTGGCTATTATCGCCATCGCCCTGGTTCCGCTGGTAGGTATCTTCACCAGCGGGGCGGCGCAAACAAGCGAAACGGTGAAACGATCCACCGCGGTTGAAATGGCGGCGGAAGCGCTGGAGATAATGAAATCCATGTCCTTCGATTTTCTGGCCCAGAAAGGTGAACACCCGTTCCCGCCCGTCGGGCGGTTCGATACCAGGTTTGACCGGACGGTAGTGGTGACACAGGAGGTCCCGGACGAGCTTCTCACGCTGGAAGCCAGGGTGACCTGGAAGGAACAGAACAAAGATCTGGAGATTGTTCTCAGGACGCTGGTGTCGAATCCACGGGTGACCATGGAGTAGGGACTGCACAGATGACGATGAAGAAGTATCCGAACAGGTGGAAACGGAGCCCGGGTCAGTTAGGTGAAAATGGAATCAGGATCAGTATGCGTTATTTAAATGGAAAAACAAGACAGGGCTACAGCATGGTAGAGCTTCTGGTTGGGGCTGTCCTGGCTGTCATTATCCTGGGAAGCTTGTTCGCCATGCTAAGAATAGTTTTTATCAGCTCCCGGAAAGGCACCGGGAAGCTGGTGGCGATCCAGAAAATCCGAAAGCCGATCCTGATGATCAAGAGGGACGTCCAGCAAGGCTCTTCCGGTATCCGGATAAGTAACACCGAAGACGGCGATGGAATCGAGCTTAAGATACGGCAGCTGGATCTCGATTCCGATGGGATGCCTCAGTACGAAACCGGCAGCAAGGATCCAAAGGAAAAAAACATCACCTACCGGTTCAAAGAAAGCACCGGCACTCTCACTCGAAACGGCACGAAGGTGGTTTCCGGCCTGGAGAACATCAACCTTTTCACCTTCGGATTCATGCACGAAGATATCACGCTGCCCGCTCTTTCCATAGAGATCAGTGTCAGATCCGAGAAGAAAATAGTTAAGTTCCGTGCAGTAGCGGTATCCCGCTATCTCATCTACTGGGCGCGCGATCCGAACTGGGTGGATAACGTGACCCGTTCCCTGGTCTCATACAACCTCCCGAAGTAGGCTGCGGCAGCCTTTAACCAGCGCACACCGCGTGAAGTTAACTACCACCGCTTGTACCACCGCTTGAAGCGGTGGCATGGAAAACGGGCCTTTTCCTGTGATAGGAGAAGGCCCGTATTTATTCAGGTTAAACAGGTAATCAGCGTTGGCGCGCCGCTGGGAATCAACATATCATTGGCTGGAAACCGAGCATCCACGCGTAGTTTGCTAGTAACTTAGCATCCACGTATCGTTGGCACCACCGGGGGAGAAGAAGTTCTTAAACGCGTATTCGCTCACGTAGTACCGCTTGCCGGTGTCGGGATCGTTGACGAGATATTGGCCCTTATCCGGTTGGTAGCCCACGGCGAGCATCCAGTGCCCGGAACCGTCGTACCGGCGGGCGTGCGTCCCGCTTCCGTCCACCGCCCGGCCTGAGAAGTAGCCGATCCCACCGATGGGTACCGGGTTACCGTTCTCGAGCTGCTTGTTGACGTCATCAAGGGACCCCGTGTTGGTAAAGCGGGCACCGGATACTCCCAGTTCCCGGGCCCGCCTGGCCAGGCGTGTTCCGTCCGATCCGGCGCCGGGGATATACGGACGCGCGCCATAAAGCGCTACGGCATCGGCACCGGGATCGGAAAGCCCCCGGTGTCTGAGCACCATCCTGAGAGCCGTGATGGCGCAGTAACCCCAGGGATAACTCCCCCCGGCGGTGTACTGGTTCATGGTGGGCACGTCCAGGAGGACCGATCCGTCGTCAGGCGGCGTTACGGCGGATCCTCCACCATTCCCGCCGCTGCCCGGGATCTTCAGCTCCTCGCCCAGGTAGATGACATCCGAGGTGAGGCTGTTGGCCCGCTTGATGGCATCCACTGTTGTCCCGTACCGCTGGGCGATATAATTCAGCGTGTCACCGCTTGCTACACGGTAGGTGCGGGTGGATGAAGCCACCGTCGGTTGACTCCCAGCAGCGAGGCCGGCAAACAGTTTGTTGGCAGCTGAATGTCCGGTCATGCCAAACACCATACAACAGATAAGGAGCGGTATCAGACCGCTCCATCTACCCATCCTGTTACTGCCTGTTACACTTTTCAAACTCATCGCTCCTTTCCTAAACCCGGAGGCGGTCATTTGCTTCGCCTCGCAACGAAGACAGCAGCACTTTCCGGGTTAATAAATTTATAATGAGTGCACCGATTTATACAGGTTGTCGCGCCATTCTTCGAAAGCCTTCTCGGAGTTGAGGCGCCGGTATGATTTGATCCAGTTCTTCTCTGCCTCGGAAAACGGCAGTCCGAGGGAAGCCTTGGCCATCAAACCGTAGTCGACCCCCTCCTGCATGTAGTTGTGGCCGGTGGTGGGGGTCTTGGCGATTATTGCATTCCAGGGCCGGTCCAATCCCACCATGGGCGGGCTGATTATTCCTTCGCCGGTCAACAGTTCCGTGGTGCCGTATGGTCCGCGGTTGTAGCCGACCATGGCCTTGATGAGCATCTCCTCGGGAGCGTCATAAGGGTTGTAGATCTGGTACTGGAACTTGTTGGCCGGCGGAGTCGCGCTGTTCAGACATGAGTTGTTGAGAAAATCTATACCCAGGCGAATGTTTTCTTCGGGATCGAACCGTCCCTGGCCGAAATGCTCACCCAGCTGCATGAAGCCAGTGAAGCCCCAGGCGTTCTCCAGTACCTTGCCGTCCCGGGTGTGTGTCCCACGGCTCTCCATCCAGATCAGGGTTTTTACCACTTCTTCCGGAGTAATTTTACGGCCGTAGATGTTTTCAACGTACGGCATTCTGTCAAGGTTATCCGTCTCCTCTAGACCGGTTTTGATCCAGGAGTTGAATCTTGGCGATTTGGCGTTTATTTCCTTCTCATTGAAATAAAGATCGGTCCGGCCCGGATCGGGTTGAGCATCGCTGCGGGGCTGTCCGGTGAGTCTGACGGAGCCCTTGTGCGCGTATGCGGGTGATCCCTTATGCTTTATGACGTACCAGTCTCCGTCTTCGCCGGTGATCACCAGCAGGGCACCCTCGTTCTGTCTTCCGACGATATCTCCCCAGGGGCGGTTGCGGATGTTCAGGTATCCATCGCCGGTTTTATAGACCTGCCCCGAGGTGATGAGCGGCGATGTCTCCTGTTTGGGGAACGTTCCCTCCGGATCTCCGGTGAGAACCACGCCGCCCTTGTGCAGATATGCCCTGGCGCCTTCGTAGTCGATGATGTACCAGTTGCCTTCGCGCCCGGTAATGACCACGTGATCTCCTTTGTCTAGCGTACCGATGACGTCTCCCCAGGGTTTCATCCTGGCCTTCATTGAACCCTGCCCTAACCCGATTATCCGGCCGGTCAGGAGTTTTTCCAGGTCCGGTGCAGCAAAAATGTTCTTTATTACATTGAAAAATAAGTTCAGAGGATTGGCTTTTTCTTCCACGGCGCTGCCGTCCAGATGCACTACCGGGTCGTTTGTCTCGCTGGTAGGTTCGTCCTGCCCGGTGATGGGATCGTCGCTGGTGGTGCCGTCGTCCGGATCGTGCGGGGTTTCCGGTACAACCGGTTCCACCCGGGTGGTGTTTTCCGGGGCTGTCTCTTCCACGGCCTCGTTACCCGATGAAACAGCTTCTAAAAGGTCCACGGCCAGGACATTGCTGCCGGCCAGAAAAAGAACGGTACACGCAACCGCTAAGACTCTTTTCAGCTTCATTGCTTTATACAACTTCATTTGGTCACATCCTAACTGGGAGATATATTTGGGAATGGTATGGGTGCAGAATGGCTTCTGCTCATACTGTGCTATGCATTAGTGGTTGGTTTGTTTCAACTTTTTATAATTTATTTTGTTTTTTGACCCAGGGCCGCCCCGGTTGTTATTATTAACGTCAAGGTGATGTGCTATCCCTGGTTATACTGGGGTGATTTATCAACCGGATTTATTAATGGCCGGGACATAAGGTGATGGCGATGACGTGGACGGTTTTTGAAGATAAAAAGGACCAGATAAGCCTGTTCATGGAAGCTGCGGTGGAATGTCACCGCGGGCTTTTCGAGAAATTGACAGACGACGAGAAACCGTTTTTCTTTCATTACTGGCTTAAGCGGCTCAACCGGGCGGAATGTTTCCTGCTGCAGGACGAAACTGGTCCGGCGGCCCTGGTAACGTATCCCCGGGTAGAAGATACGCACTACGAGCGCTGGCGGATAAACTCCCTGGCCGTGCGGCCTGGTTATGCCGCGGAGTTGGAGCTGCCCCGGGATCCAGCGGCGGAAACGCACTTTACCACCCCTGCCGGCGGCGTTTCAGAATTGGCTGTCAAAGGTGCCGGGATAGAACCGACCCAGGCCGCATATGTCCGCATGATCGCATATGTCCGCATGATCGCATTTGCCCTGGCGATAGATGGTGAAATGCCATCGAATGATCTTAATAGGCCTGATCAGATACCCGGCGGCTTTCGCTGCGCACCGTTAAAATCCGAGCAGGTACCGGCGGTCCAGGAGCTGTTTTCCATAAAAAACAGGCCCAACGCCGATCCTGACGATTTCTACCCCCGGTACTATCTCCCCATTCTCACGAGTTTCATAGGAAAAACACCCCGTCTCAATACGGGGTGGTGCTATTGTGTGATGGCGGAGGGTTGCCCAGACCCCATTGCCGCCGTGTACTACTCGGGTTGGGAGCTGCCACTGACCGGCACCCCATGCGCCCTGGTAGACGACATCCTGGTCCTGCCCGACTACCGGGGGCGCGGCCTGGCGTCGTCCCTGCAGGCCTATGCGTACCAAGACCTGAAGAGAAGGGGGCTTCGCTGGGTGTGCGGCAATATCCAGGTATCCAACCTGTCCTCAAAAAAACAGGCCGAAAAATGCGGCCGCACCCCCTGGACCACCGACATCCACGTCTCCCCTTTATCTTAGACCTGACCTCCACTGGAATGTTTACTCAGCGGCGCTTATATAGCACAGCAATAAAAAGCAAACGAAACCTGGATGAAACTTTTTCCGGGTGACGGCATAGAATGAGGTGAAGAGGAAAACACACTCCCGGATTGAGTTGATTCCCGGAATGAGGAGGGGCATCATGATTTCAGGAACTGCCGAAAGACGCCGCACCGTATTGATTTGCACTCGTTTCCAGGTGAAACTCCTGTGTCTGACCGTTATGATCATGGTGGCCGCCTTTCTAGTGACTGCCTGGACCGTGTACTCGAACATCCTTGCAGAAACAGCGGGAACTAATCCGGTGAACCTGAACAGGACAGTCTTGTCAACCATGCAAACCCTGGCCTTTCGTATGGGGTTTTTGCTTGTTCTGGCAGCCGTAGCCTGCATCTTCCTTACTCACCGGGTAACCGGTCCCGCCCGCCGTCTCGAACAGGTAATCAAAAGCATCGGTCACGGTCCCCTGCCGGACAGGGTCAACCTCAGAAAAGGCGATGAGTTCGAAGAGGTGGCCGCAGCCATGAACGGTATGCTGAAGCGGCTCCGTGTTACTTCAGCCGGTACTGAAGCAATGCCACCAGAGGAATTGCTTGGAAACTGTTCTTATATCGAAGATCTGCTGGTACAGGCCGAGGCGTTGAAAGCGGCCGGAAAATATGATGAAGCCGAGTGCCTACTCGACCAGGCTGCCGCTGGGAATACCGGAATAGCTGACATAAACAGGATGAGAAGTAAGCTATATTTCTGTCGCGCATTTTACCTGCGGCCAGACAACCTGGATGGCAAGATCACGTGGTACCGGGCCGCTGTCAAAGCCTGGCCGGAAAATAAGCTGGCCAGGGAAAACCTGTGTGAAATCTACCTGAAACTGGCCAAAGAAGGAAGCAACACATTCGAGAAGCAGATGTGGTACCGGTCTGCCCTGCAAGTCTCCCCGGCCTGCCTTGAAGCCCACCTGGCTATTCATAAAACGTGAGTAGCCGGCCCATCTAATCTTCTTCTATCGTTAACCATGACCCCACCGAAAGACCTGACCGGAAGTCACGTGTGAATCCTATCACGGAGTGATCATGAGGGTGAAGCCGCCCTGGGGCGCCATTTGTATTGGCAGGCTTTGGTTACTGGTGACATCCAGGTATTCTGATTGCAGTTCGATCTTTTCTTCTCCGTCGGTCACCAGGACCGCCCGTCCGCCTGGGATGGTGAGGAAATTCAGAGGCAGCTCGATGTGGAGCGGTTCCTCCAGGCCATTGAATCCGGCGGCGAACCACCGCTGGCCCGACCGCCGGGCCAGCACCGCGTACCGGGACGGCTCACCGCTGATGAACCGGGTATCGTCCCAAACGGTGGGGACCGCTGAGAGGATTTCTTTAACGGGCGGATGATCGGCAAAGATCTTTTGATAGCCGCTGTCCTCCCTGTCCAAGGCATCAGCGAAGTGGACCAGTGACGACTCGAAGAGCACCGACTGGGCCAGGGCGTGGCTGTAGGTCGGCCCCTCGATTGCCATATACGGCTCGAAGATCACCGGCGTGTAATCCATAGGACCTACCACGTTGCGGGTGAAGACATAATGAAGATTATCCATGGCTGTGGGGCCGTCTACGCGGCTGAAGCCGTACTGCTCGCCGCCGAATACCGATTCCATGGTCATCAGGTTAGGGAACCTCCGCTGCCAGCCCCGGGGGACCGTGCAGCCGTGGAAGTTGACCAGCAGATGAAATTCGGCGGCATCTTTCAGGATATCCAGGTGCTGCCTGATCCGGTCCTGCTTGTCACTGTGAAAGAAATCGACCTTGATGCCGCGCACTCCCAGCTTGCTTATCCGCTCCATCTCGCGGCGGCGGACATCGCGTTTGTGCATTCGGCCACGGGGCTCTTCGTGCACCCAGTTATTTGGCCCGCCGGAGTTGTACCACAGCATGATATCAACGTTTCGTATAGAGGCATATGAACACAGGTCACGTATGACCGGATACGGCTGTTTGCCGCCGTAGTGGTTCCAGTTGGCATCGATGAGCAAGTATTCCCATCCGAGATCGGACGCTCCGTCGATGTAGAGCTTCTGGCGCGGGGGCGATCCGGTCTGCAGGTAGAAGGCCCAGTCCCAGGCGGCCCGTCCCGGCTGCACCCAATCAGGATAGGTACCGCCGAAAACCTCGTCGAGAGGGCGGGCCAGGTCATCCACCAGGGTGGATTCGACCACCGTGGCCGCCGTCCCGGTTATCATGACCCGCCAGGGAGTGGTGAACGGCAGCTCTCCCACCGGTTTGACCCAGCTGGAAGCGTTGCCGTCGA
>CAYSPT010000083.1:0-20397 GCA_964432985.1 uncultured bacterium
ATAGTCGCCGGAGATCGACACGGCAAAGCCGAATTCATCGTCTTCCGCAGCATCGGAAGCGGTGAGCTTGGCCACCTGCGTCCAATTGCTGCCCTGGTCCTCAAAGACATAGGCCGAGCCGGTGTCATTGTCATCGCCGCGTACCCCGATGACTGCATAGTCGCCGGAGATCGACACGGATCTGCCGAAATAATCATCTGTCGCCGCGTCGGAGGCAGTGATCTTCACCTCGTCGCCGATACTCGGTGTCGGTGACAGGGTAGCAGCCTCGTCCATCGTGTAGGAGTCCGTCGCAGCCACCGGTGGATCGTTCACCGCCGTGACGCTCACATTGGCAAGGGCGACGCCTGTCGACTCCGCCCCGTCATCGTCCTGCGCCGTCACCGTGAACGCGTAGAGCGTGCCGTTGGCATCTTGCGCCGGTGTCCAGTAGGCGTTACTGGACGTATCAATGGTGGCGTTGGTGTCGGTGGCGAAGTCCGTGGCCGTTATGGCGCTGGCGCCGATCTTCAAGGTGCCGGAAATGACGCTCTGCACCACGAAGGCGTCAACCGTGCCGTCGCTGTCGGCCTCGTCCCCCTGTGCCTTGAGTTCGTCCAGGGTGATCTCCACCTCGGTGTCCTCGCTCACCATGTCCACCTCAGCTGCGAAGGTTGTCAGGGTGGGTCGATAGTTGTTGGCAGAAATGGGATCGGAGCTCTGGCTGATGGCGGTGGTGTAGGCGCTGCTGGTGTTACCGGCGCTGTCATCCAGCGTGAGCGAGACTGGAATATCGCTGCCCGCCGCAACGTCGGTGCCGCCATACGTCACGGTGAACTGGGCGGTATAGGTGGTGCTGTCGGTCCTGGACAGACTGCCCAGGGTAAACCCGCCGATAGTACCGGAGAGGTTGGTGTATGTGTCGCTGTTGTCGTCGCCGACGATAATAGTTACCGTCACCATATCATCCACCTTCATGGCGGTGTCAGGGATACTCACGCTGCTGATGGTGGGACTGTTGGCGTCGATAGAGTCCGAACTCTGACTGATGGCGGTGGTGTAGGCGCTGCTGGTGTTGCCGATGGAATCCGTCAGGGTGATGTTGACCGGGATGTTGCTGCCGGCAGTAACATCGGTGCCCCCTTCCGTCACGGTGAACTGAGCGGTGTAGGTGGTGTCGTTGGTCCTGGACAGGCTGCCCAGGGTGAACCCGCCGATGGTGCCGCTGATACCACCCGAACCCGTTGTGTAGTCGTCGGTATCGTTGGCGACCGTGATGGTGACAGTGACCGTGTCACCTACTTTCATGGCGGTGTCGGGGATGTCGACGCTGCTGACGGTGGGCGCGCTGCTGTCCACCAGCACCGAGGTGAGGGATCCGATGTTGTTCAGGGTGGTGGTCAGGTTGTTGTCGGCAGCGTCTTTCATGGTACCGGAGTTCAGGGTGATGGAGGAGCCCAGTGTAATACCGTCGGTGTCCGATAATCCGCTCTCAACGGTGTAGCGGAAGACGATAGCGCTTGTTCCCGTCCCGCTGTTATAACTTGCCGTTTTACCCGTTCCACAGATGGTCACGGCGAGGGTTGGTGTCCCCCCCGTGGTGACAACGGTAATGTTTTCGCTGGTATTGACGGTGAAGTCGAGGTTACCTCCCTCGATATACGTCGCGTTGGAGGGGCCCGAAACGCTGGTGACGGTGGGAACGATGCTGTCCACCAGGACCGACGTAAGGTTGCCCACCGAGTTGAGGGTGGTGGTCAGGTTGTTGCCGGCAGCGTCTTTCATGGTACCGGAGTTCAGGGTGATGGAGGAGCCCAGTGTGATACCGTCGGTGTCCGATAATCCGCTCTCAATGGTGTAGCGAAAGACGATAGCGCTTGTTCCCGTCCCACTGTTATAACTTGCCGTTTTACCCGTTCCACCGATGGTCACGGCGAGGGTTGGTGTCCCCCCCGTGGTGACAACGGTGATGTTTTCGCTGGTATTGACGGTGAAGTCGAGGTTACCTCCCTCGATATAGGTCGCGTTGGCCGGGACCGACACGCTGCTGACGGTGGGATCGACACTGTCCACCAGCACCGAGGTCAGGTTGCCGATTGAATTGAGGGTGGTGTTCAAATTGTTGCCGGCGGCGTCCTGCATGGTGCCGGAATTGAGGGAGATGGTACTGGCCAGGGCGATGCCGTCGGTGTCCGCAAGACCGCTTTCGACGGTGTAGCGGAAGAGCAGGGCGGTGGTGCCCGAACCGCTCATGTAGCTCGCTGATTTGCCCGTGGCGCCGATAGTAAGCGTGAGAACCGGGGTGCCGCTGGTGATGTTGACGGTGACGTTTTCGTCAACGTTGACGGTGAAATCGAGATTGTCGCCCTGCACATAGGTCGCATTGGCCGGGACCGACACGCTGCTGATGGTGGGCGTGTTGGCGTCGATGGGATCGGAAGCCTGGCTGATGGCGGTGGTGTAGGCGGTGCTTGTGTTGCCGACGGAATCCGTTAGCGTCAAGTTCACCGGGATGTCGCTGCCCGCAGCCACGTCGGTGCCCCCTTCCGTCACGGTGAACTGGGCGGTGTAGGTGGTATTGTTGGTCTTGGCCAGGCTGCCCAGGGTGAACCCGCCGATGGTGCCGCTGATACCGCCCGAACCGGAGGTGTAGTCGTCGGTGTCGCTGGCGACCGTGATGGTGACGGTGACCGCATCCCCCACTTTCATAGCGGTGTTGGGGATGCTGACGCCGCTCACGGTGGGGGCGGTGGTGTCCATGAGCACGGTGAAGGTGGCGAGGCTGGCGTTGGCGGCCACGTAAGCGGATTCTGTGTCCCCCACCTGGCTGCCCACCAGGGCGATGGTGTAGGTGCCGTTGTCGCCGTCGTCCCAGCTGCCGCCGGGAGGGGTGACCGTGTAGGTGGCGGTCCCGCCCGAGCCGTCGCCGCTGAAGGAAGCGTTGCTGACCGCGGCGCCGTTGTCTACCGTCACGTCGCTGGTATCAATGGTACCGGAGTCGAAGTTGCTGTCGGAGTCGGAATACGCCACGGTAAAGGTGTAGGACGACGCGCCCGCATTGGCCTGGGTGACGTTGGCGGCGGTCACCGTGCCTGTGGTGGGGGCGGTGTTAGTCGCCTCCTCGCCAATCTTGATATCGTCGAAATACACGAACCCGGGATTATGAGCGTAATTGGTCGCATGGATGCCTATATCGATGCTCTTAACCTTGGTGATACCGTTGCCGCCGTCATAGCCGGAGGACAGGTCGATCTCCCACTGCACCCATTCGGTGGCCCGCAATACAGGGGTATCGGTATTTGGGGCATATTCCAAAAAGGTGGCTCCGATCACGTTCGGTTGCTCGGCATCATCCAGCAGCTTAAACACCAGCCAATCGGTTGAGTTGCTCCCGTCGCCCTTGAACCAGAGGCTAATCTTATCCCCGTTGTCCTTGTGGGTGGCCCAATCCTGTGTAGTGTCGAACGTGAACCGAATAAAGCTTGAATAGGGGTCAGTGCCAGTGGGTGGGTAGTCCATACGGAGGGACTTCGACCCATCGTAATACGTGGACGTGTCCAGGGTCTGTGTTGGTGTGTTGTATGAGTCGACCCACCGGGCGTCCAGCGCTGCCGTGTCGGCGTAGTCCTCGAAAGAGTCGATAGTAATAAGCGTGCCCGGCTCCGGGTCGTTGAAATCGATCGATCCGTCGGTCTTGGAGTAGTTGGTGACGTCACTGGCGGTGGAGGTGGTGGTGAAGGCGCCGTTCTGGAAGGTCAGGGTCAGGTTACTCACGTCATTGGCGTCGGCGTGGCTGTCGGCGGTCCCGGTCAGGGTGACGGTGATCACGGTGTCGCTGTCTCGGTTGACCGCCGCGGTCAGCCCGGCAGGTACGTTGGTCACGTCAATATGCGTTCCCAGGGTGATGGGATCGTTAAAGGTGTCGTCCGACAGGGTGGCCACGATGCTGCTGCCGGTAACGCTGCCGTCGTTGGCTGCAGCTTCGCTGAATTCGCCCGACCAGCTGAGACGGGGGAAAACATCCGTCTGCGTCACCGCGAAGGTTAAATCTGTAGTCCCGGAGAAACCAGCAGATGAACGATACCATGTTCCACCTTCATAAGCTGTGGGAAACATAGGATACCCGACACCATAAGCCTCTTTCGGCGTCAGGTAAAAGGTATACATTTCACCGTTTGTGATGTTGACCGGCGCATCCATCGTGAGCGTGGCTAAATCATCCGGTGATTGCGGGAGTACATTTGTGGCAGGAATTGGACCAGGGAAGGTTTGCGTGTACAGCAGGTCGCCCGGGTCCACGCTCTCACCGCTGAATATCTCCAACGTAAGGTCGCCCTCACCGCCGGATATATTTAACCACCGGACGTCCTTGATGAATCCCGTCATCGTGGCAGTAAAACTCTGGCCGTAACTAACACTATGGGACGTATCCGATGCAACAACCATCGGGTTGACGAATCCAATAACAACTTCGTCAAGCGCGCCCCGGTATGCCTCCATGGTTGAAGGATCCAGAACGATGCCCGATTCGATGGTGCCGGCGCTACGTTCCAGTATCCAGTCGCCCTCAAGGGCGGCGGATCCGGTCACGCCGCTGGAAGCGGCGATATCCGCCCCGGTCAGATCCCGCAACTGCCGGACGAAGGTCTTCCCCGGGCCGCCTTTGGCGACATTGCAGCCGTACAGGAGTATGTCACCGTCATCCGTCAGGCTCGACCCGATGGTCCGAAATTCATCTGCAAAGTCCGCTAGGTTGCCCCCATGGATCCGCCCGGAACTGAAGAGGAGCGCTCCCGGTTCGCCGTGGGATATGATGTGGACGGTGTCCGAAGCTTTCCGTCGGGTGCAATCATAAGCGATTTGTGATAGAACACATTCCCCCGCTCTTACAACAACCACCTCGTTGTCCGGATCTATTCCCCGTGCTAGGCTGGTCCAGTCAGGTACCGAGGGATCGATATAAACCACTTCACTGGACCTGCAAGAAGTCACTAAACACACAGCCAGGATGAATGTTGTGGCATAGAACATCAGAAAAGATCGTTTCATTGATATTCACCTCATTAAATTTAACCGCTTAAACATTAATGTGCTTCTATCTTTGCATTTTAGGATATATATATATATATTTCAACAAAATGACCCAATTAGCGAGTTGTTAGTGAATTGGGAAGATACTCATAGGGGTCCTCATAGGGGTCAGGTCTCAACATTTGACATTTCTCAGGCATCTTTAGAATCCGGAAATGAATTGCCTCGGTTCAACATTACTTGCTCCAATTTAATAAATTTCCGGTAAAAACGGCAAGATAAATAAAAACATATAAAGTAAATATGTTATTGAACTTCATCACACCAGCCGGAGGGAGACTGGTATTACGAAGAACCGGACAGGATGTACGGGGCCCAGAAGAAGGGGTGCTTGAACTTCTGCATGATCTCAAGCTGCGCTTCCCTGAGGGCTTCTTCCGCCGGCAGGGTCTTGAGGTGGCGGTAGAAGGACTGCATGAGCCGGGCGGTGGAAACGTCGCTCACCGACCACAGGGTGCTGAAGATCAGCGGTGTCCCCCCGTAGAAGAAGGCCCGGGTGAGCCCCACCATCTCGTCGCCGCCGGTGAGCTTGCCCAGGGCCGTCTGGCAGGCGCTCATGACCACCAGGCTGCTCTGCAGTTTCAGCCCGTAGATCTCGTGGACCTGCAGGTCGCCGTCCTCGCCGCCCCCGGGTACCAGCTTGAGAGATGAGTTCAACGGCAGCACCGGGTCGAGGATACCGTGGCAGGCCAGGTGCACCAGGTGGTAACCGGAGACCTTGTCCTTGAGATGCTTCTCCATGGCCTCCTTGCGGAGGAACACGTCGGAGTTAAACGCCTCGGAAACGAAGGTTGCCTCTTCCTGGGCGAAGGGCAGGTCCCAGGTGGTGTTGTCCAGGTCGGGGTTGCCCATGATGAGGGCCCGGGTCTCACCGGTCGGCTTCGGTTTGCTGCGGCAGAACCCCAGGGTGGCGCTGCTGGGCAGGTATCGGATGTGGGACCGCGCCAGCAGGTGCTCCTTGCCGGTGGTGGTGAGCAGCGAAAAGGGCAGGAAATGCAGCACGTCATGGGGGACGATGTAGACTTTCCTGCCGATGATGTCATCTTCTACCGGTTTGATGAGTTTTTTTGAAAGCGATTTAACCATGTTGCGGATGGCCCGCTGCGGCGCCCGGGAAGTGATCAACCCCCGGAGGAACTCCACCTTGTGTCGGAGCTTCTTTCGGGGGATGGACGCCGTGCGGCCGGTTATCCCGTCGGGGGTGCACACCCAGCTGAACACTCTGTTCTCTCCCACGAAGTAAGCCAGCAGCACTTCGTTTTTGCCAAGCTGCCGCCGGATGTGCCCAGCGCCGGTTGACTCCACGTTCACCAGGCTCAAAAGCTCGGGGGAGGTTGCGCGTATCTGTTTCACCACCGCCAGGTGCCGCGCTTCGATAGCTGCCATTTCCTGCTCGAGGTTCCGGACCTCCGAGGCGTGCCTGCCGCCTTTGAGCTGCGTTATCCGGGTTGAGAGCTGCAGGATACGTCTGGACAGCGTCTTCTCCCTGGTGAGAAGCGCCTGCTCTTGAGGTGACGACAGGGTGAGCATCCGGTTGCCCAGCTGCTCCAGGAACGAGCGCGCCTTGGCCCGCTCGGAGTACTTGAACGCTTCGTCGTGCCGGCCCCGGCGGTGCAGCAGGGCGATCATCTCTTCGTAGGGTCCCAGCTTGTTACCGGCGCCGGTGAAGGACGATTTCAGCGCTTCTGTCTCCAGGCGTGAGCGGAGGTCTTCCAGGATGGAGATGGAATCGGTGAGGGCCTGCTGTGCGTCTGAGAATTTCTTCAGCCGGGCCAGGGCGCTTCCTTCCAGATACCGAAGCTGCCACAGGGTGTTGGGATCGCTGGACAGCCCGGCCACCGAGCGGGTGTGTTCGAGCACGGACTTCATGTCGTCCCGGTCCCGGGCCAGGTACGCCAGGCTGAGGGTGGCCAGGGCCATGCCGTTTTGCTCCTTTGCTTTACGGTAGATGGCCAGGGCGCGGGAAAACTGCTTCTTCGCTTCATCCAGGTTTTCCTGCTTCTTCTTGAGCTCCCCCAGGGCGGTGGCGCACACCGCTTCGCCGATTGGCTGCCCGGTGGCGGCGAACAGCCGGTCCGCTTCCATGAGCGCTTCTTCCGCCTCGGTTTCCTTCTCCATGAGGAACCGCACGCGCCCCGTTCGAAGCAGGCTTGCGGCGATATTGTCCTTCGCGCCCATGGAGCGGTACATGGCCAGGGCCTGCTGGAACTCCTCCAGCGCCCGGTCGTACTCCCCGAACACCATGTAGTCTTCCCCGAGCCGCTCCCGGGCCACCGCCACCGCTTCGGTGATACCCGATTCCACGGCGATATTCAGGGCTTTGCGATCGTTTTCAAGTGCCTTCTGGTAATCACCCATGCCGTGGTACAGGCTGCTCATGGCGAACAGCACGGGGGCCAGGTCAGGCTGCTCGCTGCGGCCGGTCACGTCCAGTGCCTGTTTGAACATCCGAAGCGCCTCGTCGTACTCGCCCACCGCCTGTCGGCAGCTTCCCAGGTAGAGAAGCGAGCGGGCAAGCTCGCGGTTGTTCTGGACGCCGTAGTAATAGTCGTGGGCACGTTTAGCGGCGCGGCGCATGGAGTCGAACCGTCCCAGAGAACCCAGTACGGGGGCCATCTCCAGGTCGCACCGGGCCTTGTGGTCCTCGGGCAGGTCTTTACAACGGCTGTAGCGTGCTTTCTCGATGAGTTTCGCCGCCTGGAGATACTCTCCCAGGTACGAAAGGGCGCGCCCGGCGGCCAGCATACACAGCGTGGTCTGCTTCTTCGAGTTGATCCGCACCGCCAGTGCCAGCGCCTTCTTCTGGGCGGTCAGCGCCTCTTCGTACTGCCCCAGTTTCTCTCGGCACTCCCCCAGGTGGCGAAGCGCCCGTATCTCGTCTTCGAGATCACGGAGGTTGCCCAGCTTTTCGCTCGATTCGAGGTACTCCTCGTAGGCTTCGGCTGCCTGGCGGTAGCGGTGCTCATTGTACAGGGCGGCGGCTTTCTCCAGCTTGCCGCCCACCTCGCGGTAGGCGTAGCCACTGGTGAATATGGAGACCAGCGCAAGTGCCGCCACTACAACGATGTACGATTGCAGTTTTCGGTTCACGGTATTACCACCTGTACTCGCAGCGGGTGAGCAGCGTCCGGGGGGCCAGGATATTGGATCCCCACACGGGCCAGGCCACCTGGAAGGTAATCCCCCAGCTTCCCGAGGAGAAGATCATGGTGGGCTTGAAATCTATCCGGTAGTACCCGGTGTTCTGGTTCGCCCGGCTGTTGATCCGCTCGTCGTACCGCTTGAATCCTCCCAGGATGAAATTGAACCCGGTGGAGCGGGTGGGCTGATAGAGCGCCGAGAGGTCGAAATCCCACCCGTCACCCGGCTGGTACAGTTCAGTGCTCCCGGCCCCGTCGTCCCGCCGGAAGGGGCGGTTGAGCAGGTAGCCCAGGGTCAGGGCGGCGGTCCAGCGGTTGAGCCGGTACGACAGGGTGCTTCCCAGGGTGTAGCGCACGTTTCCCTGTCCCGTGGGGTAGTCGAAGGCGTGCCCGGGCTGGTCCTCGGCGGTGGGGAGCCCGGCGTTGAGGTACAGCTCAAGGGCGGTGGTCATGGGGCTGATCTCGAGCTTCTTTCTTACGTTCACCGTGAGGTCGCCCATCCCGTCGCCGTTCCAGTTGAAGCGCGTCACCTGCCCCACGGGGAGCGGCGTGCCCAGCAGCGTGGCGCCGTCCACCAGGTTGAGAAGCGACAGATTACGCTCGTAATCGTTCATGATGGTGCCGCTGAATCCCAGGGTCCACCCGCGCCCGGGGCGGACCAGGAAGCTGAAGGGCATGGACTCAAGCACGATCTGCTGGTTGAGGGTCAGGTTCTGCAGCTTGTCGTCCACGTCGAAGAACTTGGTGATAACCTGGTGGTAGTAGCCCAGCTGGAAGGAGTAGCGGCCCGTCACCCCGACCCCCGCCAGTTCGGTGATGTCCACGCCCTTGCCGATGGGGGGGATGGAGCTGGTCAGCACCACTGCGGCCCGCCCGGCGGCAGGCAGCGCGAAGAGCAGCGTGAAGACGGCCAGGACCAGCGCGAAAACGGCCGATATATGTGCGAAACCGACCGGCCTACGTACCGTAAGTCTCGTTTTCAACCGGTCCATACCCATCCTACCTCCTGTACCTGATACCGAAACTTGCCGCCACGTCGTGCTCCACCTGCTGGATGGGCACGTCCACCCGCACGTAAGCCTCGGTGTTGACACCGTACATCACCGACATCTCCGGGATGACCGACAGGTAATGGCGCCTGCCGGGGAGCCGCAGCGGGTTAGTCCCCTTGCTGTCGCCGCTGAAACCGGCGGCCACCGTGGCGGCGAGCTCCGTCTGCCGGGAGAAAGGCCACTCCCACGTCATCTCCAGGTGCAGCTCGTCGCCGTACCCGAACGACTCGTCCTCCCCGCCGGTGGTGGTGCGCGAGTCGGGCAGCCGTTTGAGCAGCAGCGCTCCCAGCGTGTAGCTGTAGTGTTCCCGAATGGATTTGTGGCAGTATTTCAGGCCGATATCAACCTGCCCGCTACCCAGCGGCGGGTGCAGGTCGCCCAGGGGGTAAGTGTGCCCGGTCTTGAGCTTGGTGGATAGAAACACCGCGTGGGCCCGAAGCGGCTCTTCCGAGGAGACCGTCTGCCACCCCACGTGGAACCGCGCGTCGCCCACCCCCGAGCTGCGGTACTTCCTCTCGCGCACATCGTTGGCGGCAAAGACCACCGTGGGGCTGCTCTCGGTTATCTCGCGGTACGGAATTGTCCACCCCAGCTCGATGTTGTCCCAGGGGGAATAGCGTGTTTTCAGGCCGAACTCCTGCCAGGTGCTTCGCACGTCCTGCGAGCGGGTGACGCCGCCCACGGAACGCTCTTCCAGGTAATTGGCTTCACCCAGGGTGACGGAGCCGGTGAACTCCCAGGTGGCGGCCCGCAGCACCGGCGTGCGGTAACGCCGTCCGCGGGGCACGTACTCCGTTATCTCAGGCAGATCGATAAGCTCGCTCACTTCTCCGTACAAGGGGCTCCCGTAGTGCCCCATGCCCAGCAGCTGCTTGCCGGCGGCGGTCCTCCTGAGCGGGCGGAACCGGGGGTCTTTTCCCGCTTCTGCCCTGAACCCCGGGCGCAACGACACCGCCGTTTCGAGATGGTGGTAGGCGGACTTGATCTCGCCGGTCCTGCACGACAGCGCGCCCAGCTCGAAGTGCGCCGCCGCCGCCATGTTCGAATCGGGGAACTCCGTTACGATGGCGCTGTGCCGGGAGATGGCTTCATGAATGTTCCTTTTCATTTCCGCCAGTTTCCCCAGGCCGAAGAGGGCCGACGGCGTCACCTGTTTCGTCCCGTCGAGTTCCAGGCATAGCTTGAAACGCTCTTCCGCCTCGTCCCGCCGGCCTTCCTGCACCAGCATGGTCCCCAGGGCGTAACAGGCGTGGGAGATGTACGGCGAGTCCGGGAACCGCTCCGGGAACGTGTCGAAGATGTACATCCCGTCGGTGCTGTCGCCGCACCTGATCAGGGCCCAGCCCAGGTGGTAGTTGAGATCATCCTCCAGGTCCGTCCCTTTCAGGGCGTCCTTGAGCTGGATGAACTTGTCGCGCGCCAACGACCAGTCCCCCTGGTTCATATCCTCAATTCCCTGCCGGAAATAGTCTTCTTTTGAGAAGGAGCTTTCCGCGGCCAGGAGCGGTCCGGCGGAAAACAGCATAGTGATGGACAATACGGTCACAACCAGAGTGGCGGACAGCAGCCTGGAAGCGGTCCGGGCGGCAACGAACCATCCATCCTGTAGTAAATTATCCCCAGATATTATAATTAGCATAGTATGTAGTCCCTGGAACCTTACATCGGCGGGGAGCTCTGGAATATTTTGAAGATTTTTCGTCAGGAAAGTAGTCCGTGATGGATGGGATACCCCTGTCGCAACAACTGTTGTAATTTTTACAACGGTCTCTGACAAGGTAGGGTACGTTACCAGCTAACACTGTAAAAGCATGTTTGGGAAGTTGTTGTGTTCATCAGTTTCAGGCAGGCTGCGTGTCCTTGAGCCCTTTGATGATGTAGATGTTCATGGGGTCGGCCATACCCCTGATGGCGGTGGGACCGAGATCTTCGTATTCCACCATGTCCCGGACCTGCTCGAAGGTGACCGGGTCAACAATGATGTTGGATTTAAACCGCTTGTTAAGTCCTTCCAGCCGGGAAGCGGTGTTGACCGTGCTGCCCATGACCGTGTAGTCCACGTGGCGGTTGGATCCCACATTGCCGGCCACCACGGGCCCGGTGCAGATTCCCACGCCGATGTCCATCTGCGGCAGGTCTTGTTCCTTCCACTTGCGGTTGAGTTTTTCCAGTTCGTCTTTCATGAGCACCGCTGAACGCACCGCCCGTAACGGGTCGTCATCGTGGTGGACAGGCGCCCCGAAGATGGCCATGATAGCGTCACCGATGAACTTGTCCAGGGTGCCTTCTTCCCGGTAGATGATCTCCCCCATGGCGGTGAAGTACTCGCTGAGAAACGACACCAGTTCTTCGGGGTCCATCTTCTCGGACATGGCGGTGAAACCCCTGATATCGGAAAACAAAATGGTTGCCTGCACCAGTTCGCCTTTCAGAGCGCTCAGGGAGGTGTCGTCCATGAGTTTTTCCACCACACCCTCGTTGACATACGAGGAGAAGATACTCTTCACTTTCTTGCGGTGTATGTCCTCGGTGAAGAGCTTGTAGGTAGCCAGCGCCAGATACACCAGGGCCATGGTGGCCAGGGGCGGGACGGTCTCGATCCACAGGTCGTTGGTCACGAACAGGACGATCCCCGCCAGGAAGTGCAACAGTGCCAGCGCCAGGGTGAAGATGAACGCCTTGAGCGGCGTTAGCCAGAGGATGAACGAAACCACCCCCGCGAAGGCCAGCAGCAGCGGGATGATCCTGGCCGGGCCCTTCGGCCTAGCCAGGTAGTTGCCGTTGATCATCATCTCCACGGCATGACCGTGGATCTCGATCCCCGGAACCATCCGGTACCGGCCGACAGAGAAGAAATAAGGCGTCAGGAAGGCGTCGTGGCACTCTGAGAAGGTCGCCCCCACCAGGACGATCCGGTCTTTGAAAAACTCCGGCGGGATGGTCCCCTTGACCACATCGGAAAGGGACACCCGGACGAAGGTCTCGCCCGCCGGGCCCAGGTGGTGGATGTAGCAGCTGTCCCTGATGGTGCTGGGGACGGTGATGTCACCGATCTGGTAGTGTTTACAGGGGTGCGGTTCGTCGCCTGTGGGAGCCTTTCCTGTCGGGGCTTGGGGTGTCCGGGCCTCGCCTATCCCGCCCTTTCCGCTGTGCACTTTCATGGTAATGGCGGTTGTGGGCGATGCCTGGGGCTGGCGGTACAGGGCGGCGATAAGGGATGAGAAGGCTGGTACCGCCTCATCTCCAGATCCTTCCTCATCCCCGTCTCTACCGGCCTTGAGCGGGGCGAGCCGCCGGATAACCCCGTCGCGGTCCTGGATAAGATTCAAAAAACCGTGTCTGGCGGCTTTTGAAAACACGATTATAGGTTTTTCCCATTCCAGGCTCTCGGACGTGGAGGTGTACTTGGATCCGATTACCACGTTGCCATGCTCGGAGAAAGCTTGCGCTAATGCTACTTCCTGGTTACGATGTTCCGCCGGAAGCGGAGTGCAGAACGACAGCAGGTCGAAGGCGATGACCCGTGTACCAGCTTTGGTGAGCGTTCTGACGAGAGCGTTGTAATAGTGATAGGGAAGGGGCCACCGTTCGTCCAATTCCTTGAATGTCCGGTCGTCTATGGCCACTACCAGGATGTTTCCCCGGGATTTCAGCGGACCGCGCAGCCTGAAGCGGAAATCCTGTACCCGGTGCTCCCAGTTTTCAAAGCGGCCGATATCTTCCAGGTAGATGACAAGACAAAACACGGCCAGGCCAAGCACGACACCCAACAGTCTCGTTTTCCATTTCGTGGGTAGATGTATCATAAACTAGTGTGAATCCTTGGCACGTTCGGAATACTCCTTGGCCTTCTTGTGCATACCCATGTGGTCGTACAGAGCGACGAGCTTCATTATGACAGGGGACGATTCACCAAAACGGGTGAGCAGGTCTTCCAGTACCCTGACGGCGTCGTGGTGCAGTCCCGCCTGCTCATATACCTTGCCGAGAAGGAGAAGTGTTGTCGTTTCTGATCCCAGTTGCGTACCGGTGGCAATAGCTTCTTCCTCGGCGCGGCCAACTTCAGCCTCTTCATCCGGGGCGAGCAGGGAGAAATAGAATTTCTCTGACGCCCACTGTATATCATCTTCCTCTGCAAGCACTTCCCACAGGTACGTTTCATCCGTTTTCAGCTTCGGGACGCCTTCGGGATAGGCCAATTCGGTTCCGCTGCATGTTATCTCCCACAGGATATCCCCACTGTCGTGTATCTTAATAGTACATGGCCCGTTAATGTTCTCGGGAAGATTCCACCGGAAGTTGGGAAGCTTTTTGCGGATGCAGGAGTTGCGGGGATATATCGGTCCAACGTCCTCCAGTGTCCTTACTCCACCTGTCTGTGTGATTTCAACTATGGTCTCATCGCGGGTGAAAAAGCCTTTCACGGCACCGAAAATGTTTTTCGATACCTGGGCCAGGCGGGAAGATTTTCCCGTGGCATCCGCTGAATCACCGGTCTGTCCGACGGTGAACGTGTCTCCGTCCTGCAGCTTGATGAGGGTGCCCGACTCTCCGAGTAAAGCCGCCGAACCTCCGTCCGTAGCCGTCACGGTGTCCCCCGGGGCCAGTCTGGTGCCGATGGTAGCCGCTTCGGTGGTGCCGCCGCTGCGCTTCACCGTCACCTCCGGTTTGACGTCGGTGATGATGGCGCCTCCTGCTGATTCGGCTCCGGATACGCCCCCGGATTCAGCGCGGGAGATGGTGGGTATCCAAATGGCGATGAAAGCCGCCGGGAGGATAATCATCAGCAATAGCGGTAGAGTGGCTGGTCTAGTAGGGGCATGATATGAAACGGACATGGAAATGCCTCCTGTCATAAACTGATCAACTGACAAATCAAGCAGATGATCCCGATTACTATTTTATTGATTAAACAGGACTCTTGCATTGATTATAGACCGGGCACCTGTTTATAGTAAAGAAAAAGCTGTTACTTCGAAGTGTACGCGGGAAACACATGTCCTCAAGCAACAACCTTGACTGCCTTTACCTGAACGGTCCGGCTTTTGCCCCAGGCTTCTGCCGCCGCGGTGCGCTTCCGCCGCCGGCGGCGGGGACGCTGCTGGCCGGAGCGGCGAAACGGTAGCGGCGGCTCCCGTCCCTGAGGCCCCGGGCTATGGCCATCAAGCGCACCCGCATCAGGTCCGACGGCGGCAGTTTCCTCGCCTGGGTCTCCACCCTGATTGCCTGCAGGTGGTCGCCCAGCCGCAGCTTCTCCGCGGCGCCGTATCCCAGCAGCAGGAACGCCGCCAGGAATATGGCCAGAGCGCACCAGGCCAACATCTTCATTTGCTTTGATGATGGTTCTATTATGGGGTCCGAGGACGGGTGCATCATTTGACCTCCCCGACCACTTCCCACTCGGTGACTACCGCTTCGGGGGCGCCGGTTCCCATGTGGTAGTAATTGGATCCGTAATAGTTCCAGCGGTAATACCACCACCAGTACCAGTAATTGTAGTAATATGGCGGATAATGGATAAAGGCGTTCCCTTGCGGGACGGCGCCCTGTTTCCAGGTGATGTTATAGCCGTCGACTCCCGTGTAATACATATTCTTGGCATTCCAGGTCTCTTCCCACCGGGTGTTGCCGCTGCCCTGTCCTTCGGCGGTGGTGCGCATCTGCAGCACGAAGAGAAGGACTCCCAGGGAGAACATCAGCAAGCCGGCTCCGGCCAGCCCTACGCCTTTTTTCGAAGCGAACCGTTTCAGTGATCTCAGCATACTCATCATCCTCCCTTCTACTCCACCTGCCCGGTGACTTTCCACCGGGTGATTACCACTTTGGCGCCCTTGGCCGGCTGGTTCTGGTTCTGGTAGTAATAGTAGTAGTACCACCAGTTCCACCACCAGTAGGGGTAGAGCGTGCCCAGCACTCCCGCCGGCGCTCCCTGGGTCCAGGTTCCGCTTGTCCCGGAGGTGTGATACATGGTTTCCGCTTTCCAGCTGACCTTCCATCGGGTTTTTCCACTGCCCGCCGCCGTGGCGGTCTGTCTCACATCGAACACGAAGAGAAGCACCGCTATCAGCAGGACGATGGCCCCGCTTATGAACAGGGCTCTCCCCCTCCTGGCCAGTCGGTCTTCGCTGTCATGAGTGTCATGGTTCATCTTTTCCACCTCAGTTTCCGGGTTGTTGCTGTGCCTGTCAAATTCGTTCACCGGTTTTCTCCTTATCCGCCTGTCGTCTACGGTTTTCCCATGATGGCCGGGAAAGGGACCGGGTGCGGGAGCACCGCCGCCTGGGCCATGGTCTTGCCGTTTCGTTTCATCCTTGCTTCCACTCTCAGTCCCGTCAAAGTTTTGCTCACCGCCAACTCGCACCGTTCACCGTCTATGGTCATCTGTTCCCGGTAAGGATAATCGTGGGGCCACAGGACGTGCTGGCTGAGCCATATCCCCTTGGCCACCGCTACCTCCAGGTGGTAAACGGTTTCGTTGCGGTTCATGAAATAACTCAAGGTCCCCCGTCCGTGGGTGAGAAGAAAATAGGACACCGCTGAGATCATGAACAGCAGCGTGAGGATAAGTAAAACAAGCGGTAGAGCAATACCGCGAGAGTGACTGCCTGCTATGGTTTTCACGGTATCCCTCCTCACTCGTAGACGTACAGGACAGCGGGAAGTTCTCCGTCTATCCTGGCGTTTCTCAGGGTGATACGGGTAGACGCGTCCGCCTTCCGCTCACCTTTTTTCAATTTCAGCGCTACGGTCACCGCAGCTCCGTTCACGGAAAAATCCAGGGTGTCCACGTCTCTTGTCAGCACCCGGTACTTGCCCGGTTTGCTGTGGGCGTCGGGATACTCCCGCAGATCCGTTCCTTCCTGCCGGTATTCGATTACCGTGTCGTCTCCGGTCCCCGGAGTGGGAGGATCGTCCCGGTCCACTGATATCCGCAGACGGGTCCGCTCCGATGCGGACCAGTCAACCCGGTTGGCGTAACGGATGTTGCGGAGCATGGTTTCCACTGCCAGTATGGTACGGGCCTGGAGGTCGGCTTTCTGCCCTATGGCACCCACCAGTTTCTGCCCGCTGGCAAAGAGGCTGACAATGGCGCCGATAACCATGACAACCACACCGATGGTGACCGTCAGTTCGGCCAGGGTCAATCCTCGAGGACCGTCCCGTACGGTTCTGAAAAAAAACTTCGCATTCATGGCTGATATCGCCTTCCTTCTGTTACTCCGGCGCATTGTTCCGGATCAGAACAATATCCCCCTGTGTTCGTCGGTGAGCGCGTTTACCAGGTACACCCGCTGCATTTTTTTCTGTTCTTTCCAGGCTACTTCTACCCGCACCTTCTTTGCCTCGAAGGTGCTGGGAACGGTGTCCCAGTCGATTTCGGTCACCATCCAGGTCCTGAGATACGTTATCCCGCTGGAGGTTATACTGTCCGATCCTGAAGCGGGTACGGTCACTTCGTCATACGGCGTGCTTCTCAACAGCTCGATCTTCTGCCTGGCGAAGTTCAAACCGATCATCCTGTTTTGTATCTGGGTGATGCTTCTCTTGCCATGCTCCGAGAAGACTCCGATGATGGGAATCAAGGCCAGGGCCATGATGGAGGTCGCCAGCAGGACTTCTACCAGGGTCAAACCGCGGCGCTTCATGCCGTGGTACGTCAAACCGTGGCGTTTCATGCAACGGCACGTCAAGGCCCGAGACGAACTAAATCGTGAGATCATGGTATCCTCCCTTCCGTGTAGAACCGGTCGATTACTGTACGAATTTCCTGGAGCCGCTCCAGGTCTTGTTCATCTACTTTACGGTTGCCATCCACGTCGTGACTCCGGACATAATCTTCCGGGGACTGGATCAGGTGGCGTTTTAACTGGTTGTAGTCCCGTCGGTCGACCAGGCCGTCTCCGTCCAGGTCTCCCACGTTCATGATTTTCAGAAACATGGCGCTGATGTCCTCCGAAGAGATGGTCCCGTCACCGTCTATGTCCGCCCGGTAGCGGAGATCGTCGGGTATACTCTCGAGCCCGAGCAGGTGCTGCTTGGCCATCCAGGCATCGTCGCCGGTGACCTGCCCGTCGCCGTCAAGATCGCCTTTTACCAGGGGCAGAACCGGCCGTGGTACGGAGAAAGACGGAGACGGGATACCGGAATCCTCCCCGGGAAACGACGGCATCAGTCCCCGTTGTTCCAGGGCTGTTTGCGTGGTTGATTTCTGTTCCGGTGCGCCCGGGAAAAAGATGTCCGACACCATCCCGGCCAGGAAAAACAAGGCTGTCCCCAGGATGATGATAAGCGCCGCCAGGCCGGCTGGCCGGGCTGATTCCCGTACGGTAACCAGGGTTTCCTGGAGGATGTCCTGCCGGGACTTCCTCACACCGGAACGGGCCAGTTTTCGTATTTCCTCGTCCGTGTCCTGGCAGGCCTCCCTGAAAAGGTCCCGGGCCAGGTGGGGGTCGGTCTCTTTCAGCCGGAAGAGAGATTTCAGTATCTCCGCTTTCAGGGGTGTGTCCAGCACTCTCAAGGCGGTGACGAATACCGGGTGCATCTGGTTGAAGTTGTGCTTCTTGAGCAGGTTGATCCCGGAAGACCTCACTTCGGGATCCTCGTCCGCCAGGGACAGGATGGCAATTTCCAGGCTTTTTCGGCTCCGGTACGGTCTCATGGAGTCCAATATCGCTTTGCGGACATACCAGTCCGGGTCGGTGATGAAGCAATAGTACAGAAACGGCAGGCAGTCAAGGCTGCCGGTACGGCCCAGTTCCCGGACCAGGATTCTGCGCTTCAGGGAATCCTTCTCGGTCTCCAGTCTCCTGACGAGACTCCTGGCACTAACGCTCATCGCTCGTTACCCTCATGTTATCCTTTGCTGCTTTTCCCTCTACCTGGTGGTGATACTTCTTTATTGCCAGTGCCGTTCTCAGGCTTATCTCAGGGTTGTCGAATCCCAGCAGGGGCACCAGTTTCATTATCTTTTCATGGGTTCCGGAAGCGAGCATCATCTCCAGGTACAGGGCCAGTTCCTGCGGGTTGTTCATGTTCACGTCCCCGGTGAGACTGGGCACTTCGATTCCGGCCTCGCTGTCCTGCTGCGCTTCTTCAGCCTGTTCGATCCCGGTCTCCAGCGTGGCGGAGGCAGCGTCGATCAGCATGCCGATTTTCCCGATGGCGGCATTCGGCAGTCCGGGTTTTTCCCGCGGCGCCAGGCCGGCCTCTTCATCCGGGGCCTCACCAGCCGGCAGCGGCTTTTCTGCGAGTGACTCTTCTTCTCCCCCGCAGATTCGCGCCTGAATGGCAATCAGTATTTTGGTAGCCCAGTAGTTGATGTTTTCGTTTCCCCAGTTGAGCGCTTCTTCAAGCGCCGCCACCGTTTTTTCGCCCTCTCGTTCAAGGTACAGGGCGGCTTTTTCCCGTACCGGCCAGTCTTTGTCGTCCAGGCAGTTGATCAGGATATCGAGCAGGTCCACGTCCGGTTCTTCCACCATGGGCAGTTGAGAGATGATGAACTGCTTCTCCCGTTTGTGCCCGCTTTGCAGCAGCGGTTTGAGGGGCAGGATTCCCCGGGGTCCCATCCAGACCAGGGTACGGATGGCCCAGTAGTGGATTTCAGAGTTTTCGCTCTGAAGCGCTTCAACCAGTGGATCAAAGGCCAGGTCGGGCATCATTTCCAGCTCGTCGGCGGCGTGACGCCTCACCGCCCACGACTCGTCGGTGAACGCTTCGATAAGAGATTTCACCGACTCGGGATGCCTTATTTCACCCAGGGCGGTGACCGCCAGGTACCGTGTTTCCTCGTCGGCGGTAGTGCGTATCATGTTCAGGTACGGTATCGCCCGGGGACCCATGACTCGCCCCAACAGTTTGATGGTCCAGTATTTCAGCGCCGGGTCGCCCTCAACGAATGCCTCGTGCAGGTACCGTTCGGCCTGGTGCCCCTTGGCCTCTATCATTTCTCCCGCCTGGCGGCGCACGATCCAGGCGTCGTCGGCCAGGCCCCTGACGATGGCGGCGCCGGCTTCGTCCGAGTCCAGTTCACCTAATGCGGTGAGCGCGTAGTAACGGGTCTGGGGATCGGACGACTTGAGGAGCACGGACAGGATGGGAAATGCTTCGCTCTTCAGTATCTGTCCCAGGACCCGCATGGACCAGAACCGGGTGTCCGGATTACGGCTCTTGAACGCTTCCACCAGACTCGGTCCGGCCGGTCTCCCGATTGTTCTCAGACTGGCCGCTGCACGCTCACGGACATGCCGGTCGGTGTCTGAGAGCTTTTCTATGAGAAGCGTGATGGACCGATCGGAGTGGATGTTGCCCAGTACCTGCACGCAATTGAACCGTATGTCGGCTTGTTCGTGGTGCAGCAGCGACTCGATGTGCGGCATGGCCCGGGCCGGGAACAGGGACAGGGTCTTGAGGCTCCAGTAACAGATATCATCGTCATCGGAGGTCGTCCAGGGTATGAGGTGGTCAACCACGGGCTCGCCCAACCGGACCAGGGTGTTTGAAATTTCACGCCGGATAAGCCAGAACCGATGCCCCAGGCTGCGTATAAGGAGGTCGATGAGAGGAGAATTTATATCCTTTTCATCCAGGTTCCTGAGCTCCCGAAGTGCACCGAGACATTCATCCCGGCTGCCCTGCTCGAGTATTCCTTCGAGCTTCATCTTCGGAAGCGGCGTGTCGTTTTGGGTCATAAGTTCGTTTAATCACTCCCTGTTCCGGGTGTTACCGATGTACCGCAGGAGCGAGGATCCACGGTCTCCGGCATACCGGGCATGTCACAGGAGCGGGGGTCCATAGTCTCCGGCATTCCGGGCATATCGCAGGATTTGGGATCCATGGTCTCCGGCATTCCGGGCATGTCGCAGGACCGGGGATCCATCGTTTCCGGCAGTGCCGGTCCGCCCGGAGATCCGGCTGCACCTCCCGGCCCGGGCATCTGTTGGGGTCTACCTGGTATCTGTTGGGGGCCACCTGGTACCCCAAGGTTTTTGCATTTTCTGGGGTCCATGGTCTCGGGTAATTCACATGTTCGCGGATCCATGGTTTCAGGCAGTTCGCAGTTACCGGGATCCATGGTCTCCGGCAACTCACACTTTCGCGGGTCCATGGTTTCAGGCAGTTCGCACTTTCTGAGATCC
>CAYSPT010000084.1:0-20083 GCA_964432985.1 uncultured bacterium
TCGTACCCACGTTCACGTGAGGTTTTGTCCGTTCAAATTTCTCCTTCGCCATTGTATGCTCTACCTCCTTTGCTCTTCACAGCAGTTGTTTTCCATTTACTATGCAACATGACCCAGAATTCTGTTGGAGATGCTGGTGGGCACCTCAGTGTAATGTGAAAACTCCATGGTGTACGTCCCTCGTCCCTGGGTCAATGAACGAAGCGACGTCATATATCCAAACATAGCTGACAGCGGTGCCATGGCACGAAGAATCTGAATTGCCTTTCCACCAGGAAAGTTCTTGACATCCATTCCACGCACGTCGGCCCGGCGGGCGTGAAGATCTCCCAGTACCTCACCGAGATACTCAGTGGGAACGATGACCTCCACTGCCATGCAAGGTTCGAGAAGTACCGGTTTCCCCTGGGCCAGACCTTTTCTGATCGCCAGAGAAGCAGCTATGCGAAAAGCGACTTCTGTCGAGTCAACCTCATGATACGATCCGTCGATAAGGGTAGCCTTAACATCCCGCACCTGGTAGCCGGCCAGTTCACCGGATTCCAGGGCGTCCATGACACCCTCTTCCACGGCTTCAATAAATTCTTTGCGCAGCACATGGCCTTTCAAGGCGTTTTTAAAGCTGTTCCCCTGACCCCGTTCACCCGGTTCCATGGCCAGAAACACATGTCCATACTGCCCGCGCCCACCACTCTGGTGAACATATTTACCTTCAACACGCCCAACGGGAGCCGTTATCGTCTCCCGGTATGAAACCTGCGGGTTACCGGAACGCACCCGCATACCAAACTCCCGTTTCAGCCGCTCGATGAGCACTTCCAGGTGAAGCTCACCCATCCCGGATATCAGGGTCTGGCCCGTTTCCTCGTCCTGTTTGGTCAGAAAAGTAGGATCTTCCTGTGATAGCTTTCCAAGCGAGACCATCAGCTTTTCATAGTCGGCCATGGTGTACGGTTCTACCGAAACGAAGATGACCGGTTCGGGGATGGAGATCTGTTCAAGTACGATGGGGTGAGATTTTGTGCACAGTGTATCGCCGGTAGTGGATTTCTTAAGACCGACCACTGCCACGATATCTCCGGCGGAGCCCTCTTCGAGCACGTTTCGTTTGTTGGCATGCATCTGCATGAGCTTGGTGATCCGTTCGGTACAGTCCTTGTTGGCGTTATATATATGACTCGGAGTCTTGATCTCCCCAGAATATATTCTGACGTAGCTGACCCGTCCCACGTACGAGTCGGTTTGTACCTTGAATACCAGCCCGGCAAACGGTTCTTTCGGATCAGAGTTGCGGATCAGCTTTTTGTCCCGCCGGGGATGGACTCCTCCCACCGGCGGCATGTCCAGCGGTGAAGGCAGGAACGTGCAGATCGCGTCAAGAAGCGGCTGGATACCCTTGTTTTTCAAGGCCGAACCGCACAGTACGGGCACAGCCTTATTGGCGATGGTGCATCGCCTGATGGCCCCTAATATCTCATCGGTGGCCGGCACCCCGTTTAGGTATGCCTCAGCGAACACATCATCCAGATCGGCCAGGGTCTCCAGTAGCAGCGACCGTTTCTCCTCCATGTCGGACACTGCTAATTCGGGTACCTCAACCATCTCGAAGGTCGCTCCCAGGTCTTCACTGCTGTAAATGAGGCCCTTACCACCGATCACGTCGACGACACCCACAAGTTCATCTTCCAACCCGATAGGAACCTGCAGCGGCAGCACCACAGCTCCGAGTTTCGTCTCTATTTCGTCCAGTGTGTTCTGGAAATTGGCGCCCATCCGGTCGAGCTTGTTGATAAACGCTATGCGGGGAACATGGTAGCGGTCCGCCTGCCTCCAGACGGTTTCTGTCTGGGGCTGTACCCCCTCCACGGAAGAAAGAACCAACACAGCTCCATCAAGCACCCGGAGTGAGCGTTCTACCTCGATCGTAAAATCCACGTGGCCGGGCGTGTCAATCAGATTGACTTTTTTATTGTTCCACTCAAAAGTAGTGGCCGCCGAGGTAATCGTGATACCGCGTTCCTGCTCCTGCTCCATCCAGTCCATGGTGGCGGAACCTTCATCGACCTCACCCATCCGGTGAACACGGCCGGTGTAGTAGAGAATACGCTCGGTAACCGTAGTCTTACCGGCATCGATGTGCGCCATTATCCCGATATTCCTGAGATCAGCCAGTGTTTCTTCAGCTTGAGCTGATTTATCAGTAGAAGTTGCTTTAGCAACCGAAACTGATTTATCAGTAGTCATCTCTCTCTACACCTCCCGTCAACTAACGTGTACGTTCAACGAGTACGTTCGTTACCGAATAACATTCGCTTACGAATGCATTCGCCTCGTCAATTATTTACCAGCGGTAATGGGCGAATGCCCTGTTTGCCTCTGCCATCTTGTGGGTGTCTTCTCTCTTCTTGATAGAAGCCCCTTCCCCACGGGAGGCAGCCATTAACTCGTCTGCCAGTCTCTCCTCCATCGGACGCCCGCCCCTGGCGGTGGAGTACTGAATCAACCACCTGATACCCAACGCTTGCCTCCGCTCGGGTCGAACCTCGATGGGGACCTGGTATGTCGCGCCCCCGACACGGCGAGATTTAACTTCCAGAACCGGTTTGACATTCTTCATGGCCAGCCGGAACACCTCTATCGGCTTCTCATCGGTGATTTTCCGGCCGATAATATCAAGCGCTCCATAAAAAATCTTTTCTGCTTTACTCCTCTTTCCGGCTTCCATGAGAGAGTTGATGAACTTGGTCACCAGAGTACTCCCGTAAACCGGATCAGGAAGGATTTCAACTTTATGTTTCACCTTACGCCTGGGCACTGCTTCACTCCTCCTTTGTTTCGATCAGGCAATGACCGTCTTCTTGGGCCGTTTGGTCCCATACTTGGAACGGCTGCGCCGCCTGTTATCCACTCCTGAAGTATCAAGTGTACCCCGTATAACATGGTACCTGACACCCGGCAGGTCTTTCACACGGCCGCCTCTAACCAGTACAATTGAATGCTCCTGGAGGTTGTGGCCTTCACCGGGAATGTAACACGTAAATTCTACTCCTGACGTCAGACGGACACGCGCCACTTTACGAAGCGCCGAGTTAGGCTTCTTCGGTGTGGTGGTGTACACACGAGTGCACACTCCCCTGCGCTGGGGGGATCCTTTAAGGGCCGGATCAATCCGCCGCCGGGATCTCTTCCTTCCCTTCTTCAACAATTGATTAATCGTGGGCATTACCTAAACACACCTTTCACTCAAGCCGCATACTATGCGGACAAGGTCCGCGCATACTATGCGGACTAGGGAGGGTATTTTAACAAGAGAAGCCCGACAAGTCAAGCATTTCCTGCAAAAATAGGCAAGTTTCATGCCAAAACCACTAAAACAGCCGTTTGCCCGAAGATCTCATACCAAATGCTGCGCGAACAGCGTGGCCGAAGCAAAGCAGCATTTCACCTGCCTGATATCTAATATAACCAAATCTAAACAGTATGTTTGTCTGAAGGCCTTGTGTCGGAGGCTTTACCATATCCGGTTACCGAACGGAGGTGGTCAAGAAGCGGATTAGCCACGGAGGGCGTATCGCCACTGACCCAGCCGATGTCCGGAGGCATGAACAGACGTTTGTCTGAAGATCTCATATCGGAGGCTGCGCAACAGTCGTTAGCGAAGATTGGCGCGTCAAGACGCGGTTGTCCGAGCCATGGATGGCGAGTGCGCACATGATATGTGCGGTCGCGCACAGGATGTGCGCGACCGCCAATAAAGCGATACGGATGTCGCAGCCGGAGATTCAGAGATCGAAAGACAAACGGCCGTCCGGCGTTTACTAGTTCAAGTCTTTGAGGTCTTCGGCCGTCAGCACCTTGCCTTCCTCGAGCACCAGCTCTTCGTTTTCGCCGAGCATCTCATCATCGGATTCCAGCATTGCATCTTCCGGTATATCTCCCAGGAGGCTGCTGAGAGCCGACTCGCTCTCCAGCAGCGTGCCCCGGATATCCGGAAGACCCGTCCCGGCTGGGATGAGCTTACCGATGATGAGGTTTTCCTTGAGACCCTTCAAACAGTCAATCTTACCTTCAATGGCAGCCCGGGTGAGAACCCTGGTTGTCTCCTGGAAGGAAGCGGCCGAAATGAAGCTGTCGGTGGTCAACGAAGCCTTGGTGATACCCTGGAATATCTGCTTGCCCTTGGCAGGCTCCCGGCCCGCCTTAATGATGCCCCGGTTCTTATCCTTGAAATCATTAATGTGGACGATCTCACTGGGAAGGAATTCACTCGCTCCAGGCTCCATGACCCGCACTTTACGCATCATCTGGCGCACGATCACCTCGATGTGCTTCTCGTTAATGGTAACACCCTGTGCCTTGTACACCTGTTGAATCTCGTCAATCAGGTACCGTTGTCCCGCCGTGATACCGGCAACCTTGGCCAGTTTACGAGGTGACAGGTTACCTTCTGATATCTGGTCGCCGGCCTTGACAAGTTCGCCGTCGGAGATCATCAGTTTGGTGGTGCCGAATTGAGCCTTGTATTGCCTCTTCTCACCGGTCATCGTGGTAATCTGGATGTTGCTGCCCCTGACACGGATCTCTCCGTCGTCCTCCACAATAAACGCTTCGACCTTGGGCCGGCGGATTTCGAACAGGTCAGCCACTCGCGGCAGACCCTGGATGATGTCGATGGTCTTCTTGGCCGATATGCCCCACTTGGCCAGGATCGTTCCTTTCTTGACGTAATCGGAACACCGCACCCGCCTGACATTCAGATCTCTTCCCGGTTTGACGATCTCATTCACCGTCTCTCGGGTTGCCACTTGGCCGGCAAGATGAATGATCTCACCGGTAGTCATGTCGAATATGGTTTTCCTGACGACCTTGCCGGGCAGCTTGTTCTTGACCAATGCGGCTTTCCTGAGGGGAAGCTCCACGTCTTCCACTTTCAGCTCCGCACCGTCCAGTACCTGGTGAGACTCACCGGTGCGAACCCTGATCTCTCCGATAGTGGTCCGGATCTTCCCTTCTTTGGTGCGTCGTTTTACCAGATGTATCACGCCGTCCTGGTCGTGTGCGTACTCTATCCGCCAGAGGCTCCCCTTAGGAGGTTTCGACTTGAAGTACACCTCGCCGGTGGAGTATAGGACACGGATGTTCGGCTCCGTTACCGGAAGTTTTCCGGGAGCAATGTTCAGGCGCTCCTCGACGATCTTGTCCGCCAGTTTCTTGTTGATGATGGTCTTAGCTTTGGCGAGGACCTTACCGGAATCCTTCAGGATAACGTCTTCCTTGAGCTTCTTGCCAAGAATACGCTCCTTGATATCTTCCGGCTCTACGTCTACCAGCGAAACATCGTCGAAGAGGCGCACCTCGTCGCTGCCGTCGAATACTTTGCAGTGATGCGTGAGTATCGGCGCGAAACGCACCTTGTAACAGTTTTCCTTATCCAGGACGATACGTTCGCTGGAGAGGAACTTGAAGTTGGTGAGCAAGGCCAGCTTACGGCCCCGTCTGACTTCTTCTTCCTCTTGTACCAGCACCTCCATGGTCGGCACGGTTCGGTACTTCTTCTCGATTTTCTCCACCCGGATGATCTTGCGGCCGCCGTCGACGTCTTCGATGCTCTTGAAGCCGATGGGCTCGGTGAGCAGATCGCCCTGCTTGACGAACATGCCTTTCTTGACCTTCAAGGGAAGCCCTGCCGGAATGATATGCTCCTCACCGTAGTAGACACCGATCTTGGTGACCACGTCCTCACCGGTGGCTTTATCGTACCGGGTTATATAGTTCACCTTACCGTCGATCTCTGTGGTGATGGGCTCCATTTCCTCGATAAGGGAATCGCCGACTTTCACCTTGTCCCGGTCTTTGACACACACCTTGGCACCCTCTGGAATCTCGTACTCCTCGAGCATGTTAAGAACACTCAGGCTGTTGAGATGCACCGGGTAGATGAGCTCAGTACCCTGCTTGATGTTTTCACCGTTCTTTACCCGCATTTCAGCGCCGCGCGGCACGTAGTAGTCCCGCTCTTCGCCGAGAACCACCTGGGATATGTTCAGTTTTTCCTTGGCGAACTTTCTCACCAACTGCTTGGTCAGCGGCTGGCCGGCCTTGGCAAACACGTTACCGGTGCGGACGTGGGTCACATCTTTCTCCAAACAAGTGCCAACGTGCTTGGAGAGCGTGTCATCGATGCTCTTGATCTCGATGACGTTATTAATGTGTATCCGGTTGTTCTCCACCTTGACCGACGGGATCTTGTCTTTCAACCCCTTGATTTTCTTCTCAAGGTCGATATCGATTTCCTGGTGAAGCTTGCCAATCAGCTTCTTGCCTACGCGAATACTCTCGGTGAGTATTTTTCCGACCAGGCTCAGGTTTTCGTTAACCGGCATCTCCACTTCTTTCTCGTAGGAGATCTTACCGGCGATATCGCTCACCAGGAGCATCCGGTTGGCCAGTTCCTCGGTAATCTCCTGAGCCCGCTCCAGAATGAGTTCCCCGGAGCTGACATCAATGATGTCGTTCATGGATATCCTGTTGGCGATCTTCTTCTTGATGGATTCCTTGTCGGTAAGGCTGATTTTGCTCAGATTCCTGACGACCACGCGCCTGATGAACTTACCGCTTTCCTCATCGAGGAACGGTTTTTCCACTGAAACCACGCCGTCAAGCTGGGAAGAAAGCACCAGCGGATGGGTAACGGCTTCGTTTGCCGCAACCGATTCGCCCGGCTGGATCTTTACCTGATTCATGAACAGCTTGAGGTCCTTGGGAAGCATGTAGATACGCTCCAGGTTGACCACGATACGACGCTTGTCCTGGGTCTTATCGGTTCCGGTTTTGGAGGTGAGAAGCTTGACCATGCCCTCGCCCTTGGAGGCGATGGCCACAGTGTTTTTCTCCTCGTCCACAACCGCTTCCAGGTCGGACGGAATGAAGTAGTCCTTGCTTGTTTCCTTGGTGACGGTGATAAGGTTCTTCCGCTTCAGGCTCACCACGCCGTCGATCTCTGAGTAGATACCCAGAAGCTCGTCGTTATATCGTACCTCGTTGCCGTTCTTCACCTTGAGAACCACACCCTGGCTGATGATGTCGATCTCTTCCTTGCGTTCCTTGACGCCACGAGGCAGTTTGTACTTGGCCACCATGCGCTTCTTCAATTCCAGCGGGGTAATGAAGATGATACCGCTGTCGGAGATGACGCGCAGATTCTTGGACTTGATGTTCAAGAACTCCACCCGACCGTCCTGCCCGGCGATAGCGGCCTTCTGCTCGGTCACTACCTCGGCCAGGATGTCACCCGGTGTGACCTTTTCGTCCCTGGCGACCTTGAGATAGGCACCCTGCTTGACCGGGTATTGATCGAACTCACCAGGCTTGTCCGCCCGCTCGACTACAATGGAACCCATCTCAGAAACCACGATACCGTCCTTGTGATCCAGTTTTCTGTACTGCACGGTACCGCCGTGCTCTGTCACCACCTGGTTGGGGTTGTACTCCACCAGCATGTCGCCGACGGCAACCTTCTGATTGTGCAGAACTTTCAACGCAGCACCCGTAACCGGGTAATACCGCTCCTTTTTCCCATAGGGAGTAACCACCTCGATGTAACCGCTGAGCACGATACGGCGCACGTCTTTATCCAGTCCGGTGTCTTCACTTTCTTCGATGGCTACACCGGTGATTACCTGTTTGCGACGCTCGGTCTTGAAGGTCCATTTGAGATCATCCAGGTTCACGATGCCGGCAATTTTCGACTTCAGCAGCAGTCTCTGAGCCAGAGCGATACCACCGATATGGAACGTTCTCATGGTCAACTGAGTCCCCGGCTCACCGATGGACTGGGCGGCAATTATACCCACTGCTTCTCCCATGTCCACCAGACGCCCGGTAGACAGGTCCCACCCGTAACAGGCCTTGCAGATACCGTAACGGCTTTTGCAGGTTATAGGCGAACGAACGATCACTCTCGGGCGAATCTTCACCATGTCGATACGGGCCTGGAGGAAGCGGCTGATGGCGTCCTCGGTAATCTCACGATCGGCCCGCAGAATGATGCTGTTGGTACGTGGATTGATGACCATCTCGGCCAGTATGTGGCCAAGCAGCTTGTCAGAGACCGGCAAATTGGTCTCCGCCCGCTCGATATCCCTGCCTTTTTCATCGTTAATCATCTCGTTGGCAGCGACAATAATTTCTCCACTCCCCGGATGAATGATGTCATGGGCGGCCAGCCGGCCCACCACACGCTGTCTCAAGGGGATGACCAACTCGTCGACCATCAGGTTGTTGGGTGTTCTCTTCTCCCTGAGAGGAGCCACCTCGATGCCATGGTTGGTCCCGCAATCGTCCTCCATGATGATGACATCCTGGGCCACGTCCACCATTCTCCTGGTGAGGTACCCGGAGTCGGCGGTACGAAGGGCGGTGTCGACCAGACCCTTGCGGGCGCCGTATGTGGAAATGAAATACTCGGTGACCCTGAGACCTTCTCGGAAGTTGGTCTTGATAGGAAAGTCAACGATGTCACCCTGCGGATTTGACATCAAACCACGCATCCCGGCCAACTGCCTGATCTGCTGGATGTTACCTCGGGCGCCGGATATGGCCATGGCGTAGACCGAGTTGAAATGCCCCTCTTCTTCCATCTGCTTAAAGCTTTGGAGCATGTCGTCGGTGACCTCTTCGCCGGCTTCCATCCAGATATCGATGTCGTTCTGGCGCTTTTCCTCTCGATTGAGAGACCCGCCGAGAAAACGCTCGTGTACCGCGTCTACCTTTTTCTGAGCGGTTTCCAGGATTTCTCTCTTCCTGGGCGGGATCAGAAGCTCGGAGACGGAGAAGGACAGACCGGAGATGGTAGCGTAATGGAACCCCAACTGCATCAACTCGTCCAGTACCCTGGCGGTTTCCCTGATATTGCTCTTGCGGTAGCATGAGGTGATAATGTCCGACATTTTGCCTTTGTCCACCACCGCGTTGTAGTACCCCATCTCGGGTGGCAGCACCTCGTTGAAGATAATACGGCCCACAGTGGTTTCGATCATCTTACCGTCGATTTTCACAAATATCTTGCTGTGAAGATCGATTTGCTGCGGCCGGACCTCGAATGCGATGACTGCTGCTTTCGGATCGGGGAATATTTTCTGGTCGAACACTTCGATCTGCTTGATTTTCAGTTTTTCCAGCTTATCGACCTGCTCATTGGTAATGAAGTGTTTGGGTTCGATGACTACTTCTTCTGTCTTCGGGTCGATAATCAGCTGGGCCGATTTAAATGGTATTTTCCGCCCCTTGAGTGTCTCTGAAAGGCTCTGTTTCTTTTCGTTCTTCAGAATGATTGTGTTTTGAGGCTCCCGAGATCTGGTCAGGTAGTAGCAGCCGATACACATGTCCTGCGTCGGCAGGGTAATCGGCTTGCCGCTGGAGGGGGAAAACAGGTTTTTCGACGACAGCATGAGCATATTCGACTCTACCTGAGCCTCCATCAGCAGCGGTACGTGCACTGCCATCTGATCACCGTCGAAGTCGGCGTTGAAAGCAGTACAAACCAGCGGATGAATCTGGATGGCCTTACCGTCGATGAGCACAGGCTGGAAGGCCTGGATACCGAGACGGTGCAGCGTGGGTGCGCGGTTCAGAAGAACCGGATGCTCCTTGGTGACCTCTTCCAGAACATCGAAAACTTCCGGCTCGTTACGTTCAAGCATCTTCTTGGCGCTTTTGATGTTGGGCGCCTTGTTTTCGGTCACCAGGCGGTTCATGATGAAGGGTTTGAACAACTCCAGGGCCATCTTCTTCGGAAGACCGCACTCGTGCAGCTTCAGAGCGGGACCGACAACGATAACGCTACGGCCGGAATAGTCAACACGCTTGCCCAGCAGATTCTGCCGGAACCGGCCCTGCTTTCCCTTGAGCATATCAGACAGCGACTTGAGGGGACGCTTGCCGGGACCGGTGACCGGGCGGCCGCGTCGGCCGTTGTCGATAAGTGAATTGACCGCTTCCTGCAGCATCCGCTTTTCATTCTTGATAATGATGTCCGGAGCCCCGAGATCGAGCAGCCTCTTGAGACGGTTGTTCCGGTTGATCACCCGGCGGTACAGGTCGTTGAGGTCGCTGGTTGCGAAGCGGCCCCCGTCGAGTTGGACCATCGGCCTGAGATCGGGAGGTATGACCGGGATGATCTCCAGAATCATCCACTCGGGACGGTTCATGGATTTGTGGAACATCTCCCCCACTTCGAGCCTCTTGACCACGTTCTGCTTCTTCGTGCCAGTGCTCTCCTTGAGCTGGATCTTGAGATCCTCGATCAAAGGCGCCAGTTCAACCTCCTGCAGCAGCATCTTGATGGCCTCGGCCCCCATCTTGGCGGTAAAGAGCTCGCCGTACTTGGCGTGCAGCTCCCTGTACTGGCCTTCGGTCAACAATTGCTTTTTCATCAGCGGCAGATTGCCGGGATCGATGACTATGTAGGAGTTAAAATAAACCACTTTTTCCAGGTCACGCGGAGAAATATCCAGCAGCAGGGCGATATAGCTCGGTGTTCCCTTGGTGTACCAGATATGGGCCACCGGAGAAGCCAGGGTGATGTGCCCCATGCGCTCGCGCCGGACCTTGGACCGGGTCACTTCGACACCGCATTTTTCACAGATAACTCCCTTGTACCGAATCGATTTGTATTTTCCGCAGGAGCATTCCCAATCCCGCGAGGGACCGAAAATCCGCTCACAGAAAAGTCCGTCCCGCTCCGGTTTGTGACTGCGGTAGTTGATCGTCTCGGGTTTTCTGACTTCACCCGAAGACCACGATCTTATATCTTCCGGCGATGCAATGCTTATTCGGATTGAATCAAAATCACTTATGTCCCACAAAGGAACTCAGCCTCCTTCAAACTTCCAAATTCCCTAAATCCGGTTTATTCGGATCAACCTCAGATTCCGCCTTTTTTACCACCACTGGAGTCGGCAATGATGCTTTCATACTCTTCTTCATCCTCGATCTCCATGGCAAGCTCAGTCTGGTCCTCGATAATGCTGGGGAAATCAGCTTTAGTAACGCTCTTCTGGAGCTCGACTTTCAGACCCAGGCTTCTCAACTCGCTGACCAGAACCTTGAAGGACTCAGGTATCCTGGGTCGAATTTTACGCTCGCCCTTGATGATAGCTTCGTACACCTCGACGCGGCCTTCCACGTCATCGGATTTAACCGTCAGCAGTTCCTGGAGAGTGTGTGCGGCACCGTAGGCTTCAAGAGCCCACACCTCCATCTCTCCGAACCGCTGTCCACCGAACTGGGCCTTACCTCCCAACGGCTGCTGGGTGACGAGTGAGTACGGCCCGGTAGCCCTGGCGTGAATCTTGTCCTCTACCAGGTGGGCCAGCTTCATCATGTAGATATAGCCGATTAGTATTTCGTGATCGAACATCTCACCGGTACGGCCATCGTAGATAGGCATCTTGCCGGCCAGGGGTTTGATGAACGTCATGTCCGCCAAATGCTCCGTGATAAAAGCAGTGAGTTCGGGATTGGCCACCCGGCAGAAAAACGGTTTAGTGTACTCCTTGCTGTCCAGTTCACTGTAATAATCGGGTAGTTCACCCTCTTCCCGTTCACTGTCGGCCTGCTCCTGGTCTTTTACCTGCTGGATGAGTTCATCTTTGCTCTCTTCCGTGTCAAAATAGTCCCAGACCTGCAGCACCCCGGCAGCTTCCGCTGTGGCGTATTCCTGTCCCCCTCCGGGGACCGTTGTGTACAACTCTACTACATCAGTCAGGCAACCGTAGTGCACGGCCTTCTCGAGCGCCTGGACCGTGATGTTTGCCTTTATCTTCCCAATGGCTACATGCTTTTTGGATGCATCAAGGACATCACCGCCCAGCTCGTGGAGAAGGCAGGCGAAAGCCTCGGCAAACGGCTTCTCCAGGAAGGTCTTTCTAATCAGAGCTTGGTCGTACCGGTGGAACCGGAGATACGCAAACGGATCGAAATCACCGGCCCGGAACATTTCTACCTGGCCGGAGCGGACCAGACCGGCAACTACATACAGCTCGTTGAGTTCGTCTTCCCTCGCTCCGCTGAATACCGGTGTCTGGCACTCATACCCCAGGGCCCTGGCAGCCCAGCCCAGCTGTGCTTCCAGGATCTGTCCGACATTCATACGGGACGGCACGCCCAGGGGGTTCAACACGATGTCACATGGGGTTCCGTCTTCCAGGTACGGCATGTCCTGCTCGGGAACGATCTTGGCGATGACTCCCTTGTTGCCGTGACGGCCGGCCATCTTGTCGCCTTCCAGTATCTTACGTTTCTGGGCTATAAACACCCTGACCAGCTTGTTCACCCCGTGGGGCAGTTCGTCTTTCTGGTCCCGTGAGAACACCATGACGTCGACGACCTTGCCGCCCTCACCGTGGGGGACTACGAAGGAGGTGTTGCGAACCTCCCGTGCTTTCTCCCCGAAAATGGCTCTGAGCAGTTTATCTTCCGCTGTCAGCTCCTGGTACCCCTTTGGGGTTACCTTGCCGACCAGGATGTCACCGGGTCCCACTTCGGCGCCGATCCGGATGATTCCCTCTTCATCGAGATCCTTCAGGGCGTCTTCCGATATATTGGGGATGTCCCGTGTTATTTCCTCGGGACCGAGCTTGGTGTCCCGCGCTTCAATTTCGAACTCTTCGATATGAATCGAGGTGTACACATCTTCACGTACCAGCCGCTCGCTGATCAAGATGGCATCCTCGAAGTTGTACCCCTCCCATGGCATGAAGGCAACCAGGATATTCTTACCCAGCGCCAATTCGCCGCCGGCAGTAGAATGCCCGTCGGCTAACACCTGGCCCGTGATGACCCGCTCGCCGGGTTTGACCAGAACTCTCTGGTTCAGGCACGTTCCCTGATTGGAGCGGGAAAACTTGACCAACTGGTAGTAATCGGTCTGGCCCGTATAAATTTCCATATATGGAAGCTGGGCTGTCTTGATGAGCTCGATCTTATCAATGTCGATCTGCTCACCCTTTTCGACTATCACTTCTCCACTCAGCTCGTTGTGGACCGTCTTCGCAGCAATTCTCCGGTAGATTTCAGCGGAGAAGCCGTCGTTTCCGGCAACCGGTACACGGCTCAGTTTTCCGCCCGATTCGCCATCCCGCCAGATCAGGACTCTGGTAGAATCAACATCCACTACCCGCCCGGCGTGCTGGCACACCACCGCGGCTCCCGAATCCACCGCGGCACGGTACTCCATGCCGGTACCTACCAGGGCGGTTTCTGTGCTGATCAACGGAACAGCCTGGCGCTGCATGTTGGTTCCCATGAGTGCGCGGTTCGCGTCGTCGTGCTCCAGAAACGGGATGAGAGATGCGGCCACACTCACCGTCTGCAGCGGCGAAACCCTCAGGTAGTCGACGCTGTCCAGGGGAATAATGTCAAACTCATGCTGCTCATCCCTCACGTACTTGACCGGCACCTGCCGCTCAAGAATGTTACCGTGGTTGTCCACATCCACATCACTGGTGGCTACCACGAAATCGTCCTCTTCGTGAGCGTCCATGTACCTGATGGCACCGTCCATCTTCACGCCGCCCTCTTTCACTTTCATGCAGGGCGTTTCGATGAAGCCGTACCGGTTAACGTGGCCGTACACGGCCAGGGAGCTGATCAGGCCAGCGTTGGGACCTTCAGGAGTCTCGATGGGGCAGATACGTCCGAAGTGAGTCGGGTGCACATCGCGGACCTCGTATCCTGCCCGCTCACGACGCAGACCACCGGGCCCCAGGGCCGACAAGCGGCGTTTGTGAGTCAACTCCGACAGCGGGTTGGTCTGATCCATGAACTGTGAAAGCTGGCTGGAACCGAAGAAGTCCTTCACCGCGGCGGCTATGGGCCTGGTGTTGATCAGGGTCTGGGGGGTAATCCCGGAGGAATCCTGGATAGTCATCCGCTCCCTGACATCACGCTCCAGCCTGGCCAGACTCATTCTGAACTGGTTCTGCAGCAGCTCCCCACAGCGCCTCACCCGGCGGTTGCCCAGGTGGTCGATGTCGTCGATGCTCCCGATACCGTTACACAGATCGATCAGGTAACGGATAACTGCGATAATATCGTCCGGCGACAGAACCCTGCCTTTCATGACGACGACTTTGCAGATGTTCATTTCCCGCAGCTCATCGATCACCCGACGGGTCACTTCTTCGTCGGCCTCAATCGCGATTTCACCGGTTTTGGGATTGAACACCGTTTCGTAAAGCGTCCGGCCCAGGAGACGTCCGATGAGAATGTCCTCGTCCTCGTACTCGGGTCCTTCTTTTTCAGCGCTGGCAAACACCTTGCGCCGCAGCGTCACTTCCTTCTCCTTCTGGAGAATCCGGACCACCTGTACCTGGACCTCCTCAAGCCTGTTGAACAATTCCCTGGAGACCCTGGCGCCGCTTTCAGCTACCAGTTCACCGGTGCTCAGATCGATTATGGACTCCGCCAGGCGCTGGCCGAGAAGGGCACGCTCCCAGGTCTTCTTTTCCTTGACGAGAGGGATGGTTTCGTAAGGCCGCTCGTTGACGATCCGCACCTCGCGGCCGTCCAGGGTCTTGAGAACCACCGCGTTAGCTTCATTGGTGTCCTCAATACGAAGTGCGAGGTCCTCGTCTATCTGCTCGCCGGGTTCACACACGATCTCTCCCGTATTGGAACGGATGATAGTCTCAGCGGTGACCTTCTTCTTGATCCGGTTGGACAGGCGGACCTTGGAGTTTATCTTGTAGCGGCCCACGTCGCCAAGGTCGTACTTGCGCTCGTCGAAAAAGAGCATGTGCATTATCTGAAGGGCGCTTTCCTCGGTGAACGGCTCGCCGGGACGCAGACGCGAGTAAATCTCTTCCAACCCCTGCTCGTACGTCTTTGCTTTGTCCTTTTCCAGGGTATTAACAATGTATTCGTTGTTGTTGAACAGCTTGCAAATCTCTTCGTCGGTGCGGAATCCCAGGGCGCGGATGAGAGCGGTAACCGGGACTTTCCGCTTGCGGTCCAGCCTCACGTGGATCTGGTCCTTGACCACGTTAAGCTCCATCTCCAGCCAGGCGCCCCGGTAGGGCACCACCTTGGTGCCGTATATCTTCTTGACTTTGTCAAATGTGAAGTACACTCCCGGAGAGCGGTGCAGCTGGCTGACCACCACCCGGTCGGCTCCGTTGATGACATAGGATCCCTGGTCCGTCATGAGAGGAAGGTTGCATACAAATATTTCCTGCTCCTTGACCTCGCCGGTGCTCTTGTTGATCAGGCGTACCCTGATTTGCAGGGGGACACCGAAGGTGACATCCCGCTTGCGGCACTCGTCAGGTAGGTATTTGACCCGGTGCGGTTCGCCGTACAGGCTGATGATCTCGCACATCTTTTCTTTGTAGCAGCAGTCGAAAAACCTGCATTTTCCCGGCTCGAATTTCATCGTCTCCGGGCACCCTTTGCACATTCCGAGCCCGAGAGAGTACTCGACGAACTCGATAATCAGGTTCCCGGTGAAATCGTAAATAGGGAAGATATCCATAAACGCTTCCTGAAGCCCCTGCCGCTTCCTATCGCGCGGATTTTTCTCCGCTTGCAGGAACCAGGCGTAGGAGCTTTTCTGGATATCGATGAGGTTTGGGATTGGAAGCAGTACATCCCATTTCTTCTTTGAGAAATCGATCTTCCTCTTCTTTAACGCATCAATTTCTGTAAGCTTCAACATATAACTTATCCTCTCCACTGAGAACGTATCCTTTAAAACTGGGATTTTTCCTGGCGGCCGGGATGTTTCGCCCCCTCTTCCTCTCCGGGTCGCTCGACTTTACGTTTAAAACCATCAACACCCTTAGGTTTGTTATCTCTATATAGGGGATATAATGACAGGATCAATGAGATAATAGCTAGACACTATGAGGGTATACTACACCCCTCCCTTATACATGGTTGGAACAGATTTTAACATATATGCAAAAAACGTGTCAACTTTCAACCTGCAAAAATCCTGCCTTTTTTTTTATTTTGCCTGTTCGCCCCGAAACATCTATCTTTTCATGAGGGGAAGATAGTATATTTTTATTAACTTGACAGAGGCCGATGTGGCTATATCTAAGAAAATAGATGCTCTCTTTTTATAAGTTTTACAGAGGTGTAGAAAGTAGGCAATGAGTTCACACAACAAAAAGGCATCCTCTCGCGCAGAGAGGATGCCTATACGTTGTCTTATGCTATCGCTCGCAATTAGTTCCTGGCAATGAGCTACTTGAGGCTTGCAGTGGCGCCAGCTTCTTCGATCTTGCCGATGATCTCATCAGCTTCTTCTTTGCTGATCTTCTCCTTGACGGCCTTGGGGGCGGCGTCAACCAGGGCCTTTGACTCCTTCAGTCCGAGACCGGTGATTTCCTTTATCGCTTTGATGACCTTGATCTTCGTCTGACCGGCACTTTCCAGTATCACGTCAAACTCGGTCTGCTCTTCCTCGGCGGCATCCGCAGCTCCACCGGCAGCCGGCATCATGCCGGCGCCCATCATAGGAACAGCCCCGGAAACTCCAAATTTATCCTGCAGAGTGTCAACCAGGTCTTTAAGTCCCATAACGGTCAGTTTCTCGATTGATTTTTCGACTACCTCACAAAGCTCGGCATCGCCAAGACTTTCTAATTCCTTGAATATTTCTTCTTTACCCATGATCGCTATCTCCTTTCGCTTCATGTAACATAGCTGTGCGTAATAGCTAAATTTCTCTAACCAGCCTTCCCAGCTGGGGATTACCTCTCTCGTTACGCGCTGGCGGGATCCTGCTCTTTTTTGTCAGCAATTTCCCGCAGAACGTTGACGAACTTGCTCAACACCCCGCTCAGAGTGCACACAAATCCACTCAGCGGTGCCTGTACTGCGCCCACGACCAGCCCCAGGAGAACTTCCTGTGACGGTATCTTGGCAACTGCCTGCAACTGCTCTTCAGTAAGAACTCGGTTCCCTATTATGGCGCCCTTGATGGTTAAATGTTTGCTCTTCTTGCTGAAATCAACAATGACCTTGGCAGGCCTGAACGGATCTTCATGCGCGATTACGACTCCCGTCGGGCCGGTGAGATACGAGGACGGATCCTCGTCCAGTCCGAGTGGACCGAGGGCCAGTTTGAACAACCGGTTCTTGATCACCCGGTACTCTCCCCCAACCTCTCTCAACTGGTTGCGCAGATCATCAAGTTCGGCTACCTTCAGGCCGCTGAAATCAGTCATAGTGGATGACTTAGCGTCTTTTACCAGCTCGGTAAGCTTTTCCACTATCGCTTTTTTGGCTTCCTGTACCATGATAATCTACCTCCTGGCCTCAACAGCCAACCTCGTTTTAGTTGCATCGACTTTAACGCCGGGCCCCATGCTGGATGACACGGATATGCCCTTAACGTACTGCCCCTTACAGGCGGCGGGCCGGGCCCTGAAAATAGCGTCACACAAGGTCAAATAGTTCTCCATGAGCTTTTCGAGTTCCAGGGATACTTTCCCGATGGGACAGTGCACAATCCCGAACTTGTCAACCCGGTACTCTATTCGACCAGCTTTCAGCTCTTTGACCGCTTGAGAAATATCGAATGTCAGTGTTCCCGTCTTCGGGTTCGGCATCAGCCCTCGCGGACCAAGAATCCGGCCGAGCTTCCCGACATCTCTCATGACGTCGGGTGTGGCCACGACAGCTTCGCAGTCGAGCCACCCTTGCTGAATCTTCTCGACAAATTCCATACCGATGTAATCAGCCCCTGCCTCCTTCGCTTCTTGTTCCTTTTCTCCCCTGGTCAACACCAGTACCCGGACAGTCCGCCCGGTACCATGGGGAAGAACAACCGTGCCTCGAATGTTCTGATCGGCGTGTTTTGGATCGACACCGAGTTTCATGTGACACTCGACGGTTTCGTCAAATTTGGCAGTTGCCGCACCTTTAACTGTCTCAAACGCTTCCTCGAGATCATAGAGCCGCATTTTTTCTACTTTTTCAATTGTTTCCATATATCGTTTGCTTTTTGCCACGGCTCAATCCTCCTGTCAGTCAACCACTTCTATGCCCATACTCCTGGCAGTCCCCGCAATCATCTTCATGGCGTGTTCCAGATCGTTGGCGTTGAGATCGGGCATCTTCAGCTCCGCGATGCGTCGTACTTCGTCGCGGGAGATATTGCCGATCTTCTCGCGCAGCGGATCCGGAGACGCTTTTTCGAGATTAATCGCTTTTTTGATCAAGACTGCCGCAGGGGGCGTTTTCGTTACAAATGTGAACGAACGGTCGACGTAAATACTGATTACCACCGGTATGATCGTTCCCATTTGCCCTGTTGTCTTGGCGTTGAACGCTTTACAAAACTCCATGATGTTTACTCCGTGCTGGCCCAGAGCCGGGCCAACCGGTGGTGCCGGCGTAGCTTTTCCCGCCTGTATCTGGAGTTTGACAACCGCCATAACCTGTTTGGCCATCAGCGGCACACCTCCTCATATTCCAACTCTTTACTGCTTTACTGCTTTGCTGCTTTACTGCTTTGCTGCTTTGTGCGTAATAGCTATCCGGGCCGTAAAACGGCCACGGTGATAGTCTTCGTAAATTATTTTATTATTCTTAATTTTGCTGTTGCTAATCTTCTTCTTCTATTTGGGTGAAATCAAGTTCTACCGATGTTTCCCGGTTAAATACGACCACCATGACCTTGACGGTCTTCTTCTCGACGTTGATTTCCCTGATAACTCCATAGTTATCCGCAAACGGCCCATCGATGATACGGGCACGCTGCCCCACCTTGAAGCTGATCTCGGTGGTCTTGGCCCGGACCTCTTCAAGGCCCATCTGCCGCATTATTTCGTGCACTTCTCTTTCCAGCAGCGGTGTCGGATATCGACCGAGACCGACAAACCCGGTAACGCCCGGAGTATTACGGACCACTGCCCAGGAATCGTCATCCATATCCATCTGAACGAGCACGTACCCCGGCAGAAACTTGCGTTTTACTTCCCGCCTCTTGGCATCCTTGTACTCGATGACATCCTCCGTAGGCACGACGACCTGGAAAATCTGGTCATGCATATTCATGGTCTCGATCCTCTGGGAAAGATTCGCCTTCACCTTCGCCTCGTGACCTGAATAGGTGTGTATCACGTACCAGTTGTGCTCATAGTCCTTATCTAACATCGTTTGGCTACATCCTCACTCAATACTCGCTCCCCGCAAACCCGAATAGTTCAAAAATAATTCGCTGCGATTCGAATATTCTTCGGGTCAGGAAGCTGTCTTCAGCAGAGCTGTCAGGGCCGTCTGAAACACATAGTCGGCCGCCCCGATATACGCAGCACACAACAAACTGGCTATGATAACAGCCCAGGTGGAAGATATCATCTGCTCCCGCGACGGCCAGCTGACTTTTTTCAACTCGGCCCTTACCTCACGTAAAAATTTCTTGATCTTCCCCCACACATCTACCACCACCGATCTTGATCTGGTTTCCTCAAGCCAGGGAAATATCGCGCCAACAGCGGATTTTCACCTGGTAGTTCGGACCTACAGCCCGTTACGGCGCGGTCCGGGAATCTACGAGTGTTGAAACACTGTCTGCTTGCTGCCCGCTGGCTACCGAAACCATCTTTTACTAGCAGGCCTGGAGGGACTCGAACCCCCAGCCCCCGGTTTTGGAGACCGGTGCTCTAACCAATTGAGCTACAGGCCTGCAAGACTTCGTGTTCAATCCTCCGGTGCTTATGCCTCACTTCGTCTCGCGATGAAGAATCTTCTTCTGACAGAACGGGCAGTACTTGTTAAGCTTCAGCCGGTCCTTGGTCGTCGTCTTATTCTTCTTCGTAGTGTAATTTCTCCGCTTGCACTCGGTGCAGGCAAGAATGATATTAATCCGCACGTTTATTCACCCGATCAAATGTATATCCAGCCAATTCACCCGCCCCCAGACTGAAAGCCGGGTATGAGCTGATAAATCAGCTTTCGATTTCGTCTGCTACTCAAATTACGAGTTATCGTTACTCAATAACTTTGGCAATAACGCCGGCGCCGACCGTGTGACCACCCTCGCGGACCGCGAAACGCAGCCCCTGCTCCA
>CAYSPT010000085.1:0-6550 GCA_964432985.1 uncultured bacterium
GGAGCGATCATGGCGCGCAGCAAAGGGATGGAGCGGGCGGCGGAGACGGTCGTGGCGGTGTTCGAGCCGGTCGCGGAGCGATACGGGCTGGCCCTGCACGAGGTGCGTGCCTGGGAACGCGAAGCGCGGGTGGCGTTCGCCGGCGGGGACGTCGTGTTGCAGATCCACCTCGAGGTCGGATGCGATCCTTACGTCACCGCCGGCGTGCGAGATGGTGAGGGATTCGGCCTCAGGCAGATCGTCGGGGACAGAGCTCCCGAGCTCGAGGGGGAGCTCGTCTCCACGGCGGAGGAGACCCAGGGGGCGATGCTGGAACGCCTGGCCGTCCTGACCGACCGGATGGCCCACGACGTGCTCGGCGGTGATTGCTCGTCGTTCCCGCGACTGCGGCGCGTCCGGGCGCGTCAGACGAGGGAGGACAACTGGCGGGACTTCGGCACGTCCACGGGCGAGACGCCGAGGTTCGAACACCGACCGACGCTGGAGCAGCTGTTCGCCGATGCCGCGAACGACGGCATGGTCGATGCGCGGGTGTACCAGGCGGTGTGGGACTACGAGTTCACGATTGCCGAGTTGGCCGAGCACTGCGACTCCACCGCGACCGAGATCCAGGCCAGGCTCGACCGCCTGAGCAGGACTGCCGTCGCGTTCATGAAAACTGCTTCGGTTATGGGCCGCACCTTCTGGCCGGAGGCGGCCATCGCGCTGCTCGGCCCGGTTGACGAGGCAGCTCTCCCCGTGGACTGGGCGGCATCCCTGGACGAAGCCCGGGTTCGCGGGCTGATCCAAGCCGCAACCAGCGATGCGTACGGTGATTGTGAAACCTGCATATTCTCCCACGAAACCATCAGGGATGTGGCCTACCACATGCTCACCGGCAAACAGCGTAAGGATCTGCACGGCCGCCTGGCCGCCTGGATGAAAGCAAACCTTGAGGCTCACGACGGACTTCATGCCATGCTCTGCCATCATTACCACCAGGCCGGGCTGCGGGACGAGACCATGCAATCCGCTTTACTGGCCGGGGGAAGCGCCTTCAACCGGTATCAGATGGATGAAGCTATCAGGTTTTTCACCCTGATCAAGACCTTGTTTGAACAGGGTGAGCGCCTTCATAGCCATTGTCAGATGGCTGAGTACCTGGAGATGTTCGCTTCAGCCTTGCGGTTTGATGGACGCAACGACGAATTTATACAGGCTGCCGTTATCCTGCGCCCCTTAGCGAAAGATGGGGGGATCGCCCAGGGGACTTTCAACCTGATGCTGGCAAAAGCATGTGAAATGACCGGCGAAATAAAGGGGGCCCTGAAGGCTCTGGATGAAGCGGCACGGGTGCTGCAGACAGCCGATTCTGCTATCGCCGGCGAGCTGTCCGCCAAAGTTCTCCTGGCACGAGGCGGTTACTTTCTCAACAAGGGACGCAACGATGAGGCAGAGACGAATCTGCGCGCTGCCCTCGAGTATTTCGAGCACTTCGGTGAGGCGTATCAGACAGCCCTATGCATGAGCAGCCTCGGTATCCTCTATTACAACCAGGCGGACTTCCCCCGGGCGATGGAGTGCGAGCTGCGTGCCCTTGAGTATTACCGCGCCACCAGCAACAAGATCATGATCGGGCAGAGCCTGGGAAACATCGGCGTGTACCATTTATCTCTGGGAAAACATGAGCATGCCCTCGATGCTCTCCAACAATCGCTCGACCTGGGTCGGGAGACGGGACACCGGCGGGGCATTGCCTATGCCCTTGGGCACATGGGAATGAATCAGTACCATCAGGATAACTACCAGAGTGCTCTCGGTTACCTCGAGCAGGCACGGGATGTAACGGGCAGAATAGGTGACAAGGAAGGGCTCTCCCATTGTCTGCGCACCATCGGAATGATATACAAGGATCTGAAGCAGTTCGACCAGGCCTGGCAGACCCTGACGGAAGCGATCTCCCTGGCAGAGTCCATCGGAGATATCCGGGGTAAAGCGTATTGCCTGATGGCCCAGGGATCGATACTACGCGAGCGAGGAGAGCCCCTCCATGCCCTGGAAACACTTCACAACGGCCTGAATACAAGCCGGATGGCGGGTGATGAGAACGCCGCGGCCAACTGCCTCCTCTACCTCGGGGCGGCCTATCGTGATCTCGATCGAATCGATGAAGCCAGGCAGCACTTCGAGCAGGCGCTGGCCATTTTCCGCCGTACCGGCCCCCGGGAAAAGGCCGTCTTCTGTCAGCGAAACATAGAGGCTTCCTAGGAGTTCAAAAAGATAAAGGCCCTGCACGCTGGTGACGCGCAGGGCCCGTAGATTACGATACAATGTTGAGGTCTTGTGTCAGTGCACCCCCTCCGCAATATGATGTATCTGAAATACCGTGTCCAGCACGTAAATGGGAAGTTCATACGAAATGGTGTTGCCCGCTTTGTCGCGTCCCTTCACGAAGAAGGTGTACCGGACGCACACGTGATCGATGAAGCCGACGCCTTCGCGGTAATTGGCTATCTGAAGGTTGACCATGGCCGGGTTGTTCAGCGCGTCGGGACTGAGATGGTCCATGGAGCGTACCCCCCAGGTGAGGTACGGTTCGTCGGGCTGAAGCCCGTTATCGGATTCAATTTCGGAGAAGGTGCCCGACTCCTCTCCGGCCTCTGACAGGCCGGCCCGATTGATCAAGGCATCGATGGTGTAATTGTCTATGGCCTTGACCTCGATCTGGAGGCGGGTCTTCTCGGGAACCATCAGCGCTTCCTGCAGGCCGGTGTCGGCAATCTCGCAGATCTTGAAATCGGTCACAGAGGTCATGATGTTCGCCGTCGGGTCGGGCCTGGTTATGGGCCGCTCGAACTCGGCCTTGAACGGCTGCTCGGCCACCAGGTGGGCGCCCTGAACGGTAAACTTGATCTTCTTCTCTCCGCCGGCGATATCGTGGTCTTCCGGTTCCTCGGTGATGGTTATGGTATCGTCGATGTCACGGCCGTGGAACCTCACCACGAAACCCTCTCCCTCGCAGGGAGGAGTGATGTCGTGGACATAGATGGGAATCCGCAGCTTGGCCACGTTGGGAAGACCGTTCTGCCAGCAGCCGTGATCTTCGTCCTGGGACCAGATGTCCAGGAAATAATCGGTCTGCGGCGCGGTCTCCGATTCATCCGGCGCGGTTACCCGGGTGGGATAGTTAGGCTCGTTGAAGGGGTGGTCGATGGTGAACTCGTAGAAGCCGTCTTCCGAGGGCTCCGCTCCCTCGGATGAGCCCTCGACGTAGTTGCCGTCAGCGTCGGTGTACCGTTCCCCGTCGGCGTCGGCCAGGGCCCAGTCGAAGAACATGGAATTTTCGTACTGGGTGAAATTGTCGGTGACCTTGACCCGGACATCCAGGGGAGAATCCTCGAAGATGTGAAAACCGTTGGCCGTGGGCTCGGCGGCGGTGAGATCGACGGTGGGGCTGCTCTCCATTGCCTCACCTATGTCGATCTGGTCGTTGTTTTCAGGGTAGAGCACCAGGTCCGGGTCCAGGGACTGCATCCCGCTGTTGTACTCGGTGTTCATGTCCTCGCTGAAGCCGTTGCCGCTTGCCAGCAGGGCGCCCTGGTGACCGGTTCCCTGGGCGGGAACGTCCACGCCGCTCTGCTCGGCTTCGCCCAGTGAAACCAGGCCCTTCGCGCCGGTGGCTGGCTGCTGCATGCCCACCTCGATCTTCGGCGGGGTGGTGTCGAATATGGTCACCTCGAACGACCCGGAACCCACGGAGTCCCCGGAAGGACGGGCCGCGGGGTTGGCCCGGCTTTCAAACTCCACCCGCCGCACCGAGTGGTTGCCCACGGTGTAGTTGCCCGGATGCCAGGCGGGAGTGGTGCCGCTGCGGCAATCGGCCGGATCGGCAAAATCAGGAAAGGCCTGGGTCCCGAAGGGATCTCCGGGCTCTCCCAGGGCGTTTGTCTCTACCTGATCGGGAGGAGTAACGCTTTCGCCTACCCGCTCCGGGGTACCGTCGGCGCCTTCCCTGTCGAGAGTCCACGTCACTTCGGGAGGATCGACGGTGGCATCATAGGTGGTGTTGGAGGGATTCCAGTTGGTGCTGAGCTCGGGGCTGCCCTCGTCCACCGTGACGTTTGTGATGTCCTCGGGGCCGCCGAAGCGACCGTCGGGAAGCTCCTGCATGCTCGGGTCCATGTTCAAAAAGGTCATATCGTACGGGTCCAGGCCGGGGCGGCTCGCAGGATCGACCCCCGCCTGGTTGTTCCCCGTACCGGTGTCACCGGCTTGATTGTTACCGCCACCGGTATCGGTATCGGTGTTTCCCACTTGATTGTCCGCAGGCTGATTGTTCCTGCCGCCGGCATCCGCCTGATTACCGGCATCCGCCTGATTCCCTACATCCGCCTGATTCCCTACATCCGCCTGATTCCCTACATCCGCCTGATTATTCGCCGGCTGATTATTCGCCGGCTGATTGTTACCGCCTCCGGTAATATCCTGCTCCTGTGCATATCCGTACGGAACCGCCAACAGGACTACCAGTACCAGCGCCAGTACAAATATCAGTTTGTTCCTTTTCACGACACATCACTCCTGGTTCCTTTTTTTGACTGCTTCTCATCTTGTATATTTTGTTGCACCACCAGAGTCAGACATACAGCACCATCCGCCAGCCGGCACATCACTCTCCTCTCTCATTTACAGATGTAATTGTGTTTGTAGTTGAACCGGGACACTTGCATCAGGCACACTTCGACCAGCCAATGAAATGAATAGCTTGATTTGATAAGACAGTATTCAAAACAAAGGTGTTTTGTTATGGGAAACTTGGGATTTTTTCTGGTTACGGACTTTTCTGACAGGTGGTTTAAAGCTATTTCCGTTCAAACCGCTTCTGATTGTAGCATAGAGGGCAGACCAGAATGATGTCAAGTTTTTATTAAACTTATCAAGTACATTCCCTCGCTTTAAGCAGACCATTGCTACTCCTGGCCGCCGCATAGGCGCTTTAATCACTTTTCCCAGATTTTCGGTCAAGGAGTCAAGGAGTCTATGAGTGCTCAGGACGGCTGCAGAGGACCCCAAGAAAACCTTCACTTCCTATTCAGCTTGTTGAACATGATTCAGTAACTATGGCCAATCAAACCCACCCTCAAGCAAGAGGTTTAGAAAGCAAGGGCAGTTTCAACGTCGCCTTCGCCCCTCCTTCGGGCCGGTTCTTCAGCGTCACGGTTCCCTTGTGCAGCAGCGTCACCTCGCGTACGAACGGAAGCCCCAACCCGGAGCTTTTATTGCCCGTATCGGGACGTTTGAGCGAGTAGAAGCGGTCAAATATCTTCCCCTGGGCGTACTGCGGCACCCCCGGTCCATTATCAGTGATGGTGAGAACCGCGGTTTCCCCCTGGTGTTTCAACTCGGCTGTGACCAGCCCTTCCCGGGGGGAAAAATCCACGGCGTTTTGCAGCAGATTGGTGATTGACTGCTTGACGAGGAACCGGTTTCCCCTGGTGAAAACCGGCTTTCCAGTATCAAGTGTCAGCGTGATATTCCTGGCCGGCAGTAGTGGCGCCAGGCTTTCAGCCGCTTCCGCCAGTATCTCAGCCAGGTCCATGTCCTGGACATTGGTGAGTTCTTTTCGACTCTCCAGGGTCGAGAGTTGCAGCAGGCGGTCCACCAGGTTCTGGATACGGTCGGTTTCGGTGCGGATGTTCCTGATAAATTTCGAATGCTGCTCCCTGGGCATGTCCTCGTCCAGCAGTTCCGCTGCTCCCTTGATAGCCGACAGGGGGCTTTTCATCTCGTGGGTAAATGTCTGCAGGTAATTCTCCACATATTGCTTGCCTTCCAGCGCATCGCGCATTTGCTCGAATGCTTCACCCAGTTGACCAATTTCATTTCTGCCCATATCCGGCATGGTGCAACGTTTCCCGTCCCTGACCGCGATGGCGTACCCGGTCAGTTTTCGAATGGGCTGTGTTATCCAGGAAGATAAAATCAGGCTGAGCACCAGCACGAACATGGCTGCGATGATGCCGGCGGCCACGATCTTTCTCTTGGCGGTATGGATGAAAACTATCAGGCTTTCTTCCGGTTTGCAAACCGTCAGCGCTCCGATTATTCTTTCACCCATCATGACCGGAGCGGCTACGTACAGGTGGATTGTAGCGGGATTTTCAGGATCTGCTCTGGTGGAACGTGCCCCGTACTCGCCGCGCAGGGTTTTGACCACATCGTTCCACCGGGAGTAGTCCTTGCCTTCGTCACGTCCCCGGTCCGAATCGAACACCACGATCCCGTGCTGATCGGTTACATAGACGCGCATGTCCAGGTGGGTTTTGGTCAAATGGTAGATATGCGCTGAAAATGTCCGTTTACGGGCTTCGTTGAATGCGGTCCGAAAATCCTGCATTTTGCTTAAATCACCCTGGATCTGGTGGGACAGCATGGAAGCCAGGATAGTGGCGGTGTCCACCATGGATTCTTCCATGGTTTCGAGGTACCGTGGCCTGAGATCCTCCAGGAGCCATTCCACCAGCAGGAAGAATCCGAAACAAACCAGCACCATGATCGCCAGAAACAGGCG
>CAYSPT010000085.1:6650-14248 GCA_964432985.1 uncultured bacterium
CGGTACTCGTACCGTGACAGTGGCAGGGGCTGCCCATAATAGGTGATGACTAACCGGTTCGTGTCCACAGAAAATGGAAATCCTTCCGGTAGTGGTGGATCATCCAATGGCGGTTCACCGCTCCCCCGGCTGCGCCGCAGCACCGCTTTAACCCGGGCCGAGACTTCCCGGGGACTGAACGGTTTGACTACATAATCGTCTCCACCGATCTCCAGTCCCACCACCCGGTCCACTTCTTCCGCCCGGGCGGTCAGGAAGATAATGGGGATGGATGATGTCTGCCGTATCTCCCGGCAGAGGTCGAAGCCGTTGATATCGGGAAGTCCCACATCGAGGACGATCAGGCTGAATGCCTGTCCGGCCAGCGCTTCCCGGGCCTCGCAGCCGGTGCAGCACCAGACGGTGTCCATACCCTCCGTCTGCAGTGCATAGGTAATGGTGTCGGCAATCCCCGGTTCATCCTCCACCACCAGTATGATGTAACTCATACACTACCTCCAGTCCTAATTTTCGAGACGGTCCAGGAGTTTCTTTGTCTGGTTGATACTTTCTTCGGGTTCATCCTCCAGGGAATACTGCAGGTATTTGGTAAAACAGTCGATGGCTTCCAGTGTTTCACCCAGTGACTGATGCAATAAGCCCAGGCTCCGGTAGGTGTCCCATTTTTCCGGTTCGAGCTGAAGGCAGGTGAGAAAATCTGCTTTTGCCTGCTCGGTCTGTTCCCGTATCCCGTGAGCTATCGCCCGGTAATGATAAGCTTCAGCCCTGTCCGGCTCCAGCTGTATAGCCCGGCTCATATCGAGTACCGCCGGGGTGGGATCGTCCCGTTTCAGGTGCACGTACCCCCGGTACAAATAGGCGTTAGCGAAATCGGGATTCAATTGTATTGCCCGGTTGAGAAAGAGGACAGCTTCTTCGTACTTCTTGTTGAAAGCGCATATGTACCCGAGGTTGAAATAAACGGCGGAATTTGTGCTTTCCATCTCGATAGCCCGCTTCAGGTCCGTTTCAGCTTTGTCCAATGCTCCGTGCAGAGAATACGCCAGACCCCGTCCTTCATAGACAGCGATGCAGTCGGGCTGCAAGACGGCCGCCTGATCGAAATCCCTGATGGCTCTGTCATGGTGACCGTTTTGCATATGAACTGTTCCGCGTTTGAGACGGATCTCAACATTGCCGGGATTCCGGGCTGTGGCCCGGTTCAGGTCGAGTAATGCCTGGTCTGATTCCCCGCGTTCCAGGTAGACTTCGGCCCGTTTGAAGTAGAGCACACCGTTGTGCGGTTCGAGAGCGATGGCCCGTGCGAAATCAAGCAAGGCTTTTTCATAGTCCCCCATTCGCATATAGCACTGCCCTCGGTCGCGATACAAACCGGGTTCCGCCGGTTTCAATTCGAGGGCTTTATTGAACTCGCGCAGCGCTTTGCCGAATTCGCGCATCTCGCGATAGACACACCCGCGATTGAAATAGCCCCCGGCTTGGTCCGGGTCCAGGGCGGTCACGGTAAGAAAATCAGCCAGTGCGTCGTTGAGGGCTCCCTGCTCCAGGTGCAGGTATCCCCGAATAGTGTAGGAATGGATTGCTTCGGGGTTCAGAGCAATAGACGTGTTAATATCTGAAAAGGCTTTATCAAACTCCCTGGTGCGGAGAAAAACAAAGGCGCGGTTGGCAAAGGTCCGGGCATGATTGGGATCCAGTTCCAGGGACATCGTGTAATCCTTGATGGCTTCCTCGTAACGGCCCTGACTTGAATAAATGTCTCCCCGATTATGGTAGAAAAAGGGAATATTAGGAGCCAGAAACTCGGCCCGGTAAAGGTCCCGCAGCGCTTTTTCTTCTTGCCCGGAGTCTTTGAAAAACATGCCGCGGTTGTTGAAAATCCCGGCTAGAAATTCTTTTTTTCCAAGGGACTGAAGGTAGACGCCGTTACGGATTGATGACGGTGAGATGGAGTGCTCGCTGATAATATCCTTGTCGGAAAGAATGGCCCCGTTGCGTATGGTTTCAATATTGATGCTTTTCCCCTCGTCACTGTAACGTACGAATACGTGGCCCGGAGCGAACACGCCGGAAAACGGGAGGTCCAGAAGTTCGGTCAACGCCAGGTAGAACGATGCGATGCCGCAGCAATTACCCTTCCTTTTGTCTATGACATTGTGCAGGAAAAAGGAGCCTTCTTCATATTCTTCAACGTATTCGATTCTGCATGTGCCGAAGACGAACGTGTTGACCGCATCGATGATGTCTTCGGGGGCTTCCAGGCCGTTCAGACTGGTTCTCAACTCAGCGGTAAAAGTCTCGATGCGCTCATGGTAGTGCTGAATGTCAAGCTCGGGATAGACTCCCCGGGCGATCAAGAGCGCTCCGTGGGCAATTGATATCCTGTCTTCCGAATTTTCGGTATAAGCCTCTTCAGGCAGCAACGACAGGCCTGCTCCGGGCGGGGGGTTAGAGGTGCCGTTCTCGCCGTGGGCAGGGACCAGGACGGCTACTATCAGCACTGCGGCCGCTACACACATAAGGAAAGTGTTCTTCACCCGGTTCCGCTCCCGTTCAACTGCGGTTGTTTTTCGCACAGGGCATAGAGTGTTAGAGCTTTTTTCTTTCCCTTGACCTTCACTCCTTTGCAGGTGCGGAACCGAAGCTGCCGCTTCATTTCCTGGCTCAAACCCTGGTAGAAATCCTCGCTCACCAGGATATCGACACCCTGCTTCTTGGTCTGGCTCTCCAACCGGGAGGCGACGTTGACCGTGTCGCCGATGACGGTATATTCAAGCCGCTCCCTGGTGCCGATGTTTCCGGCCACCAGCGGCCCGGCGTGAAGCCCGACACCGAAGTGAACACCGCCATACTGGGGAAAATCCTGGTTGAATTTTTCCAGCTGCTCCCGCATACTGACCGCCGAGTGCATGGCATCGTCGATGTGCGTTTCAGAACCCAGGATGGGGGTGTAGATGGCCATGACCGCGTCCCCGATGAACTTGTTGATGACCCCGTTGTGCTCCATGATGGGCCTGGTGACGTAGGAGAAGTAGCGGTTGAGAAACTCCACTATTTCTCGAGCGGATGCCTGCTCGCTCATGGGGGTGAAGTTGCGGATGTCCGAAAACAGGATGGTGGCGTTGATCTCCTGTCCACCCAGGTCCACGTTTTTCGACTCCACCAGTTGCTTGGCGATCTCGATAGAGACGTACTTTCCGAAGGTGTCACGAAGCTCCTCTTTTTCCTTGAGTTGGTCCACCATGACATTGAAGTTGGCTTTAAGATTAGCGATCTCATCAGTATAAAGAATAGAAGATTTCTCAGGAAATTCACCTTTTGAAAGGATCTCCATTTTGCCAATCAAAGCGTTGAGCGGGCGCTGGATACTTCTGGTGATGAATGTCAAACCGTGTGTTATGACGATCCCTGCCATCATGGCCACAAACTTCACTATCTCCCTGATGTTATCGTTCATCGAATCCAGCCGGTAGATGATTATGATGAGCAGGGCCAGCGGGATGACGGCGGCGGCAAACAGGAGGCAGAAGATCTTGTAGGTGATGGTGAGCCGTGTCCCCTGCTTCAGACGATAGAGCTCTTCGGTTCCGTACAGCTTGCGCCTGATGAGCTTGGTCCCCGAGAGTAAGAGGTCAAGGTAGACCAGAGCGATGAGGTATTGGGCGACAATGGCGATGAGGGTGGCCGGCAGAATACAGGTGAGGTAGTCCTTCCAGATGATGACGTTGCGGTACAGGCTCAGGAAATGGATGATCCTGGCGGAAGCGTACATGATGAACAGGTTCTTCAGGGCGGTGTGCACGTAGTTGAACCGGTCGGCCACCTTTTGTTTGTACTTGTCGTCTCCGGTCGTCAGCCAGCGGTAGATGGGAAAGTACCAGGCCAGAATGGGAACGTACATGAACATGACTCCGAACAAGATATACTGGCCGAAGGGGCCGGCGGTGCCGAAGTTGACGAACGATTTGAGCTCCAGGTGGGTGGAAAGGCGCCCCAGGCCGATGATGGCGGCCATGAAAAAGATGTTGTCCACCCCCAGAAGCATGAAGGGCATGGTGAGCATGTTGGTGGTCAGGGATTTGCGTTCCTTTTCGATGGTCTTCGGGTTGAGATCGCTGATTTTCTTCTTGAGCCTGTCAAACATGGTGGGCCTTCCCGTGTGATTTAAAACTTAATAGGCTTCAGTGCATCGCCGAACTTCCAGATCTTGGCCGTGCCGTCCAGGCTTCCGGAGACGAGCATGGTGCCGTCGGGGCTGAAATCCACCGACTCCACGTTACCGTGATGCTCCCGCAGGGTAAGCAGGCACTCCGTGCTTATCACGTCCCAGATACGCACGGTGGTGTCTCGGCCGCCCGAAGCCAACAGTCGTCCATCCGGACTGAACTGAACCGAGGTCACCCGGCCCGCGTGACCTTTGAAAAACGATCGGACATCCTTCTCTCTGAGGTCGCAGATTGCCAGTACTCCGTCGTCGCCGCCGATAGCCAGCAATGTCCCGTCCGGATTGAATGTAACGCAATACATTCTCAAAGGGCTCGGGTAGTTGATAATAGGCTGCCTGGTGATGATGTCCCAGATCAACAGGTTCATCCTTTTTCCGCAGGCGGCCAGCAGTTTTCCGTCCGGGCTGAAGGCTACCGACTGGATGTCGCCTTTGGTAACAGTAAAAGTGTGAACACAGGTGAAGTCGTCTGACTTCCAGAGCTTGACGGTGGACCGGGTGCTGCCGGTGGCAACCAGTTTCCCATCCGGACTCACAGCCACGGAGTTGACTCCCTTCCATTTCTCATCGGCTCTGAGCGTAGCCAGTCCGGCGAAATTGCTCAAGGTGGAAAGAAGGACGTTGGTTCCGCCTTCCTGTTCAACGTCAACCGAAGCGAGTACCTTGTTGGTCGCGATGTCCCCGATTTGCAGCAGACCGTCTTCCCCGCACGAGACGAGCCGGGTCCCGTCCGGAGAAAATGTCACCGAGGTAATGCAGCCGGCGTGCTGCATTATCCGGGCGGTGTTCTTGCCGCTTTGCGCGTCAAAGAGCAGCACCGGGATGAATTTTACCGCTTCGGTGCCTACCGCTACTGTAGTGCTGTCCGGGCTGAAAGTTACCGTTCTGACCTTGTTTGAATCCGGCTTGAGCGTCAGGACTACGGATTCCCGCTCCAATGACCATAATTTTATCTCTCCGTTATTGTCAGCTGAGGCGGCTGTTTTTCCGTCCGGACTGAAAATGGTTGTATGCACCGTGGCCTGATGATCTTTTATGGTGGCTATACAGGTCCGCCGCCCGACGTCCCAGAACCGCAGCGTGCTGTCACGGCTGCCCGACACCAGCAGGGTGCCGTCGGGGCTGAAATCGAGGCTGTAAACCTCGCCCCGGTGATCGTTCAGAGTGGCTATCTCGCGGTTCTCACGGAGATTCCAGAGTCTGATCACACCGTCGTCACCGGAAGAAGCCAGAATATTACTGTCTGGGTTGAAGGCCACCGACCGTACCGAGTGGAAATGAGCGTACAGTACTTTCTCCATGGTGCTGGTTTTCAGATTCCAGAGTGTAACGTTGGTGTCTTTTCCTCCCGAAATGAGATAGCGGCCGTCGGGACTGAAATCGATGGTGAATACATCTTTCATGTGTCCCCAGAGGGTTCGTTCCAGCTTTTTCTCTTTCACATTCCAGAACTTGATGAGCAGATCTCCACCCGTGGCCAATATCGAGCCGTCCGGGCTGAAAGCGATGGCCCGGATCATGTCGGTGTGCGCTGTCCGGCTGTCGGTGGAAGGATCGACCAGGATAGCATAGTCCTGCAGCCGTTCTCCCTTCCAGATCTTCAGGGTGGTCAGGGAGGTTCCTGCGGCCAGCAGCGTCCCGTCGGGACTGAACGCCAGGCCGGTGGCCCGTCCCCCGTAGATGCGGGTGGATCCCAGCACCGCTCCGGTGACTACATCCCTGATCTGGACCGTCCCGTCAAAGAAACTTATCGCCATGGTAGATCCGTCCGGGTTGTAGCAGATGTCCTGGAATTTAATGTTCTTGCTGCTCACGGTGCCTTTCTGCGCGAAATAGTGCCCGCCATTGTAGCGGGCCCGCCAGCTTAAAAGGTTGATAAAGTGGCAGAAATCGATCTGCTTGTTCATCATGTCGCTGTGAATGTCCCTGTACAGTGCAACCGCTTCGAACAACTCCCGTTTCTCCTCGTACATCATGGCCAGGTTGAGACGGCTTCTAAGCTCATTGAGCTCCGCTTTACTCCGGGCGGCGGTAGCCAGTAGCTCGTTTTCTTCGGCCAGGTGCTTTTGTTCCAGAGCCTTTATCTTTTCCTGCTCTGCGATATCACGCTGGTGGGTGGCTTCTTTTTCTGAGGCCGAAATCCGGACGAAAGAAACGGCAAAGGATGCAATCACGACAACTGCTACAGCCGTGACGGCGGCGGTCAGGACACGGTTGCGACCCACCCACTTTGCTACCACCTGCCACGGGCTGTACTCCATGGCGCCTATGGGCCGGCCCGACAGGTAAAGCTCTATTTCGTGCTTCAACTCCTGGACCGTCTGGTAGCGGTCCGACCTGTCTTTTTCCAGGCACTTCATTACGATACTGTCAAGCTCGGAAGAGATGTCGGCTTCCTTGTTCCCGCGGGAAGGCGGGGCGGGGACTTTCGTTCCGATCTTGCTCAGTACTTCCCAGGCATTCTTCTCGGGATACGGAGGCACCAGGGCCAGAAGTTCGTATAACAGTGCCCCCAGGGAGTAGATGTCGGACCGTTCGTCCATGTCTCTTACGAGTCCTTTGGCCTGCTCGGGTGGCATGTAGGCGGGTGTACCTACCACGGAACCGGTCACGGTTTTCATGGTGCCTTCCCTGATGTCCTGGTTGTCGATGATCAGACCGTAGTGACAGCTGTCTTCTTCTTCCTCTCCCAGCATTTTGGCCAGACCCCAGTCCATGACATAGACCTCGCCGAAGTCTCCCACCATGATATTGTCCGGTTTCAGGTCGCGGTGGATGATCCCCCGGGAATGGGCGAAGGCGAGGCCGTCGCATATCTTGAGGAAAATATTCAGCACATCAATCAACCGCTTGCGGCTGTCGGTTTGTTTCTCCTCCCGGGTCTGCCGGATCATATCCGCCAGGGACAGGCCCTGCACCATTTTCATGGTGAAGTAGATCTGGCCGTCGTCACGCACCCCCAGCTCGTGGACGGGACAGATATTGGGGTGCTCTAGCTGCCCCTGGACCTGGGCTTCCTTGATGAACCGGTCGATGAAGGAGGGAGGTACGGTACGTTGCCTGGCAATAACTTTCATTGCCACATCACGCTGAATGTCATTGTCGAAAGCGTTGAGGATAATGCCCATGCCGCCGTGGCCGACTTCGTCGGAAACCACGTACTTGTTGCGGCTTTTCCCCAGGGCTTGGTGAGATGCTTCCTCCGGTGGATGCTGGGCATCGGTATCGGCAGGCTCGACCAGGGTGTCGGAACCGAACTTATCATTCTGCGCAGACGCCAGCTGGCCTATTGCTTCGAAAAGCGACTGCCGTGCATTTTCGTCGTTGACTTTCAACGCCGCATTTTTCAGGGCTTGAAACGCTTCGCCCCCGC
>CAYSPT010000085.1:14348-18492 GCA_964432985.1 uncultured bacterium
TCGTCGTTGACTTTCAACGCCGCATTTTTCAGGGCTTGAAACGCTTCGCCCCCGCTGGTGTCCGGTGATTTCTTCTCCATAGACAGTTTTGCTCCTCTGCGTGCCCGGTGCTCACGGTGCAGATACCGCCTGCCGGAGATACCGCCTGCTGGAGATATCCGTCACCAAGCAGTATACGTGGTGACGGTGAAATCAGTCAAACATAATCGCCGCCTGATCGCTAGATGCCTAATCGCTGCGCGACATTCTACGGTATAGAACAGAAATAACGGATTTAGATTTCCGTCATTTCGAAGCTCACAGAGTCGAGGGTGGGAACGGTGACAAGGAACGATGAGAAGCTATGGAGTGGGTGCAGCGATATTGAACGAGAATAGTCCCCAGAATGCTGACAGCTTCCTATCGGCCTGGATGTGGCTGGGTTAGTGTTTGATGATGTAACTCAACACCAGGTATGGCTGAAGGTTGTTATGTGCCAACCCTCCCCCAACTGGTCCGGTGGAATTCCTTGATTCGTACTGTGAAGTGCTGTCACCCCTGCCCACTCCGTACTTCATACTCGGGAGTTTCTCCCACCCTTCGTAGTTTCCGTCGGCGGGGAACCGGTCGGTGGTTGAGTGTCCGTGCTTCGGCAGCTCCTTTTCGGACAGCCGGTGTTCTTTCTCTCCCCCGGTTTTTCCCATGGTTTCGAACTCCGGTTGCGTCCTGTCGTATCCCACGGCGGTCCGCCCGTTGAGGTTGGGCAGGTTGAAGGTAGCGGTTCCGTCACCTTTGCCGTACAGGGTCCCGATGACGCTGAACAGCTCCGCGTAGGAGACCCGGCTCACAGCGTCGCCGTTGCACAGCAGCCACCCGGCCGGAGCAGTCATCCCGGCGAAGGGGAGCATCGCGCCTACCGGTGTGACAAAGCCTGTTTTATCCCTTATTCGTCCGTTGACCTCCAGTTTTTCAGCCGGATTCGACGTGCCGATTCCCAGGCTGGATTCCAGGACACAGACAGCTCCCGAAGCGCTTCTCAGAGTGAGTGGTTTGTTAGTGGAGTCTCCGTAGAGGCCCGGTGAGCCCGATACGGATCCAATTGTCAATCTTCCGCCTTCCGGATTCTGCTGTTGGATGGTGATGTTGCCTCCCTCCACGTGCAGCCTGCTGTCTCCGGGATTGTCGGTTCCGAGGCCCATATTGCCGTTTTCACACAGAGTCATGAGGACATCTCCGCCGCCCGGATCGAGCCGGTCATCTGAGTGGTCTCCTCCCCTGTACCAGGCAAAGCCGCCCCCGGAACGGAAGTACTGGGTATTGCTTTGCACGCCGATTCCGTTTGCATAGGAGTTGAACGTCAGCACCTGTCCACGGGGAGAGGTAAAAGTGAGCGCCCCGGTAATGGTACCGCCTTTCTTATTCACCCATTTGTTTTCACCGGTGCGCAGGTAGCGTTTATCAAGCGGCATTCCGTCATGGAAAAAGCCGCCGCTTGAGTTGATACCGTCTCCCTTGACGTTGAGGCGGTAGTTTTCAGTGTCGGAGGTCCCAATTCCTACGTTCCCGCCGGGGGTGATGGTCATCCGTATATAATTGCTGGCCATATCGTGGATATTGAAGCTGGTGTTGTCCCGGCAGAGGCCCTGGCCGATCTGCCAGCGGCTGCGGCCGCCGGCCCTGAACTGGATGGACGATGATTGCTTCGGGCACCCGCTGTCGACGATCAGGACCGTATTATCGTCCCCTGCAAGGTGCAGCAGCGATTGTGGTGAGGTGGTCCCGATACCCACCCGGCCGTCTTCCCGGATGGTTAAACGGCGGTTCCCGATGTCTCCGGTGACCAGGCTCAGATCGCTGCGGTCCAGGGTGCCGATGATCATTTCCCGCCCTGTGTCGGAACAGATGCTGGCGGGGCTGGAGCCCGAAAAGAGCAGTTCTATATTATTGGTGGCGTGGATGTCCAGATTGGCTTCCGGATAGCTCGTTCCCAGACCGACATTTCCTTCTCGGAGCACCAGGTCGGTGCGGCGCCATCCGGGTGAATAGGTCTCGATTTCCAGGATTCCCCCATTGTGGCCTCCTTCGTGGTGAATGCGGGCGGCGTTGTAACCTCGCTCGTTGAACAGGATGAAAGGATTGCTGGTATTGAGCCACATGTTTCCTCCCACCCACATGTTACCCAGCACATGGAGCTTCTTCTTCGGTTTGTCGGTACCGATTCCGACCTTTGTACCTGACCGTCCGAGCAGCACCGACGAGTTGTCGACTCTCCAGGGATTTGGCACTTCATCAGCCCGGGCGGCGGAATTGAAGGCCAGAAAAACCAGGAGAGCCGCCAGAGCCGAATTAACGAGGATTTGCTTTGTGTTCATAGGATTGGTCACCTTCTTCTCCGCTGAAAATTAACGCCTGCCTGCCGGAACCAGCCACGCACCGGTAGAAAACGGCGCGCATCACCCGGTAGGCAGGCGTACTTCATTCAGGCACACGTCAAGCAGGTACGCTGCATCGGATTATCGTTCGTCAGTTAGTGTCGCGTGATGCTAAGCCAGGCGGATTATTCGACTTCCAGGGCCTTGTTGAGCCATTCGATGGCCTGGTCGAATTCTCCTCTTGAGCGGTAAACTCCCGCAATCATTTTATACATCTCCACCTTCAGGTCCTTGGCGGCGGGGATGTCCTGCTCCATCTGCTCCAGCTGGGCCACTCCTTTTTCCAGGTACACCATGGCTGTGTCGAAGTCGTTCAACATGTCCATGTACAGGTCGGCGATGGACATGTAGATGTGCACCCGGTCGAACTCCAGATCGTTTCTCAAATCCTGGTCGACACCCTCGGGGATTTCGAAGTGGATGATTTTTTCGTAGGTTTCGATGGCTTTTTTGAAACGTCTGGCTTCCACGTAGGTAGTGGCCAGTTCCCACAGGACGCTCAGCTTGTTCAGGATATAATCGTATTCGCGGGGTTCTTCTTCCCCTTCTTCTTGTCCTTCGTCCGCCTCCGCTAGCATGAAGCTGGGGGTGCCGAAACTCCACTGGTCCTGCTCCTCAGCGGTCACCGGCATGAGTCCCAGCACGAACACCAGTAAAACAGCGGGCACAACAGTCGAAATCAACCTTTTTGAGACGTGAATAGACATGATTTTCCTCCTTTTCTCTTAAAGAGCTTCCGTTGTTTCCAGGTTTGGCCTGAAAACGGTTTGTATGTCCGGCCGGACGTGAATGGGTTTTCTAAGTGGCCGTTGGAAGCGACAAACAGCTGCGCATCCTTTTGGCTGGTGACTCTGGTGAAAAGATGTGCCTCCTTCCGCTTCATGGTGAAGAGCTCTGTATCGTACCGTACGGTTACCGGTTGCTGCCAGGTGAAGAGGGTGAAGAGATAACAGGAGAAGGCCAGGAAAACGACCGCCAGGGTCGAGACCGGCGCCAGGTAATCCCGAAACTGCCACGCCCTGGAAACAGGAGTTCCCGTTACCGTTGCGAAAATGCGGTCGCGGACCGCTTCGCCGGGCGTGGGGGGACTCATGACCAATCTGACTCTCTCCTGCAGGGAAGACAACTGTTCGTGCTCACTGCGGCAGGCGGGGCACGCTTTCAGGTGCTCGCACACCTCTTTCAGCAGGGTAGGTTTGTCCTCTGTGAACAGGATCTCCCTGATACTGTTGCATTTATCGTCGTGATTTTGTTTATCCATGGGAACGACTCCTTGTTTCAAAGCGTTCTGATTCAGCAAGCTCCCGGACCAGAGTTTTTCGGGCCCGGTACATGGCGGTTTTTATGGCCCGGGACGTCTTGCCGGTTATTTCCTTTATCTCCCGGTAGGAAAGCCCTTCGAGAGCGTTGAGGGTGAATACTACCCGCTCTGTCGGCGGAAGTATTTTGAGAAATCGCTTAATGTCCCGCTCGGCCATTTTTTCAAGGGCCGCCGCTTCGGGATTCATTGTATCGGGGCTTTTGAACCGCAGCATATCGAAGGTGGAGAGAAGCACCTCTTTGAGCCGCAGCCGCCGGCGCTTGTCCAGGTAGGTGTTGACTGTGATCCGGTACGCCCAGGTGGAAAGGCTCGATTTCCTGCGGAAATTTTTCAATCCCTTGTAGATTCTCATGAACGCCTCCTGGGTGAGGTCCTCGGCGCAGCTTGCATTTCCCGTGAGCCGGTAAGCCAG
>CAYSPT010000086.1:0-9802 GCA_964432985.1 uncultured bacterium
TTTCCGTGTTTGACGGCGTTGATTACGGCTTCCTGAGCAATGCGATACAGGTGTGACCTGGTGATAACTCCTGCTGTGCTGTTCTTTCCAGCTGCTTCCAGCACCGTGGCCAGGTTGAGCAGTTCCTTCTCGGTCCTGATGTACTGGGAGACTTTGAAATCAGGGATATCCTGCCACAATGGCTGCAAGGAAGGTGCCTGGGGATGCGGGGATTCGGGCACTGCCATCATGGCTTTCAGCCAGATCCTTTTAAACTCGTCATTGGTAATAATTCTTGTCCCCAGGTTGGGATCCAGCACCGTGACCAGGCGTCCGGTCAGACCGGCCACCACCACCTGGTGATTGATTCCGAGAAAATCAATCCCGGCCAGAAACGGCAGTCCTGGCCCGTTCACTGTTTCGAATTCCGTTGCCACTTCTCGTCCGATAAATCCAAACTGTTGCAGTGCATGCCGGCTGGCGGCCAGGTTGGTTCCGCCCAGACCGGTGAACATGATCTCACCGAGCTGCCGCTCGGTGACCTCTATCTTCCAGAGTCTCAACAGGGTAGCCGCGGACGACGGGGAGCAGCTGAAGCCGGTTGACTGGTAAGTGAGACCGTTTTCGTCTACGGTGTTACCCAGGTATTTGAGCGGGAAGACATATTTCATAACGAACATGAAAAAAATGAGCTGTGCAAGAACGAGGGCCAGGCCTGACAGCCTGATGGACTTGACGATGTCAGAGCGGTAAAAACGGGTGAAGTTCAAGCCGCAGAACAACACCAGCAGCGACGAGAATCCCGCGTAGACAAAGGGAATCAGGTAAAGCAGCAGCCCGGCCGGCAGGCGGGTGAATACCTGGTTTCGCAAGAAGCCCTGGAAAATAACGATCGAAAGCGCAACCGCCAGGTAGGCGTAATACCGCCACCGCGGAACCCCGGCGCCGGTGAGCATCTGCTTTTGTGTGACTCCCTTTTGTGCCAGGTGTCTGCCGGTGAACAGGCCTATGGCCAGGCATAGGGCCATAGTTCCAACGTACACTGAAATAATAGTAATCATGCGTCGTTATTCGTCGCTGTTGGTTTCCCCGTCCTTGATGGTGTCCCAGCTTACCACCCGGTTGCGCCCGGTCTCCTTGGCGTGATAAAGGGACTGGTCCGCCTGCTTTATCAGTATTGCGGGTTCAACGATGTCGTCAGGATAGAGGGTGGTAACTCCGATACTGGTGGTGACTTTAAGTACCGAATCCTTGTGGGGTATCTCCGTATTTTCGATGTTCTGGCGGATTCGCTCAGCCATGTTGAGCGCCCCTACCTGATCGGAGTGGGGCAGTATCACGGCAAACTCTTCCCCGCCGTAGCGGGCTACCGTGTCGGTGGAGCGGCACGATTGCTTCAGAGTTTGCGCCACTATTTTCAGCACTTGGTCTCCGATCTGGTGCCCATAGGTGTCATTGAAACTCTTGAAATGATCGATGTCGGTGATCATAAGAGAAAGCGGTAACTGGTGCCGCTGGGCCCGGCCGCTTTCTTCCTGCAGTTTGAGCTGGAAGTACTTATGGACGTACAATTCGGTGAGCCCGTCGGTAATGGCCAACCGGTAGAGCCGCAAGTTTTCCAGCGTACTCCAGAAGAGTTTCATAAAGGTGATAACGATGTAGGCCAGTGCTATTGCCAGGACCGGTTTGACCATGCTTATCCACAGGCTTGTTTTTACCAGCAGGAAAAAGCTCAAAAAACCGTGGAACACCACCAGGACCAGTGAGAATAGCGCTCCGGCCAGCGGGGAAGCCCCCATTACTATCAAGGCTGTAATGACCGCGTACAGGAGCGTTGAGAGCCTGTCAACCTGCCAGGGTACATTGTAAATAAACGCCTGGTAGAGCATGGTGAGCATGGCGTTACCCTGAATCATCACTCCGGACATGTTTCCCGGTGGGGCAGGGTACACATCGTGCAGTACCGGAGCGGTAGGACCAATCAGGACGATGGCGTCCTTAAAGCAGTTTTTCGGCACTGCTCCCCGCAGGACATCATGAAATGAGATGGTCCGGGTGAACGGCTCGGGGAAAAAATGCACCCGCAGGCTGTCACCGGTGGAAAGCGGGACATTGATAGCAGGCGGTGCGGCTGTGCCGCTGGATTTGGTCATATAACGTATCGTGAGGGTTCGATTGGTGGATGAGTAATCAATCTCCGCCTCCGGCAGGTACTTGGCCACCATGGTGAGAGGGAAGGATGGGTAGAAATCCGGCTCGTTGAAGTGGAACAGTTTGACCCGGCGGATGTAATTGTCTATCTCCATTCGTCCAAAAGAAAAGCCCGTGCCGGAAGCGGCGTCAATGTAGATCTTGATGGGATCCATGATGGTGGCGACTTCGCGTTCCTTGTCCAGAATGGAAATGTAGGAGGCCAGCACTACATTGCCGGCCTCACGGAGATCCTCCACCAGGGCGTAGTCGTCATCCACTCCCTGTTTGGAAGGATTGGTAAAGTAGACGTCGACTCCGATAAGAGCCGCGCCCCCTTTGTTGATGGTCCTTATGACTTCGCCGTACAACTTGCGTTCAAAAGGCCACCCGTACCCGACATTGTTCAGGGACTGGTCGTCAATTGACACCAGGACGATTTTAGGGCGTGCCAGTCTCTCGGGAATTGGGCTTTGCAGACTGGTGTCCCCATGATCGTGCCGGATCACCCGGTAATCGTAGGTTTTAAGCTCCAGCAGCGTGAGTGGATGATACGCAGGCAGCAGCACCAGCCCTATACACACGGCAACGGCCAGAGCGTACAGCGCTTTTTTCTTTTCAAGTATGATCCGTGGCAGAAAATATTTCACTGGATGCTGGTGTTATTATTCCGTTTCTATCGATTTGGAGTCGAGGGTCCGCTCCTGCTCGATACTGACCTTGTTGAGCATGTTTATTATGGAATTACCATTGAAGGACTCTTTGAACATGATGACCCGCTCCGGTTTGCTGATGCCGGAATGAGTGATATTTACAGCCAGTTTTGGTGCCAGGTGGATGACCTCACCGTCTTTCTCCACGGACACCATGCCGGTGAAGCAGGCCACCCTGGTGTTCCCTGTAATCTCGTCGACGGTTATCCTGAAATCGGTCCCGATAACGCCCATGACCGCCACCGGAGTTTCCACGGCGTACTTCCAGTTGTCCTCGTCCACGGAAGAAAAGGTGTCTCCCTTGTTGATCATGAGGTTGATTTCTTTGGAATCGCCCGTATCGTTGAAGGACTGGATTTTTACCTCAGTGTCGGGTGCCAGCCTGATCAAGGCTTCATCCTTGAACCCGATGGACCCGCTGCCGTTTGAAGCTGTCTGAATGGTCATGCCGACCTTGATATTCTCGTTCTTATTGACGGCCCGCCACGCGCTCGAATCGGAAACCTTGATCTTGACCGTACCGTCAAAACTGGTGGTTACACCCGATGCGGATGAACCGCGTTTGCATCCCGGCAGGACCAGGCAAAAACACACTACTACAAGGACCACTATCGACAAGCAAATATTTTTTCTCACTTTACCGCCCTCCTCCATTGACTTCTTTATTATATCGCGTTTCTTAAATAGAAGCACGTCATGATTTGACTACGTCTCTTTTTATCAGGTTCGGATTCATTCCCCGGTGTAACCACGACGACCCTGACGGACAATAGCTTATAATCAAACCGGGTAATTTTCAATTTCTCTACGTTATCTGTCACCTCCTTCGGATTCTTGGGATGTGTACTCGAGCTCGGTTTGCTCAAATTGTCCCGCATGAGAACGGTTCCCTCGAGATAGTATTTTATCTCTTCGTTTTCACTGTTTCGAACTACAGCATAATCTATAGTTTTTGGTCCTCCGTCGACAGGTTCAATGACCTCTCTGCTTTCCTGGAGTTCGTTCAGCATCGAGAGTAACGCTTTTCTGGATGCTTCCTGAAGATAAGCGATATCCGATCCGGTTTCGTACGTCCTCTGACCAAACAGGTATACTCGTACGACCAGGATACCGACCACCATAAGCACCGCCGAAGCGATGAGTATTTCCACCAGCGTGTATCCGCGTTTTCTATTGGTTTGGCACATGTTTTCCCTGGATAGCGTAAAGCTCGATCTTTCGTACGGCGGTCTTTCCCGCTTCGCTCTGCGACAGGTCTTTCCATTGAATCCGCACGGTTATCTTCTTGAGAGGAGCAGGGTCAAAGTCCGGCTCAATGTAATTTTCCACTTTAATACTGCAGTAGTAACGGGACAGTATTCCATACAATTGCTTGTAATTCGCTTTATCTGACGGATCAGTCAGGTATGACGGTACAACCGGGGTTATACCTCCTTCAAAATCTCCATCCTTGTTCATATCTTCTATTTTTCTGAAAAATCTGCAGGCGTTGGGCGGTATCCCGGTAGTGAAAGCATAGTCTGTGTTTGCCACCGCCACCGCCATAGTGGAGTGATCATGGACGGGCGCCGCCATAACTTCTATGGCGGTAGGGGGTGGTTCTACCAGGTAAGCGAGATCCACAGCTATTTCCCCCAGATCATCGAATTTAATCTGGTATGGTGAGGAATCCACAGTCAGTCCGTGTTTTATTTTTTCCATGACGTATTGGGCCAGGAACAGGGCTTCGAGGTTGGTCTGGCTCGTTTTGGACGTTCGCAGGGATGTGGTGAACAAAAAAACCATCGGTGCGGCAATCAGTCCGATGATGACCACAGCCAGCAGTACTTCTGCCAGGGTAAATCCCCTGTACGGCACCTCGTTTAGTGTTTGACCTGTCTTGTGTGTCATTCCTGCCATACTATTTCACCGTCATTATTGTAATGTCTTGATTTTTTCTATGGCTTTTTCCGCGTTTTGCGATATCTTATCTGAATCCTCACTGGCCGTTACCACTTCTTCCAGTTCAGTAAAAGCCGATTCAAAATCCTTCTCCGCGATGAGGACCGCTGCCAGATTGTTCCGGGCGATGGTGTTGCTTTTGTCCTTCTGCAGGATTTTCTGGAACATCGATTTAGCTGTTTCCAGGTCCCCTTCCGTATAGTAGGCATACCCCAGGTTATTCAGGACGATGGGATCATCAGGCTCATGTTCAAGAGCCTGTTCATAATATGATTTTGAAGATGGTATCCGTCCCAATTTGAAGAGTAGAAATCCATAGTTATTAAGTGCACTGACATATTTCGGGTTTACGTTCAGGGCTTTTTCATAGTGTATCTGTGTCTGATTGAGCTTGCCTTCCCTGAAATAGATAAAACCCAGGTTATTGTGGGCAAGGCTGCAATTGTCCGCCAATTTCACTGTTCGTGAGTAAAACTTCTTGGCCTTGGCATAATTACCCTTCCGGTCATACCATAAACCGCGTTTCAGATATGGTTTAATTTTTATAAACTGGGCTCTGGAGAGCTTTCCCTGACGCACGCTCTGCTCCCGCTTGAAATGAGGTGTGTCCTGCAGTACCTGGAGTTTCCAGGAATCGGGGACATTGTCGGATTCGGTATCTACTGAAAAAAACAGCTGAACTGAGACCACGATAATAGCCAGGCACGCCGCCGGAATAAGCAGCTTGTTGAGCGGACTGGTCACAATCTGTTTCCAGATAGGATCTCCGGTAGGTTCAAATTCGATATCCGTAACAATTTTACTGAGACCTTCCCGGGCTTTGGAGGCAACCTTGGGGTCCTTGTCCTTAACCAGGGTCTTGAGCATCATCTTGCACATGGGAGAGCCGATGACAGACAGGGCATAGACGGCACTCAGCCGGTCCAACAGCTTGACGGATACCGACATTTCCCTCAGCTTGTCCAAACATTGCTGGGGGGAGATGTTCCACAACGCCTTGGCTACGTTGGCCTGAACGCGGTTGTCTTTGTCGTGAAAACACTCGGCGATGTAGAAAAAAACGTTTTCATCGCCGGTAAATGAAAGCCCTTCCACGGCGTTTGCCCGTACCCGGTGGTTTTTGTGATTGAGAAATTTCTTCAGTATGGGAACAACGTTCTTGCCCCCCAGTTTGCCCAGCGCCAGTACAAGGGAGGCAATGGTGAACTCGTTCTCTTCGCACGGGAGGTACTCGATCAGAGGTTGTACAAATCCGGCGTCACCGCTTTTCATCATATTGGTGATGGAGTTGATACGTCCTTTGTAATCGGATATGTGCAGAGAATTGACTATCTGCTCGTACTCGTCGCCTTCCTCTTCGCCGGTTTCAGATGCTTCTCCCTCGGGATACAGCATCTTGAGCTTCTTGATAATGCCTTCGGCTTTCTTTTTTATTTCCTCATTTTCATCGGTGAGAACACAATAAACAACCTTTTTTATTCTGGGATCATCTATCTCTCCGAGTACGAACAGGGCACTTCGTCGAACCGAAGCCTTGTCGCTCTTTATCAGTTCCTCGAGCTTATTAAGTGATTTTTCAGGATTGAACTTCCAGATAGCGTGAACCGCATTGAGGCAGACACGCCTGTCGGGGTCGCACAACAACGGGGCGATGATATCAAAAATGGATCCGTCATCGATGTTCCCAAGAGCTTCGACTGTGTTGGCTCTGATACGGTTATCAGGATGACTCAGGTAAGGTCTGATGAAATCTATAACCTTCTTTTGCCCCTGCTGTCCGATTACCTTGATCAATGTAGCTATTACAAACTTATTTTCTTCCCGGTCGAGCATCTTGATCAGGTAATCGAGAGAGCCCTTCCATCCATGGTCGGCGATGTACCTGAGGGCTTGCTGGCGCTTTTCGTGGTCCTCGCTGTTGAGGTCCTCGTATAAGTCGCTCAGTGACGCATAATGTACCTTATTTTCATTGTTTTCAGTCATTGTTGTGCTGTTAATTTCTTCCTTGAATAATCATTTTAAAGCTCGATCTAAGGCGAATCGGGGGAAGGATCAGCATCAGCTTGTTGATTATTGTCAGGCACCAATGAATTGAAAAAATTGGCTATCCCTTGAATAACCGGCGAATTCTCAATAGCATCATCCAGTCCGCTTCCGAGGTTTCCTACGAGATTTTCAGTGGCGGTGCTGTAAGTGTTATACGTAATTGGAGCAGTAGCAACTCCTGCCCCGCCGGGCATGAGTAAGCTGGCTCCAGTAGCGGTAAGTCCGACAAATTGGCCGATAGGTCCCGCCAGTGATTCGAAGAAACCCGGCGGTTCTTCCGCCGGCGGTGTGGAGCTGTCTTCTGGAACGGGGCAATAATTAAGGTTGTTGGGATCCCAATTCTCTATCCCCAGCGTGCCTCCCGGAATGGGACCGGTATAGTTACCCGGGATGATACCGGTGGGAGAATCAGCCGGATCTAGTCCGGTTTGACCGGCGTTGCTGCCGGAAAGCACTCCATTCATTGAGGCTGGCATGGTTCCCGTGGTGGCAATCTGCTCCTGGGCTGCATCAGCCTGTTCGGGTGTGATCGCTCCATTGGCCAGCAGCTGGTCTACCAGCTGGGCTGCTTCTGCCTGGGAAACCTGCGGTTGTGCAGAAGCTATAGCTACCGGCGGTGCTATAGTGTTGGGAACGTCGACGGGAGCCAGCTGAATAATATTGTCTGGAATACTGACGATACCGTTTTGCATCGGAAGCGTCATGGGAGACATAGTGCTAGCCCAGTCCGGAGGCGCCTGGCGTCTGTCGGCACCGGCACCGATAATACCGGCAATATTGTCAGTGCTTCCCAGCATATAACCACCGCGGTCTATGTTTATCGGATAACGGTCGCCACCTTCGTCCTGATCGGCTTCCGGCTGAAATCCAGTTAAGTCTTCAATAGTGACATCTCGATCAAAGGGTGGTGCGGCAGTCATGGTATTGACTTCATTGTTGATAGTTTCGATCGATTTGAAGATGGTGTTCAGGTTGCTGAACAGGGAGCCTATTACATCCTCTCCGTCGTTGTTCATCCATTGCGCCCGGGTGGGAACGGTTACATCGACTCGTGCTGATTCTTCATCCCCGGTTTCTGCATTGACCGTTCCTACGTTATATTCCACCCGGGTCTGGCTTACCTCTGGCAGTATCTCACGCGGTGTCAGGTCCTGGAGCATGTTGACTCCGAACATGCCGTTTCTCCCCGTGGGAGAGCCGACCAGGATCTGTTCTGTTTCTTCTACCGAGAGCGGCGGTCTGTCACTCACCGGAATCAGACGGAGTTTGTCGCGCCTGATGACTTTTCTCAACAGGTCATTTTCATAAACGTCCTCGTTGGTATTGCCGGAGGACGAGGCCGTGGAAGTTGAACCCGATGATGAGTTGCTCCGGTAGTTTTCCTTTTTATTCACTTCTTTTTTTGAAACCACCTGGATAATCTTTTCCCGTACGACCTGTTTGCTGAGATCGAGTTTTTCAATTGACGTTTCCCCGGCATCTTCGTCCGCTAGGTCTCGTGACGTTATTTCATGGCGCTGAGTTGATTTCATGTCGATGATGGTGCCCGCGGGATCACTGTGGTCATAAAGTGGTCCAACATCCATCCCTTTCACCGTCAAGCAGATTTTCTGGTAGTACAACCTGACGGTGTTGCCGAAGAAACCCTTGGAATACACATCGATGTGTGAGAGGCGCGGCGGGGCGCTGTTATCAGGAACATCTTTAATATAAACAATAAACTTGAATTTTTCGGTCTCGTCCTGGCTTAATTTGAGATCCTTCTCGATTTCTACCTCGTGCTTTACCTTCCACTCGTTTTTCCATCCCGTCCCCCAGTCTCCGTTCCAGGAGAGAGTATTGATTATAGACAAGATGGCGTTGTGTCCGGCTTCTGAGATATACGTGGCCATGATCCGCTCTTTGGCGATGTTGGTGTGCTTGTACTGGGTTCTTGATGTCATCGTCGACCCGATGACGAGCACCGCCAGGAGCATAACCACGATCAGGACAATAGGCATAGCCATACCGCGTTTCCGAGAGGAAATGGGGAGTATCATTAGTAAAACCTCCAATATATCTATACTTTACCATAATAATTGTAGAATTGTTTCATAACTGTGTCAACTTTAATTATATAAACGAATATATACTTTTTAAAGCTAAAAAAAGGGGGAAAAAGAAATATAACTCGACTTAGAATGGAAAAGGCCGGGTCCTGAAGTAACTATGTTCAGAACCCGGCCCGTGGTTTTCTACCGGATGACACAAGCGGAGCGGAGATGAAGGATAACTCTCGTTAGAGAGTCCCGTTACACCATCTCGTCGAACAGGTTGCCGATGTACTCACGCATCCGCGCTACCAGATTAACGAACTCTTCAGACGGGATTTCCCTGATGATTTCTTCAGTTTCCCGGTCAATAACCTTCACGGAAACCATTTCGGCTTGTTCGTTGACCGCAAAGGCGAGCTTTCGGTTAAAGCTGGTAGCCATGTCCTGCAAGTACACGGAGGCCTGCTTGACTTCCTGCAGGGTGCCCTGTCTTTTGGGTGCCTCAGATTTCTCGGTACCTTCCGGCACAGGACCCTTGTTATCAGAACGCTCCTTTGATTTGTTGTCCTGGCGCGCCATCGGTTTCTTCGGTGTTACTGCTTCAACGACTGTCATGACATCTTCGAGTTTCAAGCTGACCGCCTCCTTTCTGTTACGACGTTACCCCTTCGTTTCGTGCCGGACGGCCGATGACTGAAAAAGGCCCGTTCTGCCCCCCTGCAGAACCGGCCTGAAACATCGTTATTACTGGCAGCTCCGTCTGCCTGCACAGTCCCATCCCTGGTCCTGCCTGGGTACAGTTACCCTAGCACTCACTTAAAGACTATCCTGTAATACAATAATTGTCAACCCTCTTTCTACACTTACAGAGTCGAGGGCGGTTACGGTGACACTGAACGA
>CAYSPT010000086.1:9902-18202 GCA_964432985.1 uncultured bacterium
CTTTCTACACTTACAGAGTCGAGGGCGGTTACGGTGACACTGAACGAGAAGCTTCGAAAGTAAAGGCGCAGCGGTAAAGCACGCTGCGCCGTTCAAAGCCTTAAATTCTTATAAAGCACGTAGGAATACTGTTACTCCTTAAAAAGGTGTACGTCGGTCTGCGGGAAGGGAATCGAGATTTTATTGTTGTCGAACTCGATTTTTACCTTCTCATGCATGTCGAAGTAAACACCCCAATAGTCGGCGCCATTGACCCAGGTGCGGACTGCGAAGTTCACGGAGCTGTCGGCAAGTTCCGAAACTACGATCATGGGTGCCGGGTCCTTGAGAATCCGGCTGTCTTCCTCGATTATGGCGTTCATCACTTTTCTGGCTGCGGCTATGTCGTCTCCGTAACCGATGCCGAAGGTCATGTCTACCCGCCTGGTCGGTTCGGTGGAATAATTGATGATACTGCCGTTTGAGAGCGGGCCGTTGGGAATGATGACGGTTTTGTTGTCCGGAGTCTTGAGTATGGTGTTGAAGACCTGAATTTCCTTGACCACACCGCTGTGGCCCTGGGCTTCAATAAAATCGCCGACCTTGTAGGGGCGGAATATCAGTATCAATACGCCACCGGCGAAGTTGCCCAGGCTGCCCTGCAGGGCCAGACCCACAGCCAGCCCGGCGGCACCCAGCACGGCGATGAACGAGGTCATTTGCACACCGACCATTGAGGCCACTGAAATGACCAGCAGTATCTTGAGCATAACACCGATCAGACTGGTGAGAAACGGGCGGAGTGACTCGTCAAGTTCGCCTTTTTCCATGGCCCGCAGAACTATACGTACAATAATCTTGATAACCCAGAGGCCGATGATCAGGGTCAGAATAGCCAGCAGAAGCCTGGGACCATACCCCAGAAGCAGTTCATAGGCTTTCTGAATGAGTTCCTGGTAATTCGGCATAACAGGTTCACCTTCCTTTCAAAGAAAGTAATAGTAGTGATTTCAATAGTAATACAGTATCCAGGGATTTCATCTGCACTGTCGCATGGCAGTACTGCGCCGTCGGCACTATCCCCGGGCGCGATTATACATTAACAACACTTATGCAATCTAGACAATAAAGATAAATATGTTTGTCTCACAAAAATTCCTGGAAGCGGACCGTTCCCCTGGCCAGGTTGAGACACTTGTCTCCGCCTCCGTAGTAGACAAATAGCTGGCCGCCCTGGAGCAGCACCGCGCCTTCCGGAAACACTACCCAGGGAACGTCCCCCTCCCGTTCATAATCGCATTCCGGCGCCAGTATGGGCTGCTGGGAGCGGTACAGGACCGTGGCAGGGTCATCAAGGTCGAGCAGTGCTGCTCCACCGCTGTAAATCCGTCTACCGTCGGAATTCACTCCCACTCCATGGTAGATAAGCAGCCATCCATGGTCGGTTTTAATAGGGGGGCAGCCCCCGCCTATCTTCTCGTTTTCCCAGGGGAACATAGATTCCATCAGTACGTGATGGCCGTCCCAATCTGTCAGATTGTCGGAGTAGGCCGCCCAGATAGCGGGCTTTTCGGGAAACCGTTCGGGTTCCGGTCCCTGGTCCCAGGGCAGCCACCGGTCGTAGCGCTTGACCGTGAGCTGGCAGTCATCCCGTCTAATCTCCCCCGTAGTCCAGTTATGCGGACGGTGAAGCATCATGTAACGTCCCCCTATTTTCTCAGGGAAGATGACACAATCCTTATTGATGGAGATGGCCGGGTTGATAAGCCCGTGCTTTTCATAGCTCAGAAAATCATCGGTGGTGGCCAGGGCGGTAAGAGGAAATATCTCATTGTTTTCGCCTCTATCCAGGGCCACGTAGGTGACGTACACGGTGCCGCCGATAAGCATGATCCGGGGATCTTCGCATCCCCAGCGCTCGTAATCGAACTCGGGAAACAGCACCGGTTCGTCGGAAATCCTTTCAAAATGCATCCCGTCGTCGGACACGGCGTATCCGAGCCGTGAAATATATTGTTCGTACTCGCCAATGGCCCGGTAGAGAATGTGGAACTGCCCGTTGTGGTAAAGGGCGCCGGCGTTGAACACCGCCTGGGACTCCCACCGGTTGTCGGGATTAGGTTTCAGGATGGGGTTGCCGTGGTATTTTTCAAGACTGATCTCGAGGTGCATTCCACTCAACTCACTTTCTATTCTTCATTTAGTGTTTAGTAAAGTCTTCTCCTGATTCTTTTTCTTCTTCAATAACCGGTTTTCCACCGTCGGTCACCCTGATAGCCACACCGGCCAGGACGGCAACGGTAAAGGCAATTCCCAGAGAGAACACCGAAACCACGAACTCTGGAGAACCATGGTCCTGGATGAACATGACGGGGAAAAGTGATAACAGGAAAATTATGACCGCCAGTTTAAAAAACAGGGTGAAGTAACTGGTCATTTTTTCCAGGCCGGTACGTTTTCTTTGTGGTGACAGGCGACCAGGCGGTCGCGATACCTGCCGCAGGATTCCAATGGCGGTACTTCCTCCGCACATAGTCCGTCGGCATGGGGGCAGCGCGGGTGAAATACGCATCCGCTCGGTGGGTTGCTGGCGCTGGGCATATCAAAGGATTTCAACGGCAGTTTCACCTGTTTCTTGGCTTCGTACGGATCTGATGGCGGTATGGCGGTCAGCAGCGCCTGCAGGTAAGGATGGGCTGGGTTTTTTACGGAATCATCGATAATCCCGCTTTCGACGATCCGACCAAGATACATGACAATAATCCGGCCCTGCGGGGCAAAATACCGGGCGGTAGCCAGGTCATGCGTGATATAGAGAAACGCGATGTTGTGCTCGCGGTTAAGCTGCTTCATAAGGTCAAGCAGCGACAGCCTCATAGAAGCGTCTACTGCCGAAACCGGCTCGTCGGCCACGATCATCCTGGGCTTGAGAATGGTGGTGCGGGCAATGGACACCCGCTGCCGCTGGCCGCCTGAGAGCTGAAACGGGTATTTATCGATGAAAAATTCTTCCGGTGTCAGATCGACGCTGCGCAGAAGTTCTGTCACTTTAGCTCTGGCCTCGCCGTGGGTGCGGACGATCTTGTAGTGATAGAGCGGTGCTGACAGGGTCTGAAAAATGGTACGCACCGGGTTGAGACTGGCAAACGAGTCCTGGTGTACTATCTGGACCGAGAACCTGAGATCCTGCGTCCATCTGAAGTCCGGTGACCAGATGTCCTGCCCCTGGAAAAGAACTTCTCCCCGGGTGGGTTCCTGGACTCCCAGACTAATGCGGCCCACGGTTGATTTGCCGCAGCCCGATTCGCCTACCACGGCGATCATATCACCGGGTTTAATTTGCAGGCTGACATTGTAGCCGGCCTGCATGGTCTTTCCCTTGCCTACGGGGAAGAACATGTATATATTCTTGAGTTTGACCAGCGGTGCGGCGTTTTCTGTCACAGAAACATCTCCTTGCGGTGGCAGGAAACCAGGCGGTTCTCCCCGACGGGCTCCAGGCGCGGCCGTTCCGAGCGGCACATATCGGTAGCGTGCTGGCAGCGGGCGTTGAAAATACAGGCTTCCTTCTTGTTGAACAGGTCCGGCGGGCTTCCTTTGATGGACTTTTTGTGCACCACGTCTCCGTCGATAAAGGGGATGGCGTCGAGCAAACCCGTGGTGTAGGGGTGGACCGGGTGATCAAACAACTGCTCAGTTGGAGAGACTTCCATTATTTCTCCTCCGTAGGAAACCACCATAGTGTGCGAAAGCTTGGAGGCTATGGCGATATCGTGGGTGATCAGGATCATGGAAATCGCGGTTTCCCGCTGGACCGACATCAGGATGTCGAAGATATAGTGCTGTGTAATCATATCCAGAGCGGTGGTGGGCTCGTCCAGTATGACCAGGCGGGGGGCCAGCACCATGGCCATGGCAATGATGGCCCGCTGGCGCATCCCTCCGGAAAGCTCGTGGGGATACGAGTCCATGACCCGGTCGATGTCAAGGCGGACCATGCTCAAAAGATCCACCACCCGCTGGCGCACATCGTTTTTCGACAGCGACCGGTCGTGGTCCCAGACCGAATCCATGAGCTGCTCCGACACGGTCAATGTAGGATTCATGGCGTTCTGGGCCGCCTGGAACACCATGGAAGCCCGGTGCCAGCGGAACTGGCGCTGTTTCTCTTTGGGAAGCTTCAGTATGTTTTGGTGGTCGAATATGATTCTCGACTTTTCGCTGATGGATCCGTTTGACGCTAGAACTCCCATGATAGCGTTCATGATGGTTGATTTGCCGCATCCCGATTCGCCGATGATGGAGGTCACCTTTCCAGTCTCGAAGCCCAGGCTCATGTCGTCAACCGCAGTCAGCACCCCGTCACGGGTCCGGTAGGTGATGGTCAGGTTTTCGATCGACAGTATGTTTTTCATGGGCTCCTTACCTCAACCTGGGGTCGAACAGCTCTTCAATGCCGGCAGCAAAGTTAATAAGGGCAAACTGGAACATCACGATAAAGAAGATCGGTGACAGAAAGTACGGAAGCGCTCTCGGCACGTAGATGGCTCCGGTCTGTTTGGCAGCGATGTTGAGCATCATACCCCAGTTGGTGACCGAAAGGGGTACCAGACCAAGGAGCATGATCCCCACGCTGGCCACGATGGCTCCCTTGGCTATATTGATGAAGTTTATCGAGATGAATGGGACCATGTTGGGCAATAGTTCCTTGAATATTATATGCCGGATGGGCATATTCATGATGCTGCACACTTCGATGAACTCCTTGTTTTTCAGGGCCAGGACCTGGACCCTGATAGCTCTGGCCAGCCCGGCCCACGAAAAGAACGCCAGCAGCATACCGAAGGTGATGGCGTGCTTTATCTGGAACAGCCCGGCGAAGATGGCCATGATGGGGAACTGCGGCAGGGTCAGAAAAATGTCTACTGTGCGCATAATGAAGGAGTCTATTTTTCCTCCCATCAGACCGGAAAAAATTCCGATACAGATGGCGGCCAGGGTGGCGAACACCGCCGTAGAAAAGGCAATGATCATAACGTCGCTGGAGCCGTGCACGATCTGTGCGAAGATGTCGCGCCCCGCGTAGTCGGTGCCCAGCCAATGGCTGAAGGACGGCGCCTGGTACCGGTTCAGGTAATCTATTTTCATGTCCAGCTTGACTATCAAGGGTCCTGCCACAGCCATCAGTATATAAAGGACGAGCAGGGAAAAACCGAAGAAAGCCCGTTTGTTGTGTTTCAGGATATTCCATTTTTCCCGCAACGATTCCTTGAGCCTGTTCGGTTTGGCCTGAAGTTCGGGTTCGGTCTGAGATTCAGGTTCTTCCATCAGGTCCTGCCGATCTTCGGACATGTCTTTTTCCTCACTCATTACCTTTCCTCACTTTTGTGAAAAACGTTCCTACTTTCAGTATTCTTTATTTTCTTCGAACTCTCGGGTCGATCAGTCCGTGTATCCAGTCGGCCACATGGTTCGACAGCACCACCACCACGATTGATATCAGCAGGATTCCCTGCAGCAGCGTGAAGTCGCGGTTGGCAATGCTGAACCCGAAAAAATACCCGATTCCCGGGTAGCTGAACAGGCTCTCGATAAACAACGAACTGGACAGCATTGTAGCGAACGAAATGGCCAGTCCAGGCACCAGCGGCATGACGGCGTTGCGCCCCACGTATTTCAGCAGGATACGGCGTTCTTTTAAGCCCTTGGCCCGGGCCACGTTGACGAAATCCTCGGACAATATGGTCATAGCGCTGGCCTTCATGGTCAGGGTCCAGACTCCCAGGGTGCTCAAAAGATAGGACGCAACCGGCAGGATGGCGTGATACAGCACACCGGCGATGAAGGCCAGGTTGAAACCCGGTATGGTGTCCATGTCGTACGCTCCCCGGAAAGGAAACCATTTGAGATTGACGGCGAATATCAGAATGAGAATGAGAGCGATAATGAAATCAGGGATGGACTGAGACAGCACCGACAAAAAGGTCGATACCGGTTCGATCCATCCTTCCCTTCGCCGGTAAGCACTAACAAGGCCGAAGAGACACCCGATTGAAAAGCTCAGAAACAACGAAATAGAACACAAAAACAGCGTCCAGGGCAGGGCCTTCACGATTACTCTGGTGACGGGAATCCTGAACACCAGCGAATGACCAAGATTACCCTGGACCAGTTGTGTTACGTACTCGAAGAACTGCTTGTAGACCGGAACAGTGGGATCGTAATTGTACTGGGCTTTGGCTATTTTGTATGCCCGGTCGTAGGGAATACTCTGCTGGAGCTGTATCTCCGTGGCCCGCAGGTGAATGAAATCCCCCGGCATCATCCGGATCAGGAAGAAGCTGATAAACACGGCCACCAGTATGGTGGTGATGGATGACAGGTAGCGGGTCACCGGGGCACCCCCTTAACCCTGCCAGTGGAGATCAGGTAACTGAAGACCGATTCCAACCCCGCTGAACAGGCAGTCCAGATGGGATCGTTTTCGGCCGGCCAGCCGTAAACCCGGCTTCCTTCCGTCACAAAAACCATCAGGTTCTTATCGTAGATACTGATAAACGGAAGGTACTCATTGGCCATCCAGGCCAGTTCGCCAACCTGCTCGCGCAGCTTCTTCTCATTGTGTATTCGGTATAATTCTCTGACTCCCCGGGTGACGTCCACTTCTTCACCGTGCATGTTCTTCAGGCGGTCCGGGAGCCCGCTGCTGACCTTTATGTAACCGGACTTCCCGAACATTCTGTCGAAGCTGGGGGCTGGGTGGGCGTAGGCGCGGTAGTCGGTCCCGAAGTTGACGGCCATGTCATACTGGTTGGCATTCAGAAGCTGGTGGAACAATGATACTTCATAGGTTCTTATCTTGGAACGCACTCCCAGGATTTCCAGCTGGTTTGACAGGCTCTCACAGGCCAGCACCCAGTCGCTGAAGCCGGCAATCGAAGCGATTTCTATTTGGATAAGTTGCCCGCCGGGGGTCATATAGAACCCATCCTTATCCTTTGTGTATCCTGCCTGGTCGAGCAGAGTGCGCGCTTTCAAAACATCATACTCATAGGGTGTCATTTTTTCCACTACCGCCGGGTCCAGGTACCTGTCCACCAGTGTCTGGAAAACGCCGGTATTGTGTACTCCGGAGGTAGTAGAGTAGTAATACGATATCATCCTGGTGTCGTCCTTGTTGATAGCGTGGGCGACCGCTCTTCGGAACGCAAGGTCGGAGAACGGCTCTTTGGTGGTGTTGAACATGAATCCGATGTCGCCGTACTCGGGCGCCAGGATTAGTTTGGTGCCGGGATTGAGCTTGAGGATCTGCTCGGTGACGTCCTGGGTGGTGCTCGGGTGGGTGCCGTCAATCTCCCCTGAGATCAGGTAGGCCCAGATAAGGTCGTTGCTGACTCCTTTCAACAGCCTTATTTCGTCCACCGTTATCTTTTCGCCGTCCCAGAACTCCTCGAACCTGGTCATCCCCAGGTCGGATGCGGACACGAAAGCAAACTTGAAGGGGCCGGTACCGATGGGAGTCTCCGGGCGGAACTGGAGCACTTCCTGCCATTGTTCAGCTTTTTTTTCGAACAACCGGTCTTTGGATTCCCGGTATTTAACATGTTGACCTTCGAGGTCGAGAGGGATGTTCTGGGCTTGAAGTATCAGTTGCTCGCAGTTTCTGGAAAACTTCCCGAAGATGTGGTCGGGGGCCATTACACGTTCGTTGAAGATGATTTTTTCATCGATGGTCCCGAACGGTTCCCTCCATTTGAACACCACGGTGTAATCGTCCGGAATCTCGATAATTCTGAGAGGTTCACCCCAGCCGTTGGCGTACTTGAGGAGAAAGGTGGTTTTCACGTCCCGGGCGGTAAACGGGGTGCCATCGTGCCACTGGACGTCCCGGCGGAGTTTTATGGTCAACTTACGACGGTCAGGGGAAAACTCGAAGGAAAGTGCCAGACGGGGGATATATTCACCGGTGGCAGGCACATAGAGGAAAAGCCTGTTCCAAATGAAGTGCATGTGGGTCCCGTCTCCCCCGGGCGCGTAAGGATTGCCGTTGAAAGCAGGAGGCATGTACCATCCGCCATCACAACGGAATATGATTTTCGGGTTCTTTTCCCCGCAGCCGCTGAGAGAGATCAGCAAAATCAGGCTCAACGAAACGATGATAGTGGTTCGTATCTTGGCGGGTCTGTTCATAATTGCTTATTATAATAAAAAGACTGCCTGCGTACAAGAGAGACAATAAAGTAAAACATAACAAGCATTATATCGATAGAGGCAATTGCCTTGTTTGAAAACAGACGTGGATAAACGCTTGTGAGACCCGG
>CAYSPT010000087.1:0-18040 GCA_964432985.1 uncultured bacterium
GAAAACTCGTACTTATGAAAACTCGTACTTACGAAAACTTGTACTTATGAAAACTTGTACTTACGAAAACTCGTACTTACGAAAACTCGTACATACGAAACCTCGTACTTATGCGGAACATCCCGTATAGTAACATACGCGTTATATATAGTAAAGGATGAACGGTGTTCATGGCGGCTGCGCCTGATAAGTTCAATAGGAAGTAAATGACGATCGGAGCGTGCGCTCCAGATTGGTCAGGAAGGCGGATATATGCTCGCTTGTGGGGTTGTACCAGATTTGGTACAATTGTATCAGATCTGTTACAACCCCTGGACAGCCATACCGTTCCCGTAAGGAGTAGTATTTTGATTGGAACAATGATCCGGCCGTGCTGCCGCACTCCGGCGATGGAGAATAGAAAGAACTGGAGACCAGGCCGTTGAATGAAGCTCAGATCGAAATATACCACGACACGGCGCGAGGTCAGATAATACTGGCTTTCGTTGTGTATATTCTATTCGAATATGCTTTGAAGAAGTTCAGGGAGTGGAACGTCATGCGGCAGGTCTCCCACTGCACCATCAACCAGGTTCACGACGCCATGGCCCAGGTCTGCGGCCGTGCCGTACAGGGTGACGAGCCTTTAAACAGCATCCTGTCCGGTAAGCCCGTGGTGTACTACAGGATAGATGTCGAACGTTGGCACAAGGGATGGTGTGGCAATGATTGGGTCCCCGTGTACACAGAGGAAAGCACCGATCCGGTCTACATCGAGGACGAAACCGGCCGGGCCCGGGTGATGATCGCTGAAGCCACGCTCAAAACGGAGACCGACTCCACCTTTAGGACAGGATGGCTCCAGGTGTTTCCAGACGAGGTCATGACACTGCTCAAACGGCTCAATATAGCCGGTTATGACGGTACCATCAAAGATCAAATCAGGTGCAGGGAGACCATCCTGGAATCCGGCGAAGAGCTCTATGTCCTGGGGTACGGTTGCGAGAAAGACGGTATGGTTGAGTTCAACCGCCGGGCGCCGCTTTCGTTCATCGTTTCCGACCGCTCCGAATCAACCCTGTACTTCAGAGCCATGGCCTGGTGGCTGGCCGCGGGTTTGACAGGTTTGGCCTTGGGAGTGCTGGAAACCATATGGATTCTCCTGACATATAATCTTTGTTGACAGCACATCGCCGCTGAAGAGAAGAGTGTTACCCAGACACAAACTGGTTGTTACCCAGACGCAATCTGGTTGTAAACCAGACGCAATCTGGTTGTAAACCAGACGCAATCTGGTAAACTACCAGGTGAACCGGTAGTGATAAACAGCAACGGAACGGAGCGACAAACAACCGTGGAAATATCAAAAACCGCGCTGGTTGCAACAGTTATCATCTGCATTTTTCTGGGACTGGTCGGATACGAATTATTAATGAATATGCAAGGAGGCAAACTTGAAAAAGCACACGTTCAACCCGACTCCGGCCTGAAGCTTGAGCGAGGAGAACTACCTGCGAAAATCCAGGTGGATTCGAAAATCCAGCTGGATTCGAAAACCCAGGTGGATGTTCAAACCCAGGTTGATTCTGACGAAGTACCCACTGTGGCCGAGATGTCGACCAGTGCGTCTGAGCCCCTGTATCTTCCGGTGCCGGATCATCAAACACCGGTTTCCGAAGAGCGAGCGGATATCTTCAATCCGGACCATCTTGATGTGACCGAAGCGCAGCTCCGGCGCTTAGCTACTGTCATGTCCTTGAAGACACAATACATCCAGAGCAATACATTACTGTCTGCAAGCGATGTTCTTTTTGAGGGAGCAGAAGACGATCAATCAAGCCGGCGGCCGCTGGTGCTGGATCAATTTGAATACCAGGCTATCAATAATTTTTTCGAGAACCCCGATACTCCGGAAGGAAAGAAGACCCGTCAATTGGCGGAGTGCGTTTATCAAATCCATCGGGAAGAGCAGGCTGTTATCACTCATGTTTCAAATGAGATTCTTCCCACCGCCCTGCCGGATAACACTGAAATAGAGAAATTCTTTTCCCAATTCATATTAAAATTCGCCAGGTTCGATCAGAGGTACATCAATCGCACCGAGCATCTCAAGGAAGCAGTGCGGATATATCTAACACGGGAGAAATTAACCGGATATTTCTTGCGCACCTTCCGGGAATTCGCTCAGTCCGGACGAATCAAGCTGAACTGGCCTGAGGCAAGTCCTCCGTGGATGCTTCCGATGGATCACACTATCGATTCCAGTATCAACATTCATATGGTCAAACCTGTTTTTGGAGATGGCCCCTCCGAGCTGCACGAAGACACCACAGTCGGAGACACCACCGTCGGAGACACCACCGTCGGAGACGCCACCGTCGGAGACGCCACCGTCGGAGACGCCACAGTCGGAGACACCACCGCCCAAAACACCACCGCCACGCACGCTGGAACCGGGGCTTTTAAGATAGGGGAATCCCTCTTCACTTTGGATAACCAAATAATGCCGGCCGAGATAGCCAATTTGAGCCTCGTCTCTCTGGAAATTCCCTTGATGTCTCTGGGACACGAGGAAACCTTTATAGATATTCTGAAACGCATGGTTCCACCGGAAGAAGGCACCGGAAATAACCTTTACTCCTGGCTGCAGAACTTTGCTCCCGACGACCGTGAACAGGTGGTTAAAACCCTGTTTGCCACCCTGGCTCAGGCACGGATAAAAGACAGCCGGCCAGTATTCGGAACATCTGGAGATTACATTGATGACAATCTCAAGTTGTCATCAATCATCAGTGTGATCAGCTACGTTGCTTTTAAAAGCAGAAAACACAATATGTGGCTGGGATACGACATAATCGACAAGGCTCCGGTGATAACTCAGATCTTAATGGAAGGATGCTTCAGCGCCCAGGTTACATTCCCGGAGAATTTGATCAGCGCTTCCGCCTGGCTTCTTCTTTCACCATACACTGCAGGGGGCAAAAAGTTGAACATATTCCCCAGCAACCCATTGAAATATCTGGATATTCCCGCCAACCCCGGAGCTCTCAAAATGTTTGCCAGGAAAGAAGTTCTCAAGTTTGGTGAAATTGGAGCGCAAATGTCCATGTCCGATCTCGGCGGCCAGCCGCTTACCATAGATCAAGAAAACCCGGTCCGCTACCTGGTTGACCGGCGGTTTGGACGCACCTACCCACTGGCTTCCTGGGAAGGGCTGATACGGCCCAAACAAGTTTCACTTCTCGGCGACCCGATAGATAAGGATTCAGCGTCCTGGCCCACGCTTACGGAGCATGGTAGTCAAGAGGAATTACCGGCGTCTACCGATGTCTCTCACAAACCGACGGAGCAGCTGAAGCACCTGTACGAGAAAAATTACGGCCACTTTAACATTGGATCCGGGTATCGCTTCAGTATTCTCTTCCACACGGACAGAGAGGTTGTGAAAACCGCCCGGAAAAAAATCAGAGAGGGGATGAGCTTTGGTGATGCGGTGTTCATGCATAGTCTCATCTTCCCGGAGGGACTGGAGGCGAAATTGTTCCCCGGTGAAGTTCTCAAATCTGAGGTGGCCGTAACCCTGGAATCGCTGAAAATAGGAGAAGTGAGCCAGATTTTTGAGATCGGACAGCCGGCCAATGGTTTTGCCATGGTTTACCTCTTGGAAAAGACGGAACCGTCGGTACTGCCGTTTGAGAATGAACAGGTACGCGAACTATTGCAAACCTATTATTATGCCTATTTTATCCAGGAGGTGGCCAAGGAACAGCTTTCACGAGGAGGAGGTTACTCGACCAAATACTCAAGATGGATATGGCCGGCGGATTCCGATGAGATAAAAAACATGCTGAACAGGGCTTCTTCTTTGCTTGGATACAGTAAGACCGAATAATGAATACGTTTTGAAACGGTAGTGTAGAATTGGCTATGGCATGAAGAGAAAATCGTTTAAGATACTGGTGATCCTGGCGGTGAATATCGCCATCCTAGGGCTGCTGGAGCTTTCGTTGAGAGTGGCCGGCTTCGCCCGTCCCTGGGAGCGGCCGGACCCGTTCAACGGCTTCTGCGGCAACTACCGGGTGTACGGGGTGGAAGCGCCGTGCCCGGGGATAACGGTGTACCGTACCAATCCCAACAAGTTGGGCACCTTCCAGTTGGAGACCTTCGCGGTCCGGAAACCCGCTGGCACCGTCAGGGTATTCTGTCTCGGCGGTTCTACGGTCAACGGCGGTGTGTACCGGGAGACCTACGCCCGGGTGCTCAAACTGCTCGCGTTCCGCGAGCCATGGGGTAAACGGGTGGAAATCATCAACGCCGGCGGAAACGGCTATGATTCTGCCCAGATAGCGCATCTGGCGCGTGAACTGGTGCAGTACCAGCCCGATGTGCTGGTGGTGGTGACCGGCCACAACGAGTTTTCGTCGCTGCGATATCAAAGCGGGCTGCTTTCTCAGGGACCGGCTCTGCGCTCCGCGCGGGTGTTCCTGGACGGTTTCCGGCTCACTCACCTGGTCCGCTCCCTGGCCGGCCGGGGAGGTGATGCCCGGGTGGTGTTCGATTTCAAACCTCCGGGAGGGCCGGTGACCGCCGCCGAGCGGGAGACCATTGTCAATCGGATGGGTGATAACCTGCACCGCTTGTCCGATCTTGCGAAGAAGCATAGGATCACCCTTGTGCTGGGAGTGGCGGCGTCCAACCTGAAATACGAGCCCGTGGGAGACACGGGAGACGCACCGGGCGCTTTTCGGCGGGCGGCTGATTTGCGGGACCGGGGAATGACCGACGAAGCGCTCTCCGTGTACCGTGAGGCGCTGACTGGTGACGACGTGCCGAAGCGGATCGTCCCCGCCCAGCAGCAGTGTATCAGGCAAATTGGTGAACGCTTGAGCATCCCGGTGGTCGATTTTCAGCGCCTGTTTGAGCAGCACGCCGCCGACGGCATTCCTGGAGACGACCTTTTCCTTGATTTCTGCCATCCCAACTTCGAGGGTAACATCATCATGGCCCGAGCCGTCCGCGACGTCTTGAAATCACTGCCGTCCCCGGCACCGGTAGGGGAGGGCTTGGGCGGCGAGGGGCCTGATGCCGGCGGGTTGGTGAGCGCGGGGCAGGGTGCCGGCGGGTTGGCCGGCAGCGGCCGTGATTGCGCCGAAATGACCACGGAACCCTCTTGCCTGCCCGGCGCCTGTCCTTTCACCGGTAAACTGGCGTCGGCCCCGCAGGATCTCGACCGCGCCGAACTGGAAACCGCCGTGGAGCAGGGGTTCGGCCTGGAAGCCCTGGCAGCGTCAGTGAAGCTTGCCGGACTGCCGGGCTATACCGGGTCGGATGTATTGCAGCGATGGTTTGATTCATCCGATTTTGTCACCCTGAAGCAGTTGTTCCTGAAACGGGCCGGGTGCCTGGAGCTGGTGGTGGTTCCCGTTTTGCTGGATGCCCTGGAAGAGCGGTACTTTGCGTTTGATGCCCGACAAGCCCTGCTCAGGCTGACCGGAGAGCACTTTGGGCTGCGGTCCTATCAGCCCTCATCGGGAGGAGCCCAGTGGCGCCGATGGTGGAAGAGCATCACACTCAAGAGGAAGCGTCTTCTGGTCAGGAAAAATCTCCAGAAGGTGGTCAAACGCCTAAACAGCGACGACCTCAACGTGAGGCTGGCCGCCATCGCTATCCTGGAAGAGTTTACCGGGACCACGCTTGGGTACGATCCCCTGGCGCTGCAGGCGGAACGTGAAGCGACCGTGGAGCAGTGGCAGAAGATGTGGCGGGACCTCACTGCCGTTAAGCCGGATTGACACCTCCCATTGCTAACGCCGGGTAGTTTAAGTTGCTGGTGTGTATTCTCATTAATATCGAATAGATACATATTCCAGAATATAGTTACATCGAAAAATGCTTATGCCGAAATATATCAATATTGGGTCGTAAGAAAATAAAACAGGGCTGATTTCTGTTTATGGACCCGTTTCCAGTATGAATTGACAGGTAAAAAGCGTTAATAGTATGGTTGAATGATGAGGTGATTGTCCGGTGGTACCCAGCAGGATCATAATAGTTGTTATCCTCGTAGCTTCAGGTTTCATGTTGACACATAATCAGGCCCTGGCGTTCGATTCATATCACGAGAAGGTTGAGGCATTGTCAGTTATTTCAACTGTGCCCAGCCCATCCGCCCGGCTGGAGCTCAAGCAGAATATTCTTGTGGGCAATATCGCCACCATGGAAGAGCTGCGGGCGGCGGTTAAGCGGTTCGGCGCGGAGTTCTCCCCCGGAGATGCGGTCTCTTCCGGAGACGAGGGTTTTTACGTAGAAAGAAACGGGGGAGCGGACGGAGAACCTCTGTCCGAAGCCGGCCGGGCCGCCGGCTACAGCGCGGTGGTGACCGTTCCCGATGAAGGCTTCAGGTATTACCTGGTCAACGAGCCCTGCGGCCATCACGACATGACCAGCGGCGTCACCGACAACGGAGACGGGACGGTGACCGTGGCGGACATCAGGCGGATCACCCACATCAACCTCCTGCCCCGGCAGTACTGGAAGTACAGTGAGCACCCGGTCACCGACCTCACCGGGATCAACGCCTTCAGCTACCTCGAATCGCTGTACTGCGGCCGAAATGGGATCACCTCCCTGGATGTGACCGACTGCTACAACCTGAAGGTGCTCGTCTGCCAGCACGAACTGGCCAGCCTGGACGTTCTGGGGTGCAGCGCCCTGAGAGACCTGTACCTGTACCACACGGACATCACGGAGCTCGACCTGAACCACAACACCGAGCTTACGTACCTGCATCTGGAGAACAACCCGCACCTGGAGACCGTCGTGCTGCGGTACAACACCGACCTTGAGTGGCTGTTCTGCCACCACAACCCGGTCCTCAACAGCCTGGACGTGAGCTACAACACCGGGCTAGAGAAGCTGTACTGCGAAAACGCCCCGAACCTGTCGCTGATCTACGTCTGGCTGAAGACCGAGACCCATGAGGACCAGGAGTTTCCCATCAACCGCGACTGGCTGGAAGTGGAGACCCGCCTGGACCGCCACATAAGGCTGGAGAAGGTGGAGCGCTACTATTAAATCCGCTGCCAATCCTTGCAACGGTAGTTCATTAAACAAGCGGGTAACCCGGAGTCTGCAAACGTCAACCCGGAAACAGACATTTCCCGAGCCTGCGGAACCAACCAGCTCTTCCCGTCTGATCTCCTTTGCCAAACTCCGACCAGTAGTCGATCATCTCGTCCACCATGGCCAGGAAATCGATGCCGTGCCGGATGTCGTTCCCGTGGGCGCTCACCGCGCTGTGCACGTAGTAGTGTTTGTCCAGGAGGCACTTCTTGACCCCTTTGAGCGCCTTTACCTTCAGGCGCACCGGCACGTAGGTGTTGCAGTCCGGCATGGCGCCCAGGGTCCAGTCCCCGGTGATGACGGTCCCCCTGAAAAAAATCAGGACATCCGATTCCGAGTGCTTGGGGGCGTGGAGCAGCAGCAGCGGTTCCCCGTCCAGGTCGAGCACGTGCGAGACGGAGGAAAACACTTTGTCGCCGGGGCGGGACACGCGCTCGCGGTAGAATCCCCAGTACCGGTCCTTGAAAAAGGACTTGTGCCACACCGCCCGTATGCTCGGGAAAGTCTCCCTGAAATCCATGTAGCCTCCGGCGTGGTCCCAGTGGCTGTGTGAGAAGAGCAGGTAGCGGGGTTTTACCTTCAATTTCCCGATGACGGACTTAACATCCAGCCAGGGAGCCCGGTTGCCGGGTACCCGCTCCGGTGCCTCCACTACCGCCGCCGTCTTTCCATGGTAGAGAACAATGGAGGCCGACCGGATGTGAAGGCGTCCGTCGAGGCTTTTACGTGGGTGAATGACATATATTCCGTCGGCGATCTTCTCGTTCATGGCCGCCGATTATATCACATTTCTTCCTGATCCGGAACGCAAATTCTGTACTTTACAGGAGAAGGTATACTGTGTATTCCTCAACTGCTGCAAAAAAAAGCAGCAGTCTCCAGCACGGTGTAGAGCTCCTGGCGGCCTGCACGGTGTATGGACCTCTTCTCGTCCGTGGCCGCTGCGCCGTACTTTCTTCGCCCGGACAATGCCTTCTGGACATTGTCTGCACTTGCAAACCAGAGGGAGGGACTGATGGACATAGTTACCGGATGACACCGGCGTCCAGGAGCAGTTTCCCCAGGTGCTCGCCCATGATCTCGAACCCTTCGCGGTTGGGGTGGCCGTCGTCGAAGAAGAGCGCTTCGGCATAGGAGGTTTCGTCCATGAACCGGTATATTTCCGGGGATATGCGGTTGGGTGAGCCCGGCTGCGGGGTGAAATCGGCCTCGAACACCGTGGTCCCTTTCCCGTCAATGTAGTCAACCAACCGCTGGTGCGCCCCGTCCAGTTCGAGTTTCAACCCTTTGTTCTTTCCTTCATGGTTGAACAGGGTCATGAAGTCTGCGAAGAGCACGTTCTGCTTGCGGGCGGCCCGCTCCATGGTGTCCCTGAACTGTGGGGTGAGCGGGTAGAGATCGAAGCTGCTTTTAGGCGGGCAGAGAAACGCCGCCGCCGCACCGCCCTGTTGGCCGATGGAGGCGATCCCCGCCAGCTGGCGCTCGTATTTGACATGCGGTTTTTCCGCCTTGAGATCGCCCAGCTTGCAGACGGTGACCAGATGGGGTTTCAGCGACAGGATCTTGTTGGTCAGGTACAGGGTTATCTGCTCCAGGTCGTACCCGGGAACTCCCGCGTTAATAACCTCCACCCGGGTTTTCGCTCCCGGCCGCGAGTTGAGATACCGCTCAAGGACCCGCGGGTAGCTGTATTTCTCATCCATCCCCCAGCCGAAGGTGATGGAGTCTCCCAGGCACACGATCCGGAAGGTGCCCGGCGCCGGTTTTGCCGAAAACTCGGCGTTTCGGAAGCCCTGGCTGTTGGTGTTGACCTCGAATATCAACGTCCGCATGATCTGGTCCTTATTTTTCTGCCGTTCGGCGAAAGAAAGCTGGAAGCTTGGGGGTGTGGGACGACCGGGAATGACCACCCGCGCCCCGTCCAGGTCGGGGATGAGACGGTACCTGAGTTGACGGTCTTGCACCGTGATGGCGTCGGAGATGGTCACCTTGCGGTAGAACAGGAAATTCAGGACGATAACCAGGACGATACACAGCGCCAGGAGCAGGTAGAACGGGTCACGTTTCCTCGGCACGCTCATCACCTTTCTTTATTCGAACAATTCACTAACCATTCATACTTCATCTCGACGAGAACATCCATAGATTATTCGGTTTTAAGTTCATACACCTCAACCACATCGGACGAGTGGACCGGCGCTCCCAGTGTCCGGTTCAGAAAATCGGCGGTCCTGTCCCGGGTTTTTCGTTCCTGGTAGAACTCCTTGTGGACCAGCACGTGGGTAAACCCGGCCCCGGCCAGCGCCGCGGCGCCCTTTTTGACATCCTCCCTCCGGCTCCAGGTGGTGCGGTAGATGTTGTTGAAATCGATGTTCAGCAAGCAGGAGACGAAGGGGTTGGCAGCCAGGGTGGTTTTCAGCGTGGTGCAGGGGCTGTTGACCGTGTAGGTGATGCTGAGCCCGTGGTACAACTGGTGGTAGAAGTACCGTGTGTTGAGCCAGTACGGGTGATACTTGACCGGCAGGTCGATGACGGCGCCCCCGCCTCCGGCCGCCGTGCCCAGCTCTTTAAGATAGGGATCTATGGGAAACCGGGCCGTGTCCAGGGGAAACGGCGCGGGTGAAATCCAGAGGTTCTCCGCCATCAGGGCGGCGAAGAGCAGCACCGCTGCCGTCCGGGGAAAACTGACTTTTGAAAACAGCCGTTTCCAGGCCAGGCTGGCCAGGACGGCCAGGGAGAGCGTGGCGAAAGGAAGCAGCCTCTGGGGGTGTCCCAGCACGTCGAAAAACGGCACATACTCGAAAAAGTAGTAAAAGGGCAGCTTGATTATGGTGTCCCCCATGGTGATGATACGCCCGTTTACGTAGAGAAACGGTCCCAGGGTCATGACAAAGAAAAATATCAGCACCATGATCCAGAAGGGCCCGGCGCGCTTACGGCCGATTTTAAAACCGGCGGCCGCCGAGATAAAGAACACCAGCCCCAGGTAGCTGATATGCAGAAAGCTCTCTCCGAACTTCTTCTTGAGGTCCGGGGAGTGGAAGTCGCCGGGCATGACGAACGAAAGCACATCCACCAGGTTGTGCTCGTTTTCGAACAGGCTCATCACTTCCGTGTGGTCCCGCTTGACGATGCCCGCATCGGCTTTCAACGTCCTGGAAAGGATCCCCGCCAGGGGATAGACCAGTCCCGCTGCCAGCACGGCCGCCAGGAGCGCCAGGGGCAGGGCCCGTTTGAGCCCCCGGCGTTTGAAGAGCACCAGGGAGGCCAGCCACAGCACGGCGCATATCCCGCACACCAACGTGTAATACCAGTTACCCAGAAATGTCAGAAAGAAAAACAACGCCGCCGATATGGCGGCGGACCGCCTGCCTTCTTCCAACTTGAGCAGTGATAGCAGGAACAAAACCGGCCAGCCGAAATTGAGCACCTCGCTTATACCGTTGTAAATCTCGGCCAGAAAAAACGGGGACGAGATCATGACGGTGCCGGCTAAAAATGAAGCAGTCCGATTGCCGGAAATATGGAGGCACAGCAGGTACACCGACAAACCGAGCAGGAACAGTTTCAGGACCAGCACCAGGTTGAAAGCCTGCTCCGCTGAAAGCCAGAGTTGAAACGGGGTGGACAGCAGGGCCCCGAAAAGGTCGGGAAAGTAGAGGACACCTCCCGTGGGGTACTTCAGCAGGGAGGTGGAAAACGGAATGCCGTTTCCCTGGATGATGGACTGGCCGATCCACCAGAATCCCCACAGGTGGGGCCACACGTCTGAGTCCCGGTGCGCGATGACGCTGTTGCCGCCCGGAAACAGTACGCTGTTTTTCCAGGACGGAAGCAGCAACAGCACCGCTACCAGCCCGAGGCCGATGATCCAGGCTGTTCGATGCTTCAAGGACGGCGTGTTGGTGATATCCATAGTTATATTCCACGAGCCATTGCACGACTAAACAAGTCATTGTCCAACTAAACAAGTCATTGTCCGACTAAACAAGTCATTGTCCGACTAAACAAGTCATTGTCCGACTTGATCGGACAATCCATTCATTAAAACTGTACCATATAGATATGCCTATCACAATAAGAATCCCTCATATTCTATTCAGCGGATATAGTTGTTTCATGATATCCTGTTCAGGTGATTTGATCGCATCCGTGCGGTGGAGCGTTGGTAGTAACAGGTGCTTGACCACCCGCCCTGTGGTGAGCAAATGTTGGCTGTGAGTAAATGTTGACTGGTGAGCAAATATTGGAAGGAATAGCAATGAGCTGCAGAATCGGTAAACATGCCGTGACCGCCGTGTGCCTGACTGCCCTGTTGGTCGCTGTGGGACTGGTGTATGGCAGCGGGGGGGGAAACGCTGAAGATAGAGCCAGCCCGCCCACTGACGGGACCGGAATGATGTTTCGGGCCGACGAGCATCATTCAGGAGTATATGCCTCAGCCGGGCTGCGCACGCTCAAGGGAAACAAATGGCAGTTCAAATCCGGCGGCAGGATTCATGGTACCCCCGCATTTTCCGGCCCTATCCTCTATGTGGGGAGCGAGGACGGAAACCTTTACGCTCTGGACTCATCTACCGGAAAAGAGCAGTGGCGTTTCTCCACCGTAGGCGGTGTGGTTTCGTCACCGGCAGTCTCGAACGGTTTGGTGTATTTCGGGAGCCACGACAAACGCTGCTACGCGCTTAAAGCCGACACCGGGGAAAAAGTGTGGGAGTATGAAACGGGGGGCTGGGTGGAATCGTCTCCGCTGGTGTACGATGGCGTCGTATTCGTGGGAAGCTGTGACAATCACTGCTACGCGCTCGACGCACGTTCGGGGAAACTCAAGTGGGAATTCGAAACGGAGAATTGGGTGTTCTCGTCTCCCGTTCTGGCCGGTGACGCCGTGGTGTTCGGCAGTTTCGATTCCCATATATACGCCGTTGACAGGGCCACGGGCAGGGAGATGTGGCGCTACCCGACGGGAGGGGGAATATACTCCTCTCCGGCGGTGTCCGGGACCGTGGTGTACGTGGGCAGCGACGACGGCGGGTTGTACGCCCTGGACAGCCGCACCGGGAAAAAGCTCTGGGCACACACCACCAACGGCCGTATCTGGACCTCCCCGGCGGTGGCGGGTGACATGGTGTATTTCGGCGGGTGGAACGGATATGTCTACGGAATCGACCGGCGGTGGAAATCAGGTATCAGGGGCCTGTATGCGCGCCTGTTCAAGCAGCAGGGTGTGGTTTGGAAATACGACCTGGGAGGGTGCGTGCTTTCATCTCCGGCCATCTCCGGGAACTGTCTCTACGTGGGAGCCGACCACAGCGGGATGTTCGCCTTCGACCGGATGACCGGGGAGAAATTGTGGCAGTATGAAATTCAGAAAGTGATCGGCGCCGCTCCCGCCTGCCGGGACGGCATGGTGTTTTTCGGAGACTGGGACGGTTATGTCTACGCACTGCACTAAAGGCCGCGGAAAACAGGCGGTGGTAGCCGTGTTGTTTTTGTGTGCGGCCGCCATGTACCTCTTTCCCCTGTTGTCAGGCCCCACCACATGTATCCCCGGAGGTTTCCGGGATTCTTACAGTATTCTCTGGCAGGTGTGGTGGTTCGGCAAAAGCCTATTCCAGGAGCATTGTTCGCCGTTTCACACCACCTGGCATGCATACCCTGAAGGCGAGCATTACCTTTCGTATCAGAACCTTCTTTTTTACCTTCCCGCCGCTGCCATAGGCAGGTTTGCAGGGCCGGTGACGGCGACAAATATCATGGTTCTCCTGTCGTTGTGGCTGACAGGATGGTGGGCGTTTATTCTGTTCAGAGAAATCCATGGAAACAGCTGGGGAGCGGGTGCCGGCGCGGCACTGCTTCTTTCGTGTTCTTTTATTTCCGCAACGCTCTACTCAGGAATTTACTACCTGGTATTGTCGGCGGGTTTCATGTGCCTGGCTCTCTTTCTCGGTACCCGGGCCCGGCGGCTGGGCCGTGTGCGGGACTGGCTGGCAACGGGAGCCGCCCTGTCGGCGGTCGGTCTGACGTCCGGGTACTGCTTTATCGTTACCTGTGCCGCCTGGCCTCTCATCTTCACCGGCCGGACAGAGGAACGGCAGGGTACTGTTTCCCGCCTGAAAGGGCACTGCCTGAAAGGGCACCTCATCGCCGGCGCCGTGGCTCTGTGTCTACTGGCAATACCCTATGGACTCATGCTGTGTAACCGGGGTGCTTCGACGATTTCAGCCGCGGGTTCCTACCCGCGTCACGCGGCGGAGTGGAGTGCCCTGGCAGGACGTGCGGAAAGAAGCGTTTCGGGATTTGCCGAAGAAGACAGCCAGTACCTGGTGAATCATATCGGGTTTCTTCCTTTCGTGTTGGGAGTGCTCGGATTGACGCTGCCCGGCAGCCGCAAGCGGAGGACCGCCGGTCTCGTGGGGCTGCTGGCGGCAGCGTTCATCCTGATTGCCACCGGCTGTTTGCCCGGAGTAAACGCCGTCCTGGGAAAGATCGGGATGCGTAACGTGCACCGTTTCCTTTTGGGCGCGTCGCTCTGCCTGTCCTGGCTGTCTGCCCGGGCTGTTTCTTCTCTCGTGTCCGCACCGGCCGGCAGGATAAGAAAAGCAGCGGCGGCAATGGTGGTAATCCTGGCCATAGCCGAATCGCTGGCAGTGGCCGGACCGCCGTTTCCGGTTCACACTCTGCCGGTAGGGGCAACTGAAGTTGACGATTACCTCGCGGCCCTGGAAGGCCAGGCGGTGGTGGAAATGCCCCTAACCTATCCGTATTTCAGCAACACCATGCGGGCCTACGCCAGCCAGGTCCACCACGGAAAGAAATTGGCCAATCCGGGAACAAACGTTTTCTCTCAAACGGTTTTAACTGTGGAGGGGAAAGAACTTCTCGGAGAGCTGGAACGGTGTATCCGCGAACGCTCGGCTTTCGTGTGGAACCTGCATTCCAGGGACAGCCAGGTGGAGAGTCTCCGCTCAGCCGGCGTAGCGGCGGTGGTGCTCAACGAGGGTTACCTGGCAGGGATCGAGGGGCCTTCCGGTGTGGCGGATGCGGCGTTTTCCAGGACCGTCTTCGATAATATACTGGGAGCACCGGTCCTCTCCGCCGGCGGCCGGACCGTCTATCTCCTTGCACACGACAGCGGTAATTGAAGAAGTGAAGGGGTCAGGCCTGACTTTATAACTTTAGCGGTTTGCACCTGCCTCTTTAAGCTCAGGAAACATGGTTTTAGGCGTCAGGTTCTGGTAGAATACCGGAGATAAATAGTGCGAAAGGGCAGGAACCAGGCCATGCAGACACCATTGGGAAAGAACAACGCTGAGGGGCGCAGATGGTATACATGGCTCATGATCGCAGCCGTTCTCATCGGGGTGGCGCATACCCTGGTTTATGTGGACTGCTCGGTTGAAGACTCGTATATTGCCTTCAAATATGTGGACAGCTGGCACCGGGGACATGGATTTACCTATAATCCGGGTGAACAGCCGGTAGAAGGATACTCTAACTTTTTCTGGCTGGTGGTTATCATGTGCGCCCGGGTCGCCGGTCTCACCGAGGTCGCCGCCGCCCGGATACTGGGGACCATCATCTTCATCGCGACCATTCTGCTGGGGGCGCACCTGGCCAGGCACCTGTTCGGTCCGCACGTGGCAGTGGGGACGGCGCTGCTGCTGGCCGCCAGTTTCCCGCTGTCATTCTATTCCGTCACTGGTATGGAAACCGGATTTTTCACCATGCTTCTGACGTTGGCTGTCCTGCGGTTTGTAGTGCGGGATTACCGCATCGATCCGCTGACGGCGCTGCTTTTTCACCTGGTGGCCATCACCCGGGTGGAGGGGATCCTGTACATTGTTCCGTGCTTCGCCTACGACCTGTACCGGACCCGGTCCTGGCGCCGCCGCCACACCCGGTCGCTCATCACCTTCGTGCTGCTGGGGCTGGTGTTCGCCGCGTGGCGGATACTGTATTTCAAATCACTGCTCCCGCAGGTGTTTTTCGCCCGGTTTCCCCTCAACGACACCTCGGCGAAAATGCCGTGGCTGGCGAGGGGATTTGACGACATGGTGAATTTCATTCGCGGAAACGGCGGCATCATGGGTGTGCTGCTCATTGTCTGCTGCTTGGGCTCGCGGACCTACCGTCTCAAGACCGTGGTGCTCATGTGGATCATCGCCGCCGGGCTGGTGTTTCAGAAGTTCGTCGGCGGCGATTTCATGATGGGCGCCCGTTACCTGGTCCCCGTGCTTCCCGTGTATTTGATCATGCTCCTGGCGGCGGTTTACCTGGCCGGTCAGAAACTTGCCTCGAACGAATCCGCCGCTGGTTTTTTACAGCGGATAAAAATACCCCTGGTTGTGACGCTGGCAATCATCTGGGGGCTGTTCCAGTTTTCCTACACAGTGGAGTTTCTGGCGTATCCAATGCGGTACCCGAACTTCCTTATGCACTCGCGTACACTCAGGGCGGTGGGAACGTGGCTCAGGGAGCAGAACTACCCCGAGGGCACCGTACTAACCTGCTGGCGCTTCGGCGCCGTGGGGTACACGTCGGATTTGATAATCAGGGACAAGGAAGGTATCGTTACCCTGCAGACCGGCCGGGACCGATTCAGAAAATCCATCGGTTTGAAGGTGAAAGAACTGGAAACTAAGTCCGATCAGGGCCCCGCCGCTGTTCCGGATTTGATACTGGAGCCGTTCTCCACGGACATCCATTTCGAGGAAAGGGAAGTAACCCGGTACGGGCGGACCTACCGCCTGGCCCACCTGTTCCCCATAGCCGAGGGTGTAACCTGGCGGCTCCTGAAGATCGTTCCTTCCCGTTAAACCCTGGTAACCGCTGTAAAATGCAATACACGACCGCATATCTATATTTTTATACTTTTTATAAATGTGAGAAAGATTAATTATTTATTTAGAAAACTTGTTATACTTGTCTTTGAAATCGTATATATCTCCCATATATAAATCACTGTTAAGGGGAAACATTAACACATTGAATATCATTCCCACTATCAAAAACAAACGAGGATCCATCGTAATTTTAATGTTAATGATGGGTTTCTCAGCCATGATCAGCGGTTGCGGCGGCGGTGGCGGTGGTGGTGGCAGCAGTGCGCCAACCGGCAATTCTTCTTCTTTGGAGATCCTGGGATACACGCTCATGGGACAGGTCGTCATTCCGGATGGTTCATCACCGGCCAATGTCCTGGTAAGAGCCGCCCGGGTCAACGGCGGTGTGACCCGGAAGCAGGCCTATATGCTGGGCAGCCGGCCCTCCGGAAAAAGAGACTTCGAAACCGCTGCCAAAGCTGTCCGGACAAAGACAGACGAAACCCTTACCACCATTACCGACGAAGAAGGATTCTACATGTTCACCGGGTTGGAAGAAGGAACTTATTTTGTCGAAGCGTCGAAGGGTAGTTTCAAAGCCCAGTCCAGCGTGTCGGTTTCTCCCCGGGAAGCCGCCGTGGTGGATATGGCTCTCACTCCTACCGGGTCCCTGACCGGGATTTGCCTGCTCGAGAATGAAACTGAGGACCATTCAGGGACCTTCGTCATAATAAAAGGGAGCAGTTATATCGGCTACACGGACGATGACGGCTCCTTCTCCATCCAGCAGATTCCGGTTGGTACATACCGGGTCAGGTTGATGCATCAAGGATATGAAATATATGAATTCTCCAGGGCCGTCACTATTCCGCCGGGGGCAGCTTACACCCTGGCAACGGTGACCCTCCTTTCATTCCAGGGAGGGACCGTCGAAGGACAGGTGAGTGCTAAGGACGGCCAGCCCATCCCGGAGACACTGGTGGAGATAAACGGGACCAATGTTTTTGCCGTAACGGACGATGAAGGCCGGTACCAGATTGATGACGTAAAACCGGGTTCGTACACCCTGACCTTCACCCATGATCTTATCGACGGCAGTGTTGTCACCGGGGACATCGAGGTACTCAGTGAACGGACGACTGTCGTCAACCGCTTGCTGGCTGACAACAAAGCCCCGGTCTGGGAGAGAACTCCGGGTGTGGTACACGTGTTCGACCTTGAATCGGCAGCAGGCGATTCGGTGGCGGTGGAGTTCGGCCGAATCCTGGATGCTTCATTACCAGTGACATACATCGTCTACTGCAGCCGGGTGGAGGATTGGAACCCGGTGAACTGGGAAAACAATAATCCCCTGGAAGTTTCGGCCGCGGATTTGTATGAAGGTGTCCGGGCCGAGCACGGCTGCGTAGTGAACAATCTCGATTCTGGCCACCGGTACGTGTTCGGGGTCAGGGCCAAGGACCGACTGGGCAACCAGGAATACAACACCATTGAATACGTATGCTTCCCGGTGAACGGCGGCACGGCGGAAGAGGAGCAGGAAAACCTTCTGACCGCCATCGGTCGGATCGGTATCGGGACGAAAGATCCCCAGGGACTTTTCCACGTTCAGCCGCAGGAGGGTCAAGCTTTCGTGGTTGACAACGTCACCGGCAATGTGGGAATCGGCACCACCACTCCTTCCTCTCCACTGGAAGTAGACGGCCAGATTCACATTACCGACGGTGGAATCAAGTTTCCGGATGGCTCCGTGCAGACATCGGCGCTGGTATCCGGTGACGGCCAGGGTGGTCAGGGTCCCCCGGGCCCCAAAGGTGATACGGGTGACAAGGGTGACAAAGGCGAGAAGGGTGCCAACGGCGCCAAGGGCGATCCCGGCGACACCGGTCCCCAGGGCCAGCAGGGTCTCAAGGGCGATAAGGGCGACAAAGGCAATGATGGCCTGCACGGCAACGATGGCGCCCCGGGTGCCACGGGTCCCAAGGGTGACAAAGGCGAGAAGGGTGCCAACGGCGCCAAGGGCGATCCCGGAACCAAAGGTGATCCGGGCCAGCACGGACGCAAGGGCGAGAAGAGCGAAAGAGGGTAGAAAAGGGAGATAGGGGACAACTGCG
>CAYSPT010000088.1:0-1163 GCA_964432985.1 uncultured bacterium
AAGTGAGAAGGTACATTATACGCTTGTCGTGCATTAAATGCTATGGATATTTGAATTTTTATAAATTGTGCCGATATCAATGATATGAAATATCGTCTGGAAATTATACTTATCCTTACCTGGTTGGCGGTGTTGGTCCTCACGGGCGGCGCCGGCCCGGTTTCCGCCACCGAGATAGTCCACGTGGACCCGGACCTGATTTACCGTTCCGATACCGGGGACTGGCTCGTGCCGCTCGATTTTGCCGCGGAAGTGAACCGCGCCCTGGCCCGCTACGAACCGCAGACGCGCCTGATCAGGATCGTGGGGCTTAAGATCGACATCCAGATGCAGCTCAACAACACCAACTTCCTGGTGAACGGCAAGCAGTGGACCGTCCTGAAAACCCCGCCGGCAGAGCTCTCCGTGGACGACGCCCAGGTCTGCCTGGTTCCCCTCAAGGAGATCTGCACCCTGATGGGCGGAAGTCTCTTCGAGCGGGATGGAGAGCTGTTTGTCAAACGTCCGCCCGAACAGCCCAAACGTCTGCTGGAAGATTCGCTGATCCTGAAAGACGCCGAGCTGATGAAACGCAGCATGCTCACACCGGTGGTACCGCCCGATAAAGGCACCGTCACCAGGGTACAGGAGCAAGACGACAGCGGTGAACCGGGGTCAGCAGAGAAAAAAGCGCGGCGGTCCCTGCCCCGGATTTCCGTCCTGCTGGGAGGGATGAGTTACCGCCCCGACGGCGGTGAGGTGTCCCAGGACCGTTTCGAGCACAATATGGCCCGCCGGTTCTGCCTCAGGAAAGGTATGACCAGGCACATCGCCCTGGAAACCGGCTACACGCGCTGGGAAAGCAGTATGACCGGGGACATCAGGGAGTTCGTCAGCGGAAACACCACCCAGGGGACCCTCAGGGCCGTCACCCAGACATATCACCTGGCCGTACGGTACCGCAACTGGATCGAAAAGAACCTCTCACTGTCAATCGGGCCGGGAGTCATCCGCAACAAGGTCCGATTCGATGTGGTCCACGCCAGTCGCACCTACAGGTACGAAGAAATCGATAACGGCATCTATTGCGACGTGTTCCTGGACTACTGGTTCCACCCGTCGTCGGCGTTCTGGATAGGCGGCGTGCTCACCCGTTCCATGGTGCGGCTTGAAGATTACGGCAA
>CAYSPT010000088.1:1263-10671 GCA_964432985.1 uncultured bacterium
TCTGGATAGGCGGCGTGCTCACCCGTTCCATGGTGCGGCTTGAAGATTACGGCAACTTCACCGTCTCCATGGATGATATTACACCAGCCTTCGGGTTCACGCTGGCTTTCTAATACTGCCAGCCCAAACGACATAACCCCGGCCTTCGGATTCACCCGGTCTTTTTAAATCGGCTCCTGCCACGCTGCTCGCCAAATTACTACATTTCATGTTACAATATTGCATCGTATACCCGGGTATACATGCGCCCGAGGTGGGAACCAAACACGTGCTTGAAAGGTTGAAACAGGATGGCAGGCATCGGTGACATCACCAGTCTTGACGACCTGAACAAATGTCTTGATGATTATACGGGACCATCGGAGGAGCCCCAGGACCAGGAATCGCCTGACAGCAGCGGCGATGAAAGCCCTGAAAGCCCGCCTTTACAGGGCAAGGATGATCTCGATAAAAGCCTCCAGGAGTTTAAGTCCCTGCGGGAAAGCGATGATTTTTTCGAGGAAGATGACCAGGACCAGGCCGAAGCGCATACGATAGAAGAATTACCTCTCGGCGGCGAGAGAAAAAAGGTACTGATCGTCCTGGGAGTGCACCTGGCCCGGCGCAACCTGAAGAAACTGCTTCAGAACGACTACATCTTTTTAGAAACAGACCGGGCCGATAATGCCCTGACCATGATCCGTCTGGAAAAACCGGATGTGGTGTTCATCGACAATAACCTCCCGTCTTCCGACGGAATCGAGATCGTCCGTCAGATGCGCCAGCTCAAGATTCCCACGCCGGTGATCATGGCTTTTAACACCATTTCGGGGCAGCACGCCAGGGAAATAGATAAACTGAGGTTATCAGCGTACTTCACCCATCCGCTTGACTATACCAAACTGGTGAGAACCATCGGTGATATCCTGAGCCGCCCCGCGCCGGTGTACCCGAAAGAAACCGCTAGTGAGAAAAAGCAACTGGCCAACCTGTCGATGACCATTTCGGCCGGACGGATGATCTGCCAGGAAGGTAAGCAGGGAAAAGAATGTTTCCTCATAAAATCGGGGAAAGTACGGGTCTACCGGACCCTGGCCAGCGGCAAGGAAGTTGACCTGGCGGAATTGGGCGGCGGAGACATTTTCGGTGAGATGGCCCTGGTCAATCCCCGCCCGCGCTCGGCCAGCGTGATCGCCGTTAAAGACACCGAGCTGTACGTCCTGACCAAAGACAATTTCATCACCATGATCATGCGCAAACCGGAGTTTGCCCTGAAACTGGTGCAGGTACTGTGCCTCCGCCTCGAAAAGGCGGACGCGATGATTGACAAATATATACTCAGCTTGAAGCAGTAGCAGGAGGTTGAAGTGCCGCGATTTCAACCGCGAAAACATCGGAACTTCAGCCGTTTTTTTATACGTTCAACAAATATTGGAGGTTGACATCATGGAACCGATAACGGTGATGCTGCCCGACGACGGGGATCCGATACAGGAACTGCTGAACTCGCTTTCGAAAAAAAACCGCAAACGTACCGTCGGTCTCAAAGTCGACGGCAATATCCAGGATTTTCACACCCCCATTCCGAAGGGGGCCACAGTGGAGCTTATCCTGAACGACACCAACGAGGCGCTGCACATCCTGCGGCACTCCACTGCCCACGTCATGGCCGACGCCGTACTCAGGCTCTTTCCGGGTACGAAACTGGCAATAGGACCGGCTATCGAGTCAGGTTTCTATTACGATTTCGACACAGAGAAGCCTTTCAGCGAAGACGACCTGGAAAAGATCGAAGACAAGATGCGGGAAATCATCCGGGAAAACCTCCCGTTTCAACGTGAGGAGATATCGCGTGCAGAAGCAATCAAACGTTTCAAAAAGGACGACGACATCTATAAACTGGAGCTTACCGAGGCGCTGCCGGAAGATTCTATCATCACCCTGTACCATCACGGGAATTTTACCGACCTGTGCCGGGGCCCCCACGTGGCATCAACGGCCAAACTGCCTTTCTTCAAGCTGCTCTCGGTAGCCGGAGCATACTGGCGCGGTGATGAGCACAACCAGATGCTTCAGCGTATCTACGGCACGGCTTTCTTTGACAAAAAAGCTCTCAAGGCTCACCTTCGGGCCCTGGAAGAGGCCCGGCAGCGGGATCATCGTAAACTGGCCCGGGAGCTCGATTTGTTCAGCATCAACCAGGAAGTGGGCCCGGGGCTGATCCTGTGGCACCCTAAAGGAGCCAGCCTGCGTGAAAGCATCGAGACCTTCTGCAAAAGAGCGCACCGCCGGGTGGGCTACGAGCTTATCGTGACCCCCCACCTGGGGCGGGCCAACCTCTGGCAGACCAGCGGGCACCTGGAGTTCTATCAAGAAAACATGTACTCACCCATGGATATCGAGGGGCAAGACTACTATGTAAAACCCATGAACTGCCCCTTTCACATCCACATCTACAAGAGCCATCTGCGAAGTTACCGGGACCTGCCGCTGAAGATGGCCGAATGGGGTACCGTCTACCGCTACGAGCGCTCCGGAGTGCTGCACGGCCTGATGCGGGTGCGGGGCTTCACCCAGGACGACGCCCACATCTATTGCACGCCTGAGCAGATGGAAGAAGAGATAGTGAAGGTGATTGATTTCACCCTGTTCATCCTCCGCTCCTTCGGGTTCGACGAGTATCACGTGTATCTCAGCACCAGGCCGGAGAAGTTCGTGGGAGAAGCGGACCGTTGGGTGGCGGCACAGGAATCGCTTGAACGGGCCATCACCGCCCGGGGACTGGAGTACGACGTAGACGAGGGCGGCGGCGCGTTCTACGGGCCCAAAATCGACATCAAGATCAAGGACGCCCTGGGCAGGGAGTGGCAGTGCTCCACCATCCAGTTTGACTTCTCGATTCCCGAGCGCTTCGACGTGAGTTACATCGGCGAGGACGGTCATGCGCACCGGCCATACATGATCCACCGGGCGCTGCTGGGGAGCATGGAGCGCTTTATCGGCTGCTTAATCGAGCACTACAAGGGAGCATTCCCCCCCTGGATGGCGCCGGAGCAGTTCAGAGTGATGACCATCACCGACGAGCAGCGGAATTATGCCCTCAGCATCAGGAACCAGCTGAAAGCTGACGATTACCGGGTAACGGCTGACCTGAGAAATGAGAAAATCGGGTTCAAAATCCGCGAAGCGCAGCTCATGAAGGTGCCCTACATGCTCATCGTCGGCCACGAAGAACTGGAGGCAGGCAGCGTAACCGTGCGCCTGAAAGACGGGACAAACCTGCGCGGCATCAAGTTAGAGGATTTTCTCGACGAGCGCACCGAAGAACTCGGCCTGCCAAACATGGACGAACTACCGTTTGGCTAGAATCTGGACTGTCCGGTCAAGCCGGACAATGACTGTTGGTTAGAACCGTAACTCCAACTGCTGAAGGTTGGCTTGAATGTTAAAAGCGTAACTCCAACTGCATCAGGATTTCGTCGTTGTTGACGTCCTCCGTGGTGCCGTTCCACTCTTTATTGATGTAGTACTCGGTCTTGACGGTGGTGTTCTTGGTCAGGTCGAACAGCAGAGCCAGGATGGTCTTTTCCCGATCCCAGGTGGCTGGCAGATCGTACTTGCGGTCGAAGGCATCGTCCACATCGTAGTAACTCCACCCGAATAGCGGCCGCACCCCGGTGAACCACTTGTGTCCCGTGATGGGAAAGTGCTTCGAAAGCTCCAGGGCGTATCCCAGCCGGCCAAACTTGCCATCCACGGCCTGTATGTACTCCGAGGACAGCTTCCAGCCGGCCCACTGGTATTTTACTCCAAGACCGCCGCGGTACTTGTCGTCCTTGTCGTAGTCGTACAGGTAGGAGCCGTACCGGGCGAATTCCTGCGACCGGTCACCGGTATAGTTGAGGTAGGTCTTGAGGAAAGTGATATCGTCGTCGCTGAGACGGTCCCGGTAGTAGAATGCCAGGATGTCCAGCCCTTTCATCTTGAATCCCAGGTTGAATCCGTACTCGGCGTCTTTGAACACACCACTAAGGGCGCGGGTGTCCTGGATGATCATCTGGTCGTTTCCTGTATCTTCGGATACTTCGATGAATCCCAGCCCATAACCGCCGCCGGCGGAAACCGTCCAGTAGAACGGTCCGAACTCGCTGCCCAGGGTGATGGTCAGGGCGTCATCCATGAAAAAAGCGGCACCGTGAATAGACCAGGCTTCGGAGAGGCGGCGGAAGTGGTACTGCTGCCAGCGCTCGTACAGGCCAATATCCAACCAGGGGTTGTCGCCGATCATTTTCATCCCCCGGAAGATGGCGTGGATTTCATTTATGGACACACCATTCTGCCTGAACCACAACTGGGTGTCCAGGGTGAAGTTATCCTTGTCCGCCACCACCACCGGCTGCAGGACGAACTTGTCGATCTTCAGGTGCGGATTCGACTCCGCCACCCCGACTCCGCTTCCGTCGGTGTCCACCGCTTCGAACTCCAGTTCCCCCTTCAACAAAAACTGGCACCCCTTGTGGGTGGTGAATCCTTTTGTCGCTTCGGTCTCCCGCCGCTCCAGCGTCTCCAAGCGGGCATTGATGTCGTCCACATCCAGGAACTGTCTCACCGCCAGGACCTTCACGTCCAGGGCGCGGAGATCTTCGGAAAACTCGAACATCAGCCGCTCGTACAGCTGCATGTCTTCGTCGGGGACGTACTCACTGAACTCACCCAGACGGTCCATGGCCCGCGAAAGAACCACCGCCACCTCGTAGCGGGTCATCTGCCGCTCACCGGTGAGAGCGCTCATCGGTACTCCCGTCAAAACTCCTTTTGTGGACAGGGTTTTGATAGCATCATAGGCCCAGTGATCGAAAGAGACCTCTTCCTGTTCCATACCCAGAACCGGTGATGCGATGAGAATAACGAGGGTGAAAATGAAAAGGCGGGTCAGATGTTTCATTGGTATATACCTCCCATGTATTCGTTAGTTTTCTGCCTTCCTGGCAGAGAAAAAGCTATATCCCTTGTATCGTTAGATAGAGAGGCAATTCTTAATCCTTTAATTCTTTTTTTCCACACCATGCGAAACCATGCGAAACGATTTGCCTGCACCATGCAACATGAAAGGCTAGAGGAGCACCGGCCCCTTGCGTGCCGGGCTCTGGTTCACGTATCCAAAGTTGACGGATTCATTTATCACCTGATACAATTCTGTTTAATGACCGGCAGTTTCTTTGTTTTTCAGTGCAAGAACCTATTCGCTGCATATGCATAAGGGGAGGATCCGCCATGGGACTTTTTGGACCGAGCAAGGAAAAAGAAGTAGAAAAACTGATCACCAAACACTTTTCGACGGTACGGGAGACACTCACCGAGTTTGCCAGGATGGTCGAACTGTATCTCAACGGTGAAAAAACCTTCAAAGACTCTTGCTTTATAATACATCAACAGGAACACGAAGCCGACGAAATCCGCCGGGAAGCCCAGTTGAAAATGTACCAGGGTGCGTTCCTGCCCATCTACCGCGAAGATTACATCGTCCTGCTGGAACTGATCGACAGTGTGGCCAACAAGGCCGAGTCCACCTCGGATTTCATTATTCTTACCCGGCCTGAAATTCCCGATTTTCTCCAGGAAGGCATCAGGGCATTGACCACCGCGTCCGTGGACACGTTCCGACCGTTGGAGAGAATGTACGAGTTGTTCCAGGAAGATATCGACAAGGTCCTCGAAGTGGCTCACTCGGTAGAGGAACGGGAGCAGGTGGTGGATAAATTCCAGTGGGACCTGACCAACGCCGTCTTCAAGTCCGACTTGCCCCTGGCAGAAAAATCACATCTTAAAAGCTTGATTGATCACATCGCCACCATTTCCGACCGCATAGAAGATGTTTCGGACCGGTTCGAAATCATGGTAGTGAAACGCACGATATAGAAAATACCGGAGTTCTGTATGTGGAAGATAATCGGCGGGCTCTTCATGGGATGGAGCCTGGGAGGTAACGACGCCGCCAACGTGTTCGGTCCCGGGGTGGCCGCCCGGGTTCTCAAGTACTCTACCGCCGTCATCCTGATCGCTGTCTTCGTCATCCTGGGCGCCAGCCTCGAAGGCCCCAAGTGCATGCACATCATCAAGTCCGTGGGAAAACTCACTCCCTGGACTGCTTTTATCGCCACCATAGCTGCCGGGCTCACAATCACGCTCATGACCATCCTGGCCATCCCTTCATCCACGTCCCAGGCCATCATGGGAGCCATTCTCGGCGTGTGCCTGGTGTCGGGACAGCCCAACTGGGGGGCCCTGGGGAAAGCCGCCACCTGCTGGGTGCTCACCCCGATCGGAGCAGCCATAATTGCTTTCACCCTGATGAAAATCATGATCCCGACCACCAGGAAATTTCTCAAGACCGACGCCGCCATCAACCGGTTTGCGTTTTTGGGGCTGCTGGTGGCCGGTTGTTACGGTTCTTATTCTCTGGGAGCAAACAACGTGGCCAACGTTACCGGCGTCTATGTCAGCGCCGGTCTGCTCAAATCCCGTATGGCCGCCATAGTCGGCGGGCTGGCGATCGCCGCCGGGGCTCTTACCTTCAGTAAGAGGGTCATGAAAGCAGTAGGCCACGATATTACCATGATCGGACCCCTGGGAGCCTTTATTGCCGAGATGTCAGAAGCTATAACGGTCCATATCTTTACCCAGGTCGGCGTTCCGGTATCCACATCCCAGGCCATTGTGGGAGCTATTATCGGAATCGGTCTGGTCCGAGGGATCAAAGCGGTCAGCAAGAAGAAGATAACCCAGATATTCATCGGCTGGATAAGCACTCCCCTGACGGCGGCAATCATCACCTATTGCACCTGCCGTTTCATCCTGCCGATGTTTCAGATCTGAGAGGAACCAGGTATGAAAGTCCGGTTTGCAGGCAGGATGATGAGTTGGGCAGACAGCAATCAGGGCGGTCTGCGTAAACGCACCTTCATTACGGCAACGGTTCTGCTGATACTGATAATGACGGGTCTGACACCCTCCTGTTTCGCCCAGGAGCGTACGCTGTCCAACATCACCTTCAAACCGGGGCAGATGGAGATGAGCATCCTGCTCGGAGACGACACCACCCGGGAACTGGCGGTGTGCCTGACTGGCAAAAGCGGTCCCATCCGGGGAGAAAAAGTCTATTTCAACATCGAAACGACACCTTCCAAGTCCCAAAAGCATGCACTGAGTGTCCGATCGGCAACTACCGGAACCGACGGTGTGGCCCGGGTCCTCTTCACTCACGGCGGAAAGCCGGGGACCTACCTGGTGGAAGCCTTCGTACCCGAGGCGAATAACAGCCCGGTTCTTTTCACCATAGCCGTCCGAAAACGCATGTGGCTGGTATTTCTGATCGCCTCGCTCCTGGGCGCAACCGCGGTGTTCCTCTACGGGATGAAGATCATGAGCGACAGCATGCAGGAACTGGGAGGCACCCGCCTGGCTGGGATACTTGAGAAGTTCACCTCCAACCGCTTCTCGGCGCTGATGGTGGGCGCGCTGATTACCGCGCTGATTCAGTCTTCGTCAGCCACCACGGTCATGGTGGTGGGGCTCATCAACGGCGGAGTTCTGCAATTCACCCAGTCCATCGGAATCATCCTGGGAGCCAACATAGGCACCACCATCACCGCCCAGATCGTGGCGTTCAAGCTCTCGGATTACGCCCTGATCTTTATCGCTATCGGATTCCTGATGAGCGTCATCCCCAAATCGACCCGGTGGAAAAAGATCGGCAAGATCATCCTGGGCTTTGGCATTCTCTTTTTCGGTATCAAGGTCATGGCCGACATCACCCGGCCGCTTCGGACCTACCAGCCCTTCATCTCCCTGATACTCAAGCTGGAAAATCCGGTATTAGGGGTGATCGTGGGAGCCATTTTCACCACCATGATCCAGTCCTCCAGCGCCGCCACCGGTGTTTATATCGCCCTGTCGTTTCAGGGGCTGATGACCCTCGAAGCGGCCATCCCTCTTATATTCGGCGCCAACATCGGCACCAGCACCACGGCACTGTTGGCCAGTATCGGGGGCTCACGCGAAGCCAAGCGGGCAGCAGTCTGCCACACCCTGTTCAACATGATGAAGGTGGTAGTGTTTTTACCGATAATCTCCTGGTACCGCGATTTAATCTTCCATATGTCACCGCATCCTCCCGGAGCCACCGCGCTTTACACCATGGAGGAAGTGGCCCGGTATGCACCGCGCCAGATAGCCAACGCCCACACCATAGCCAAAATCATCGCCGTCATCGCAGCCCTGCCCTTCACCGGGTACCTGGGCAAACTGGTCCGCTTCATCATCCCCGAGCGGGAGGATGAAAAGACCGTCGCACCGAAGTTCCTGGACGAAGATCTGCTCAAGTTTCCTCACATGGCGTTGCACGTCACCCGCAAAGAGGTCCTGCGTATCGCCGATTACACCATGCACATGGTGGACAATGTGGTGGAAGTACTCAAGGAGCGGGACGAGAGCGTGATTCAGCAGACCATCGAGAACGACGAGAAAATCGATATCCCCTACAAGGCCATCCGACCCTACCTGTCCAAACTCACCGAAGGTGCTCTGACTAAAGAACAGGCTTTCCAGGAATCGGTGGTGGTGCTGGTAGCCGAAGAACTCGAGAACATCGGCGATGTCATCAGCAAGAGCCTGGTTCCGAACCTGGCCAAACTGATCGAGCGCAACCTGCTTTTTATTGAATCCGACTGGGAGCACATCCTGGATTTTCATATGCGGGTGAAAAGGGCCCTGAGCACCGTCATCGAGTGCTTCCGTTACGAGAAGGACCGGGATTATGAATCCATCGCAAACCTTATCGAGAGGCGTAAGAACGTCAACACCTATTACAAGGCCCTTCACATTGCCCACCTGCAGAAGTTCAAAACCGGCGATTCCCAGATAATGGAGACCAGCACCATCTACCTTAACGCCATCGCCGACTTCAGGCAGTTGTACATGCTCAGCACCAACATCGCTCACACCATGATGGACTACCACCGGGCCATAAAAAAAACTGTAAGTCCATGAATAACCGTTGTTCACAGCCTGTATAAGTAGAGTATATTAATGAACTATACAGTTTTTCGTTCGCGACGCTTTCTGCCTGTAAAAGCACATGCTCATAGTTAGCACGAATAATTCACAAACTTTTCTGCTGCAGCTCGTAAATGAACCACCTACTTCGTTGCAGTGCGCTGAAGCGCAAGCGAAAAATGTACTTATCGTACCTATGGTAATTAGATATAAGTTGACACAAATTTGTTGACAAGCCTACAATAAAGATGAGAGGGTTTTAAATTTGCCGGACGGTAACGCCCCGCGGGCCGGCAGCCCACGGGCTGGAAACCTACGGACTGGAAACCTACGGACTGAAAGTCTACGGACTAAAAGTCTACGGACTGGAAGTCC
>CAYSPT010000088.1:10771-13893 GCA_964432985.1 uncultured bacterium
CTGGAAACCTACGGACTGAAAGTCTACGGACTAAAAGTCTACGGACTGGAAGTCCGCCTCATCAGAAAACGAGGTGGAAATCAATGATTACATCACGCAGCATGTCGCACGCGGCAGTTCTGTGTCTTTCTATATCATTATTTTTAGCAGTGTTCCTGGCTGTTCCCCATCAGGTCCGGGCCGGCAACAACGTGGTCAACATCCGCAACCCGCGGCCCAGCGACTGGGACCATGACCGATGGTCGGAAAGCAGCAGCGGGGGAACGCCGGATTGGATGGTCAATTACGGAAACGACATGATGAACTCGGCCATGGGTCTGGCAGGCGGCCCCGGAGGGGCACAAACGGTGGCGTACGAGTTCCAGGCTTTCGAGGCAGAGTACGTCATGGGCCCCAACGGCGAGTGGCAGCTGGTTCAGCGCCATGATTATGGCGGACGGGGCAACCTGGGCGGCACTCCCGGACGCACCGATCGCGGGGCAACGGGTAACACCACCCCGGGCGGCAATCCCGGACAACCCTGCCCGCCTACTACATCATCACCCGGTGGGTGACCCGCCACTTCACCCGGCAGTTCGCCGGGAGGAACCAGCAGACCCGCCACCGGCTATTCCGGTACCCCCTTCGAGGTAGCAGCTGTTCCCGGAAGTGACATTCCCGGCTACGAACTTCCTCCCGGAGTAGATCCAGATGATCCCGAAGCCGTGAACGAAGAGGAGCTGGCCGATGGATCAACCTCCAACATAGAGTTGAGCTATATCCAGTTTCACATCGAAGAGCTGGGAGTGGGAGAGCCGAGAACCGTCACCAGTGCAGACGGGACCCTACAGAAGCACGATGTTCGCGAAGACACCCGGTTGAAGTTCACGCTGCTACCGGAGTTCGTTCCCGACTGCGTACCCGAATCGGTAACCGTTAAAATAACTGAGTACGAGGTACCGCGGGACCTGGAACCAGAAAATCCGGCCCATTTCGAAGACGGTCTCATCTTCAGGGTACCCACTGACGGTTACGACCAGTGCTGCATCGAGGTCACCGCCGATTCGTCCGATCCGGGAAAAACCATTGTGCCGCTCAAGCTGGAGATCAAGGTTTTCGATATCAGCATGAAGCAAGAAGTCCTGCTGGAAAACACCGGAGGAAATTAACCGCAGTGTCAGAATCCTGGTTCAAGCGTATCAAACAGTCTCTTGCTGCCCGCAAATCTTACCGCCGCGCCGTCGACGCCTTCGAACAAAACGAGTTCGAGCAGGCGGCGGAGTACATCCGGCAGCACGCTCCGGTGCTTGAAAAAGATTCCATGGCCTGCCAGATTCTGGGACGGGCACTGTACGAAACCGATCAGCTGGAGGAAGCAGCCGGATGGCTCGAAAAAGCCTCCGAGCTGTCACCGCACAACCCGGCCAACCACCTTTACCTGGCCTATATCCGCTACGCCATGGAGGACCTGGACAAGACCGAAGCGGCCCTTAAGAAAGCGGCGGACGCCGATCCGGAAAACCCGCTGGGCTTTTACCTCAAAGGTCTCTGCAAGCTTCGCCGCGGTAGTATAGCGGAAGCGGAATTGCTGTTCGAGAAGTTCGCCGGATTCGAAAAGGGCACGGTGTTCACCCGGCTGCTGGCCATGGCGGAGCTCTACATGCAGCGGGAAGCAGAGTCGGTGACGGAAGTTGACCGAATCGTCGAAAAGGTGGAACAGGACCTGGACGCGCCTGAAAACCGTCCCGGTCTGCCTGTGCGCATAATGGAGAGCTTTCTCGGTGTGCGCATGGGGTATCCCGACCGAACCCTGGCCAAACTGCTGACTATGGCCGAGCTGTACTTCAAGGAAGTCGAGTCCGGGAAACAATAAGCAGGTTAAACGGCGATTATTGCCCGGCTGCGCCGGCGAGGGATTCGGCCATTTTTTTGGCGTAGTCTCTTACCGGGCCTTCAGCCGCCCGCTCCGCTGCGCGGCAGTAGTAATATGACGCCTGCTTCGTGTCTCCCAGGGTGCGGTGAGCGTCTCCCAGCATGCTGAGCGCGGCGGAAAATTCCGGGGCATACTCAACCGCCCTTTCCAGGCAGGGGATAGCCTGCTGGGGATTGCCCATGTCCTTGAGATAGATGGCCCCCAGCCTGGCGTGGGCGTCCGCCATCTGGGGGACGAGCCTGATGGCTTCCTGCAGGTGATGCACTGCGTCCCGGCTCATTCCCTGGTGATGGTGAGCAGCCCCGAGATACAGGTGCACCTCTGCCGTGTTCGGCGACAACGCCAGGGACTTCTTGAACGACCGTACCGCCTGGGCGGAATCCTTGCCCTTGAGATACACCAGGCCCAGGTAGTAGTGCAGGCGAGGATTTTCGGGGTCGCGGCGGATGCGGTTCTGAAACGATTGCGCCAGCTCGTAGTTAACTCCGATGCCTTTTGTTTCCGGCGGAGGGCTTGAGACCGGCTCTTCGATTATTTCCACGGGAACGGCGGCCACCTCGGGAAACAGCTCACTCCTGATCTTCTTCACCAGTTCCCCGGCTTCCCGGCGAAGTGCCGCGCGTTTCGACGACGAATCCTGATTTTTGCGGTCCCTGGCCAGGAATTTTTCCAGGAGACTGAGCGCCTCCTCCAGGTCCCCATCCAGGTAGGAGATGAATCCGGCCTGGTAAAGAGTCTCGGGATTCCCGGGAGCCATGATGAGGGCGGTCTGGACACGGTTCCTGAGCTCGTTCATCAGCCCGCGGTCCTCCCGGGCCAGGATATCCATATCCACTATGAGCGCCATGCGGTAGTGGTGCACCGCCCGGGACCGGCGGCCGAGGTCGTCACAGAGGATGGCCAGGCGGTACTGCACCTCGGCATTGGCCGGTTTGATCTCGGCGGACTTGACCAGCGCCTGGTACGCTTCTTTTTTTAAGCCTTTTTTGAGGGCCAGAAGGCCATAATCACCCAGGGCGTCTCCGTCGGTGGTACCCAGTTTACTGGCTTTTCGCAGCGCGGACAGCGCTGCACCATCCCGTCCGAGCCTGGCCAGCACACGGCCTTCAAGTCCCCACACGTCGGCGGTTGCTTCTCCAGAGGTTTCCTCCAAAGACCGCGCCCGCTGCACGTGCTTAAGCGCTTCACGGGCACGTCCGAGATCGAGAAG
>CAYSPT010000088.1:13993-17867 GCA_964432985.1 uncultured bacterium
GGCGGTGGAACCCGGGTGAGGTACCAGTAGTAGCCCGCACCAGCCGCCAGAGCCAGCAGAAACAGAAAAACGACCCATCCGAATAATCGTGCCATATCACTGTCATTGTAAAGCGGCACCCACGCCCTTGTCAAAAGCTAATCCGAATAATGAACAAAAACTATAGAATGCGTTGATAATTGACGAATCGCCGTTTTTTCTGCTAGCATTGGCAGGCAAAATCCGGAGAGTTTTTAAATCCGGATATTGACGAATACTATTGCATTTTTCGGTTTGAACCGGCAATGAATAATCGTGAATCCGATAGATCAGGAGGATGTGCAACCCGATCAACCGGGCAATGCTGCCCGGTGCACATGGATACGATATGGCCCGGACATTTAATAAGCGGCGGTTGTTCCTGTGGGCGGCGGAAGTCGTCATAGATATCGTTCTGATCGCCCTGTCGGGATACCTTGCCTTTCTCGTCCGCTTCGAAGGAGCAGTCGGCGAGTACCACAACCACTACACAGGTACCATCGCCATCGTCATTGCTTTCCGGCTTTTCTTTTTCCACTGGTTCGGACTGTACAAAGGCCTGTGGCGGTATGCCACCATCCAGGATCTCATATCTATCGTCAAAGCCGTTTCGGTAAGCTCGGTGGCGGTGGTGTTTACCCTGTACTTCCTGCTTCACCACGGGTATCCGCGGTCGATCTTCATCCTCGATTGGCTGATCACCCTGTTCCTGATCGGCGGATTCAGGTTCGTAATCAGGGTCCTGCGGGAGTTCAGGTACCGACGCTCCCGTGAAGGCAGGCAGGTCCTGATCGTGGGTGCCGGGGATGCCGGAGAGAAAATGGTGCGTGAGATGCTCAAGGGCCCCTCCCTGGGATACAACCCGGTGGGATTCATCGACGACGATCCATCCAAGCAGAACCTGACGCTTCACGGGGTGCGAGTCCTGGGGGGCCGGGAGGATATTCCGAAGTGCCTGCAACGGCACACCGTTGACGAAGTCCTGATCGCCATACCTTCGGCCTCCAGCCATGAGGTCAGGGGAATCATGGATCACTGCCGCGAATCCGGCGTCAAGGTGAAGATCCTTCCGAAAATCTCGGAACTGTTCAACGGCACGGTGAGCGTCAACCGTATCCGGGCTGTAGATCTGAGGGACCTGTTGGGGCGGGATGAAGTGAAGCTGTTCGACAATGAAATACGCGGCGAGATCTCCGGCCGCAGGATACTGATTTCTGGTGCCGGCGGTTCCATCGGAGCGGAATTGGCCCGCCAACTGGCACCGTTTGAGCCTAAGGGCCTCATTTTCCTGGGCCAGGGTGAGAACAGCATCTACTCCATCACCAAGGAGTTCGAAGTTGCGTGGCCTGATCTCCCGGTAGAGCCCGTCATCGCCGATATCCGGGATCGGGAAAAGCTGAAAAAGGTTTTTAAGCAATACAGGCCTGAAATGGTGTTCCACGCGGCCGCTTTCAAGCACGTGCCTCTGATGGAGTTCAACGGTGACCAGGCGGTGGAAAACAATATTTTCGGCTCCCGCAACCTCATGGAGCTTTCTTCAGAGATGAAGGTCCGGGAATTCGTGTTTATCTCCACCGACAAAGCGGTCAACCCAACCAGCATTATGGGAGCGAGCAAACGGGTGGCCGAACTGCTGATGCAGGACATCGCCCGGCGGGACGGTACCAAGTTCGTGGCGGTGCGATTCGGCAATGTTCTGGGAAGCCGCGGATCGGTCATCCCCCTGTTCAAAAGACAGATCTCCGAAGGCGGGCCGGTCACCGTGACCCACCCCCAGGTGACACGGTATTTCATGACCACGTCCGAAGCCAGCCAGCTGGTCATCCAGGGGGCGGTGCTTGGTAAAAGCGGCGAAATCATGGTCCTGGACATGGGGGAACCGGTGAAGATCGACAACCTGGCCAGAGACCTGATCGTGCTGTCCGGTTTCAGACCCGATATTGACGTCAAGATAGAGTACGTCGGGCTGAGGGCCGGAGAAAAGCTGTTTGAAGAGCTCCTTACCCAGCAGGAAGGGCTGACCGCCACCAAACACCGGAAGATCTTCGTGGCTACACCGGATGAAATCGACAGCCGCGATTTCAACCGGAAACTCGACCGGTTGGGGCGGGGATTGTTGAAGATGTCGGACACCGAACTGGTGGACTCCCTGAAACACCTGGTACCTACCTACCAGCCCAATCGCGATGACGTGGTGGTGACCATAGATGGTAGCTCGCGGTTCCGCGTCATCGATGCATCGGCGTCCTGACCTGATCAACTGCGTCATTATGATACTATACATTCGTCAGGAGGAATTGTCAGATGAAAATCGTCACCGTGGTCGGTACCCGTCCCAACATGATGAAACTGGCTCCCGTACTGGCCGCCGGTCACGCCCGGCAGGACCTCGAGTTCCTGGTGGTACACACCGGGCAGCACTACGACTATAAAATGTCGGAGGTGTTTATCGAGGACCTGAAACTCCCTGCTCCCGACATCTTCCTGGGTGTCGGTTCCGGGTCCCACGCCGCGCAGACGGCCCGGGTAATGGAAAAAATGGAGCCGGTACTGCTCGACGAGCAGCCTCAAATGGTCATGGTGTTCGGCGACGTCAACTCAACGGTGGCCGCTGCGCTGGTGGCAGCCAAACTGTGTATCCCCCTGGCCCACGTGGAAGCGGGGATGAGAAGTTTCGACCGCTCCATGCCTGAAGAGATCAACCGTATCGTCACCGATCATTTATCGCAGCTGTTGTTTGCCACATCAGGGGTGGCGGTGCAGAACCTTCTCAAGGAAGGTTTTCAACGGGAGCAGACCTGTCTGGTCGGCGACACCATGGTCGACAGCCTGTTGCGCTCCCGGGCCCTGGCCGCTGAGCGGCCCGATTCTCTGAATGAGATTGGGGTAGAAGCCGGTCAGTACGGGCTGGTTACCGTGCATCGGGTTGACAACGTGGACGTGCCTTCCCACCTCGAAGAGGTCGTCCGTTTGCTGATCGAAGTGGCGAAAAAAGCCAACCTGGTCTTCCCGATGCATCCCCGGACGGCCAAATGCCTCAAAGATAACTACCTGGACGACGCCCTCAAAGCCGTTCCCGCCATACACCTTATCGAACCGGTGGGGTATCTTGACATGATCAAGCTCATTGATAATGCTGCTTTCGTGCTTTCCGATTCCGGCGGGATCCAGATAGAAACCTCGGTGCTCGACGTTCCCTGTCTCACCCTCCGGGACACTACCGAGCGTCCGGAAACCCTGTCCCTGGGTACGAACAGGCTCATCCACCGGGACACCGCAGCGGCGCTTGAAGCAGTGGATCAGGTGCTGGCAGGCCAGTGGCCGAAGGTCCGCCCGGCTGTGCTGTGGGATGGCAAGGCGGCGGAGCGGATAGTGGATGCGATAGCGGACTATTTTTCACACAGTGAATAGTAAATACCCAAGTAGGCTACTAACTATCTATTTTGCTCATAGGACATGATTCAGCAACAACGGTCTGTCAGTCCCACCCTATGGAAAAGCAGCCGAGCGGATAGTGGTCGCTGTAGCGGACTACCTTTAAAGGAGTCAGGTTTGACTTTTGAACTGTAGCGATTGACACCAATTACTGGTGACATAGCAGTAACGAGTATCCGTTCTTTTTCAGTATCTATTAATTTCGCGGCCCTTTATCTTAGAGAAACCATAACTAATCGAAATATTTTATAATATATCTTGTGAATAGCCATAAACTTTGGTATAATCCGATACTTTTCTGTTCATTGCTTCTTAAATAAGAGCTAACATGGAGAATTATTGAAATAGATGGAGATATTTGTTTAATTAGGAGGAATTTGAAGTGAATCAATACATACATGAAAGTGCGCACCTGGGCAAG
>CAYSPT010000089.1:0-17742 GCA_964432985.1 uncultured bacterium
ACCAGGTTTGAGTAATTGGTAAGCCCGTTCGAATTTCCCCTGTACCATGAGCAGTTGTGCTTCTCCAGCCATGGCTCTGAAATGGTGCGGGTCCAGGTGAAGCGACTGGCGGTACTGCTCGTGGGCCTTATCCAGGTGCCCTCGTTCCTGGTAAGCCGATCCCAAAATTGAGTGCACATCAGCCGAGTTGGGGACAATTTCGAGAGCTTGGTGAAAACACCGGATGGCTTCATCCAATGTCCCCAGCTCCTGGAGAAGGCTTCCGAGGTTTATCAGGGCATTGACGAAATTGGGATTCAAGGAAAGCGCCCGGCGGTAGTGCGCTTCGGCTTTCTCCACCAGTCTTTGATCCTTGAGAACATTGCCGAGATTGTTGTGGGTTTCGGCGTGGTCAGGACAGGTTTCCAGCACCTGATAGAAATGCTGTGCTGCCTCATCCAGTTGACCTCTCATCGCCAGGAGCGAGCCAAGGTTGATGCGGGCGTTAATCTGGTGCGGCACCCGGGCGAGGGTCAACCTGAACTGATTTTCAGCTTTGCCGAAGTTCCCGGTTTGCAGCAGTAGCAGACCAAGGTGGAAATGAGCGTCAGCGTTAGCCGGTTCGAGTTTGATGACCTGCTGGTAAAGCTTTTCCGCTTGCTGGATTCGGCTTGTCTGGTGAAGCTTAACCGCTTTTTGCAGCAATTCTCCGATCGATTCGCCCACTATGTCCACCCCGCGGTAAAAGAATACTATGAATATTGAATTGTACGAATTCTATCACAATGTATTATACGGTGGTGGAAAAGGAGGCATTGAACGATAAGATGTGGTGTTGTGGGCGTAGTTAAATATGGTAAATTTCTGTTCTTTCCACGCGCACAGAGTCGAGGGCGGTAACATAAGCAATGATCGATGTTTGGTAATGTTGTGGGTGTAGTGATAATGAACGAGAAGAAACTCAGGAAAAAAATTATTAAAGTATAATGAGCCGGTTGCAGGTAGGGAGGAATAACGTGGAATACCTGGCGCGACGGTTCCGGTCAAAAACATTCTGGCTGCTGGTGCTATGGGCGGTGGTAGAGGATGTGACATTTTTCATTCCGCTGACCTCGTTGATTATCTGGATAGGACTCTTTTACCCGCGGCTGTTCGAAATGGTCATATCGTTACTTTACCAGTTCTGCAGGGATGTTAACCCTGAAAGGTACCGGGAGAACGTAAACGGGGACCATAATGCTGAGGCCGGTGATGACAGAAAACAAGATAGCGAGGTAAGGCAGGATAGCGAGGTAAGGCAGGATAGCGAGGTAAGGCAAGGTAGCGAGGTAAGGCAAGGTAGCGAGGTAAGGCAAGGTAGCGAGGGCGGCCAGCCGGATGAAGAAAAAATAAATGGTTAATCAAGCATCGGTGTGGTTTTTGTTGCCTGCCGGCTGGAGTGTAGAATGTATGGTTGTGCAGCAGATGTGGTGAAGGGAGTTTGCTTAATGCGTCTGTCGGCAATGGTGGGACAAACCTTGCGTGAGGTTCCGGCCGGTGCTGATCTTGTCAGTCACCGGCTGCTATCCCGTTCCGGTATGATTCGCTGCGTACCTGGAGAGGACTGGGCTTTTCTTCCCCGTGGTCTGCGGTCGCTTCAGAAACTGAAGGGGATGATCCACGGTGGATTACTGGAGTTGGATGGACAGGAGTTGTTCGGCGCCGCTCCCCGAATGATTACCGACTGGATGATGGATATGGTGAGGCTGGTGTCACGTGATCTGAGATCATACCGCAGGTTTCCCTGTATTGTATTTGGTATTCAGCCGGTAATTTACGGTGAGGGAAAGTCCGGAGACGGTCTTCTGGGGACAGGGTGGCCGGTTATGGCCCTGACCGCATCTTTGCATCGTGACACAGACTGCCGCGACATATTTTTTTCCCATTTGAAGAAACAGTGGAGACGATTGTTCGAACGATGCTCGCTGGCGGCGCAGGAAGTCGGGTCCCTGCCGGCTGCATCTGTCGGAAGCGCAGGATGCGCCTTCGTTGTATATCATGATGCGGGACGGGACGAGGTGGTCACTTGCTCTTCGTGCGGGTATGCTGCCATGGCCGATTCAGCCTGCTGCGTGGCTGCCTGTCAAGGTGACATCGAGCCACAGCGTACGGTAGAGGACATCGCTACACCGGGAGCGGAAACCATTGACGATCTAGCTGGATTTCTTGGAGTAATGAAGTCACAGACTCTGAAAGCCGTTTTGTACACGGCCACCGGCGGGCTGCAGGACGGAGACTACTTTTTGTTCGTTTCCATACGGGGAGACAGGGATGTGGATGAACGGAAACTTACCCGGATAACGAACGGAGCCAGGCTGCGGCCGGCCACTGAAGCAGAGATCAGATCTGCCGGCGCCCTGCCGGGATACGCTTCTCCCATCGGTTTGAGGAATGTAACGGTAGTTGCCGATCTGTCGGTCAGGTGGGGCTCCAATTTTGTCGTGGGGGCCAACCGTGAGGGGTATCACGTCAGAAATGTCAATTACGGTCGTGATTTCGAAGCCGACATCATGGCCGACATATCCCTGGTACGCCCCGGTGATGTGTGCCCGGTCTGCGGTCAACCAGTGGAGCTTGCGCCGGCATTTGAAATAGCCCGACTGAACGTAAAAGACACCCTGGAATACAGGGGGGGCAGTATGAGTTTCCTCGATGAAGACGGTCGCGAAAAACTGGCAGCGGCGGGATCGTTTTCACTTAACTGCAGCCGGTTGCTGGCAGCGGTCGTCGAACAGAATCACGACGAGCACGGTATTATATGGCCGCAGGCAGTGGCTCCGCACCAGATCTCGTTGATAACGATTGGAGCGAACAAGGTCCGGGTAAAGGATGAAGGTGAGCGGCTATATTCTTTTCTGCGGGGGATGGGATATGATGTTCTGTATGATGATCGTTCGGAAAGCGCCGGGGTCAAGTTCAAGGATGCGGACCTGATTGGTGCACCGCTTCGACTGGTGATCAGTAAAAGGACCATCGCCGATGAGGTCGTGGAGGTAAAAGCGCGGGACGGAGAAGAAGTCGTGGTTGTACCGCTGTCAAACCTGGCGGACGAAGTTCGTAAGCACCTGCTGGAAGGCGGCAGGTGACAAAATAAAACAGGCTTCCCTGTGGCAGAGAAACCTGTTTTACTATTATAAGCTGGTTTAGATAACCGGCCGGCCCGGTCTAAGTTCCTCACGCCTTGTGGGGAATACATCACCGCGGTCTTTTTCGTAAACGTTAACGGCGTGGATCAGTGCACGTTCAGTCAGCGAGGACATGGTCAGTCCCGGCGTCCAGTAAACGGCATTCTTCACGCGCTCGATGAGATCTACAGACAGGTTGATGGTCAGACGGCTCTTTTCCTCTTTTTTCTTCTTGCTCTTTTTCCGTGGCATGGTGCGACTCCTTTCAATCATTGCACATCGTTCCTTTTCCTATAAACTCAGAAAAAGCAACTAAAGCGATTTTACCAACCTTTCGGTAAAAAGTCCATCAGGAGTTCCCCTAAAAAAATATAGGATATTTTACCTGATAACTTGAAATAGATGGCTTTACGCTACTTGATGATAATGTATCACAATACTAAATTAAGATATATAGGGGAACCCCCTAAAAGTCTATGAGAGATACTCCTTTGATACGAAGCAACAGCGAAACGAAAGATTTGTTGACAGCGTAGGCGCAGGCGTGACATTATGACCTGGATAAATTAGAGAGGGCCGATTTGCATGGCGACTGCGGTGAAAGAGAGCAGGACGTTTGATAGCGGGTATTTCCCTGTATCGGACGGTCACAGCCTTTACTACGAACGGTACGGTAACCCGCAGGGAAAGCCGGTGCTGTTTCTTCACGGCGGTCCCGGAGCGTGCTGTACGAAAAAGGACAAGCGTTTTTTTGACCCGGATACCTTCGACGTACTGTTTTTCGACCAGCGTGGCGCGGGGAAAAGCAAGCCTTATGGGAGCATAGAGGCAAACACAACGCAAAAGCTCATTGCAGATATAGAGTGTTTGCTCCGCCACTTCAGCCGGGAGCGTGTTATTTTGTTTGGAGGTTCATGGGGCACAACACTGGCTCTCGTATTTGCTATCCAGCGCCCGGAGATGGTGTCGGGTATGTTGCTGAGTGGGATATTTCTCGGCCACCGCGAAAGCATCAGGCATTACCTGGGAGGCGGCGTCAAACCCTTCTTCCCGGAAGTCTGGCAGCGTTTTATCAGCCATGTCCCACGGGGCTGCCGGCGGGATCCGGTAGACTATTACTTTCAGCAGATGCTTTCCGAAGACGTTGCCACGCGTGAAAAGTATTTTTACGAGTGGTCGTATTACGAAGTTTCCATTGCCAAACTGGCTATCTCACACCGCCAGCGTGAAACCTTCATGCGTGAGATATCCTACCGGGCCACATCCATGCTGGAAGCCTGGTACATGAAGAATGACTGTTTTCTGGAAGAAAACTACATTCTGCGCAACGCGGGCAGGATTCCGCCGGTGCCGGTCTCCATAATCCACGGCCGCTATGATATGATCTGCACACCACGCCAAGCCTTCCAGCTGCACCGGAAACTGAAGAATTCAGTGCTCCACATGATGAAGGCCGGGCACTCCAGCAAGGAAAAATCCGTTACCAGGAAAGTGGTTTCAGAGATGCAGCGGATATCCGGCCTCGTATGACAACTGATCCGGAGTGCCTGTTTATTTCGCGAGCTTGCCTAGACGATGAGATCAGTCAGGTTGCGGGGGGTATTGGTTAGAAACTCGAAACCGTCTTCCGTGATCAGGACTGTGTCTGAGTGTCGGAATCCTCCCAACTGAGGTACGTAGATACCCGGCTCCACCGTCATGATCATGCCCGCTTCGAGGATGGTTTCATCAGTGGGAGCGAAGAAGGGAGTTTCGTGAATATCCAGTCCCATGGAATGCCCGGTCCGGTGAAGGAAGAACTGTGAATAGCCGGCTTTTTCTACCACCCGGCGAGCGGCGAGGTCGACATCACTGCAGTAAACGCCCGGCCTGATGGTGTCAAAGGCCCGTTTCTGGGATTCGACCATCAGGTGGAAAAATTTCCGTTGGTCGCTGGTGGGTTTCCCGACGATCAGGGTCCGCTCGTTCTCTGAATGGTATCCTTCGCACAGGCAGCCGGTGCCGTGGATAACCACATCACCGGGCTTAACGGTGTTGGCCGATGGAATAGAGTGGGGAAGTACGGTTTTAAGGCCCGTAATGGGACGGGCACCCGGGTCCAGTACGAAATCAGGGTACCTGGCGATTCCCTCACTGATCATCGCGGTCATGGCATCCATCATGAGCTCAAGCTCCGTGGTGCCGGGAACGGTTTTTTCTATCTCCACGGCCATTCCGTAATCGGCCAGTTCGCATCCGGTCTTGACTAGTTTTATCTCCCGCTGTTCCTTGCACCGCCGCATATATTCAATTATCGGGGAAACGCCGCTCAGAGTTCCTGCAAAAAGCTCGTTGAGCTGGCAATAAGCGGCGTATGAGACGGCTCCCGCCTCGAATCCCAGGCGGCACTGTTGAAGACCGCTGTCTTTCATCACCGCCAGGGTCTTGTTCAGGGCAGCCACCAGCGGTGAAAGATTCTTGCCCCCCTCGAAATCTTTATCGCTGTATTGCTCGACCCGGCCAATGATGGCGTGCTTGAGGGCGTGGTCCATTTCGAGTTCCGGAACCACCAGGACCGGTTCCTCACACACCAGTACAAAAATGGGCCTGGTATAGGCCACTGCCCGGAATCCGCTTATGTAATAGGTGTTAACCGGCGTGGTGATCAGTAGCGCATCGAGGTTTTCCTGCCGGACGGCATCGAATACACGGTCAAGCCTGGACATGAGATTGTTCGAATCCTTTCCGTGTCAGTTTAAGATATGTCTCTATTATTCGTCAAGCGAACAGGACTGATCCTTATGCTTGCATTGCCAGAGTTTAGTTTGACTCAGATGCCATGGATTTCCTATAATCAGTACATTGTGAGAAACAAAAATGCACTATGAATATCCGGTAATCGACAGCCACACCCATCTCCAGAGCATTCCCGGGCATCTGTGGGATTCGCCTCCCCGGCGCACGCTGCGCTTGATGGATTGCGCCGGAATTCAGCTTTCCATATGCATGACCTATTGCGATGCCTCCCCGGATAACCGGGAACCACTGGCGTATATCCAGCAGTGTGTCGGGCAGCATCCTTCGAGGTTGATCGGTTATGCACGGATCAATCCCATGTTTGGAAAACAATCGGAGGAACTTCTGGAATTCGCAATTACCTGCATGAACATGAAAGGACTTAAACTGCATCCCATGAGTTACATGTCGCCTCCCTGGTCCCGGGAGACGGTACATATCATGAAGACCGCCGCCCGGCTTGGTGTCCCGGTCCTGTTTCACTGCGGCGACGAGGAACTGACCCTGCCGCTTCAGATAGAACAGGGTGCTCGGGAGTGCCCGGAAGCGAACATCATCCTGGGGCACATGGGCGGTTATTTTCACGTAGACGACGCCATCGGCGTTGCCTGTCGCAATCCCAATGTCTACCTGGAAACATCGGGAATGCCGTATCCTTATATGATTTTGAGGGCCATAGAAACACTCGGTCCTCACCGGGTACTGTTTGCCAGTGATGGCCCCGGGTGTCTACCCGAAGTGGAGTTGTACAAGATACAATGTCTCGAATTGCCGCCAGAGGTTCAGCGGATGCTGCTGTCTGACAACATCCTGCGGTTGTTGGGAAACGGAGCGTTGCCATGACGGGAAATATTGACGGAGCGGTTTTTGACGTGCACCTGAACTTTGGTTCCGGTCTGTACGGGGATGCGTTGATGAAATCTGACCTGGCAGCCCTGCTTAAGGAGGGCGGGCCCCGGTACGCCGTGCTCTGCCCGGTGAAGCCGCCGGGGTACCACCTGGCCGCCGCCAACAGGGCGATAAAGGATGCCGTGTCCCTCTATCCCGACCGATTACGGGGATTCTGCCGGGTGGATCCCTGGAAAGGCCGCGCGGCCGTGCGTGAGATTAGGCGGTGTGTCCGGGACTACGGGTTCCGGGGGGTGTGGCTGCATCCGGCGGAAGAAAATTACGCGGCCAATGACAAGGTGGTCGATGTGGTAATGGAAACCGCAGGAGAGCTGAATCTGGTGGTGATGATAGCTGGCGGGATCGGCCGCTATTCACATCCCAGCCAGCTCTATGACCTGGCCGGACGGTACCCTGATGTGACCATGATTATCACCAGTGGCGGCCAGATCAATATCAGCGGTGCTCTTCTGGGAGAGGCCGAGAAACTGTTCGTTGAGAACGACAATCTCTACCTGGAAACATCGGGCATTTACCGAATTGATTTTATCGAGGAGATGGTCAGAAAGATCGGCGCCAGCCGGATACTGTTCGGCAGCAATGCCCCCTGGTATTCGCTGCCGCTGGAACTGAAACGTATTGCTGTGCTGGATGTGTCCGGGGAAGACCTGGAAAAAATCACGATCTTGAATTCCCTGGGACTATTTGGATGATCGAATCCGCATATTTGAGAGTAAGATGAAGAAAAAAGCCGTTTCCGATGATGATTGAATCCACATGGTTAAGTGAAATATGAAGAAAAAAGCCGTTTCTGATGATGCCGTACACGATGTAGACAGCCGTATTTCCGGCCTGACCAGGTCCCGCCGGGCCTGGTTTGTGTCGCTGGGTATTGCGGTCATTGCATTTCTCCTGGCACTTGGCTTTTCCTTCACTCGTTTTTGCCGGGATATCGAGTTCAAAACGCTCGACCTCCGCTACCGGCTGCGCCCCCGCCTTACCGTCCGTCACGATATCCTGATGGTTGACATTGATGACGAAAGCCTGGAAACCTACGGCCGGTGGCCGTGGCCGAGAACGGTCATGGCGGATCTGTTGGACGGGCTCGGGAGCCAGGGTGCCGAACATGTACTCCTGGATATAGAGTTCCTCGATCCCTCTCGTGCAGTAGTGGTCTCGGAGGGGGGCAGTGATTTCATCCAGGCAGCAGTGGGTCAGACGCGCCGGAATGTTTCGGACCTGATAATCGAGGCGTTGTCCCTGATGGAGCGTGGGCACCGTGGAGAGAGTGTGGCCGGCTCTCTACTTGGGGAAACCGGAGAAGTTGACCGGCAGTTTAAGCTTCTCAACGAGATGCTGACGGGAGCGGTGGTAGACCCGGATGCCGCTCTGGCGGCAGCTTTGAAAAGGCACGGCCGGACATACCTTGTTTGCCATTTCAGGGAACTGGCGGGGCAAAGCGGAAAAGACATTGATGAGAAAATCAACGAGTTGGTGAAGCAGCAGTTCGTCTCCGGCCAGGGGACATTGGAGGTCGAAGAACGGGTCGAAGCGGTGCTGGCTTCGTTTCCATCTATTGATTCACAACGGTTCCGCCCGCTGGCAGAGAAAATCGTGATTAGGGAATCCAACCGCCGTACACTGCTTAGCCAATCCGGGGTAAGGCTTTTCGATCTCGGCGGGCTGGTAGCTCTTCCCGAGACGGGTGGGCTCGTGCCCGCTCTTCCCGTACTTGCCAAAGCCGCCCGGGGCGTAGGTTTTTCCAATGCCAGTCCCGACCAAGATGGTACGTTCAGGCGGCTGCCTCTATTTATTCCCGGTGATGACATGGCACTGATGCAGGCGGCATTCCGCCTGGCCGTCGATATGCTGGAAGCCGACGTGGCTGGTATCCGCTTCAAGGACTCGCGCACGGTACAGCTTCCGCGTAAAAACGGAACCACACTCGAGGTGCCGTTGGACCGACGCGGACAGTTTCTTCTCAACTGGGCCGGTGGCTGGGAGACCTTCCGCCACGTGTCTGCCTGCCGGATTCTGGATCAGCGGCTGTTGATGAAAGGGCAGTGGCGGCTCCTGTGTGAAGCGGACGAACGGTATCTCGGCGGCGAACTGGGTGATCTGGCGGAGAATTCATTTTCCCCCGAGCGTCTGCAGCAAGCCAGGGAGATCGTGCTTCCCGCCATCACCGATCTGGTCGATCGCATCACCAGGCAGATCGAAACCGGTTCCCGTTTTCAAGAGGACTCAGCGTTGAAGAGCAGGGTTACCGGACGGTTGGAGTCAGTGAAGGCGGTGTTGACCGGATTTGCCAGGTTGGATAGTGAGCGGCGCTCCCTGGACGAAGAGCTGAAAAAAAGTGTGTCGGGAAGCACTTGCTTTGTCGAAATGTCCGCCAGTGCCACGACGGATCTCGGAGTTACACCTTTCGAGGAGAAGTATCCCATGGCGGGAACACACGCCAACCTGCTGAACTCTTTTCTCACCGGTGCTTTTCTGAAGGAATCGTCGTTCGGATGGCCCTGCCTGGCGGCAGCTGCCCTGGCGCTGCTCCCGGGTGTCTTACTTCCGTTTCTGGGGCACTGGGGCGGCACTGCTCTGGCCCTGGGACTGGCAGTTGCGTACGTTCTGCTGTGCTTTATCCTGTTCAGCACCGCCGGTCTTATCATCGAAATGGTTTTCCCGCTGGCCACTCTGCTTTTAACGTTCATTGCCGTGTCCATGTATCTTCGTATGCTGGCGATCAGGGCATTCCTGTTATACCGCAGTGAGAAAGCGGCCCTTGAACGGGACATAGAACTTGCCAAGAGAATACAGAAGCGGCTTCGCCCGTCGAGTTATCCGAAGATGAAGGGAATGGACATTGCCGGCCGGACCCGGCCGGCCCGCTCCCTGGCCGGTGACTTCTACGCCTTTTTCCAACTGGACGAGAACAAGGTGGGATGTGCCATCGCCGACATTTCCGGCAAGGGCGTCTCGGCGGCGCTCCTGATGAACATGATCCGCAGCGCCCTCAAGACTGTGCTGGACACCCGCGGTGACCGTCACGATGTCATGAACATCGTAAACCGGCTGGTCAGCAGCGAAGAAATCATCAAGGAATCGAGTTTTGCCACCTGCATGTACCTGGTGCTGAATCTGAAATTGATGACTGTCAGGTTTTCCAATGCCGGCCATAATGCCATCCTGTTGTTCCGGCAGGGAGAAGAAGCATACCAGGAACTTTTCATCGGCGGTGTGCCGCTGGGAATTTTCAAAAAGATGGACTACGGCCAGGTGGAAGCGCCTCTCCAGTCCGGTGATATCCTGGTCCTTTACACTGACGGGATAAATGAGGCTCACGACCCCGAGGAGAAGCAGTTCGGCCTGGAACGGTTTGTCGAGGTGATCAATCGTTCACGGCATCTTTCTGCCGAGGAAATTCTGCAGGCGGTGTTCGATGCGGTAGACGAGTTCGCCGCCGGGCGGGGCCAGTACGACGATATGACTACCGTGATATTAAAGATCGGTGATAATGTCCAGGATGAGAAAACAACGGAAGAATGAGAAGTTTGTATCTCATTCCGCTGCGGTTGCGGTCCAGGTTCCCCTGAAGGTGTCCATGTTTGATTTTACCACCCATGATCCGTCATACCGTTCGAAGGTGAAATCAAATTGTCCTGCCAGGATACTTTCGTCTTCGAAAAAGACGTCGGTAAAAAACACCGGAGACAGGAAGTAAATGGTGCCGGTCATGTTGGCCTGGAGCTGGTAGTCATCGCTGATGGTGCCGTCAACCAGCGTTCCTGCAAATGTTCCTTCATATTCCGTCCCATCGATTTCTCGAATAAAGGTCCCGTTGAACGTACCCGTTACCTTGTGCTTGGTGATGGCCACCTTGAAGGTCACTTTCCCGGTGGCGTCCCCGCTGAAAGTGCCTGACCACAAACCCCCCGTTATCGAGTCGCCGCTCAGGGTGGTGACTTCGATAACGTCGGAGCAAGGACCTTCACCCGCGGCGTTGACCGCCGAGACGCTGACGGAGTACGTTTCCTGAGGAAGAAGCCTGGTTAGGGTGGCTGAAGTCAACGGGACCGAAACGGAATTGAAAAACTCGTCATCCATGTAAACGTTGTAGCTGGTTGCCCCTGATACGGCAGACCATGAGAGGGTAAAACTGGTTGCTTCCGGTGCCCTGGAAAAAATAACCGCGGGGGCGGCGGGGAGTAAGTTGTCCTTACTGGTTTCGGCATACTGGTTCACTATTTCGAGTACCGCTTGCTGTACCAGTTCGTCTTCGTAAAGATCAGCGTGATTGTGGTCGGAAAATGAAGCGGTTTCCACCTGGTGCTGGTGGAAATGAGCGCTGAACAGGGGAACTGTTCCGTCGCTCTCGTATGATTTTCCGTTCCAGAGAGGATAGAAGTCTTTCATGAGCGAGTAGCCGAGGCTGTAACCTGAGCTTCCCGTGCGGTAGGTACCGGCCTGGGAAACCAGTAGACCGTCGTTTACGCTGCTCTGGTTGAAAGAGGCCAGACTGCTGTTCACCCGCAGACCTGCCGCTTGCAGATTGGCGCTGATGGTGTTGTCGTAGTTGTCCCAGCATAAGTCGCTGAACCCGGTTGTATTTAATGGATTGAGATGCTCCGCGTAATATTTGAGAAGATCACGGGCCAGAGCCTGGTTGGATGACAGCGACACGTAAACCTGGTCCAGCAGATACTTGAAACTGGCCAGGATGGAACCATGGTGGGGAGTCCCGAGAGTGACTATTTTCTTTATATTGTCTTGTACCCCATACTCCAGCGCCCGGCGCGCTACCAGCCCGCCCATGCTGTGGGCTACAACCATTATTCTCTCCGAGTCTTTGAGTTCGGAACTGGCCAGTATCTCCTGTGCCAGCGCCTGTCCGTTTTCCTCTACGCTCTTCCAGGTAGGGTAGATGAACTCGTAAATCTGCACGTTATCAGCGAGTTTCTCCAGACCGGTGACAGCAATACGACTGTAAAATGTTTCCCAGACGAGCTGTTTGTACAGAGAGTTCCAGGGGGACTGTTCGCTTCCTTCCGTGTGATGTTCCCGGCTGTCGTACCCATGAACGAGCACGATAGGAACCTTGTTTCCCAGGGGTTGCTCCACTATTTCAGTCCTGGTTGCGGCATCAAATGGGACCAGGTCCGCTGGGGGAACCGCCGCCAGCAGGCTGTCCAGAGAGAGCAGGGCAAAGGTCACGCTGCTTCCGAAATGAAAAAAGTTGTCAACCGTCGATACCCGCACTGAAGAATCTTCACCCGCAGTGGAGGTGGTGAAGGCGGGATATTCGGTCAGGAGAAACGATTCTCCCGCAATGGACAGGTTACCCCGCCTGACTATCAGATACTGGCCGTCTCCTTCAACGGTAAAGGTTATGATGGGAACGGCCGCTGCTTGGGAGCGGGGTCGCACCCGGGACGACAGCTTGGCAGCACTTCTCATCTCTACATTGATAATGCTTCCCACCGGATCTCCCTGCGTTTCGAGTACCGGGCCCGCTCCCAGGCTGGTCACGGTCACGGTTGTACTGTCAGTGAAAGACCCGGCCGGGAAGGTGATGGTGAAGTTCCCCAGGGGAATCTCACCTCCGGTGGGGCCCAACGTGCGGGTTGCGGTCGCTCCCGAAGCAGGTGCGGTGGGGCTCCCTTCCTGTACGGGAGGAGCGGATGATATGATACGCTGTCCATCTGGAGTCCGCCCTCCCCCGATACAGCCGAAGACTGCCAGGCTCACCGCGGTTAAAAACGTAAGTATAATGACTGTTCTTCGCATTAAACCCGACACCCTTCCTGCTATCTTCTATCGGGAAAGCACATTTATTTACTAACATAATTAATCTGCAAAGTATAATCTCTGATAGTATTCTTCTCGTTCATCACCGCTACACCCACATCATTATCTGTCATCGTTCCTAGTCACCGTTACCGCCCTCGACTCTGCAGTATAGAAAGGATGGAGATTTGTTGCAGTGTCGCGACTACCACTCTGCCTATCATCGTTTTATTTTATACTGGCGTTGCTGTCGCTTGTTACGGAGTGTCGTACAGCACGGTGATCCCGCGGGCTTCCAGTACCTGGATATCGTCCATAGCCCCGCCGTCGAGCGGATTTCCTGTCAATCCCACTGTGTCGCCCGTGTCCAGACCCACATTGTTCACCAGGGCGGTAATGTCGGTGATCAGGTTGTCGGAAAGACCGACACTTTCCAGGGTGATTAATCCCTGAAGCGTTGTAATAGTGCTGATGGTGTTGCCGCCCAGTTCTACATCTTCCAGCAGCACCAGGTTGCCCAGCGGGCTGATGTCGGTAATCTGATTATCTCCCAGCCCCAATGCCAGCAACGACACCAGGTTCCCTAACGAGGTGATGTCGGTGACCTGGTTGTAGCCCAGGTCGAGCACCTCCAGTGCGACGAGGTTGGCCAGTGAGGTGATACTGGCTATCTGGTTGTCCCCGAGGGCCAGGAATGAGAGAGCGGTGAGCCCGGTCAGCGGGCTGAGATCGCTGATCTGGTTTTCGCTTAGCTCGAGGATGTGCAGCGCCGGACAGCTCGCCAGCGCGCTGATGCTTCCCACCTGGTTGTGGGACAGGGTCAGCGTCGTCAAAGCCGTACAGGTTGACAGCGGGTTGATGGAGGAAATTTGATTCTCGTCCAGGATCAGACTGGTCAACGCCGTACAGGTTCCCAACGAAGTAATGTCGGTTATCTGGTTTTTGTTTGCCAGCAGGGTGGTCAGGGCCGTGCAGTGCTGAAGCGGACTGATGTCCACTATCTCGTTGGTCCCCAGGTTGAGGTTGGTCAAAACCGTGCAGTATTGGACCTGGCTGATATCAGTCAGTTGGTTGTCCGCCAGCCCCAGGTGGGTCAGGGCTGTGCAGTGCTCGAGCCCGGTAAGGTCAGCTATGGAAAGCTCGTTTGCATTAAGCGAAGTCAGGGCTTCCAGGTCGCTGTGCAGGACGTCACCAGTGGGTTTGCTGATGGCATCGCGGACCGCCTGCTCGAAATTGGCGTCGCTGAATGTCACTGCCAAATTTCCCAGATCATCAGTCACCACCACGCCGCGCCCCTCCAGGGTCTGGACGTCGGGCAGGTCACCGGCATCAAGGCTATTTGTTGACAGGTCCACCGTGTCACCCGAGTCGATCCCCGTGTTGTCAACCAGGGGAGTGATATCGTCGATCTGGTTCTCTGACAGGTCCAGGATGGCCAGGGCCGTGCAGTGTTGAAGTGGATCAATATCGGTAATCTGATTGTCTGATAGGTTGCAAATGGCCAGTAAGACGCAATACTCCAGACCCGTCAGATCGGTGATGGCGGCAGAAGAAGCATCAAGTGTCACCATGGCAGCCATTTCCGACTGCAGGATATCGCCGGTGGGTTTGCTCAGGGTGTCCCGCACCACCTGCTCCAGGTTACTGTCGTTGAAGGTCACCGCCAGAACGCCACCACTCACGTCGTGAACAACGGTTACTCCGCGGTCCTGGAGCGTCAGTATGTCCGGCAGGTCGTCTGAATCCAGAGAATTCCCGGTCAGGGTAACGGTGGCGCCGATTCCGAGTCCGTTGTTGTTGATCAGCGGGGTTATGTCTGAAACCTGGTTGTTGCCCAGGTCGAGTAGCAGCAGAACGGTCAAGCTTTCCAGTGCGCTGATGTCTGTCACCTGGTTGTCGGATAGATCGAGTGTAGTCATGGACAGGCAGTTCTCGAGGCCGGTCAGATCGGCTATGCTCGAGGCCGATGCGTCCAGGTAATTGAGCCCGGCCAGTTCCGAAGCCATCAGGTCGCCGGTGGGCTTCGGCAGGGCTTCCCGCACCTTGGCTTCCAGGTTGGCGTCAGGGAAGGTGACCACCAGGTCGCCGGCAATGGTGTGAATCACTACCACCCCCCGGTTTTCCAGCGTCTGGATGTCGGGCATATCAGCCAGGTCGAGCCCGGTGCTGCCCAGGTGGACAATGTCCCCGTCGTCTATCCCGGTATTGGCTACCAGGGAAGAGATATCGGAAATCGTGTTGCCGGACAGGTTCAGAATCATCATATTGGTAAGGTTTTGAAGCGGAGAGATATCGGTGATGTCGTTGTTGGTCAGGATCAACCCAGTCAATCCTGTCAAACCTCCCAGCGGGGAGATGTCGGTAATCTGGTTGCTGCGGAAGTCCGCCACTGTCAGTCCCAGGCAGTACTCCATACCGGTCAGGTCGGTTACGCCGGCGGAGATGGCGCCAAGGCTGCTCATGGCCAGCAGGTCGGTGTCCAGGATGTCTCCGGTGGGCTTGTTTATTTCGTCGCGGATGGCAGTTTGAAGATTGGCATCGGGGAAGATGACCGGGGTTCCCGAGCCGCCCACGTCGTTGAGGACCACGGCTCCCCGATCGATCAGTACTTGCATGTCAGCCAGGTCGTCTTCATCCAGAGAGTTGTTGACCAGGTTGACGGTGTCTCCCGTTCCCAAACCGGTGTTGTTCACCAGGGGAGTGATGTTGTCAATCAGGTTGTCCGACAGGTCCAGGGTGCTCAGCTCGGTACAGCTCTGAAGCGCGCTGACATCGGTTATCTGGTTTTCCGACAGGTCCAGGGCCAGCAGGTAGACACAGCTGCCCAGGGGGGTAAGGTCGGTGATGGCGTTGCCGGACAGGTCGAGTCCCACCATTGCCGTGCAGTACTCGAAACCGGTCAAGTCGGCTATCCCGGCATCGGTGGCCGCCAACGAGGTGAGAACTCCCAGGTCGCTGGCGTACAGGTCCTGGGTAGGCAGGTGCAAGGTGTCCCGCAACTCCTGTTCCAGGGCCGCGTCGTTCAGGGTGACCAGGGTGTCGCCGATGGTGTGGATCACGGCCGCGTCGCGGTCGAGAAGAGCCTGTACATCATCGAGATCCCCTTCGTCCAGCGAGTTGTCCGACAGGTCGATGGCGTTCCAGCTTCCCAGTCCGGTGTTGTCCACCAGGGGGCTGATGTCCTCTATCTGGTTATGGGACAGGTCAATCGAGACCAGCTGGGTACAGAACTGAAGCGCCGAGATATCAGTTATCTGGTTGTCCGTCAGGTCCAGGTTTACCAGGCTCGTGCAGTACTGAAGTCCGGTCAGGTCGGTAATCCCCGACGAGGGAGCCTGCAGGTCGGATAGGACTGCCATGTGGCTGACCTGCAGGTCTCCGGTGGGAAGCACCAGGGCGTCGCGTACGGCGGCTTGCAGGTTGGCGTCCGGGATGGTCACCACCGGGTCGGGATCGATGATGGTGATACTGAGTTCGTTGCTCGGTGTGCTCCATTCGGCAAGGGTGCTGACATACAGCTTGAAATAATAGGTGGTCCCATACTCCAGGCCGGTCACCCTCCTGGTGATGGTGGATCTGGCGGTGATGGTATCGATCAGTGTGTCGTCCTCGGTCACCCCCGGCTGGGTAGACTGGTAGAGCTTGTAACTGGCAAAATAAGGCTCCGCACTTTCCAGCCAGGAAAGGTCCAGGTTGGAGCCGGTTGTGTAACCGAAACTCGTGAGAACGATGGCCGTGGGTGTGGTCGGCTCCAGGGTGAGTTCCGCTCTGGTATTTTCACCGGATTTCAGGGTAACGGTGCTGTACGCGGCGTACAGGGGAACAGAGCTTTCGCTGAAAACGATAAGCTTGAGCAGAATACTTCGTGCGGGCCTCAGGCCGTCCATGATGATGGAACCCCGGCCGTTTACCACCGGAAAGCTTTTCCGTATGGTCTTGTACCGCAGTCCGGAAAGAATGACGGTGACGCTGGAAATATCCTCGACGCTCGGAGCTTTCTGCTCCAGAATAATACCGCCCCCTCGGGCGGTTGTGCCCATTTGGGCGGTTGCGCCCCCCTGCGTTTTCGAAGCCGTATTGGAAACCACATCGGGGAGGTGTACCTGGAGTGTGAGGGCGGCTGTACCGGTCAGGCTGGAAAATCCTCCTCCCCCTCCTCCTCCACAGCCGGCCACAACCAGTCCGGCCACGGTCAGGCATACAATGGCAGCTACAGCAGCCAGTTTCTTCATAGATTTCCCCTTGCCTTTCTCCATCGCGTACGAAGATTCGTCTATCTTTTTCATTAACCCGGTTTCAGCGGGTTGTTCTGCCCGGTTTCTAATGATCTGAAATTACAAAATCGATGGTGAGACTGGCGTTCTGAATTTCCTGGAACGCCTGGGATGAAATGATTTCTTCCTCGAAGCGATTGATCATCTGCTGGACGGTCGCCGAGCGGAACACTTTTCTTTCTTCGATGGTCCGACCCACATCAGGCAACGACACAATCGACTCATCCAGTCTGTGTTCTACCGGCGAGGTAGGTGTCGAGTCCGGAGTAGCAACTTCTGTGATATCACCCCTGGTAACGGTGATGTCCTGTCCGGCTGAGTTGATCACGTGAACTTTCCCGGTCAACACTTCGACCTGGGTCCCGAATCCGTCTATGGTTGAAATGATTTCCTGGGTTCCCCGGACGCTGATAGTACTGGTGGGAGTATTGACTTTGAAGTCGGTTTCTACTCCGGGAATCCGTTCTACATGGGCTTCAACTTCCCCGGTGCGCATTCGCAGTATTGTTTTGACAGCTCCCTCTTCAGAGAGAAGCCTGGCAATTTTAATCTGAGATATCTCGTCAATCCGGGCATTAGCGCCGCCTGGAATTTTAAGTTCTGCCCAGGATTCGATACCCGTGGTGATGTAATCTCCGGCCGCCAGACGCATTCCCCTGCTGGCTGGGGTCCAGCCGCCCCCGGGCTTTTTGATCTCCACTTCTCCCGAAAAATCTGTCAGCGTGGCCGTGAGTTGATCTGCTTCGAGCGGGAAGCAATTCATGGCGAAGACAATTGCCGCCAGTAAAAAGAAGTGCAGCCAGTTTTTGCATAAATGGCCTCTGATGTTAAATCGCATGTTTTGTAATCACACCCCCGAATCCGGATATAGTATACCCGGT
>CAYSPT010000090.1:0-10999 GCA_964432985.1 uncultured bacterium
GGGGAAGCCCAAAAGGATGCAGGGGAAGCCCAAAAGGATGCAGGGGAAGCCCAAACGGATGCAGGGGATGAACCGGAATCACCGGTGGTACGCACATGGGAACCCGAACAGCTGGAGAGCGAGCAACCGACCCCGGTATCCGTACCAGCTACGCCGGTATCCGTACCAGCTACGCCGGTGGGAGAGGATACCGTCGATCCAGAAACAGCTATCCTTTCAGGCGAAGAGATCGACCCTGTCTCAGGGGAAGCGGCGCTGTCGACCGGATTTTGTTATGCCGTCATCGACATGGGTAATCATCGGTTTCAGCTGATTTCCCGGGACGGAACATTTATCCGGGGATTTGGAAACGTAGGTTCGCTGCCCGGTCAATTCAATTCCCCTAAAAAAGCGTGTATTCTCGGTGATTCGGTGTTCATCACCGATTTTGTCAATTGCCGGGTTCAGAAGTTCAACCTGTCCGGCACCTTTTTGTGCGCATTCGGCAAACCGGGATCAGAGCCGGGAGAGCTGAGTTTTCCCACAGGGCTGTCTGCCGACTCCCAGGGAAATCTGCTGGTGCTCGATGCCTGGAACAAGCGGATACAGCGGTATGATATCCATGGCAACTACCTGTCGACCTTCGGCGACGGCGGGGGGCCGGAATTGGCCTCTCTCAGCACTCCGGGCGACATGTGCTGTGCCCCTGACGGTGGAATCTGGGTAGCAGACACGGGAAATAACCGCCTCCAGTATTTTGACACTTACGGCGAACCTTCGCGGGTGGTTGGAGAATTTGGAAGTGATCCCGGATGTTACGATGCACCCGGCGGCCTTGTCTGTGATGAACGAGGATTCATTTACATTTGCGATACCGGCAACTCGAGAATCCAGGTACTGGATCCCGGCGGGCAGTTTGTTCTCGCTTTCGGAGGACTGGGGGAAGAACCTGGAAAAATGGACACTCCGGGAGGAATAGCCGTCGATCCCGACGGTAATATCGTGGTGGCTGATTCATGGAATTACCGTATACAGGTGTTTTCCCGGGACGGAAGCCTGCTGCAGGCGTACGGAACCCGGGGAGTGGGCCCGGGAGAGTATGAATATCCCCACGACATCCTCATCGTCCCTGCTAATCTGGTAGAGGAGAACACGGTGCTGTGACGGACGATGTGGAAACGCGGTTCCGCGCCGTGGTGCGGGGCCGGGTTCAGGGAGTGTGCTTTCGGGCGTACACGCGAGATTATGCCAGGTCCCTCAGTATCAATGGATATGTGCGGAACTGCTCGGATGGTGCCGTTGAAGTCGAGGCCCAGGGCGACCGTGGAAAACTTCAGGGATTTCTGGATTGGCTGCATCAGGGACCTCCATCGGCCAGAGTTAAAAGCGTGGAGGTCGAGTGGAAAACAGACGGAGATGATTACCGGGGATTTTCCGTCAAAATGGGTGGTTTTTCCTGGTAGATCGGGGACTGTTTGGTCCGGTTGACTTTGTTCAGCACTAGTGGCCGATATTGAGTGATGGTGCCCCTGGGTAATAGTGTGGGAGAAACGTTGATTAACTCCGAAAACCTGCCTGATGATTATGATCCTTACACGGTTCTCGGTGTAGAAAACAATGCGGCCGGGGAGGATATCGAGCGGGCATGGAATGCTATTTCCCGGGAATACGATCCCACTGATTTTGATCCCGGACCAGACCGGGAAGAAGCTGAAAGAACCCGCTCGGCGGCGGAAAAAGCATACGAGATGCTGGCAACTTCTCAGGGGCGTGCCCGGGTAGATCACCTTATTCGGGAGCGTTCCCGTCTCGTCCAGGCCGAATTGGTCAGCCGCGCCGAAGTGGTGGAGCATTGCTTGTGCACGGGATTTCGCAAGCAGTTCTTGCTTTTTGGAAAAAAGCGTCCCCGCGGCCGCAGTCGGGAATTTTCTCAAGCGGAGTTTTCTCAAGCGGTTCCAAGGATTTATTTTTGGGCGCACATTGCCCTGAACGGTCCGGTTGATGTCAGGCTGGAGTGGTGCGAACCCGGGGGAACCGTCTACCGTTACATGGAAGACACGGTGGTTCCCGTGGCGGGCAGGTTCTATTTCACAGCCTGGATCCACGCCCACCGGTTGGGCAAAAAAGGGTTGCATGGAACGTGGAATGTCAAGTTTTTTGCCGGCGGCAAGGAACTTGCCGGCGAAGAGTTCGTTTTCAAGAGTGAAGAAACCTGAATCCGGAAAGCATATTGCTTGTTCGGATGAACATGCACAATATAACTAATAAGCGGAAGGTGTTCGAATATGGCCTGTTGCGGTATGACAGATGATGACAGCGGCAAAAAAAAGACCCTGTTGGAGATAATCAAGGAAGAGATCTTGATGACCTGCGCTTTTGTAATTTCCACCATTGCCTTGTTTTTGCCCCATAGAGCCAGAATATTCGTTTCCGTGGTGATCCGGCGCCTGGCGGAAATTGTCCCGCACCGCTCGATACACTCGCTTCGCTTCGATGAATAGGAGTGCCAACGGTATGGGGAAAAACGCCGTCCTTCTGTACTCCGGAGGCAGCGACTCTACCGCGGCCGCTGTCCTGCTGGCCAGGGATTACGACCGTGTGCACCTGGTTACCTATTCCCGCCTCGGTATCGGTGACGTGTCGCGTTCGGGCGCGAATGTCAGGCGGTTGGAAAAGCGCTTCGGTACGGAGAAGTTCGAGCACCACTTCCTGGACATCGAGAAGCTGTACAAGCACATCGCGTACGATAAATACTTCCGAAATCTCCTCAAGCACGGGTACTTCATGTTGTCAACCTGCGGATTCTGCAAGCTGGCCATGCACGCTCGCTCGATTCTGCTGGCTCGTGAAGTAGGGAGCAATTCCGTGAGCGACGGCGCCAATGCCAGCAACTACCTGCTCCCGGCTCAGATGGAAGGCGTTATCGGCGAGTTGAAACGATTTTATAAGCACTTCGGTATCGCATACGAGAACCCGGTGTACCGCCTGGAGGATGACAAGTGTTATATTACCAAAGGGTACATAAAAGAGGCGGCCCGTCTTCTTCACTCCGAGGGTATTCTCAGCGACGACGAGGTGGAGCAAATCCGCAACGACTACCTGAAATACGACGACAAGATCCAGGCCCGGTGCTCCGATGTGATGCTGTTTGACCTGTTCAGCGCATTTTATTATGTTCCCCGTCACGGATACCGGAAGTACGAGACCAGGACACGTGACTTCTACCACATTAAGGTCGACGAACTCATCGGCGAAATCGAGGAATATTTAAACGATCCCGGCGGCAGCGTTCTGAATAAATATCTGTAGAGGGGCGTCGTTTCAGTTACGGCGCTGAAATGCTGGATGAAAGGTATGGCGTGGAATAATGGGATTTGACGCAGCGAGAATACGACAGGATTTCCCCATCCTCCAGCAGACCATAAAAGGCCGTCATCCGGTCTACATGGACAGCGCCTGCATGTCTCTGAAACCAGTGCAGGTGCTGGGAGCTCTCAGGACCTACTATCTTAATTATTCCGCCTGTCACGGACGGGTTTTTCACCGCTTCGGACGGGTGGTAACTGAGAAGTACGACCAGGCAAGGGATCGATTCAAACGGTTCGTCAACGCGGAGCACGCCAGCGAAATCATCTTTGTCCGTAACACCACCGAGGGCATAAACGTGGTGTCCAGGGGGTATCCCCTCAAGCACGGAGACACGGTGGTTTCGTCGAACATCGAGCACAACTCCAACCTGCTGCCCTGGCAGCGCCTCAAAGCGGAGCGCGGCGTTGAGCACCGGATTTTCGAGACCAATCCCGACACGACGTTCAACATGCAAGCCTTCGAAGAAGCGTTGGCTCCCGGGGATGTCAAGCTAGTGGCGGTAACGGCCCAATCTAACCTGACCGGCGTGTCGTTTCCGCTGGCGGAGATCGTGGAAAAAGCTCACAACTCAGGGGCAGTGGTCCTGGTGGACGCCGCCCAGGCCGTCCCGTCGCGCCCGGTGGACGTGCAAAAGCTCGATATCGATTTTATGGCTTTTTCCATTCACAAGATGATGGGTCCCACAGGCACGGGTGTGCTCTATGGAAAGAGCAGGCTTCTGCAGCAGCTCGCCCCGTTGATCACGGGGGGCGAGACGATCAAAGACTCCTCCTATACAGGCAGTGTCCCGGCAGGGCTGCCGGACCGGTTCGAGGCGGGACTGCAGAATTACGCCGGGGTGATTGGGGCCGCCGCTGCCGTGGATTACCTGGAGAGCAGGTGTTTCGACGGACTCCTGGAACACGAGGCGCGACTCAACGCCATAATGACCGAGGAGATACTGAAGATTCCAGGAGTGCAGATCCTGGGGCCGGTGGCGCCGGAGCTCAGAAACGGGATAATAAATTTCATTGTGGATGGCCTGGATTCCCATGATTTGGCCAGGCTCCTGGACGAGCTCGATTCGATTATGGTCAGGGCGGGGAAGCAGTGCCTCCACTCGTGGTTCAACTCCCACGGTGTGCATGATTCTCTGCGCGCCTCCGTTTATGCCTATAACACCGCGGACGAAGCGGCTGTGTTCGGCAGGCGGGTTCGGGAACTGGCCGCCACGTTGAGAGAGGAGCGTTCCGGATGAACGACCGGTCATTCTTCAAACACCTGATTGTATTTTTCATCCTGATGAAGATCGTCCGGATCGCCTGGAAATATGCCATTTCCCGGTTCGATATGCGTATCAAGCTGTCAGCGATGGCATACAAGGCTAAACCGGGACTGGGAGGCTGGGTGTTCAAGCATTATCACGACCTGGTGCACTCCTCGCTGGTTCCATTCCTGGTGACGGCTCTCATTTTCTTCGCCGGTAGGAACGGTTTTGAGCCATGAGCGTGGAACTGGCCGCATTTATCGAATCACCCGGCGACCTTGATTCGCTGCCCACGGGAACCAGCCGCATCTACTGGGGCAGCGAGTTTTGCGAGCGCCTGCTCCCATCTTCTGACGAGCTGCGGACCGTGGTGAACCGGGCCGCCGAAGCTTCGATCGACACCACCCTGGTTACCCCGTACGTGACCGACGAGGAACTGGCCGAAGTCAGACGGATACTTCAGGTGTTTCACGAGGTGTCTCCGGACAGCGAAGTGGTGTTCTCCGACTGGGGCGTGCTGCGGGTTATCCGCGAGGAGTTCCCGTCGTTCACGCCGGTGCTCGGGCGGCTGCTCAACAAGCAGACCATCGATCCGCGCATCGGACCGGTCATGGAAAACTCCCCCGCCAGCGCCCGGTCGCATTTTCAGGCCGCCGCCGCCGACAACCCGGTGGTGGAAGCGTTTCTGAAAGACAGGGGAGTCAACCGGATAGAGTTCGACAACACCCGTCAGGGATTCATCCGCCAGGGTACGCTTCCGGCCAGCCTGCACGTGCCCTACGTCCTGTTTTCGGTGACACGCCTCTGCCCGGCGGCCAACTGGGGTGCCGGCAGGGGATTCAGAGGAATCGGGAGCTGCCGCAAAGAGTGCCTCCATCACCAGTGGGAAATATCGTTTAACGGTATACGGGAAAAGGTGTTGTCGTACGGGCGTGCCCAGCTGATGGCCAATTACAATTATCCCCCGGACCCCGCTGCTTTAGGGATAGACAGGATTGTCAACCATGTCGGAATCGCATGATCTTGAGCGCGAAGTGATCCGCATCCTGGCCCCGTGCCGGAGCCCCGAAGAGGTCCCGGCCCTGGCGGCGGAAGGAGCGGAGGAGATTTATTGCGGTCTGGTCCCCGATGCATGGATCGATCAAGCCTATTCGGTGGAAGATATCAACAAGGAGCCCTCGTTCTGCTCCAGCCTCCAGGGATACGACGAGTTGGCCGAAGCGGTGGCATGCGCTGAAAAGCACGGAATCCCGATCTATCTGACTCTCAACGCCCGCTACTACACACTGGAGCAGTATGACCTGCTGCTTCAGATCGCGCGCCGGGCGCTTCAAGCAGGTGTGTCAGCCTTGATCGTGGCGGACTTGGGTCTGTTTCTGCAGCTGGCATCCATGGAGGAAAAGCCCCGGCTGCACATCAGTAAGGTGGCCGGGTGTTTCAACACGGAAGCCGCCCGGATATACCAGGAACTGGGGGCGGCACGGATCATCCTGCCGGAGCACTGGCGAATCGGGGAGATGACCGGTTTCACCGAAAATCTGCGGAACATAGATATGGAAGTGGAAGGATACATTTTCAACGGCGGATGCAAGTATACCGAGTCGTTTTGCGGATTGTTTCACACCAACGAGGTGGCCCCCACCCGGTTCCCCAAACTGTACGACACGCTCAAGTCGTTTTATTTCGATGAGCGGCTGTTCGGGGCGCTTCGGAGTCTTCCTCGTCCGGTGCGGGACCGGTTGGAAAACTCGGAGCTGTTCGCCCGGCACTCCCCCGGCATCTGCACCATGTGCGGGCAGGTAAAGCGGATAGACCGCCGCGGTGCGGTACCGCCGCGGCAGGAAACACCGGAATTTTTCGAATCACGGTTCTTCCACCAGACCAACCTCTGCTCGCTGTGCTTTCTGCCAGAGATGGCGGAATCAGGTCTCACCTCCCTCAAGATCATGGGGCGAGGTTTCTCCATCCGGAAGAAAACGGCGGATGTACGGTTGGTGCGAAAAGCCCGGGATCTCATGGAGCAGGTCCCCGACCGGAAGGAGTTCGAGCGGGCGGTCAAGGACCTGTACCGCCGCGAAACAGGCTTCAACTGCGAAGAGTGCTGCTACTTTTATGAAGATCAGGCTTGACTTTATAACTTTAGAGGTTGGCACCAGCTTCATTATGTGGTTTGAAGATGATTATTGCACTCAAAATTGAGTGATGAGAGGTTTTCGATGTTACCGCTGAAGAAGGCATTACGATATGGTCTCCTGGGGTTGAAAAACTCGGTGATCGGGCTCGGTACTCCCCCTTTTGTCACCCTGTTCGTCACCTCACGCTGCAACGCCCGATGCGGCCATTGCTTCTACTGGCGGGAGACCGACGAATGCCGCCAGCGGGGAGAAATGACCCTGGATGAGTACCGCCAGATTTCCCGGTCCATGGGGGAAATCTACAACCTGCTGATAAGCGGCGGTGAGCCGTTCCTGCGGGATGATCTGGCGGACATATGCCGGCAATTCTGTCTGCAGAACCATGTAAGCCACCTGGTGATTCCCACTAACGGTTTTTTAACGGACCGGGTGGCTTCCCAGATGGAGAAGATCGTCAAATCGTGCCGGGACACGCAAATCGTCATTCAGATGAGCATTGACGGTCCACCCGAGCTCCACGATCATATCAGGGGTGTCCCCGGGGGATTTGAATCACTGGCAAAAACATACACTAAACTGTTGAACATGAAAACGCTGTATGACGCCCCCGGTATTACCTTCTGTATCACTGTCACCTCCGCCAACCAGGACCGTCTCGAAGAAACCATCGACTTCGTTCGTGAGCGCTTCGGTCAGCCAAACATAAATCTGATCTATGTTCGGGGAAAACCGCGGGAAAAGGACCTGGTGGAGGTCGATCCCGACCGTTACCGGGCAGCCCTGAAATATCTCCTGACTTTCGAGCAGAAGGACGGGCGCTGGAGCGGACGGCCCGCGGCGGAGAGTTTGTATCTGCTGCGCCGCGAGCTGGAGTCTTCGCTCATCCTGGAAACACGGGAGCAGGACAGCCGCATCCTTCCGTGCACTGCCGGTCGTCTGACCTGTGTCATCGATGAATGCGGTAATGTTTGGCCATGCGAGCTTTTGAGCAAAAAACTGGGCAATCTACGGGATGCTAACTACGATTTCACCAGGGTTTTCAAGAGCAGGGAAGCAAAACTCTGCCGCTCCTACATCGCCGTCGGCGACTGCTACTGTACCCAGGAAACCAACATCATGTCAAACCTGACATTCAGCCCAAAAACATTACTCTACTACCTAAAAAAACGCGGCCAACTCATTTAGGGGTAAAAGCGTGACCCCCCTATGCAGTTATCAGGGATTTGAGGTTGAGCCAGCGTTTTACCAGCAGCCAGGTCATCTCGCGCTTGCGGATTAGCTCCAGGACCATGAGGCCCATCTTGATGATGTTGGTGACCTGGGCAATGCCGGCCAGCAGCCGGGGATACCTGCGGAAAAAACGCGAGTTTGAAAGCTGCCTGAGCAGTTTCACCGGAATGAAATCCTTGGAGACCATGACGATGAGACTGGTCCAGAACAGGTCATCGGGGCTGCGGGGAAAGGCCAGGTCCACCCGGTACTGGGAGAATATCTTGGTGGCCACCCCTTCTACGTCAGCCTTGGTGATCAGGCCCAGCTTTTTCAACCGCTCTTCTACCGCCGACTTGGGGTAGATGGTGAGGGAGAACAGATACAGGTCGTAGGGGCGGGGGATGTCCAGCAGCAGGTTGAACAGTTTCCGCTTGGTCTCCTCGGTGGCCACGGGGTCGTCCAGGATGACGTGGTAGCTAACGGGAATCTCAAGTTCATGGATTACCCGGGCCGCCTCCATCACCTGCTCGTCGGTTATTTTCCGGTTGTACAATTTGAAGTTGATTTCCTCGGTGTTCTGGACTCCCATGTAGATCCGGTCCAGCCCGGCGTCTTTGAGCATCTGCAGGCGCTCCCGGGTGATGGTGCGGGCGTCGAAAAGCACCTCGAAAGGTAGTCCCACCCGTCCCGGGTACAGGCGGCAGAACTCTTCCAGCCACTCGTCCTGAAACGGGAAAATTTCGTCGTCGAACCTGATACGGGCCATGTGTTTAAAGTGTTTGCGGCCGTACTCCAGCTCGCGGATGACACTTTCAGGGCTGCGAACCCGGTAGTAACGGCCGCGGCCCTTGTAGGCCTTTTTCAAGACTGTGTTGCTGCAGTAGGTGCAGGAGCCATAGGGACAGCCCCGGGAGCACATGATCTGGAATCCTGGATCTTCCACGAAGGGATCGCCCCGCGTGACCTTGGTGCCGTCCACTGAGAACTTGTCCCGGTGCGAGTGAAAATCCCGAAATGCGAGGGAATCAAGGTCTTCAACCAGCGGGGCCAGCCGGTTGCGGACATAGCCGCCGGGTTCCCCCTCCACGCCCGAAAACCAGAAGCTTTCCAGGTCCAGGGGGCTTTCCCCCTTCGACAGCCGCTGCATGAGGTTGACCATGGGGACTTCCGCTTCTCCCACGCAGACGATGTCGGCCAGGGAAATGCACTCCTGGGGGACGAAGGTGGGATGCATTCCTCCCCAGAGCACGGGGATGTTCAGGCGCTGATGGATCTCCCGGGTCAGAGCAGCAGCCAGGTGAGCGTATCCCGATGCCCGAACGCTGAGCCCGACGATGTCGCAGCCACGACTGGCGATGAGGTCCACCAAAAGATCCACTTCCCGGCGCGTCGGCCATTCGAATGCGTTGTTGACCCAGTCCTTGAAATAAATTTCAGTGACCGTGAAGCCCTGTTCCCGCAGGGACGCCGCCACGTGGCGGACACCGTTGTTCTCCAGCACGTAGAGAGACACCAGCGCCAGGTGCTTACGCGCGCCGCCGAGCCACCAGGTTTCATTAGCCATTACTAAAAAATCCTCCCGCCGTACAGGCGGCTCAATATCTCCACCGCGCTCTGCAGGCAGCCGGGGCACTCGTCCACCCGCCGGCGGAACTCCCGCATGGGCTCCCCGTACCAGATTTCCGGCAGGGTGCTTTCGTACAGGTTGCCAACCGGCTCCTGGTTCAACCCGCAGGTGACCATATCCCCGGTGGGGAGCACGTAAGCCAGCGAGCGGAGCTCCAGGCAGTTAAACTTGAGTGACGGCTCTTTGGAGAGGAGTTTCTTGAAGATGGTACGGTCGGTAAACCAGAGAAACGCACGCTCCAGCGGCCGGTAGGTGCTCTTGTTGCGCATTTTAACCGTGTCCAGCACCTGGGCTGCCTTGCCTTTCTCCGTGAGACTGACCGTCTTCTTCTCGGTTTCCAGGTGACCTCCCGGTTTGAGGAAAGGCTTCACGGGAATCCCCGGGATGAAGTCGAGCTTCAACTTGCGGCACAGGTTTTCAACCCGCGGCATGTCGGGCAGTGTCCGGTCGGTAACGTTGAAATTGATCCCGATTCTCACCGGGTACCGCCTCCGCAGCCCGGTGGCGGTCTTGATGGATTCGAGAACCAGGTCGAAGGCGTCCTTTCTGCCCCTGATATCATTGTGTGCTTCACCGTACCCGTCCAGGGAAATACGCAGGTGGAGCCCCTGGTAGGAAGCGGCGCGGATGATGTCCGCCACCCGTTCGGGCTGAAAGCCGTTGGTGATGATCTGTAGGATATACGGGCGTACCCGGTCGCGCGCGGCGGCCATGAGCTCGGCGATGTCGTCCCGCATGGTGGGTTCTCCTCCAACCACTTTGAGGATATCCAGGCATTGGAGGCGTGAGATTACCTTCAACATCCCGTCGGTGTCCAGTTCCTTCTGCCCTCTGCGCTGCCAGATGTCGCACACGGTGCAGCGTGAGTTGCAGTTCCAGGTGGGGATGAAATGGGACGCCCGGGGCAGGGGAATGCGGCCCAGCCTGTTCTGAAGAGCAGCTTCCGCCACGTGGAGGTACGCCTTGAGGGTTGAATAAGCAAAACCCGGCAGCCGCACCGGGTTCAGCATATCGGCCTGATAGAGTTCAGGTATTTTCACTCAGTCTTCTTCTCCTGTCTGTCTTTCGTTTTCTTTTTGGCCGCAGAGCGTTTCCCTGATCCTTTTTTCCGCTTCGTCTTTTTGGCCAGGGTTGATTTCTTCTGTTCGTCCTTCTTGTGTGAACGAGTTTTTCTACGGCTGGGTTTCTTCTTTTTTTCCGTTTTGGATTTCTCCTGCGCCGGTGACGGCTCAGCTGCTTTATCCTCGGTGGCCGATTTGACTTTCTTCCTTTTTTTCGGCTTGGATTTGATCCTTACCGGTTTGACTCTCTTCTTTCTTTTCGGTACCGGTTCCGCTTCCGCCGGCTCCGGTTTTGCGGCCTCCCCCGCGATGAGTTTCTCCGCTGCCTCGTATTGCCGCATATTGCGCTGGATAAGCTCCTCCAGGGGAA
>CAYSPT010000090.1:11099-17220 GCA_964432985.1 uncultured bacterium
TTCTCCGCTGCCTCGTATTGCCGCATATTGCGCTGGATAAGCTCCTCCAGGGGAAGGTTCCGCTGCCTGAAAAACTCTTCCACGATGGCCTTCATCATCGGCCAGCGGCTGCGGATATACTTTTGCACTTTGTCGGGATCGTAGGTGGTGTGGAAGTCGACCAGAACGTCCAGGATGTGCTGGAATCCGGGGATGCAGATGGGCTGCACTCCGTGGACGCCCCGCCGGAAACGGTACCCGACCCAGATTCCCGCCCGCTCCATGATGGCCCGCTCCTCGCCCTTGGCGATGTCGGCGTCCAGAAGAGGCGTCTGGAACCTTATCCCGTACTCGGCGTACAACTTCTTCCACTCATCGTGGGTCATCGACATGGACATCACCGCGTACTGGCCGCCCACGGAGCTGCAGTACAGGTGGTTCGGGATACTGTAGAGCAGGTTGTTGATGATTACCTTGGTCATCAGCGACAGGTTGCAGCCCAGGCACCAGACGAAGTGCCCGTACTTGACCAGGTCGGGCAGCAGCGTCTTGAGGGTCAGCTCCTGGAAGACATCCGAATGGTTCACGTACCGGTGAATCACCCGCTTGTCGCCGTAGATACGTTTCAGGTCCACCACGTGGCGTCCGGCCCAGTGATTGAACAGTGATCCGTAGTTGTGGATCATAGTCATCAGGTGCAGCCGGCCGGGGGTCTTCAGCCCCGCCAGGTAAGCCACCACAGTAGAATCCAGCCCCCCTGAGTAGGACACGGATGTGTCGCCGTGTATCAGCGGTATACTGTCGAGTTTTTTCTGAAGTTCATCCCAGTCTACAAGGTCATCGCGCAGGTTCCGCTCGAGTGCTTCCTTTTCATGAGTCATCGATTACGCACTCCCTTCGTGCCGCCCCAGCCCGGATTCAAACCCAGCCCGGATTCAAACCCAGCCCGGATTCAAACCCAGCCCGGATTCAACCGGTGTTCAACCGGGCAGCCTGAGCATCACGATACCACATTTGGTCCGGACACTTCAAAAGTCTTCCTCGCTGCGTTCATACAGCCCTTTTAACATAACTATATAATGCTATTATAGATTGTTTGCAATCGTATTGAAAACTTACTACCATTACATTTTGTCATCATTGCTTTTGCTTTCATCAGGAAGCAGGTACCGCTTGTTGGCTATGAAACAGATGAAGCCCACCGCCAGTCCCGGCCAGGTGGTCAGGGCGCTGGAAAGAATAGCGGTGGCCACCGCGGTTTCCCTGGCTATCCCGATCTGGGCCAGCAGGGCGGCGGTCCCGGTCTCAAAGGCGCCTACACCGCCGGGAAGGAGTGTCAGCGCCGAGGCGATGGCGGCCACACAGAAGGCGGCGGTGCTGATGATGACGTTCTGCGCCAGCCCAAAACCCGCGATGAGGATGGGCACAATGGCGGCCATGGTGATGATGTACACCAGCGACAGGGGCAGCGCCCATACGAAGACCGATGGTTTCGTGAGCTGGCAGGCGGATTCGATCAGGCGTTTCAGTTTATCAACGTGTCGTTTGATAAAAGGTGTCCGGCGGGCCAGAGCGATTACCAACCGGCGCACCGGAGCGGTCCGCATGGCGAATAACGTCACGAACAGAAGCGCCAGGGCCGCCACCACCACTTCACGGTGCGGGTACACCAGGTACAGGGCCGGCAGGGCCAGCACGGCGGCGGCGATACCGGCGTTCAGGGTGAACAGAACGTGGATGGGGAGCGTCTTCATCATGGGAATGTCGTACCGCTGCTTCAGCAGGTAGTACCTGATCAGCTCCCCCACCCGTCCCGGGAGGATTCCGGCAAAGAATCCCGCCATGAAAATGGAAAAGGCGGTGGTGAAGGGAATCTTCACTCCCAGGTGCCGCAGGTAGCAGTACCACAGGAGTGTTTCGGCCAAAAGCATCAGGGCCAGGCGGACTACCAGCAGTACGATGCAGGACAGCGGCAGCGAGCATACCAACTTCACCACCCGGGCGGGACTGACCTGGAAAATCGCCATGACAACGCCGTAGGCTATAAGAAAAAGAATGAAGAGAAAAAATACCCTTTTGGTTTTTCCCTGCAGGACGGTGCCGGGGGAAAACTCTTTTGGTGCGGTATCCTCGGCGGCATCACCGGCGACATCCTCGGCGGCATCACCGGCGAGTTCACCGGTATCACCATCGGGTGCATTGCTGCAATTATCCGGAGGTTTCTGATCCTGGTCCAGCCGGTCCGTCATGGGTGTCCGCTCTCCACGATTCTCTTTTTATAGGTTATCCACTATACCTACAACGATCAGATGATAATAAAGTGTTTCTGACCGTAAAAATTAGTTTACCGCTCTAAAGCGGCCACCAATTATAGCACAGGCGTGAAACGCTTGACTGTGGGGTTGATCTTCCCTATACTCGAAGCCGGTTTCCATTTGACGGTAAATGTTTGCCGGTGAATGTTTGACGACGAATGCGTCTGCTTTTTCCACGTGACGGAGATAACTACCGGTATTATCCCGATGACGATGATCGGATTGACGATGAAAGGACACTCACTTGAAAGGGATTACTATGAATGGATGGCGGTATAAAGACGAGCCATACGACAGTAACGCTACACGCACCATTGTCATTCTTATCATCACCGTGTTAATCGTTGCTAATCTGACCGGAGTTGAGCCGGTTGCCTATCCCGTCCGGGCAGACGGGCTGACGGCTGTTTTTTCCGCCGTGAGCTACGCCCCGCCGCCGCCGCTGGTGCCGGTGGAGTTCCGCTACAAGGCCCCCGACGCCGAAAGTGTCTGCTGGGCGTCGGAGGCTAATAAGTGGAAACCGGACGCCTGCCCCCTGAAGGGACCGGATGAAAATGGTGTCTGGCACGTAACCGTATCGCTTTTTCCCGGTATCTACCAGTACAAGTTCGTGGTGAATGGTTCGGAATGGGTCACCAATCCGGCCGCTCCTTCGGTGGACGACGACGGCTATACCAACTCCCTGGTAGTGGTTGGCACCACCCTTGAAAGGATGGGGGTAGCGGCCTTCACAGAAATGAAGTTAAAAAAACTCTCCCGGAAAATCATGGGCGAAAACGCTCCACCACCCGGTTACGGCAGCCTGTTCAAACCGTTCAGGTTCTGCGTTCTCGGCGACAGCCGGAACAATCCGAAAGTGTACCGCTGGCTGCTGAAGGAAGCATCTGCCCATCAGCCGCGGTTCATAGCTAACACCGGTGATATCGTGGATAATTCGAAAAACGAAAATGAGTGGGAAGAGTACCTGTTCGCCACCGACGGTATCGACGTGCCCCAGTTCGTTGCCTGGGGCAACCACGAGTACCGCCGTGGCCAGTGGAACCCGCTTCTGAAAGAGTTCGCCGACCACCCGGGAAACGAGCTCTATTACGCGTTCCAGCTGGAAAACTCCCTGTTCGTCTTTCTCAACAGCGAGCTGAGGAATCAGAAATCAAAGATAACCGGGGAACAGTTTGACTGGCTCCGGCGTACCCTGGAGGGTCACGTGGCCGATCACGTGTTCGTATTCATCCACCGCCCCTTCTGGGCGGCGCCCCACGGCAAGCATTGCGGTGACTGCCTTGATTCGCGCCCCAAAGACCTCAAGCGGGTAGTGGCGTTGGTAAAAAAGCACGGGGTGACGGCCATATTCGGCGGCCACGACCACCTGTACTACCGTTCCGAACACGAAGGAATTCCCCAGATAATCACCGGTGGAGCCGGTGCCGTCCTATACGCAGATGAGGAAAAAGGCGGATTCTACCATTTCATCGTGGTGGATGTGAAAGGTGACCGGGTGGAAGCCACCACCTGGGGAGCCGTCAAACACGGCCAACCGCTCGAAGTGAAAGATGAATTTCTCCTGGCTGGTAAGAAATGATAAAAAAGAAAGTAAGGTGAAGTGAATGCCCATTCCGCGATTCAGGCCGTCCCTGGGCGGCGCCGAGTTTAAAGCATCCCTGTGTTTCCTGACGAAGACCACCGTTTCATCCGGGGTATCGTGTGAAAAAGGCTGCGAGCAGATCCGGTATTTCGAAGAAGAGTTCGCCCGTGTCATGGGACGAAAACACGCCGTGGCTGTGCCATCGGCCCGGGTGGGATTCAACCTGGTACTCAGGTCCCTGGCACTGGAGGCGGGAAGCGAGATCGTGCTTCCGGCTTACACCCATCCCAGCGTTCCCCTGATGCTCCAGGAGATGGGATTCACCCTGCAGTTCGCCGACATATCCCGGGAGACCTTCACCGTCACCCCGGAGACTGTCGAAGCGGTCATGTCGGACAAAACACGGATCATCATTCCCACCCACCTGTACGGCCTTCCGTGCGACGTAGAAACCATCGGAAAGCTGGCGGATAAGGCGGGAACGGTAATGATCGAAGACTGCGCCCAGAGCTGCGGGGCGTCTATCAACGGCCGGCGGACGGGCAGCTTCGGCCGGGCTGGTATCTACTCTTTCGGTATTGCCAAGAACCTTACCACCCTGGGGGGCGGCCTGGTGGTGTGCGATGATGACTCCCTGGCGGATTTTCTGCGCTCGGAGGTATCGTCCTACGGGATGCTCCCGGCTTTGAAGCTGGCGAAGGATGTCATCATGGCCGGGATCATGATGGTGGTCACCCAGCGGGTAGTCTTCCCCCACCTGGTCAAACCCTGCCTGGTGCTCTTCAGAAAGCTTACGGGCAACGACCTGCTCGACACCATGTTCGCCGAAGACGTGTCGGGCATGACCGGTCTGCCGCAGGGGTATTTCAACCGGGCCCACCGGCCGCTGCAGGCGGTGATCGGCCGCTGCCAGCTCACCCGGCTGGACGACATGAACGAGCGCCGACGCGAAATTGCCAAAGCCCTGCGTGAAGCCTTTGCCGATGTGGAAACCATTGGGCTTCCCGATATCCTGCCCGGGGCCTGCCCGGTGTACCCGACCTTTCCCATCGTGGTACCCGGCGAGCGCTCCCGCATCGCAGCGCGCTGCCAGCAGGAAGGGATCGACACCTCCGAAGGGTTCATCCCGGACTGCACGTCGCTTCCGTTTCTGAAAACGGGTGACGCCGCCGCGCCCAACGCCGCTTACCTGGCCGACAGAATCCTTCACCTGCCGGTGTACCCGTCGCTGGAAGACATGGAAGTGGACATGACGGCGAGGATAGTACCAGATGTGGTTGATGAGGTGACCGGGTAGGGTGGATAGCCCAATACGACATCGTAACGACAGTGATAAATGAAGTGACGGGGTAGTGGAGATAGCCCAATCAGGATCGTGCCGGACATGGTGGATGAAGTGACGGGCTGACCAGTGGCTGACAGAGAATTCTGATGGGCTGAACGGTAGTCGACGGAAGTCATCGGTTGAACGAACTAATGCAGAGTTCTTAGGGATGTGCTGCTTTATGCAGGTTAGACCGGCTACGTATCGTATAGTAAGTGATACGGTCAGCCGATAGTGCTCAGTAACGCCGCCAGCACGGCCAGGCTGGCCAGGTGGACTCTGAACACCGGTTTTTCGCTGTAGTGCTCCCGGTTGATCAGGAAGAACTGGATTATTCCCAGCGCGGCCACCGGAATCATGAGAGGCAGGCTTTTTACCAGCACCCAGACCGCCAGGTGCGCGAGCAGGAAAAACAGCCCGATAACCAGCTTGGCACGCTTTAAGCCCATAATCACCGGCAGCGTCTTGATCCCGGCTTTGCCGTCTCCTTCGAAGTCCTTCAGATCGATGAAGTTGACCGCCGGGGTGAAAGCGCCGAGCACGAACAGGATGATGACCGGTGGAAACGAATACAGATCGTTGCCGGCGAATACGTATCCCAGGATGATCAGGAGTAGAGAGTTCCCGGAAATGATTAACTTCGAGAAAAACGTGACACGTTTCAGTCTGACCGGTGGCATGGAGTAGAGATAGTAATTTCCCATGAACACCAGGAAAACGTACATGGTAAAAAAACTGACAGCATGAGAATAGATGATGGCCATCATGAAGGCGAAGAGCGATAAACTGCGATAGGTTTTCAGGTCCAGGGCACCCGTCACGAGCGGCCGTTCCCGGTTGGATACCTGGTCGATTTCTATGTCTTCAATCACTAGTGTCCGGACGTTGAAAATTATGAACTATACTAATCGCTTTAATGAT
>CAYSPT010000091.1:0-17015 GCA_964432985.1 uncultured bacterium
CATTCCCGTCTGGTACTGGTGGTACCTGCGGGAGAACCTGGCCTCGATACCGTCCGAGCCCGGTTTGGTGCTGCACACCAATTCTCTGTACGCCCCTGGCGGACTGGACATCCAGACACATATCAGTGACCCGTTTTTCCTGCTCAGCCTGTTTCCGTTAATTGGCATCTGGGGGTTTCCCTACGACGCCAATCTGTATGTGATAATGACACTAGTCCTCAATGGCGCGTGTGTGTATCTGGTGCTCAGAAAGTTCAGACTGGATGTCAAGGCATCGGTTCTCGGGGGCGCTCTGGTGGCCCTCAACCCTTACTATCTCACTACCGCTGCCGCCGGTAAGCACGAGCAGGCTGTTGCCTGGTTCCTTATCCTGTTCATGGGAGTTTTGCCCGACTGCTTGTTAAAGGGCGGCAAGAAACGGGTCCTGTTGTCGGCGGTTGTCTTCCTCCTGGCGTCCATTGTCTACTGGTTCCACGGGCTGTTCCTGGGGCTTTTCCTGGTTCTGGCCGTTTGTGTGGCTGTTTATAAAGCGCCTCGCAAGCTCAGATGGCTACCGGTCAAGCGGGCACTGGCGGTACTGTTGTTGTTTCTCGCTTTGGCGCTGCCGTTCCTCTATCCGTTTCTGCCCATAGGCGTGTCGGAAGGCAAGGTCATGGGAGTGTCGTCAACAAAGGTCGTTCCTTTCAAACTGCCGCCCCGGTCTCAAGAGCGTACCAGCACACTGGAGACGGAAGCAGACCAGCTCAGAGTACGGTCCGCCTCCCCCGCTTCGCTGGTGAAAAATCGCGTCGCGCTGCTTGCCCTGGTTCTTATCGTTCCCCTGTTGTTTCTCAAGAGAAAACCGTGGCTCTGGATTGTGACGGGGATTACGTTCTACGTCCTGTCACTGGGGCCATACCTGTCAATTCCGGGCTTGAGAAAGCAGATAGTGATGCCGTTTTCCCTGCTGTATGCTTTTGTTCCCTTTGCCTCCAGAATACTTAATACCGGCCGTTTTGCCGCAGTGACCTGCCTGGCACTGGCGGTCCTGGCTGCTTGCTCCTACGCGCGTTTTTCGAAGCGTTTCAGGTTCTCGGAGAAAACCAGGTTTGTCCTGCTCCTCGTTCTGCTGGCAGTTGCACTCGGCCTGGGAAGAACAGGTACAAAGATAAAGCTGCACGGCCTGTTGGACGTGCCGGAAGGATTAGAGAGAATCAAGGGACTGCAGGGCGGAGTAATCGACGTTCCCTTCTTTTCCGAAGCAGTGTGCTCCCGTGCCCTTAGGTACCAGATGGTCCACGGCCGACCCCTGCTGGCCGGTCCCGGTGCCAATGTCCGTTACGCCAGCCCGGATTCATTTAAAGAGATGATGGCCAGGTATCCGCTCCTGCAATACCTGTCGGGATTCGGTCTCGTCGGGGGCAGGAGTCCGGGGGATGTATCGCTGGAGCTGGAATTACTGAAGAAAAAAGGATTCCGGTTTGTGATCCACCACAAGAATTCAGATGCTGGTCCCGGGGAAGTCTCGAGCCAAAATGACCAGGCATCATCAACGAGGGAAAACGAAAATGCGCCCTCGCTGATCCGGATATTGGGTATGTCTCCCATTTACAGTGACAGCGCAGTGGATATCTACGATCTGAAACATACCTGCCGTTTATCCGAAGCATCGGAGAGAAATCAGGACTGCTGCTGTATATGCAGGACCTGCGGGCGGCGTTTCAAGAAGTGCTCCCGGACGACCGCAGCGCTATTCTAATAATCCCAGAAGGGGGCTGCGTTAACCTGGCAGCGCGTCCTTTTCGAACTCCGTGTCAATCATCAGGTTATCCTTTTGTGCAGCCGCGGTGGCCAGTTGGTCGCACCGCTCATTTTCCGGGTGACCGCTGTGGCCTTTTACCCATTTGAAGCTGACCTGGTGCTTTTCACAGAGCCTGAGCAGCTCTTCCCAGAGGTCGGTATTCTCGGCGTGGTCGCGCTTGTTGCGCTTCCATCCGTTGGCCCTCCACCGGCGTGCCCATCCCTGCCTACAGGCGTCCACCAGGTACTTCGAGTCGCTGAAGACTATCACCGAGCATGGATACTTGAGGGCCTGAAGCCCCGCTATACAGGCTTTGAGCTCCATCCGGTTGTTCGTCGTCCGGCGGTAACCTCCCGAAAGCTCCCGTTTGTGCGGCCCGTATTTCAAAATGGTGCCGTAGCCTCCCGGCCCGGGATTGCCGCTGCACGCTCCGTCGGTGTAGAGAGTTACCCGTTTCATTTCTTTTTGTCCGCCGGTTGCTCGATTATGGCTTCCGCCCGCTTGAATTCCTTCAGCAGCTTTTTCACCTTCCTGGTGCTGATCCTGGCCCGGGAACCCTTCGCCCTGAACGCCACAAAAATCCATGTGCTGTGATCTCTATCAGTAAAGTAGCGGAGCATTATACCACGTGAAGAACAATCCTACCTGAATAATAATCCTGCTTCTTGCAGGCAGAAGACGGGATACTTCTGTCTGTACGGTAGTGACTATTTGACCCCAAACATTGACAAACACTCCGCCAGCGTACTACTATCCAGATTGGCTGAGGAATGAGCGGAGGTGGAAGTAATGATACTTACAAACATAGAATCTGTCCCGGGTAAGCGGATCGTGGAGCATTACGGCCTGGTCTCAGGCAGTACCATCAGGGCCAAGCACGTTGGCCGGGATATCATGGCCAGTCTCAAAAATCTGGTTGGCGGGGAGTTGAAAGGGTACACGGAGCTTCTGCGGGAATCCCGGCAGGAGGCCACCAACCGGATGATCCAGCAGGCCAGGCAAACGGGGGCCAACGCCATAGTCAATGTTCGCTACGCCACGTCGTCAGTGGCCCAGGGTGCCGCCGAGTTGTTTGCCTACGGCACGGCTGTGCAGGTAGTGGACGATGAGCAGTATTAACCCGAATAATTCGCGAACGTTCATAGCGAGGTGAAGAAAATGGTTGCAGATACAAGGCGCGTGCAGAAAGATATTCAGAAGCGTACCTGTAGGTACGTTGAGAATATTTTTCGTATGCGCTTTAGCGCACCGCAACGTAGTAGGTGCGGTCATTTTCGAGCCGCAGCAGAATGGGTTGTGAATTATTTGGGTTTACCGTTTTTGAGATAAGGACACGGGTGAATCACTATGTCTGAAAACGAGCTTGAAGGATTACTGTTTGTAATTTTTAATATTTTCCTCCCAGTTTGTTTCGTTGGTATTTGTTACCTGTGCGGTATCTGGTCCGAGAAAAAGCATTATAAATCGATCATCCAACGGGAAAAAATGCTGATCAACCGCCCCGGTGTGACTATCGGGAAAACGATTGTGGCTCAGCAGCCGATTGCCAGGTCCTGGCTGGTCGTCGGCAGTGTGGCTATCGGGCAGGATTACTTCAAGCGGTTTCTGGCTATGCTCAGAAACCTGGTGGGAGGCCGGGTCAAGTCGTATGAGACGCTGATCGACCGAGCCCGCCGTGAAGCGATTCTGCGGATGAAGGAAAATGCCAGGGGGGCCGATATTATTCTCAACCTGCGCCTGGAAACATCTTCTATCGGGAAGCAGTCGCATCGCAGAAAAACCATGGGCTGCGTTGAAGCATTCGCTTATGGGACTGCGGTCGTTTACAAGAAAGGCAGCGTATGAAGTTTGTTCCCAAAGAGGTATCGGAAGAAAACGTCAACGTAACCGGCACCCATCCCCTTAAAGAATTGGCTATGCTGGTCGGGGGGATCTTGGGAGTTCTGGCCTGCGTCTATATCGTTCTCGGCGTCCTGGTCGGCTTGATTGCCCCGCGTATTTCACCGGAAGTGGAAAAGAAGCTCGGCGCGCTCTACGCTCCCCTCTATGAAGATCAGAAAGGTGACCCGGATACTATAGAGTATCTGCAGACAATTCTCGACGGCATCCAGGTCAATATGGAAAAGAAGGTGTTTGATTACCAGATTCATCTGGTCGAAAGCGAGGAAGCCAACGCCTACGCTTTGCCGGGAGGCCACATCATAGTGTGCTCGGGGTTGCTGGACGTGGTGGAATCCGAGAACGAAATCGCCATGGTACTGGCCCACGAACTGGGGCACTTCGTGAACCGGGACCACCTCAGGCAAATCGGCCGGGGCCTCGTGTTTGCGGTAATCTCCGTTATCGTATTCGGGGAGAAGAGCCTGGCCACGGGCATGATGAGAAAGATGCTGGTAGGTCTGGAAGCACAGTTTTCCCAGAAGCAGGAAACAATGGCCGACCGGTATGGCCTCGATCTGCTCCACAAAACATATGGGCACGCTGCCGGAGCGACGGATTTCTTCCAGCATCTGCAGGAAAAAAAGAAGGATGTCCGGTTTATGGCACTGTTTGCCACACATCCATATACACCGGCAAGAATCGAAATCCTCAAAGCCTACGTTGAACAACAAGGATTAAAACTTGATGAGAAAATACCACTGGCCGGATTTCTGAAGAAGGAAGATAAACCTCAGGAAAAAGAATCCACCGATTCTGAAGACACTGCGGACTGACTACAACACTTTTCTCGTGGTGGTTACTTTGTATCCCTGGTATTTTTTTGTCTTCTCTACCGCGTTCACAATCTGGGTATTGGTTTTGCTTTTCTTGAACGGATTTATTACCAGCTTGGCTCTGTTGATCACGGAGTTCTTTTTCCCCCAACCCCGGTTCCACCGTATGAAAGCCACGGGAGCGTCGCACTGCGGAACCCAGATGGTGTTCTTTTCGAACCGCGGATTGAACCGTTTCGAAACGAGCCCGTAGGTGTATCGATGACACAGGTTCTTGCGGAGATTTCTGGCCAATTTTTTCGGAAGCGGCTTTCCGGAAAGAACTCTCGCAATCTCCTCCTTATAGATTTTGTATTGTTCTGCAGAAACGCTGATGGAAGCCAGGGCGGTCAGGGTGAATTTTCTTTTGGTAAGAATATCTTCAAGCGGCTCTACCAGTTCTTCCGGTTTGTATTTGCCCACCCGTGGCGCCCAGTGGATGACGTAGGGTTTGCTGTTGATGTAAATCAGGTGCCCGTCATGGGTCACTCTGGTTGTTTTTCTGAAAATCACGTTTCTGGGGTTCTTGAATCCCACAATATAAATAACATAGTTTGTGCTGTTTTTGGCAAGCGCATCCGCCGCCGGTGGAGTGACCGAGATAGTGGTGTTCCCCCCGACAGGTTTGTAATACGTCGGTTCATCCCGACCGGTTGTTTTTCTGATCAGGGACAGAATGGATTCCGATGGAGGTTTTTGCGTCGTTGTGTGTTCGGAGATGGATTCCTGTTCGGTGACGGCGTTTCGATTTTCTGCTTGGGTAGTTCTGGCTCTGGTTTCGTTCTGTGTCCGGGTTTGCCTGGCAGAGTGGATGGCAGTGCAGAACGCAGCCGCCGAGGTCACTAAATACGATGAACTTCGGGTGCAGATGGTTCCGGCTTTACCGAGCAGGGAGAAAACGGGGAAACTACGGCCCCGGTATTTCCCTGCTGAATGCAGCGTCTCTTCAACGGTACCGAACATTGTTTGAACGGAGTTGGCGGCGGTCTGAGCTCTGTTGTACCGGCCGATGGTTTCGGATGCCAGCAGGTGATTTTCAAGGCAGGCAAGAGAACCGTATGTGGCTGTCGTCGGTTCACGGGGGATAGTGGTATAGGCGATTACCCGCGGTTCCAGAATGCACGCCAGCAGCCCCAGGAAGATGAGGAGGTGCTTGATACGGACCTTTGAGGCAGCGTGGGCCAGGGGAACCAGGTAATCGAGCGTTATGGCGTGCAGGGTCGCGTCGATGGTGGTCTTGATCTTCTCACTGAGCGGCTGCTGAATAAAGGGGAGCGATAGCATTTCCCGGGTGCAGGTATCGGCAATTCGAGGGATTGCTTCGTCCTGGTGGCGCAGAGGAAAATCAACAGTTTCGGCTTCCATGGCCATGGCCAGGAGATCCAGTTCGCCGGAACGGAGTCTCTGGATAAAGCCCGTTTCAATTTGGGCTGGTGAAGCATAGTCGAGCTGAAGTGGTTGCTGTAACTCTTTTTCCGCGTATAGTGGTGGCACCGCATACGGTGGTGGCACCGCATACGGTGGTGGCAGCACGAGCCTGGGGGGCACCGGGTACGGGATATACTCGATCTGGCAGACTGCCTCATGAACGAACCGGGATGTTTCCACCGTTTCCCCGGAGTTTTGCGGTGTCGGGAGTTGCGGCGTTAGGCGTTGAGGTTCAAGGCGTTGAGGTTCGATCGGCAGGTAGATACCGTAAACGGGTATTTCTTTGATGGTGCGTAATGTGTCGTGGTGGGAACGGTGAGGGATATCGGGTGAGGGCAGTTCCAGACTCAGCACGTAATCGTTGTGGAGACAACTATGTCCTCGATCTGTCAGCACGTGGTTTCCGGTTCGGGGCAGGGCGGCTGAGCCCTTTTCGGACAGCGTTCCAAAAACGGAGAATCCGGGCTGCATGAAGGCTGCTTCTGTGGGTGCCTCCTTCCTGGGAAGCGGTGATGTTATGGAACGAGCGCTGTCACGTCCAGACCCGGCGCGGGATGGAATCTGGTACGGACTCTTCACTCCGGATAAGAAGCGGGAATGGTGACTGATGCAGGTTGCCTCAATTTCCAGTCCGATTTCCGCCAGAGCAAAACAGTAGTTCTCTTCAGTGAAGGAGTCGACACAGTGGTCCACGAGGAGTAACGGTTTTTCCCGCATCTTACGGATGGTTTCCGCCAGTTCCCCGCTTACCACAACAGGGGGTGTTTCCTGCGGGTGATAGAGTAGAGCAGGAATATTCTCGGGATTATTAGCAGACTTCGCTGTTAATAATCCAGGCAGGATGGGCACCGACTGGCGGACATATTCCAGTTGAAGCGGTACAAGCCTCTGTTCAGGTTTACCTTCCTGATAAAACTCACCGGTCGCTGCTGGTAACTCAGGCTGGTAATAATCCAGCAGTAATGGCGCCGTGCTCATGGGGTACTTACGGATTTCCCTTTTCAGATATGATGAAATACCACTGCCCTTCGACATGTCGAGCGCCTGGAGAACAGCGGTGTCTTTGCTAAGAGGTTTCAGGGATTTGGTTACCTCGGTGACGCTGACCAGGGAAATGAAATCATGATCAAGGACCTCTTTTTGTTTTTCGAGGTGTGTTATTCGTTTACGTACCCTGGTAATGGTTTTGGAGTACTTATCCAGATTGGTTGCCACAACTTCCAGGTTATCTACCTCTTGTTTGAATTCTTGTTTAAGGTTTTTAATCTGGTGGTCGAGATGGCGGATGAGTTTTTCGACGGCGATGAAATCCGAGAATCTTTGTATCCCTTTTTCGATCCGGTCGTTTTTATGACCGTAGGAGCACAGCCGGCGTTTAATCGTCTCGAACTCGCGGGTCTCATTGACTGAATCCTGCTTGAGGGCCGCAATCTTCCGTCTGAGATGATCAACTCTACTGAGCAGGTTGGTCATCTCATGCTTATTCATATCGAGATATATCATGCTCATGAGCGCGCGTTGTCCCCAAAATGGCATTTGTGCCGGACGTGCATTTCAAGCAGTTCTTTCCGGGCGTCGGCATTCCGGTGAACACCAGTATAACGGTGCCGGTGGAAGGGAGTCAAATAAAATATATATATAGGCAATAGATATATGATTATTCATAGGTTTCCACAACATATCAATAATGGAAATAGCAAGAGAATAATGGGAAAAGAGAAAAGCCGGTCTCGATCTAGAGACCGGCTTTAATGCACAGTGGAGACGGCGGGAATCGAACCCGCGTCCGAAAAAAGCTCCGATCGAAGTACTACGAGTGTAGTCGGCGTTTAATTTTGCTTCACGAGATTCCCGCCGACAGGTACCTCGTGGGCGAGCCCTCTTGATTTCCTCCCGCCAGCCAAGGGCGGAGCCAGCGGAAGTATCCTGCTAAAATGGCGTCCTTTCCGCCCGTGCAGGAAACGGCCGGGAGAACGTGACTGCGCTTATTAGGCAGCCAGTGCTAGTTCTTGATCTGCAAGTACATTTAAATTCCACCTGTTTTACGAGGTCGATGGAACCTCGACTCGCACTTCAAGCCTCACTTCCTCCGTCGAACCCTGGTCGTCCCCTTTGACCAGTGTTTAACAATACTATCAAGCACGAAACACTGTCCATTACAAGTATACACTACCGCCTGTCAGAGGTCAATGTTTCGTGGTGCCACGGTGTGCTGCAAGACCATTTAAGACTGCTTTGGTAATCACACGTTTCCAGCCGTTCTCGCTATGTAATGGATGCGTTGACGTCTCTCTGGGGTCGGGTTATAATGTGACACAGCCACACAACGTAACAGGTTAAAAGCCTTACCAATAAGGAAAAACAGCTTATATGAGTGATACTGGAACATACACTGAGGATTCACTGCAAAAGCTCAACTCTCTTATCGATGCCCCGGAAATGATAAAGGAAATAGGTTTTCGGTCTGATTCGATGTTCTTTTCGGGTAACAAATTGTACTGCTATTGTCCCCTGGATGGATCTACCACTCAGGGCAATATGGAGATCGACCTGAATAAAAAGTCGTTTTTCTGCAATACATGCCGTGAAAAGGGAGATCTCATTGGACTGTTCGCCAAAGCACGCAAAATCACCTATGAACGTTCAGCGGATATCTGGAACCGCAAGTACGGCAACAAGACGCTGGCGACGCTCAATAAAATGCCCATCGAACAGCAGATCGATATGGAACCGGTTGATGAAAGCCTCTCCCTGGAGGAGATGCAAAAGAGAAAAGAGGGTCCGATATTTCCTGACAGGGAAGATTTTTGCTGGAAACTATTCAGCCTTAAACAGGGAGGAAGCATCCAGTTGATCTTGAGCTCTGAAGTTAGTGCTCTGACGAGTTTCCATGCTCTTATTTCTCAGTTCACATTCACGTTTGACGGAAAGGAATTTTTTGAGTCTGGTTCAAGGGCTGAACATGCTCCCTGGGCAGTAGGGGATTTTTTCCTGCTTCATAAAACCAGACGAGCCGTTGAATTTATTAGGGATGGGCTTTATAGCTATGTACCGGTCAAGGTAAAAACGGAAACAGGGGTGATGACCCCGGAAGAAAGCCTGGAATTTGTCGACAGCCTGTTTACCGGCGATGGAAAAACACGAATCGAGGTGGACGGCACCGAATATCAGCCTGAAGATATAGTATTTGATTTTACCAGGGTGTGCCGTGAGGTAAGAAGGGAAATCAGGGTCATACGGGATAGATACAAAGTCCCGGAAGAGCATATAGAGATCCTTACCGATGGGGAGACTATTGTTCTCACACTTCTTTTTGACCTGTTTGGTGCCACCCCGTCCCGTTATTTACCCGAAGTATTCAGCGGAATTGCCATGGAGTTCGCCGAGGTTAGAAAACAGGATGGGAGCGTGGTTTACCAGGAAAGCAAGACAGCTGATATGAGCTGTTACCATCGCGAATTCATGAGACCTATCGTCAACCGCTCGAGCCCCTGGAGCGACCGGACATTCGTGTCGTTGGGCGCCGGTGTGTTTATGAGAATGTCCAGCGAAGAAGTGCTGCTGGCCAGTCGTGCTCCCCGCGAAGGGCAAAAGGCCAGCGGTATCGTGACCAGGGTATCCAAATTGGTAGTGCTGTACCGGGAGGCGCTTCGGTCGGTACTTCGTCAAAAAATCGACCTGCCGGGACCCGACATGGTGCAACCGATCATGTCAGAAGCATCATCAACAGATACGGGGGGGGAAATAGTCGCTGGAGCGGAAGATCATGTCCCTGACGGTAAACAGTCCTTTACCTTCTGGCCTCCTCAAGTCATATCTGTAGGTGATATTTCAAAAGAAGTAGAAAAAAGGCACATAGCTCTGACCGGTTTACCGGCAACGCGGTTTCCCAACCTGGACAAAATCATCCGGGCCGCTCCGGGAGAGGTAGTACTGGTGCTGGGGCGGTATCCGTCGCCGACAGTGTGCTTTTCACTGCATTTATGCCTTGACGTGTGTGTAGCGGCTGAATATTCATTGCTGTTGTTTGGCCAGGAGCCGGGACCTGAACAGTTTATCACCACCCTTACCTCTCTGCCGTCTGAAATACTGGAGAAAAAACGTGACTTTATCAATTGCCGGATGGGATTTCTCTCCAGCTTGCCAGCAGGTGAGGCTCTCGATACATTCCTGGCCAGTGTGGCTGAAGAGGACAGCGAGATGATAGTGACCGGCGCGCTCCCGGACAGTTCTGCCGCGCTGCGGTTTGCCCGGAAACTTCGCTCCCATAAGATGGGAGCAGTTCTGGCAGTGCCGTCTTATGAGCAGATTGCGCGCAGCACAACGGCCTGGGAATTTGCTCTCGGTACTGGTACCTATTCGGAGGGGCCCAGCGCCGTAGTGTTCCTGGACGATGAGGGGGAGAATCAATTCTCGGCCCGGGTTATCCGAAGCAATCTGGGGAAACCAGGTATCGTACATATTCGATACCTGGAACAGGAATACCGGTTCGAGGAGACCAGTCGGAAAGATGGTGGACCCACACTATGAACGAAGAGCTAGCACGCATAATTGAGCGGCTGAAAAGCGATGATCCCCAGGTCAGGAAGGACGCCGCCGTGGCGTTGGGAGAAATGGAAAATCCCGAGGCCATTCCTGCCCTCATGGATATGGTCTCCGATCCCAATCCGGCCGTCAGATATTTCATCAAGCGGTCCCTCGGACGTCTCAGGAGCATTCACACTCCGCGGCATGAAGAGGTGGTCAAAGACCTCAAAGACAGTGAAGAGCCGGATATTAACCTCGAAGCTCTTGAAAAATACTTGAATCACTCCGATTACACGAAGAGGTTGACGGCCATTAAGGGTGCGATGAAAATCGCCAGCCCGATGGCGGTTCCCCTGTTTATCGACCGGCTCAACATAGAAGAGCACGATTTTGTTAAATCAGCGCTGGTAAAGGCCGTCGGAACTCTCGGAGGGGAAGAAGTGGTTGGCAGTATAGTGCCTTTCCTTAAAGATTCTGATAGTCGTGTCAGAGCCAATGCTATAGAAGGTCTGGAAGCAACCGGCACTGATATTCTCGGGTATATTACCGGCTGTCTCGGTGATTCTGATGGTCGTGTACGGAGTAATGCTTTGAAAGTGCTGGCCGGTTATGATCGGGAGGAAGCTGTCAAGCTTCTGGAGGAGATGTTTAGAACAGGGGATTTCTCCGCGCGGTTCAGCTCAGTGCACGCCCTGGGCACCCTGGGGCCACATCCCCGTGTGATTAGTATCCTGAAGGAGGCTATGCAGCAGCCCGAAGAGGAATTGAAAGAAATGGCCCGGGTGGCTCTGGAGAAGGTGCGGGACGCCGGCGGTGATCTCTCGGCTGCCCAAACGACCGGTCCATCTTCGGATGAAGTTCCCGTGTTGGAAGGCCTCTCCGACGGACAGCTTATCGAAGTCGACCGTTCGGAGATCATTGTGGCGACGGCTAAAATGAATTGGGTAAGGATTATCCTGCCGATTATCGGTATCGCTGTTATTGTGACACTCATAATAATGTTTCCCTACCTGAAAAAAGTGTATATGTATCAGCGGGCTCAAGTTGATATGTCCGCTGGAAGATTTGAAGAAGCTAAAAATCGTTTTGACGCTGTTCCCGATTTTAGAAACTCGAGAAAACTTGCCCAGGAAGCAAAGCGCCAGGCTTATCTGGTAAAAGTGCGAGAACAGCTCGAAAAATCCAATTTGCGCGGTGCGCGTGATATTTGCATAGAGGCCTTGACCTCGTTTCCCGGAGATGAAGATATTCTCGAACAATTGGAGGAAGCATACAAACGCCTGGCTTTGGGAGCTATTGAAGAGGAACGGTATGACGTTGCTCTCGATTTAGTGAATGAGTATAAGAAACAGTTCCCCTCATCGGTGGAGGATATCGAACAGGACATCAAGGAGCGGTTCCGGGCTCGAACATCAATTCTCGACCCCAAACGTGACAGTTCCCGTATGTTACAGATCATGGGTGACCAGGGCAGGTTTTTCCCTGGCGATCTCGACTTGAAAAAAGACATGGGAGAGGTCCGGTTGGAGCAGGCTAAAGGTCTGCTGGAAAAAAACAAGTATGACAAGGCCTTTCTGCTTCTCAAGGAACTGCAGAAAGTCTTCCCGGGCCGCTCGGATATCAAAGAACTACTGAGGAAATGCGAGATCGGACGGGCAACTACATCGGCAGATACCGGTTTGAACAAGTTTCGGATGCGGGAACTGAGTGAAATGGTTAAAAAGTATCCTGACAGCAAAGAGATTAGAAAAGAACTGCTTCAGCTTTATCTGGAAAGTGGAAAAAACCTGGATAAAGAAGGAAATGAAGAAGTGGCACGCAACTATTACCGGAAGGCATTGGCTCTTGCTCCCGGTGATAGACGGGTCATCTCGGCCATAAATTCCCAGCATCTCAAGAACGCTGAACATTTACTCTCTCTCATGCGGTTCAGAGAGGCGGAATCAGAGTTGTCTGCAGTTCGGACGGTTAAAGATGACCTGGAGAAAGCCGACTCATTGAGGCGGGATATTTCGGTAGCTGAGGTGCAGGCTATCTTGAAAAGGAACAACCTTGAAATGGCCTCCCGCCGTCTGGAAACCCTGGGCAGACGGTACCCGGGCGATTCTGAAATCGAAGGAATGCTCAAACAGGTGAGAATCGATACGGTAAAAGACCTGTTCTACCAGGGCTTGTATGAGGAAGCAATAGGCCGGTTCGAAGAGCTCCGCACAAAGTATCCGGATGTATCGTTTGACCAGGAAGTGATCCGAGCCAGGCTGGAGATGGCCGGGGAGCATTTCAGAAATAGCCGTTACCATCAGGCTTATGAACTGTACAAGCAGATCCTCTCCAACCATCCCGGCAATGCATTAGCTCTGCGCGGTTTGAAGCAGTCCCATTTCAAAGCGGGGCAGTTGTACTTGAAAAACCGTGATTACGCAAAAGCGGTAACAGAGTTTCAGACAGCTTTAAAGCTCGATTCCGGCTATACTGCTGCCCGGGCTGGACTGACAGAAGCATACATAATCCTGGCGAAAGGTTACCTGGATGAGGGAAGGCTCACCGAAGCCAGGCGGTATGTTGAGGAGTCACTTCGTGTTTTTCCCAACAACGAGGAGGCGGCGTCTCTTGAGCAAGCCATACGAGTCAAGGAAATGGAAAGGCAGTACAGCTCTGTCGGTAATCCCTACATCCGCCGTCCCGATCCTGAACAGACAGCGGGCACAACGTCCACCGGCAGCGGGACTAAAAGTGGGACGACCGCCGCTCCCCCGACCACCAGGGGAGGCTGGTCAACCGTGTTCACCACCAGAGATCCTTCTGGAGACGACCGCGGCGATGGCAGTTACAACTATCCTTTACATCCGGCCTTCGAAGAGGGTGCTTTCGATATCACGCGGTTTGAGGTCAGAGTATCGTCAGATCAGGTGGCGTTCAGGGTTCGGCTGGCAAAGAAAATCCTGCGGGAATACCATCCATCGCCGAACGATATCACGACGCGGGAACCCATCCCCGTTCTTGAAGTGGGTGATGGCGGTTGGATCTATCAGATGTTCGATATATACATAGACATGGACAGTGTCGAGGGATCGGGAAAGATGAATACATTGCCCGGAAGAAACCTCCTTTTTGCCCCCGGAGATGCCTGGGAGAAAGTCGTGCTGGTTTCCCCGGAGAGCCGTTCTTCCATGGACCATGCCATTACCAATAAATCTGAAATTCCCCTTCTGTCGGAACTACGCAGTAGCATCATTTTACCCACTGTGGTGTTCGTAGAGAGGGACACTTTTGAAGTTCGGGTACCAGTTGAAACAATCGGACGCCCCGCTGCCGGATGGAAATATCAGGTACTCATGATGGGGTACACGAAAAACGATCTGCGCAGTTCGCTGCGGACAATCGAAGTACAGGCTCACGCCGACCGGGAGCACTTCGGCGGCGGCAGCGATTATCACGGTAACCCAAATGTTATCGACCTGCTCGATCCCACCGGAGGAAAAGGGCAGTTCTCCATGCTTGCCGATTATGTGAGTAAGCCCAATTATCAACAGAACCGGTACGCTACGATCAGGATGGTTCAGCGGTAGGATAGTTCAGCGGCAGGAATGAGGAGGTAAAGGGATGAGACTAATAACCTACAGGTACTTTTATAAAATTTTTCAGGTGGTTTGCGTGATAGCTATGCTTATATGGCTGCCGGTTCGGGCGGTGTGCCAGGGAGATACTTCTGGTACCGGTAGCGTCCCGCCGGGATTTAAAAAGATCACTCCTTCTGATGAAGCCGTTTCCGTACCTGATCTCATCCCCGAAAAAGCCCCTCCTGTTCCGGGAATACCTGATGTTCGCAAGGAAATGAGACGGAGAATTGAACAACGGCTGGATGCAATCAAGAAAAAAGTATCTACCGACAGGTTCCGTCCTCCTCAGTGGCAAGAAATTACAGCGACGGTACCCGATCTGGCAGTCCCCCGGTATCAGCGTAAAGGATTCCGAATGCCCGAGAAAAAAACCGGCAGCAGCATGATTCTCTGGGATACCGTACCGCCGGCAGTGAAGAAACTGTTTTCTCCGGCTGTCGCTGGTTTTACGATGTCGGACCCTGTACTGAACAGACTGCTGCAGCCCGTTACAATCAATCTTTGGGCCGGAAACGACTCCATGCCCCGATCGTTTTACTTTCCCGGAAATTGACCTGGTGGTGAGCATTCTTGACACCAATTTCGATCCCAGGGAATTTATAACCATTTGTTGTACTCTGACAGGTTTTATCTGCTTATTTTACCTTGATGGACGTTTCATCGTATCCTCGCTTAAAGCACGTATCAAGAAACAGACCAGAAAACTCAAATCAGCCGATACAGCTCTGGCAGTAGTTAATTTCGCCGTGGCCGCCTGTACGTTGTATGGTGCTTATGTAGAGCCGATGTGGTACGAAGTTACAACTACCCATCATCCTATCCCGGAAATCCACTATTCTCAAGGCGTATCTCAAATCGCAATCAATATCCTGCATTTAACTGATTTACATCTGGAACCTCCCTTTGAACGGGGAGAAAAGGTCCTTTCGCTCCTGGGTAAAACAACGTTCGATCTGGTGGTGTTGACCGGTGATTACCTGAACAGTGAGTCATCGCGGGATTATTTTAAGCAGTTTCTCCGCACCGTGGCCAGGATGGGACCCGCGTATGCCATTGCAGGTAATTTTGTGTATTTTCACGATTCGCGCCCGGAGTTTGAAAACACCGGGGTAACGTTGCTGGAAAATAGCAGTCTGCAACTGGAGATAAAAGGGATTCCGATAGAAATCATGGGAGTTTCGTGGGGAGATATTGCGGATTTCAAAAGGCTGGCGGCCGGACGCGATCCAGGACGGTACAGTATATTGCTCTACCACTCTCCGGATCTCATGCCGGAAGCCGTTCAGGCAGGTATCGACCTCTATCTGTCAGGTCACACACACGGCGGGCAGGTGCGGCTTCCGTGGTACGGCGCGCTGGTAACGCTGTCGAAATACGGGAAGAAATATGAAGCGGGATTGTACCGGGAAGGTAAAACCCGGTTATATGTTGCCCGGGGAACCGGGCTTGAGGGATGGTTTGCTCCGCGAGTGCGTTTTCTCTGTCGCCCAGAGATAGCTGTTCACCGGCTGGGCGGATCAGATTGCCATTTCCAGGTGGATTAACACGCACAGGGAGGCTGTGATAGCCAAAAGCAGGAGATCGTAGAGAAATGGAACCTTCTTTTTGCGGCGAAATTTGGACACTGTTATCTTTCCTTCCTCGTGATTCTGTTTATTTCTAGTTGTTCGGCTTGAAGCTGTAGTATGTGTCATAATCAGGATCGGTAGGAATCAAATTGAGCAGATCTTCCAATTCTCTTTGCGAACTTTCTGGAGTAATACCGTCGAATAACCGATCACTGAGATCATCACTTATACTGCGCATTGCATTCACCCCCCTGGGAATCTGACTCTCCAAACAACATGTCAAGCCAGTTCTGAAAGTACGGATACAAAAAACTCATTATCATCTGAAACATGCTTTATCTCCTCCAACGTTTTCCGTCTTTCATTATTTGCCAGCATTATTTACCAGAATAGGTATCGGCAACTTGATATCGTGACTTTAGCGGTTAAGGTGGGAGTAAAAAAAAAGGTGGCCATGGTAATGACCACCTTTACATATGTAGCTGTGTTGGGTAATCCAGGATTTTCGGGGCCTGGAGGAAAGTCAATGTTGAATGAAAACCAGTGTCAGTTCAGTACTGGTATGGGCAGTTCTTCCCCAAACAGATTTCTAAACTGTCTCCAGAGAGACTCGGAATTGGTGGAGGTGGACCTGGTTCTGATGATACGGAGTTTTCTCTTCGCACCATCGATGGTGTACTTCTCTACCTTGAGCAGGTAACGGATCATGAACAGGACATTCAAATCGTCCCGATCATACCGTCGCTGATTGCCTGAAGTCTTGCGCGGCTTGAAAAAACCACTGAACATACGTTCCCAATACCTGAGTGTGGGGGCACTGATTCCGGAAATGGCACTTGCTTCAGAAATGGTGTATAGCTTCCCTGCAGACATTTTCTGCACCTCCTTGTAGATTTGCCACGCTCCAGGCTGAAGGATGTCGTCCTCTCAGGGGGCACGACGCAAACAACCCATCGCCACGGTTCCGACGACGGGTTGATAAAATTCAAGGTTGCTCGTACCCATCCCTGGTCCGACTTCCGTTGGCGTCCATGCCGTTGCGGATTCATCCGGCCTGTTTTAAAAGAGCGTGTTAATTACAACTTTCACAAATAGTATCGTCAGAAAGCTGAAGTTACATTAGAAGTTTTTGAAAAAAAAAGTTCAGAGCCCTGAAATATGCGGTGGTTGCACCATGTGGTGTGAACAGGTCATACATAATGTATGGATAAAACTTTTACCAGAGAAGGCATTGATGAGCAAGTGCTTTGCGTAGCGAATAACCAGTCGAGGGGCGAACAACCAACCGTAGGAATGATAGTAATTTTACCATTCTCAAACCGAAGCATTTGCACTGGAT
>CAYSPT010000092.1:0-16435 GCA_964432985.1 uncultured bacterium
TTAATAAGCGTTGCTATATCATCCTTCTTCTTTTGTATGCAGGTCTCCAGTTCTTCATAAATACATGTTCTTTTGAAATGGAGATTTGCTGATAATGCAGTATCATTTCCGATGAGTTCTCTGATTCTCCGCTCGAGATCATTATCCAGTAGATCTACATTTCCATCTATCCAAACACTATAGTCGTAATCAGGAAACAAGACATGGGGAAACAACTTGTAATACTTGGCTCGTCTGACGGGCTCGGGCTCGGTATGGTCCATTGTCCTTATTTCCCATACGCCGGCTTCTTCAATGTGTTGATCGGTAAAACAAATATAATCAGCATCTTTACAAATATAGGTATGATGAAGAAGATCATCATATCCACCGGCAATTGCCGTATAGATAACCACCCGCGCTTTTCGTGTTTTTTTATACTGTATATACTCGTTGGTTTTCATGAGAATCCTTTGACCATCCTTCTCGCAAACACTCTGCAAGTAGAATTAATGCCACATTACGGCCCCCGCCGCCTCTTATTTGACCTCCTGCCGTCAAAATTATAGCATGATCACGGGAAGATGGCCGCAAACAGTTTACCGTCCAGGTAAGCGTGCACTTCGCCCCAATCAAATTGGAACGCTTCTCCGGGAGGTTGGTCCACCCTGGTCATCTCCTTCCCTCCTGTCTGGTTAACTCGTTGGTTAATGACCAGACAGAAGTCTACTTTTAGGGTGGGTCAATTTTCGATTACAATTTAGGGCCTAAGTGGGTCAATTTTCAATTACAGAAAACAGTCGGTCACCTGGTCTCTGTTTTCAGCGTCGCAGAAAAATTTCTTGCGCTGCGGGCTTGTCTTGCCCTACACTTATAGTAGTGAGTTGCTTTGTACAAACAACAAACAAAGGAGAATCCAGGTTATTATGAAATATGCCCACGCTGTTTTTTTCGTATTGATTTGCCTCCTTTTTACGAGTCTGGTTCCGGTTTTTTCCTTCGAATCCGAGCAGGAGAAAAACGAAGCAGTCCAGATCCTGTCAATAGTGAGAGATCCAGGAGTGAGAGAGGATCTTAAGCGAAACATAATGCTCGGTAACATCGTGACTTTGACCGGGCTGACGGACGCCATCGAACGCTATCAGTGGGAAGAGTATAAACCTCCCGATTTCACTGCTCTGAGGCATGTCCGACCTCTCGCACAAGGACCGAGAATCCAGCTGTTCGCACCGAAAGTCTACGCTTCGGGCGGGCATTTCCTGGACAAGATCAGGGTGGTTTGGAGCTCGGTGCCCGACGCGACCCATTACAAGGTGTTCCGCAGTACCAGGCCCACCAGTACCAAAACCGAGATGACGGGTTGGCTGACGCCGTCGCACTATCCGCCGGCCGGTGCCGAGAGTGATCCGAACCGGATCGGCCCGCAGCCGGATGTAATCATCAGGGGCGGTATTTATTACGACGATCACACTGCCGACGCCGGGTGGGACAACTGGTACTATTACTTCGTGAAAGCTGCTTCAGACGAAAACGGGACTGATGAAAGCGATTACAGCAAGGGATACGGCCCGAGCACCGAAGGTGGGTTCCGTGCCCCATGGGACCCGTGGAAACCGTCGGACAGTGAGCAGACGATTGCCAAGGCGGAAAAGCTGTTCGAAACCGGGGAGTTCCGGTTCAGGTACGAAAACTACCGCGGCGCCATAGACAGCTATACCAGGGCCATAGAAATATACCCCCAGTACGCCAGGGCGTATTACAAGCGCGGCCTGGCCAGGTACAACCTGTATATTGAAGGATATGCCGCCTTTGGAGGGAAGTTTGGCCGGATACGCGATTACAAGCAGGCGGCGAAACTCGGCGACACCGACGCTCAAAACTGGCTCAGCGAACATGACTACAGCTGGTAGCTGATCGACATATCAAATCCTTTCCCGCAGTCCTGCTGTCATCCTGTCGGCCTGCTGTGGATGACGCAATCCACTGGTCTGTTGGTCTACCGTCAATAAAGTATCTCCTGGACGCAATTCTAGCTGACGAAACCGGTAAATAGTGTTATAATTTAACTCATGCGGCAACTGTTGCCGCATTGTGTCAATTCGGTACACAGGAAAGGAATGACTTTGATGAAAAAAGGAATGATTTTAGGATTCGCTCTCTCGCTGCTTATATGCTTCCCGTTTGCGGCCACAGCAGGTATTCTCGGCACGGAACTGGCTGCCGAATTCGCCGCTGCCGGCAGCAAAACCGGCGATATTTATGATGTTATCGTACTGATAAACAATCCTGAAAACTCCCATCCGGACGGGGTTCTGACCCGCGGAGAACTGCTTACCGCTCTCATGACCCGGGCCCGGATTTCCCAGCAGCCCGTGCTCGAGCAGATTCAAGCGGCTGAGGGGGCGGACAGCGCGCGGGTGGTAGATTACCGCAGCCTGTGGATCGTCAACGCTATCGCTCTTACCGCCGACCGGAGTACCATCCTGTCCATCTCCAAAAATCTCGCGGTGAAGAAGGTCGTTCTGGATAAACCAATCCCCCTGCCCAAAACCTGGGAATCAACTGCTATCCGAAGCTCATCCGCCTACGAGTGGAGCCTGGAAAACATGAAGATCCCCGAGGTCGCCGAGCAATACGGTCTGGACGGTTCGGGAGTTATTGTAGGCCATCTTGACACTGGGGTAGACGCCTCTCATCCCGACCTGGAAGGTAAGATCGTAAACTGGAAAGATTTCACCGCCGAGCCGTCGGAGACCCCGGTGGACACCAATGGGCACGGCACCCACACCGCCGGTACTATCGCCGGGGGAAGCGCATCCGGCAAGCAGATCGGCGCTGCGCCGGGGGCCAAGCTGGTGGTGGGACGGGTGTTTGCCACCGGATCGACCACAGGGGAAATACTGCTCTCCGGGATGCAGTGGATCGCCGACCCGGACGGCGACCCGGCCACCGACGACGCCCCGGCGATGTGCTGTAACTCCTGGGGCGGCGGGGACTCCCCCGAACGCCGGGAACTCTACAAGCAGGCGATACAGACCTGGCTGGACGCCGGCGTCATTCCCATTTTCGCCAACGGAAACTCCGGTCCCTGGAAACGGACCACCGGCCTCCCGGGCGGTTTCCTTAACGTCATTTCGGTGGGCGCCACCAAGAAGAACAACAAGATCGCTTTCTTCTCATCCCGAGGTCCCATCAAGTGGGACGGTATCGACCGGATAAAGCCCGACGTATCCGCTCCCGGTTCGGGTGTCCGTTCCGCCAAACCCGGCGGTGGTTACACATCCATGAGCGGCACTTCCATGGCCTGCCCCAACGTCACCGGTCTTGTGGCCCTCATGAAGCAGGCGGCTCCGTCCCTGACCACCGAATTCGCCAGCCAGGTATTGCAGGAAACAGCCCTGGACATGGGGTCGGCCGGCAAGGACAACAAGTACGGCGCGGGAGTGGTGAATGGGCTGGCCGCTATCGAAAAACTGAAAGAGATCATGCGGCTCACGGAATAATCAGCCGCACCACAGACGACAGGCACTGTCTATCACCTGCTCAGCATGGTCGAGGAGCGCCACATGAATATTCTCAAGGAAGTTCTGGCCCGCGAAGTGTTTCCCGCTCTCGGCTGCACGGAGCCCATCGCCGTGGCCTACGCCGCCAGCGTGGCTGCTCACGAATTGTCAGCCGCTCCCGATGAAATTCGTATAATCGTCGATCCCGGCGTGTACAAAAACGGGTTTGCCGTCATGGTCCCGAACACCGGGGGAGAAACCGGCAATCTCATTGCCGGAATACTCGGGGCGCTGGTCAGGCAGCCCGAATTGAAGATGGAGATACTGCAGGGTGTCAGAGAAGAGATGGTGGAGCAGGCCAGGGCGCTGATCGCCGCCGGGAAGGCGGGTATCACCTTCGACCGGTCGCAAACCGGGCTGTACATCGAGGTGACCCTGACAGCCGGTAATGATTCGGTCCGGGCGGTGATCGAGAGCACCCACACCAACCTGGTCCGCCTGGAGAAGAACGGCCGGGTCCTCTTCGAGAAGCAGCCGGATGGCGGCGGCGCATCATCCCGGGAATACAAATCGGTCCTCAAACAGATGCCCATCACCGATTTGATCGACCTTTCCATGGGGATTGACGCCGATGATTACGATTACATCAAGAGCGGTATTACCATGAACCTGGCCATTTCCGAAGCGGGCCGGGAAGTGAAAAAGGTCGGGTATTTCCTGTTCGATCTGATGAAAAAGGGTTATCTGCTGGATGATGTCTTTTCGTCGAGCAAGATTCTGACCGCGTCGGCCTGCGACGCCCGGATGGCCGGGCTCAGTTACCCGGTGATGGCCAGCGGGGGCAGCGGCAACCAGGGTATCGTGGCCATCCTTGTTCCCTACAATGTGGGATTGCATTTCGATATAGACGAAGAAACTATTATCCGCAGCATCGCTCTTTCTCACCTGATGAACAGCTACGTGAAATGCTACACCGGTGACCTGTCTCCCCTGTGTGGCTGCGCTATCGCCGCCGGGGTTGGTGCCGCAGCGGCCATCGTCTTTCAGCAGTACGGGGCGGACATGTCAAAAATCACCCTGGCGGTGAACAACCTGATCAGCGACCTGGGGGGGATGCTGTGCGACGGAGCCAAAGGCGGCTGCGCCTTGAAGGTGGCCAGTTCCACCGATTCGGCTATCCGCTCCGCCTACATGGCCCTGAACGATCACGGTATCACCCACGCCGAAGGATTTGTGGGAAAAACCGCCGAGGACACCATCAGGCACCTGAGTGAGATCAGCAAGGTTGGTATGGCCCGGGTGGACGACACCATGCTAAGTATCATGGTGAGTAAGGATGAGATTTGACTTTTGGACTTTAGCGGTTTGCACTTCTTGGAGCAGACTTGAGAGAGGCATTTGCAATGGACTGGACTGGTCTCCGAAAAGAGAGAATCGAACTCGGCCTGCCGGTCACGTCGACCAGCCCCGGTGCCCGGCGCATTCCTTCAGTACCCGTTCATTAAGCCAGCCGCGCACCGCCTCAGACACGTAGAATACCGGCTGCAGCAAATCGTCCTCCCGGGAGATGACGTTTTCAGCCGCCGCGATCTCAGCCAAACCGGTCCCCGGGTAGATTCTCATTCCCGGTGTGACCTTCATCGATTCCAGATCCAGGCGTTCGGCCAGCGCAATACTCTCGTCTACCGATGTGCGGTCTTCACCCGGCCCCCCCAGCAGGAGGAATCCCCGCTGAGGAATCTCGTGCTGACGGAACAATGCGGCTGTCCGGATGATGTCGTCCGCGCAGAATCCTTTGTGCAGCACTTTCAGCATTCGGTCGGAGCCGCTTTCGAAGCCCAGGCTGATCTGGCTGCATCCCGCCTCTTTCATTCCGGCTGCCAGGGCCGGTGAGACATTGACCGGATGGATGATACCGTACCAGTTGATGTCCAGCTTACGTCTGATAATCTCCCGGCACAGCTCCAGGGCGTGTGCTTCTGGAACATTGAAGAGGCTGTCAACGAAAAAGAAGGTCCGCTGACCGTACTGCTTGACCGTGAACTCGATTTCGTCCACCACCGTCGTAGCCGGCCGCAGCCGTATGGTCCGTCCCTCGATTATCGGGGAAGAGCAGTAGAGGCATCGCTTGGAGCATCCCCGCTTGCTCTGCACCGGGATGAAACCGCTCTGGCCGTACCGGGGAATATCGAACAGCTCCAGGGCGGGGCGGGGAAGATGGCCCAGGGCACCGGTATTCTCTTCACCGGGCGATGAATCCGCGGCCGTTTCGGTATTCTCATCAATGATCCCATCAAGAAAAGAGCCGGTGGCGGGCCCGGCACTACCTTCCGGATGTCGGATGGAAGTGACTGGTTCTCCGCTCGTAATGAGGCAGGGGATACGTCGTGGGTCCCGTCCGGACTCAAGCGCCCGGGCCAGCAGGCAGAGCGGACGTTCTCCTTCTCCGGCCACGCCGAAATCTCCTCCCAGGTACGCGAGCGCCGCGCGGGGGAAGATACTGAAACCGGCGCCGCCGATAACCACCGGAGAACCTGATATTTCACGGCAGGCGCTTATCACCGGCCGGACTTCGGGCAGGTAGAACTCGGGGGAAAACGGGTCCTGGTTGTCGATGTTCCTGACGGAAAACCCGGTCAATTGCGGCCGGAAATCCAGGACGGCTTTCGTAGTGGCCCGGACTGCTTCCGCGGTGGCCTCGATGGGATTCCTGATAGCCCCAACGGCTTCTGCGGTGGCCTCGACGGGGTCCGGAAAACGGGTATCAAAAAGGTCCAGGACCCGCACCTGGTGCCCTTCCTTCTCCAGTCCGGCGGCCAGGAAAGCCGGTCCCAGGGGGAAAACCGGCATATTGACAGCTGTCCGGTTGGCGGAAACGAGTAAAACACGCATGTACTGCATGGTATCAAGTTGTTGGCGAGGAGTGCAAATATTTGAAAGGTGCACCGCTTCTTGCCTGCCGGGACCATGCCCTGTTACAATTGCCACGATGAAATCATTTGACGAGATCCTGTCTGCCCTTGAGAGCCCCGATGAGGGAGCCCGCGTTCAGGCCGTCATCGACCTGGTGAGGTCCGATGACGAACGTGCCGGCCAGTATTTACAGCGGACTGCCGACAGCGATGAAAGTGCCCGGGTACGGGCCGTGGCCGCCAAGGGCCTGACCGGTAAAAAGCTGGTCCAGAAGCTCATGAGCCGGCAGGAGGGCCTGTCGCCGGGCACCTGCCTGGAAGGCTCTGTCGAGGCGCTGGCCAGCTACCGGGAAAGCGAGTACGGGGCGGATACCGTGGTCCCCGGTCCCGACACCTTACCGCCTGATGAACCGCTAAGCGCCGACAGTTCTCCTCATCCGGCTAGAGATGATAAACGGACTCCCGGTCAGGCGGCTTCCGTCCCCCCCTCGCCTACTCCCCCTCTAGGCCACTACGTGGTGACCGACGAGGTGGGGAGCGGCGGTATGGGGGTCATTCTCAACGCTTTCGATACCGAAATTCAGCGGGAAGTGGCCATGAAGGTGATCGCCAGCCAGTGGCAGTCATCCCGGGAATACATTGAACGGTTCGTCAGGGAAGCCCAGGTCCAGGGCCAGCTGGAGCATCCGAATATCTGCCCGGTACATGAATTGGGTGTGGATGAAAACGGGCAGATCTTCTTCACCATGAAAAAGGTGCACGGTATGTCCCTGGCCGAAATGATCTGGTGGGCCCGTGAATGTTGCGATAAACGCGATAGCCGCGAAAGCAAAGACTCCGCCGGCCCGCAAGACTCTGCCGGCCCGCAAGACTCGGAAGAATCGAAAGACCCGCTTTGCACCGATAACGCCGACAGCCCCGGACGCCCGGAAAGCCTGACGGAAATCCTGAGCATTTTTCTCAAGATATGCGACGGCATCGCCTTTGCCCACTCCCGGGGAATCATCCACCGCGACTTGAAGCCGGACAATATTATGACGGGAGACTTCGGCGAGGTGTACGTGATGGACTGGGGCCTGGCCCGGATACTGGGAAGCCAGGACGACGAGCGGCGGTACGGCCTGGTCATCGCCGAGGAGCCGGGCAGCGGCGGTGAGATGAAAACCATGTCCGGTTCGGTGGTGGGAACTCCCTCCTACATGTCCCCGGAGCAGGCCAAAGGGCTGGTGGGATTGATGGATGAGCGCTCCGACATTTATTCGCTGGGGGCGCTGTTGTACGAACTTCTTACTTTAGAACCCCCGTTTTCCGGCCCCCCCTGGGATGTTTTAAGCAAGATCGGCAAAGTTTTGCCCCAGTCCCCGTCGAGTCGTGCTCCCGGTCGGGACCTGCCGCCGGAGCTGGATTCAATCATCATGAAGTGCCTGACGGTGAAAAAAAACGACCGGTACCAATCCGTCCGCGCCTTGAAGCGTGAAATCGAGCTTTTCCTTTCGGGGCGTCCCATCGGCGCCATGGAGTACAGCCTCTGGCGGGTGTTCACCAAGTGGATGTCCCGAAACAGGGTGCTGGCTTCTTCAGCCATAGCCGTCCTGGCGATCCTGATCGTCTCCTTCGGTGTGTCATTTGTGCGGATATCAGCCTCCGAACGTGAAGCGGTGAAGCAGCGTGACCGGGCCGAAGAGCAGCGCCTGATCGCCGAAGAGCAGCGCCTGGAGGCCGAGGAGCAGCGCCTGGAGGCCGAGGAGCAGCGGACCCGTGCCGACGAGCAGCGGTCCGAAGCCGAAAAGCAGCGCCTGGAAGCGGTGGCCAGCGACATCAAGAGCCGGTTCAACCTGGGCATGATGTTCGAAGAAAAGCGGGACATCGAGAAAGTGCTCGAGATCTACGACGAGGTTCGGCAGGACATGGAGACCAGGCGGATGAACCTCATCCCCTTCATCGACCTGTTCAGATGGCGGGCCCGGTACAACGAGGGGCGGCCTATCCAGTCCTCCCTGCTGCTCAGCAATAAATGGGGATTGGCGTTCAGGCGGCTCTGCTACAGTCCCGACGGCCGGTTGCTGGCCGTGAGCAGCTGGGATGGATTCATTCGGCTGATAAACACGGAGACCGGGGAGGAAGCCGGCCGATTCATGGTGCCCGGAGTGGTATCTGTCAGCCTGGCCTTCAGTCCCGATGGGACGCTCATCGCTACGGGCGGCAATGACGGCACGTTACGGCTCTGGACGATCTCCGATAAGGACGAAAACGTTGCTCCGAAAGAAAATGCTGCTCCGAAAGAAAATGACGTTCAGGAAAAATACGCCGTTCAAAAAGAATACGCCGTATTGAGTGATCCGGCTCTCCAGGGTGGGTTAGCGCACATGGACGATATCCGGGGGCTGGTGTTTACCGTGGATGGAAAGCACCTGATTTCCTCAGGTGACGAGGTGATAAAGTTCTGGAGCGTCAGTCAGAAGAAGCTCGACCGGTCGTTGTGGGGGCATCTGAGGGATGTCTTTTCAGTGGTGGTCAGCCCCGACGGACGGTATCTCGTCTCGGGGGGCAGGGAGAAAGACGTGCGGCTCTGGGACCTGGAATCGGGCAAGATGCAATCGATTCTCTACGATCACTGGGGCACCATCGAGGAGCTGCGTTTCAGCCCTGACGGAACCATGCTCGCCTCGGCCTGCAACGACACCACCGTCAAGATATGGGACATGGAAGGCGGCCGCCTTATCACCACTCTGCGGGGGCACCGGGCCGAAGTGCAGACACTTGATTTCAGCCCCGACAACCGCGTGCTGGTGACCGGTGGACGTGACGGTACGGTCCGGTTCTGGGACGTGGAGCGTCAGGTCGACATCGGCGTTCTGCGTGGGCACAACGGTGTGGTCTACTCCGCCAGATTCCACCCTGTCGATGAAACCGTCGCCACTGCCGGGTCCGACCGGAAAGTCAAGCTGTGGTCCATGGATCGGGAGCCCCTGGTTCACACCATGGAACTGGGAGATGTCAAGGTCAGCGCCACCGTCTTCAGTCCCGACGGCAAATGGCTGGCTGTGGGGACAATTGCTTCAGGAATAGTTCCCGTGCAGTTGTTCGACACCACGTCCTGGTCTCGGGCGTCCGATATAATGTCACACGGCGGCCGGGTGCGCTCCATTGCGTTCAGCCGGGACGGGGCGCTGCTGGCCTCGGTAGGGGACGACGGACTTCTTAACCTGGCGGACCTGAAAACGGATTCGCACATAGCCAGTATCGATGTCCGCTCAGGGGAGCAGACTGACTTCATCGCTTCGTTGATGGACGCGGCTAAAGATCTTTGGAACTTCAAGCAGGGGGACAAATGGAAAGATGTCGGCGGGGTGGATATCAGCCCGGACGGCACGCTGCTGGCCACCGGGAGCAGCGACGGGACGGTCAAGCTCTGGAACGTCGCTTCCAGGCAGTGCGTTCACGCCTTCAAGGACTTAAACGAAGAGATACTTGATCTGGCTTTCAGCCCCGACGGGAATCTGCTGGCCGCCGGAGGTGATGACAGGGTTCTGTTGTTATGGAACGTAAAGGACCGCTCGATGAAGGCGGCGTACCGTGAGCACGCGGAGTTCATACACGCACTGGCCTTCAGTCCCGACGGTACTTCCATGGTGTCGTCGGACGGCGAGGGGAAGATTTTTCTCTGGGACCTGGCTACGAACCGGGTGGTAAGGAAATGCAGCGGGCACATCGGCCGCGTCAACACGCTGAGCTTTTCTCCGGACGGGCGGCTGCTGGCATCCGGGGGCAACGACTCTTCCATCAAGCTGTGGGACGTGCGGACCGGAGAGTGTCTGATCACTCTGCAGGAACACGCCGCGGACGTCGAATCGGTGGATTTCAACGCCGACGGTACACTGCTTTCCTCGGGGGGACGTGACGGGGCCGTCAGAATCTGGAAATTCGGCAACGCGCTCAAACCACTGGAGTTCTAGCCGCGGGAACCCGGCACCAGCAGTCATCCGCCGGCACCAGCAGTCATCCGCCGGCTTGACCGGCGGATCCACATCTCTAAAGCTCAAATTTGTTAGTCTGCTGGTCCAGGTTCTCGGTGATGTGCCGCATTTCGCCCACCTGCTTGAGCAGGCGGTCGCTCTGGTTTTCAGTTTCCCTGACCACGCTGGTGATGGTGTCGATGGCCAAAACGATGTCGTCGCACACCTCGGCCTGCTGGGCCATGGCCTGGGCGATCTGCTCCATGTTGGCGTTGGTGCTCCGGACGCTTTCCTGGATATCGGCGAATGACATGCTCAGGTCGTTGGCAAGAACCATGCCGTCCACCGCCGACTGGCTCGACTGCTCCATGGCCTTGTTGATTGTGGTTATTTCCGATTGGATCTTCTCGATGATCCCGCTGATCTCCTTGGCGCTGGCGGCGGTCCGCTCGGCCAGTTTACGCACCTCGGCGGCCACCACGGCGAATCCCCGGCCGTGCTCCCCGGCCCGGGCGGCTTCGATGGCGGCGTTGAGGGCCAACAGGTTGGTCAGTTCGCTGATCTCGGTGATGGTAGCTGTTATCTGTCCTATTTCCTGGCTCCGCTCCCCCAGTTTGCGGGTCATCTCCCCAGCGGTTTGGATAGTGTCGGTGATGGTGTTGAGCCCATTGATGGTGTCCTTGACGGCAAAGGCGCCCCCTGCCGCGGCTTCTTGTGCCTGGGAGGCCATCAGGTCCGCTTTCTTCGAGCTGGCCGAAATCTGCTGGATGGACGCGCTCATCTCGGTGATGGCAGCTGAAGTGTCAGTGATCTTTTCGGTCTGGGTCTGGGTGGACTGCATCATCTCTTCCGCCGCGCCCATTATCTCAGCGGCGGTCTTTTTGACTTTCCGGGACACGTCCTGGATCTCGCTGATCAAAGTGGTCAGGTTGGCCAGCATGGAGCTGAACACCCCGGACAGGACACCGTCTTCTTCGTAGGAATCGGTGGTCCTCCTGCGCAGGTCACCCTGGGCTATCCGGTCACCCTGGTCGGCGAACTGCCGCAGCTTGTCGCGCATACGGCCGAAAGCCGATCCCAGGTCGCCTGTGGAGATCATCCTGTCCAGCTTGGGGTTGTGCAGATCGTCGTTGGCAATCAATTTAGCTTGGCCGGTCAACTTCCGTAGAATGCTGAGCATATTCATGAAAGAGGTAGTGAGCACTCCCTCGCTGGTCATTTTCTCGTTATTGTCGAGCCGTTTGGATATGAAGGTCTGGATCTTGTCGTGGAAGATCTCGTCGCGGCTGATCAGTTCCGAGATTTCTGCCAGTTCGCCGAGCTTGGCCACCATGGTGGAAAAAGCGCTGCCCAGGTCGCCTTCCACCTTTTCGTTTAGAAGCGTGTTGTGCAGATCGTCGTTGGCGATGGCTTCCGCCTGCCGGGCAAGCTTCTTCAGGGTGGTCAGCATCCGGTTGAACGAAGCGGCCAGTTCCCCTATTTCGTCGGTGGATTCCACTCCTTCGACATCCGTGAATACGCCGGCTGCCACCCCTTTGGCCGAGTCGGTGACCTTGACCAGGGGATCGATGATTAAGCGGTTGGTGAAGAACATCAGGGCGAAGCAGGCCAGGATCATGGTAATCACGGTGACCACCAGGATGACCAGGGCGTTGGTGTGGGCCAGGCGGTCGACATCGTTGATATAGATACCGGAGCCCACGATCCACTTCCAGGGTGTGAAACCCTTCACATAGGAAAGCTTGGGCTCGATGCGGGTGGCATCGTCCTTCCACTGCCAGTAGTAGTCCACGAAACCGGCGCCGTCCTGCGTGACCACCTCGACCATCTCCACGAACAGCTTTTTCCCGGTGGGGTCTTTATACCCGCTCAGGTCCTCCCCCTCCAGGTTTTTGGTGTAGGGGTGCATGATCATCACCGGGGCGAAATTGTTGATCCAGAAGTAGTCCTTCTCCTCGGGCCCGTACCGGAGGGACTCGATTTCCTCCATTGCATTCTTCTGCGCTTCTTTTTCGGTTATAAAACCTGCCTTCTGCTGGTTGAAGGAGTTCTCGATAATCTTGTAGGCCAGGTCCACCGCCGCCCGGGTGGCCACCTTCTTCTGGTCGTACAGGATTCCCCTGGTGGCGGTGTAGTTGAAGTAGATGATAAACGGCGTGGTCACCAGGAACCACACCAGGATGATTACCAGTACCTTGTATCTGAGTTTCAAGTTTTTCATCTGTTGCCAGCCTCCCCCGTGGAGTCGTTATCGGAATGGTATTGGAACCGGCCGTCTTTTGCAAGGGGGGATTTGCGAAATAGGTATTTATTTGATTATCAGCGGGTTTTAGCAGTTATCTATACTTAAAATGTGTGAAATGTTACAGTTGGAAGGTGCCAATTTTCAACAGGAAATGAGGGTAAATTACCTGTTGACAGCATGAATACTTTGATATAACTTAGTCGATCGACTATGAATAAAGAATTTGCAACAATTCAAAAACGGTTTTTTGGGGGCCATGACTGCCTGTGCGCAGCCATGGTCATGTTTTTTCTAGCAAGGTAATTTCCAAGTTGTAATCAGTGATAACAAAGGTTTAAGGAAGATCGGGGAGTTGATACGTAAGAGTATTCGACCGATAACAATAAGGCTGTCCGTCGAGGGGACCCCTCGAAAGTTGTGAGGGGAATCCTTGACAGGGTATGAGTGGTAATGTATCATACCCAGGTTTAGTGTGTTTACAGTGTATATATAGATATATACAAGATTATAAGGAGGCAAAAGCATACACATGGACGGAAACAATTTTACGGTAATGGAAAACAGCAGTTCAATTAAGGATGTGAGTTTTGTGACAGCAGGAGTGAAGGGAGAGTCGTACATGAGACGTCTCACGGGGGTAGTTTTACTTGCTTTGTTCGTATTTGGTTTCGCTGGTGTGGGAGATGCTTTGGCGGAGACGGTTATCGCCATATCGCCGGTGAATGAAAATTCCGCCGTGGACACGCTGATCGGCACCATCACCGGTGTGGAGGAACCCGATGTTCCGACGTTCAAGTGGGCGGACACCACCTTGCACGACACCAGCGAGGATGGGTTCTGGAAGATCACGGACGAGGGTGCTTTTTTTGGGATCATGACCACCGATACGCCGGTGGACTACGAAACCTTCGATGCCGATGCTGACCACACATTGCCCTATGTCATCAATGACGGGACCATTGATCAACCCGCCGAGGACATCGAAGTCTCCGACGTCAACGAGACGCCCGTGGTCCAGGAAGCCCTCATCACCCTGAGCATGAACGAGGGAGACAGCGACCTGTCCGTTGATCTCAGTAATTATATTACCGATCCCGAGGACAGTGCGCTGACCTACTACCTGTACTCGCTGCCTGACGACTCCATATGCACCCTGCTGGATGCCGGGGACGGCGACAGCACCATCACCCTGGCTGGAGACACGGTCGAGGTGAGCGGCGGCGTGGTCAAGGTGCACCTGATCGATGGCGACGTCTACGGCGACACCACCTTCCTGTTCCTGGCCAAGGAAAGCGGTACCAGTGACCTGTTCAAAACCGCCCAGAAGCAGGTGGCTATCCAGGTGACTGCAGTGAACGACCCTCCGGTGACGACGCCCTTTACCGCCAACGCCGTTGAGGACACCGACCTGACCATCACCCTGGCTTCCAACACGACCGACGTTGATGATGAAATCACCCACTTCATCATCACGGCTATACCTGACGCGGGTACGGTTGGCACTCTTTATGTCTACGACGGCGGCAGCCGGGGCGCCGAGGTGACAGCAGGCGATGTTTCTGGTGCCACCGAATTTGCCAACAACCTGGGGCAGTTCATCTTCGCTCCAGCTTCCAACGTGAATGGCACAAAGGCCGACGCCATCAGCTTCAAGGCGAAGGACGAGAGCGCAGGTTATTCGAACGCGTCGGCCGTAACGGTCGACATCTCGGCGGTGAACGATATTCCCACCGCCTCCAATAACTCGGTGGCCGCCGTGGAAGATACGGATTTCGCCTTCGCATCCGGCGACTTCAACTTCACCGACTCCGCCGATGCAGGTGATGCTATCGAGCAGATACAAATCACGTCATTGGAAACAGCTGGTACACTGTTCTACGATACCGGGGAGGATGGTTACGACGATCCCGACGATGATGTCGCTATAGACCAGGTCATCACAACGGTCAATATTCCCAAGCTGAAGTTCCTGGCTGACTCGGACGATTTTGCCAGCCCCTACGCCACCTTCGAGTTCAAGGTACACGACGGCGACGATTACAGCGAATCGGCCTACACCATGACAGTCAACGTGGCCAACAAAAATGATGTGCCGAGTTTCAGCCTCGCCGGCGATCCGGCGGCGGTAGACGAGGACGCCGGCGCCCAAACTGTGGCCGCTTTCGCCTCCAGCATCAGCAAGGGCCCGGATAACGAGGCGAGCCAGACGCTCACCTTCAATATATCTAACGATAATAACAGCTTGTTTGCCGTACAGCCGGACGTGGATGAAACCACCGGCAACCTGACCTACACCCCGACGGACGACGCCAACGGCACGGCTGAAGTGACTATTTCTCTCTCCGACACCGGCGGTACCGATTACAGCGGTGTTGACCAGAGTGCCAATCAGACTTTCACCATCACTGTGAACGCGGTCAACGACGCGCCGACCCTGGCGGACTTCCTGGCCTCTACCACGCTGGAAGAAAATGCTTTGAACGCCGCCGCGGCGATTATCGACGATGCTGTGACCTTCGGCGACATCGACAGCAATGACCTGAGTGGTGGGACCCTGACAGTCACTTATTCTGTTGGTGGGGGCGCGGAGGACCAATTGGATGTCAGCGCGGCCGGCGGTATCACGCTGAATGTAGCTGAAGTCCAGTACAATACCGCGCCCATAGGCGACATTACCACCGACGGCGCTGACGGTGACGACCTGGTCGTGACCTTCGACGCCGGAGCGGCGACGCCCACGGCAATTAACGCCCTGATACAGGCTATCACTTATCAGAACTCTTCCGACAATCCAACCGCCAGCCGCACCATCTCCATCACCATCGACGACAATGACGGCGACGACAACGTGAGCGCCGCGGTTACCTGCGCCATCACCGTCACCGCCAATAACGATGCTCCGGTGTTCAGCAACTTGACTGCGGACCATCCCACTGATTTCATCGAAGACGGCGCCGCGGTGGTGCTTGACAGCGACATCACCATCGCCGATCCCGAGCTCGACGCCCTGAGCGCTGGCAGCGGTAACTACAACGGTGCCACCCTGACACTGCTGCGTACTGCCGGACCTGATGTCAACCTGGATATCTACGCCGAAAGCGGGACACTGACGGCTTTGACTGAAAGCGGCGCCTTCCAACCAGACGGTGCCACGACCATCGGTACTGTCACCACCAACAACAGCGGTAATCTGGTATTAACCTTCAACGCCTCCGCCACCACGGCCCTGGTGAACTCGACTCTCCAGCAGATCACCTTTGACAACACCAGCAACGGACCGCCGAACCCCATCGTCATCCCCTTCATCTTCAGCGATGGCAACAGCGGCTCCCAGGGGACCGGCGGCGCGCTTGTAGACAACGACGAATCCGTCAGCATGGCGGTCACCCTGACCAACGATGCACCGGAGCTGGACAACTCCGGTGACATGAGCTTGACCTCGATCGATGAAGATACCACCGAAAGCGCCGGAAACACCGTGGCCGAGATCATTCTCACAGCCACCGGCGACAGGGTCACCGATGTAGACGACGAGTCGCTGGAAGGTATCGCCATTTACGCCTCCACCCCGAGCAACGGCACCTGGCAGTACTACGTTTCATCCTGGCAGGATTTTCCGGCTATCGCAACCACTACAGCGCTTCTGCTGCGGGCCGAGGACAAGGTCCGCTTTGTCCCCGACGAGGAAAACGCCGACACCGCCAGCTTCGACTTCAGGGCCTGGGACCAGACCGGCGACACCACCGGTGACCAGGGAACAACCGACGACCTGGACGCTGCAGGCAACGGGACCGATACCCCGTACAGCACGGCCACTGAAACAGTCTCCATCACGGTTAC
>CAYSPT010000093.1:0-16350 GCA_964432985.1 uncultured bacterium
CCGCCGGAACCACCGGATTTAACCCTGCCAGAACCACCCGAACCTCCTCAATGGCCGGATTGGCCCGATGATGATTCCAATTTAGAAGATGATTCCGGTATCGACATAGATCAGGACGATGACTGGGGGGACTTCGAGGAAGATGATGATGATGGGGATTTCTGGGAAGACTGAGCCGCGCCGAAAGGCTCCTGCTAAGGAGGATTGTCAATGGATGTCCAGCAGCACATGAACACAGATGTAAAGACCTGTACGACGGAAGAAACCGTCGCATCGGCGGTGCAGATTATGGCCCGGCACGATATCGGGGCTCTGATAGTTATTACGGACGATAATCCTGTTGGAATATTCACCGAACGTGATCTTCTCAAGCGGGTAGTGGCCGAGGGGCGAGATCCCGCCGGCACGCAGGTGGGAGACGTTATGTCATGCGTTCTCGTTACGGTGGACGCCGAAGAAAGTGTTGGTGTGGCTTACCACATCATGTTCAGGGAAAATGTCCGACACATGCCGGTGGTCAAAGACGGCCGACTGGCAGGCATCGTATCGATGAAAGACCTCAACCGTTTGATCGATGGACGGTTTTTCAAAACGTATTTCAACAAACGGGACCGGACATAATACCAGGTAGCAACGCCAACTTAAAACGATGATGGGCTTTCTGATGGGCGTAGCTACCACGAACGAGATGTCTATGGCCAATTCTTCACTGCGCCGGGACCCGGCGACCACCTGTTGACGTAACCGCCAATGCGCCATACCATGATTTCTGATTCTCAGAAACACCGGCAATTCATTTCCTCTGAATCGCGGTGACCAGAGAGCAGGTGGGTTCTATCAAATCATCCAATATCCTTTGTAATGTAAAGATTCTTTTGTTAACCCTGTTTTTCCTTTCACTCGCCGCCGGCACCCTAATGGCCGGCACGCCGGAGAAAGCACTCGACAAGCTATCAGACAACCGATTTAAACAGAGGTTAAAACCTTTAGGAGCGGGGAAAATGACCCTTGGCGGTTCCCACTACTCACCCCGGGGAGAAGGAACCGTCACCGCCGGGACTCCCGCCAAAGTCAACCTTAACGTGCAGTACACATACGAAGAAGACGACATGGAAGCTCACAAGAACGCTTTTCAGAAGGCCAGTGAAAAGCTTTTTAACTCAACTGATGGACAGATGCAGTTCGACAAGATCTATGTGTATGACAAAGATGCCCCCAGGGACAAGATGGATGTTCTAATCCAGGATAATAATGATGGGGCCTCGGCAAATCCCGGGGGAATGGGCAAAGCGGGCTGGCATATCTGGATCTCCCAGACCCACAAGAGCACTTCGGGAGCCGCTCTGGGACAGTTCGGCATCGTTCACGAATGGGGTCATTACGGTTTCAAGCTCTATGATGAGTATTTCAAATCTGATGGTACCGATGCATATTGCATTTCTACCACCAGTGAAGTGACATGTATCATGGATGGAGGCACCAAAGTAACTCCCAGCAACAAGAGAACCGAATTCTGCCACAAGAACAACCATATTGCCGATAACAAGCAGCACAGTAAACACGGCGAATCATGCTGGGAACATCTGGTTCCCTACTGTAAATCCACCTACAATATCACTCTTACCGAAACTACCGGAACGAGCACTGAAATGCCCGGGGGCCACTCGAACATCGACTGGATCATCATGGGGACCAATCTCAGCCAGGTTATCTGCATCGACCGCTCCGGCAGCATGGACGGCTCACCCATTTCCCTGGCCAAGCAAGCCGGGAAACTGTTCGTCGACCTGGTAGAGAAGGAAAAAAAGGAATTCATCGCCGTTACCTCTTTTGCCAGCGGTGCTTCCACAGACTATTCTCTCACCGAGGTGACAAATGATGGAGTGAAGTCATCGGCTAAATCAGCCATCGGCGGACTCTCCTCCTCCGGTGACACAGCCATTGGCATGGGATTGAGCAATTCGTTGGCCGAACTGCAGACCCTGCCCGAGGGAGAATCGGCCAAAGAGTGCATCATCCTGCTGTCTGACGGTGATCATAACTCCGGTCCCGATCCGAGCACGGTGGTCCCGAGCCTGGTGACCCGCAAAGCAGCAGTGTACACCGTGGGGCTGGGAAACGATGTCAATGTGGGATTACTGCAGGGAATCGCCGCTGATACCGGTGGCAAGTATTATCACGCTTCATCCGCCGGACAACTGCAACGGATATTCACCGATATCTCCGCTGAGCTAGAAAACGAGGAGACTGCGGAAGAAACGGAAGGTGAACTGACTCCCGGAGGTAACGAGCAGACCGATATCACTGTTGACTCTTTCAGCACCCAGATGACCTTCATGCTGCGGTGGGATGACGGTGATTTCGATCTGAAGCTTTTGAAGCCGGATCTCTCAACGGAGATAAACTCTTCGAATTACAATTCATACAACGAAGTGGAGTACGTAAAAAGCACTGAAGGTAAGTATGCGTTTTTCAGAGTGGGCGGCACCACTTTGGCACAGGGAAAATGGAGGATGATCGTGGAAGCGGACGGGACAAATACCGCCGACGTTTCCTACAGCACCCAGGTACTGGCGAACGCCAACGACGTGGAATTCACCGTCCTTTCTTCCCAGGATGAGTACACCTACCCGGAAACTCCGGTCATCACGGCTTCGGTAATTGCCGGGTACCGGGTGGTGGGAGCGAACGTAAGCGGTATCGTCACCCGGCCCAATGGAAGCACGAAAGAAATCACTCTCTTCGACGACGGCAACAGCGACGACCACGGGGACGACCTGTTAAATGACGGGGTGTATTCCAACCGGTTCGGCGATTTCCAGCCAAGCGGCAACGGAGTGTATTCGTTCAAGATAACCGTGCAGAACGAAAACGGTATTTCAGCTGCTCCGGACGAACAAGTTGCCAGTTATACCCCCCGGTCAATTGCACCGTTCACCCGCAAATCCGCCGCCTATCTGCAAATCGCCGGCCTGCCGGAAAACGTGCCACCAACACGCCCGGTAAACACCGCTCCCGGTAACGGTTCCCTGCAGGTACCGCTCATACCGATCCTGGGAGCTTCCGATTTCTCCGACGAGAATGCTACAGATACCCACAAAAGCAGTGAGTGGCGCATCTCGGACACCGCTTCAGATTACTCCAGCCCCGCCTGGACTCAGTCCAGCACCACCAGCCTGACCAGTATCTCCGTACCGGTTGACAGCCTCATGCACTCCAAAACCTACTACTGGCAGGTCCGCTACCAGGATAGCAGCGACAACTGGTCGCTGTGGTCTGAAGAGAGCAGCTTTACCACCCAGATTGGTGAGATAAGTTCAGTGACGGGAGGCGGCGGGTGTTTCATCGCCACGGCGGCTTTCGGCTCGCCTCAGGAACCCCACGTCGGCGTGCTGCGGCAGTTCCGTGACCGTTATCTTCAGACCAACGGGATTGGCCGGATGTTGGTGCGGATCTATTACCGGTTCAGTCCGAAATATGCATCTATCATTTCCGGAAACGAGAGGTTAAAGACCATCGTAAGATTCGTACTTATGCCCTTGATCCTGTTCGCCGTCCTGAGCCTGAAATTCGGACCGGCTATATGGCTTTTCGCGCTGGCTATGTTCGCTGGCTTTGTTCTTTTGTTACTACGCTTCAGGGGACACCGCAGACAGGCAAAAGCAGCTGTTTTGGTCAGTTTCATGGCAGCAGGACTGCTTGTTTCGATTTCTCCCACTTCAGCCATGGACTTCAACCACTGCAAAGTGGCCGTGGGCGAGCAGGACCTGGTGTTCACCCCCAGTACCAGGACCCTTTCTCCGCAGAAGTTTCAACTCGATTATGTGTTCATCTATGCAGATAAACCGGCAGAAGCCATCGTGGGAGGAGTACAACGCCAGTTGTCGAAGTACCAGCTGATTTCTAGTCTTTCCCTTACCTATGGCGCTTCCAGGCACTTCCAGCTTTCTCTCACATTCCCGTATCTTTTCTACCAGGATTCAGCCATACCCGAATACGCGTTCCCGATCGATTCAAGCGGGTTTGGCAATATCATTATTTCAGCCAAGTACCGGTTTCGGGGAGGAACGGACCGTTACGGTATTGCCGTGGCGCCGTTCATCTCCCTGGACACCGGAGACGTCACCACCCTGATCAGCGCGAAATCAGCCCGCGGCGGAATGAAGTTTATCTTCGATCGCAACTGGGCCGACCGCACGGTACTGGCGCTCAATTTAGGCTGGTCACACCAGGCCAAAGAGAAACTGGGGCAGATCACCGTCGGAGACAGCTTCCTTTTCGGAGTGGGAGTGAGCCACCGGTGTGCCGAATCTAGCGTTTACTTCACCACCGAGATCTGCGGACGCAACGAAGGAGGTTTCTTCTCCGAGGATGAAAAAACCCCGGTTGAAGTATTGTTCTCCATGGGAGTGCGTAAAGGCGGTGCCAGGCTTATCCTTGGATGCGGCAAGGGGATAACCACCGGGTACGGAACGTCTAACTTCAGGCTCTTTTCGGGACTCAGGGCTGAGTTCTGATAAACGGTCTGCGTCCAACGCTCTGCGTCCGCGGCTGGCAAGCCTGAGCTATAAACAGATTAACTTTCGGAAAGAAGTTTTTCTTTCAATATCCCGTTTACCAGATTCCCATCAGCCTGACCGCGGGTCTTTTTCATTACCTGTCCCACCAGAAAATCCAGGGCTTCGAGCTTACCGGAGCGGACCCGGAGCGCAACTTCGGGTTGTTCTTCGATCACGTTTTGGATAATGCCTTCCAATTCTTTCCTGTCCGCAATCCGAACCAGCCCGCGCCGGCGGACGATGTGCTCCGCATCCCGGCCGGTTTCGAACATCTCTTGAAGAACCTCTTTGGCAAGTGTACCGCTGATGACACCACCGGCCACCAGGGTAAGCAGCCCGCAGAGATTTTCTGGAGTTACCGGGCTTCGGCCGGGAGCAAGCCCCCTCTCGTTCAGCCGGGCCTTGAATTCACCTGTCACCCAGGAGGCTGCCATTTTTGGATTAGGGAAACACCTGCAGCAACTCTCGAAAAATTCGGCCAGGTCCGCCGAGGCAATAATGACCGATGCCTCGTATGAGGAAAGGCCAAGCACATCGCAGTAACGGCTGCGGCGGACGGGGGGAAGTTCTGGCAGACGCGAGCGGATGTAAGCGACCCGGTCACAGTCAATATTCAGGGGTGGCAGATCCGGCTCCGGGAAATAACGGTAGTCGTGAATCTCTTCCTTGCCGCGCATGAGCAGTGTCCGTCCCCGACGTTCATCCCAGAGCCTGGTTTCGGGCTCCACGCATGTTCTCGCTTCAATAGATTCAGTCTGACGTTTAATTTCGAAATCGAGAGCCCGTTGAACCGCTTTAAACGAATTCAGGTTCTTTATCTCGGTTTTTACGCCCAGCCCGGATTCTCCCCGGGGCCTGACCGATACATTAGCATCGCACCTGAGACTGCCTGCCTGCATACGGCAGTCGCTCACATCCAGGTACAGCAGGATGGTGCGAAGTTCCTGGAGAAAATCCCGCGCTTCGGCGGGACTGATCAGGGCAGGCTCCGACACGATTTCAACCAATGGAACACCAGCGCGGTTGAAGTCCACCAGGGAGTGTCCCGGATCAGCAGCATCCCGCCCCGTTACGTGAATGAGTTTACCAGCATCCTCCTCCATGTGAACCCGCCTGATGTCGATACGGCCGGGTTCTCTGGCAGAAGGGATTTCTATCCATCCTCCCGAGGCTAGAGGCAGGTCGTACTGGGTGATCTGGTAATTTTTTGGCTGATCTGGATAATAGTAGTTCTTTCGATTAAAACGGTTGAAAGGGGCGATACGACAACCGAGGGCAAGCGCTACCTTTACCGCTTTATCCACCACCTTTTCGTTGAGCACGGGCAGAACACCGGGAAGTCCCAGACACACCGGGCACACCTGGGTGTTGGGAGGCGCACCGAAGGCGGTGCTGCAGCCGCAGAAGATCTTACTCTCAGTGTTGAGCGCCACATGGACCTCGAGCCCGATTACCGCCTGGTAGTTCATATCGTCTCGTTTTCCGCTTGCCTTTCCCGACCTGGTGGTCTGGGATGGACGAAATCTGCTGGGGCTTCTTCCTCGTAAGCCAGAGCCACTTTAAACAGCGTTTCTTCACCAAAGGCCGGTGCGATTATCTGGATACCCACTGGCAGTCCGCCGGACAGACCACACGGGACCGAAATACCCGGCAGCCCAGCCAGGTTTACCGCCAGGGTGCACAAATCGGACCGGTACATGGTGAGCGGATCGGAGAGCTTTTCGTCCAATGAAAACGCTGTGGATGGAGTGGTGGGAGACACCAGGCAGTCAAATCGCTCAAAGGCCTGCGCGAATTCTTTATTGATAAGCGTGCGCGCCCTCAAGGCCTTTTCGTACCACTGCTGATAATATCCCGCAGAAAGCACGTAGGTTCCCAGCATGATCCGGCGCTTGACCTCCGGGCCGAAGCCTTCTTCCCGTGATTTCTTAACCATGTCGATGATACCGTTGTGTGTCCCTGCCCTGTTTCCGTAATGAATCCCATCGTATCTGGCCAGGTTCGAGGAGGCCTCTGCGGTGGCGATAATGTAGTAAACAGGCATGGCGTACTCCAGCAAGGGAAGCGACATCTCCTCGCACACAGCACCCCGTGATTCCAGTACTCCGAGACCCTGCCAGAACCGGTCCCGTACCGCACCGTCGATACCCTCGCCGGTCAATTCATTGATGATACCGATACGGAATCCGGAAATATCCCTTTGCGAAACGTCCTGCAGGCTGAACAAGGGAGCATCAACAGATGTTGAGTCCTTCTGATCCCACTGTGAGATAGACAGGAAGACGTGCACGGCGTCTTCAACCGTACGAGTAAGAGGCCCTACCTGGTCCAGCGACGAGGCAAAAGCTACCAGGCCGTAGCGCGATACCCGGCCGTATGTCGGTTTTAACCCGACCACTCCGCAAAAGGAAGCCGGCTGCCGGACAGATCCCCCGGTATCCGATCCCAGAGCCCAGACAGTTTCTCCCGCTGCCACCGCCGCCGCCGAACCTCCAGATGATCCTCCCGGAACCCGGGATATATCCCACGGATTTCGGCTTGACCCGTGGCACGAGAGTTCACAAGAAGAACCCATGGCAAACTCATCCATGTTCGTCGTACCAATAATGACCGCCCCGGCACGGCGAAGCGCGGTTACGACCGTCGCATCGAACGGAGACACGTACCCGGCGAGTATATTTGAGCAGCAGGTGGTTTCGTGACCGGCCAGGGCTATGTTGTCTTTTATTCCCACCGGGAATCCGGCTACCTCCGGGAGAGGCTCATTCCTTAATCGGCGGCGGTCGACTTCACGTGCTTCCCGCAGAGCTGAATCCTCGAACACCGCGGTAAATGCATTGAGGGATTCTTCCACTGCCCCGATCCGTTCAAGGCAGCCAGAGGTAATTTCCTCCGATGTTATCTCCCGCCTCTTCAGCAGAGGAGCCAATTCGGCGATCGACATGTCACAAAGTGAAGTGGCCATTATTACGCTTACACCACCCGGGGAACCTTGATGTAGCCAGTACAGCTCATGTGCCCACTATCGCTCATGTTGCCATCAACGCTTCCGGCGGGGGAGTTGCGGTCGACCTCCCGTCTTTCAAGCGAAGGCTCGACCACATCAGATCGCATCACGTTTTCAAGCCGATGTTGACTTTCAAACCGATGCGGGTGGAACGTGGGGGGCACGTCTTTGAGATCGAGTTCCTGCAATGTAGCGAAACAATCGAGTATCCGCACCAGTTGGCGTCGGTAAAGAGGCTTCTCATCTTCCGTGAGTTCGAGACGGGCAAGATGAGCCAGGCGATCCAGGTCCAGGTCCGAAATAGACACCTTCCCGCATAATCCTCTCTTTACTAACCTGAAAAAAGTAGTAGGCTTTCTACTGCGGCCAGGAAACCAACCGTATTTTTCGGGTTAATCCTCACCGTAGGCTACCCTGACCACCTCGGGAACGGTGGTTCTTCCATCGAGCACCTTCTGCATTCCATCCTCCCGCAGTGTCCTCATGCCCAACCGCCGGCCAGCGGTGCGGATAACGGAGGTTGCCTGCTTGGACACGATAAGTTCCCGAATTTCTTCGTTCGGAACCAGGATTTCGTTTATGGTCGTCCGTCCCCTGAACCCGGTTTTCTTGCAGATGGGACAGCCCTGTCCTTTGTACAATTTGGTTTCTGATGTTATAGCATCATCTCCCATGGACTTGCGGATCTCGCTCGATTCGCGGACAGTGGGAGTGTACGCTTTATTGCACTTGTCGCAAATGGTTCTCACCAGACGCTGGGCCATCATGCAGATTACCGATGAAGCCACCAGGAACGGTTCCACTCCCATGTCGATCAGGCGGGTCACCGCGCCGGCAGCGTCGTTGGTGTGGAGCGTCGATAGCACCAGGTGACCGGTGAGGGCCGCCCTGATGGCGATCTCGGCCGTGTCGTAATCACGAATTTCTCCGACCATGATGATGTCCGGGTCCTGCCTGAGGATCGACCTGAGGCCGTTGGCAAAATCGAAACCGGCCTTGGGATTGACCTGTGACTGATTGATTATTCCCATCCGGTACTCTACCGGGTCCTCCACCGTGACGATGTTCTTTTCCAGGGTGTTGATCTTGTCAAGAGCGGCGTACAGGGTGGTGGATTTGCCGCTGCCGGTGGGTCCGGTGACCAGGATGATCCCGTTGGGCTGATGAATGGCCCATGAAAAATTCTCCAGCACCTGCCCGGAAAAACCCAGGCTCTCCAGTTCGATCAGATAGCTGGCCCGGTCCAGTATCCTGAGCACCGCTTTCTCACCTTCCACGGTGGGATAGGTAGAGACACGGAGGTCTATCTCCCGGCTCTGGTGCGTTACCTTGATCCGGCCGTCCTGGGGAACCCGCTTTTCAGCGATGTCCAGGTTTGACATGACCTTGATACGGGACACCACCGGACTTTCCAATTGCTTCGAGAGTGACATAACCTCCAGCAAAACACCGTCCACCCGGTACCTGATTCTCAGGTTGCGGCCATCCGGCTCGATGTGAATATCGCTGGCGCCGTCCCGGACGGCCTGACCGATGATTAAGTCCACCAGTTCGATAACGGGCGCCTTCTTGCCCGAGGTCATGGTGCGGCGGCTCAACTCTTCGATCTTTCCCAGAAGCCCGCCGTCCTGAACGACGCCGGTGGCTTTTTGCAGCGTGAGAATAGAGGTATCCTTAACAGTAAACCGGCTGCTTTCGCCGTAATACCGTTCTATTGCAACGGAGATTTCCTCTTCGGTGCTGATCAGGGGTTTGATCTCGCAGCCGGTGGTGTGCTCCAGGCTGTCTATCACGAAACTGTCCAGAGGATCGAGCATAGCCACGGTGAGCGTGTTTTTTACTTTTAGCAGCGGAATTAACTGGTACCGGATGGCAATATCTTTGGGAACGAGTTTTACCACCTGGGGATCGATGACATAGTTGCCCAGATTGGCATAGGGAATCCCCAGTTTCGTCTCCAGGAAGAGGATGAGGTCCTCCTGCTGGAGGTATCCCTTGTTGATGAGTGTATACCCGAGGCTGTGCCCGGATTTTCTCTGCTCAGCCAGTGCTTCCTGCAACTGCCGTTCGGTGATGAGGTTGGCCTCTATCAGACTGGCGCCCAGCAACCTTTTAATTTCTGCCACATCTTTCACCTTCCGCCTCAAACGCTTATTAATCCGAATTATTCGGTTCGGGAGCTCACACTCCGTTTGCAGCGCTGCATTTTTCCCGGTAGATACTGTCGAGTATCCCGTTTACAAACCGCCCGGAATCCTCCGTGCTGAAGGTATTGGCAAGCTCGATTGCCTCGTTGATGGAAACATTATGCGGGATCTCCTTCATGAACAGCAGTTCCAGCACGGCCATCCTCAAGATGTTGCGGTCAATAGCCGGCATCCGCTCGATTGGCCAGTTCTTCGAGTACTCGTTGATTACCGTATCGATAGCTTCCAGTCGGGACAGCACTCCCCTGACCAGTTCTTCCATGAAGGGAACCGCCTGGGAAGGGATGTCATGCTGCTCAATCATCGACTCCATGGCACTGTCTGCATCTATCCGGCAAATGTCCACCTGGTACAGCACTGACATTGCAAACTCCCGTGCCTGACGTCTCTTTCCCACTACCCCGTTCACCTCCGCACTCTTATAGGGTGATTCCAATGCACCGGTCATCTATTATAACAAAAATGAGTACCATGAGGTGAGTGGAAAACTTGAGAAGACTCCTCGTGCGTGGCAGCTACGCCCACTAGAAGGCATATCATCGCTCAATGCTGGCGTTTCCGCCCTCTGATAAGTAAGAGAAGAAAGGAGGAGGAGCTGACAGGTGGTTACATATCGCCACTGCAGTCCAGGGCTATTCTTTGAATCGCTTGGGATGGAACCATATCGGTGCGGTTCTCAAGGCTGGTGAATCCATAAGGGGCCAGATCGTGAAGATCGTGCATCAGGGGATCGTCAAGCTTCAGCGAGTTCATCAGTTCCAGGTCCGAGGCAAGACGTTTACACCGGTTTTGCTGGTCTTCGTACTTTCTTCTCAAATGCTTTTTTCTCCAGAACATCCAGTCCCAGCAGTGCTGGTACTGGAATTTTAGTTCCTGCAGCTTACTATTTTCATACCCCATGATAACATCCGAATAAGCCCGGTACTGAGCTCTGGCCAGGTTCCAGCGGTCATGTTTGCGAAAGAAGAGAAATCCGCTGGTGTTTTCGGCGACCTTACGCAGGAAGAAGTATTTTTCCAGCTCCAGGGAGGCTTTCGCTTGAATCCACTCTTCCTCGGCTTGTTCCATGCGCCGCTGACGGTTGTTGCGGGAAATGGTTAAAATCCATGGAGTGCCATGGAAATGTTCCCTGGCTGTCAGGTAAGCAGCGTGCTTTTTCTTGATTTCATTTTCCTTCACCGCCAGGTACCCGGAATTCATTTTGGGATCTATGATCCGGCCGGTTTTTCCCACGCTGTCCACCACATTATCAAAGGACTCAAGGACCTCTTCCAGATCGTGGGCGAAATCGCCGACCTGGCCTCCACGAACTACCGTGCCCGTAGTAGCACCTTCCATGGGCAGCGTGACCGGAGGGGAACATACCAGCAGCAAAACTGCCGTTACAGCGCCGGCGAAGGTCATGCGAATGCCTGTTGCAGCCATCATCATCTCCTCCATTCACCGTAGTCTATGCAGTGTTTCAGGAAAAGTTTCAGTTATGTTGCCTAGACCACAGGCGCCTGATACAATGAGTGGCAGCGCAGCCTGCTAGTGCCGTAATGAGACAGAGGAACAAGCCGTGCCCGAAGAACCGCTGGTGAGCATCCACATGATTGCCTACAATGCTGAAAAATTCATTGCGGCAGCGATCGAAAGTGTTCTCAACCAGACCTACCGGAATATTGAACTGGTCATCGTCGACGACGGATCTACCGACCGGACCTCGGAGATAGCTCAAAGCTACCTGTCGGATAAAAGAGTCAAGTACATCCCGAAAGAACACAGCGGTATACAGCCCACCCGCAACGTGGCCCAGCAGAACTGCACGGGAGACTATATAGTTATCGTGGACTCGGATGATATTGCCTATCCGCAACTGATCGAAACGGAGGTAACTGTACTTCAGGAAAATCCCGGGATAGACGCAGTGTACACTAATCTCGATCTGATCGGAGCGGATGGCCGGAGTTTAGATTCCGTCTGGGAATTCGGTGAATTCGGACAGGTCGAAATGGTCTCGAAAATATTCCACGAGGGGGGAAATGTCACACCGTTTCCCTCGTTGATGATTACACGACGAATAGCCGATCAGGTCGGTGAATTTGATGAAGGATTCACCATGAGCGGAGACAGTGATTTCGTGGCCCGCCTGGCACGTTTCGGCAGGTTTAAACGGATAGACCAACCCCTTTATTACTACCGCCGTCACTCCAGCAATATTTCGTACAGTTCCGAAGTACTGAGTAAGAAATTTACCAAACGTTACCGTAATACCCATCGTCTTCTGAAAAAAATGCTTGACCTGTTCCCGGAAACCTGGTTGTCGCCGCCGCCTCGGAAAACTCCGGAGGAGAAGAAGAGCTCTTTTTCGCGTCTGGGAGTAGTCAAGAAAATAACCGAAAACGCCCTGGAAGCCGGTCAATACGGTTGTGAAAAAGACTATTTCGAACTGGCAGCACATTTTCTCGACGGCAAGGAAGCACCTGAAAAAGCAGCTGCACCCATTGCGTCCGTCCCCGCAGCGGCACCGGACGACCCGATCACAGTCCTGGTAGTGGGAGAAGCCAGGAATCCCACCACCAATTCACTCATCAGATTCCTGACCCGCCAGGGGCACAACGTTCATCTGTATGATGGAGGAGTAGGTCCTGTACGTATCTCCGGGGTAACACACCATGGCCCGATTCCGGCCGCAATGCTTGCCTGGGAATCCCAGGGGGAAAATGGTTCCGGTGAAAATTTTGTCAAACTGCTCATCTCCCATACGCTGGGCGTCATCCAGGCAATTCATACCGCCCGGCCCCAAATCGTTCACGGAATTTACCTTTCTCTCTGGGGGCAGTGGGCTTCTTTTGCCGGCTTCCAGCCCTTCGTCCTTTCACCGCTCGGCCCCGATCTCGGACACGATATCCAGACATCTCCCCTGGTCCGAAACCTGAACCTCCAGGCGTTGACGCACACCGCCGCGGTTGTTACCGACTCGGCAGCAGTAGAAAAGGACGCCATCAGACACATGGGGGACAGCAAGGATGTCACCCGCGTCCCCATGAAAAAAATCGAAGACCAGTACCGTCGTTTTCTCACCGGTTTTCTGAACAATGATCTCCAAGACGGCAAACACATGAAAACCGGACTGAGGCATCTGTACAGGGGATCCCCAGAGGCCAGTCTGAAGTATTTTTGCCGTGTTCTGGGCAAACAGGGGATATCGGATCCGGCCGGGATACCCACCCTCACAGCCCTGGCCTGTTCCCTGTTCCCCCTGGAATACAGGGAAGGAAACTTCGATGTGGTGCTGCAACTTCTTAAACAGGCGATAGTGCTCACCGTCAACCAGCCGAGAACAACTTGATTAAAAGATTAACTCTGTGCTATTACAGTAAGGAATAGCTACACCATCCACCAGGGTGAATGGACGGTAATCATGACCAGTGTCAACACGTTCCGACAAGCGGTACTAGTTTGCGTAATAGCACTTCTTCTCGTTACCGCCGTTACCGCCATTTCGGTTACCGCTCAAAATCTGACTGTCCTGGACCAGCGTCTCCAATTCGAAGAGGAGAGAATTATCGACATCCTGGACGAAACCGAATGGCGCATGCCGCCAGCAATTCCTGGCATTACCTACGACTGGGGTGGATGGCTTGCTTTCAACTTCTACCGTTTCAATGAATTCGACCGCTCCTCGGCCCAACCTGACTCCATCGAGGGCGCCGTCATCTGGGACCTCAGGCTCTGGACCAAAGTGTTTTTCGGGAAAGGCAACAGTTTCTATTTCCGGAGCAAACACCAGTTCACCTCCACCGATTGGGGAGGTGCATACGCAGGGCATGACAGCACGGACATCGACGGGCCGCACATCGATCTGGCGTATTTCACGTTCAACTTCCCCCGAGGCATGTCCGCCCGCCTGGGGCGCCAGTACTTCAGGCTGGGACGCGGACTGGTACTGGGTAACGTCCTGGACGGTATAAAGGTGGACAAGCAGTTCAGAAAAAGCTCTGTGAAAACGTACCTGGCCCTGACCAGACCGCACGAGAACAATCTCGACACTTCCATCCCCGGCTGGGATCTGGGGTGCCGGCGTATGTTCGCCGCGGTGGAGGGAGAATACAGGATGTCCTCCGGGCGGCGGCTGTTCAGTTACCTGCTGTGGGAAAAGGACCGGAGTGAAGAGATACCGGAAGATGTCAATCAGCTCTACTCGTACGACGCCACCTACCTGGGAATCGGAAGTGAAGGGACGGTTGTAAGAGATGTCTCCTACTGGGGTGAAGTTGTAAAGCAGTGGGGGACAGCCCCCGTATCCGGCGCCACTGCCACTACCAAAGTGAAAGCGGCGGCATTTAACCTGGGTGCCATGTGGTTGCCCAGATTGAGAATGCATCCCACGCTGTCGTTTGAGCTGTATCACGGCAGCGGCGATGACGGGCGGGGACACGTGACCAATGCTGTGGGGGGGAAACTCACTTCCGGTACCGATAACGGCTTTTATCACTTCAGCACACCGGGTCTCGGGCTGGCGTTTACTCCCCGTCTTTCCAACCTCAGAGTTCTCAAAACTGCTTTTTCATTCAAGCCCTTCGAAAGAGAACAGTCGGAGCAGGATCTGATGGTGAGCATCATCGGCAGCAGCTACCGCAAACGCAAGGCCCAGGGTGCCATATCCGATCTTCTGGCAACCGAAGCGGCCAAGAATGTAGGGTCGGAAATAGATCTTTACCTGTCCTGGAAACTGTTGTCGGACATACGGATGAGTATGAGTTTCGGCAGGTTTTCTCCCGGCGATGCTTATCCGGTGGCAAACCGCAGCAAAACGTCATACGGTAATCTGAGCGTCTCATATTCTTTTTAAAAGGAGGATGACCACGTGAATTGGAAAGGGATTTGTGTCTTTTTCGCCTTGCTCCTTTCCTTCACTATACCGCTTATCATGCCGCTTCATGTTCTGGCCGAAGATAGCCCGGGGAATCGAACTGGCCCGGCTGAAATAGACGCAAGCCGTCTTCCTTCTTATTTCCTTTTGAAAAACAGAGACGATGTCATTTACTGCGCCCTGACAGTATTCGTAGACGCCATGTATTTTCAGGACGTTCTTTTCGAACCGGAAAGTCGGAGTTTGCTCTTGACAGGACAGCGATCGGTGAGGATCCGGATAGGGGAGCAGCGGCTGGATGTGAACGACGTTCCCGCTGAGATGGAAGCACCGGTCATTCTCGTCGGCGAAGAGCTCTACCTTCCGGCGGATTCTTTCGCCTCTCTACTCGGCTCATCCATCAAACTGCCAGAGCCGCGCTATGTCCGGGCCCTGGAGGAAACCGACCGGAAACGTCAGGTTTTAGGTACCCAGCGGGGTCCTGCCCTATCCCAGGGGCAGTTCTTCAGACAACTTATCCGCAAAAGGATTGCCAGCAAGGAAGATGTATGCCGGGCGGTGGCTTTACTGCTTACCTTACCGGAGGCCCTGGGGCCGTACGACTCACTGTTGACCTCGATCAAACAAGAAGGTGTCATTCCCGCTTCGTGGAAATTTAAACCGCAGGATCCAGCCACGCAGGGATTCGCCTGTTTCATCTTTATCCGGGCCCTGGGAGTTAAAGGTGGTCTGAGCACCAGGATTCTGGGATTTTCCGGACGAACCGCTTACCGTGAAGCTGTTTACATGAATCTTACCACCCCGACAGGAGACCGGACCAGGATGACCGGTGGAGAGCTCATAGCCATACTGCAAAAAGCAAGTAAGATCCGTCGGGAAAAGTAGTAAACAAGCAAAATTATTCGACAAGCGTAGTTCTTCGGCAAGAGGGTTGCTACCAGATTAAAGAACAGTTTCTACCTGGTCGATTTCCCCAGGTTTCACTGCCCAGTTTACAATTCGGTACATGGCCAGGACATCTTGATAATCTCTTCTGGTGAGGTAAGCAATATCTATGGGAGCGGCCGCTTCGGAAATCATGTCCATCAAGAACCGTATACTCAGTGAATCCCAGGGGCGGCGGGTGCCAATATCAAAGTAACGGTTACCGTTGCCTTTGTGAACCAACCTATGTTCAGGCAGCTGGTTCAAATAGTTTATCTTTGCCCCAAACGTCAATTTTACCTTTTTCTTGCTCTTAATCCCGTCAGTGTCAAAACCTGCGTCACCGAGATTACACACCTGCTACCACTTCCCATTCCTGATTTCTCAGACCGGAAACCTGATAGGACTTTTCAGGTCGGTTGTTGATTATAACCAAGTATTCAATTATTAATTACTTTACTTTGTCCTTTGTACTTCACTTTTAAGCCAAGTACATACTTTTAGCTGGTGAGCAATACTATATACGAAAACCACTGATAAACCTTTATCGAAGAGACTTCACTGCCTTACACAAGATGTCAAGGTTATATTCTCAATGTGTATGGTTCATTACTGTGATTTTCACCTAAGCTCATCAGGTAGCGGCAGTATATCGTATTCACCCTGGAATGTCAAATTTTGAATGCGTACCAAATCCTTTTTTTTTAAAAGTGTTTAGCACAAGTTGACACAGCACTGTTGCATCATTCACAATTAGAATTGGGTATATATATTTAATCTTAAAATACCGGGTAT
>CAYSPT010000094.1:0-16324 GCA_964432985.1 uncultured bacterium
ACCTGGAACGGGTGTTGAAAAAATATCTCACCCTGGACAACGATTCCATCGCTATTATTAAGCCGGTAAAGCTTGGCTTTAAGCCGGCCAACATCGGGCACCAGCCGGCCGAAACCGGCGGGGAGGAATCCAGATGACCTGTTCCGCGCGCGGAAGAACAGGCGATAAACTCAGAAAGGTAGTGCTGTTGACGTTGATGTTCACATCCATTGCCACCGCTGCCAGTACGGCAGGAGGGTCCAGGCCAACTGTTAGATATGAGCTGACCAACGGTCTCAGGCTCGTCATCCGACGAAATCTCGGATCTGAGATCGTCTCCCTGGCAATGTTCGTAGAAGGCGGTCCGGTCATCGAAAAAACGGGGCAGGATGGCCTGTCCAATTTCGTGGCCAGAATGGTCCTGCGCGGAACGGACAATAAGTCCGCCCGGGAAATTGCTGACGGGTTTGATACATGCGGAGCGGAGATCAAGGGCACCGGCGGATGGGACTATCTCCGGTTCAACCTCCGGGTTCCCAGGGACGGATACCAGGAATCGATCACCCTGCTGGCGGAGTGTCTCACCTCCCCGATATTTGATGATAACGAAATCAGCCGGATGAAACAAAAAATAACGGGAGATATCGCCCGGGAAGAGGACGACATGTTTGAATCCACTTTCAAACTGTTCAACAACACCCACTACCGGGACCATCCCTACGGAAAACCTCCCCTGGGAACGAAAGAGACTGTTGCCCGGCTTGACCGCGCCAGTCTCGTTTCATTTTGCACCCGTCAGGTCAGGCCCGAAAACACGCTCATCGTAATAGTCGGTGATGTTCCGGTCCACCAGGTTCTCGAGGCCATGAGAAAAACTTTTGGAGGATGGGAGAGGGGCACCGAATCACCGGACGGCAGAACGCACTCCCTGGTTGAGGCCGCCCCCCCCCCTGACATCACCTTTGGAGACAGGTCCTCGGTAGTGCGCAAGAAACGCGAGCAAACCTACATAGTGACCGGAGTGACGGTCCCTTCATCCAGCGCACAAGAGTACCCGGTGCTGAGAGTGATCGATTTTCTTCTGGGAGGCGGGATGTCATCACGCCTTTTCGTCACCTTGAGAGAGCAGCGCAGCCTGGCCTACCACGTATCGAGTCTGTACACGATCAAAAACGGCCCTTCATCGTTCATCCTCTACGGAGGTTGCGCACCCGACAAGGAACAGGAACTGCTGCTGGGACTCATAAAACAGGCCCGATCCCTGAGAGAGAAACTGGTTTCACAGGAGGAGTTGTCCCGCGCTAAGTCCAGCCTCAAGGGTAACATAGCCATGAGAAACCAGATATCTCTCAACCAGGCGGCAACACTGGGGAAATACGAACTGCAGGAAGCAGGATTCGAACTGGCGGACCGGCTTCGCGACCTGATTGATACAGTAACGGCGGAACAAATACAGCAAACCGCACAACGGTATTTCAAACCCGAATCCTGGACCATCGCCATCACTCGGGGCACCACCGGAGAATGAACCTTTACCGAAGGTTGCGATAGTTATTTCTAGAGGTGCTTGTCGTGAATTTGTCACTATGCGATGAAAGCGCCGTGAGCGCTCCGTAAGAAATAACCATCACAACCGAACTGAAAGGTCTTATTCTTCTCGTTTCTTCTTCCACAGCGAGACGGTCAGCAGCAGGATTGAGCCGCACTTGAGTGCGCACAGAACCAGGCAGGTGCCCGCAAGACCGAGAACGGGAAGACAAAAACTTGCTACCAGCAAAGCTCCCAGGAACGATCCGGCCAAATCAGCCCCGTAGGCGGTACCGGCCAGGGAACCGGGTTTCTGTATTTTTCCTGCCAGAAGCGCACTTCCCAGGGGAAACTCCAGTCCATCCAGCACGCCGGCGGCCAGAATAAGCAAAGCAAACAATCCCTTTACCATCACGCTCGTCCAGGGTCCCGTGAGCCGCGAGCACCAGACCAGCACGGGAAACAGCACCACGGAAAAAACCGCCAGGACCGTTTCTATCGAGAGCAGGAAAATCCTGGGTTTTTGGCGCGCAACCAGCACCCTGTTGGAAAAAGCGCTGCCGACGGCCAGCCCGGCCATAAACAGGGTGATAATAAATGCCACCTGTCCAAACACGTACCCGGTAACCACCTGGAATCCGAACAGCAGCAAGACCTCAATGATCATGGCCGTCAAACCGTTACTGAGAAGAACAACCGGAACAACAATCGTTTCGGAACTTCTTTTCCGTACTGCTATTACAACAGCAAGGATAGTAAAAATTGCCATGAGGAAGCACACTATGTGCCAAAGCCGGGTCCGGGCGAAGACAGCCAGCAGGGCCCCGGCTTTCCGGGAAAAAGCAGAGGTCGACAGCAGCAGCTGCAGGTAATAACTGACCGGGTGAAAATCACGGTTCAACGGGATAGAATCATCGTTGTCCCAGGCAGACAGCGCTTCCGCCAGCGGGTCCGGGCTGACGAAAAGACGGTCAACGCCGGAGAGGAGAAAATTGAGCCTGTCGGCGATCCGGAACCGGTCGAGCTTGTGCTGTACCATGGCCGTTTCCAGGTACTCGGTTTGGATACCCCGCTGAAGGTACCGCCGGGTGGCGGCGTTTGAATCGAGAACAAGTGTTCCCTTTGACGGTGATGCCATCCACAACATGGTATATTCGGGTACCGGCTGAACCGTCGGGAACACCTGGCGCAACGTTCTGTAGATCGAGCCGTTAAGTTTTCTCATTTCGGTACCGACGTAGGTTTCTGAAAATGACAGTTCCAGAATCAGGATACCGTCCGGTTCAAGCACCTGCTTGACGGCGGTGAAAAACTCCATACTGTAGCCGCGATTGATGAAAGCGGTGGAAGGATCGGGAAGCGCCAGAAACACCAGATCATACCGTTTTCGCCGTTCAGCCGGCAATTGGGAGGAACGGCGGATATGCCGGCACCCGTCCTCGAAATAACACGTAACCCGCTTATCCTCAACCGCCTGCCGATCCACTTCGGGAACGAATTCCATCACCAGACGTACCAGTTGGGGATCGAGACAGACATAATCAAGAGATTCAACCGGATGCTTGAGGACTTCTCTCAGCCCTCCCGCGATACCGCCGCCCACAACCAGGACATGCCGGGGAGCGGGATGCAGAAGAAGAGGGAGGTGGAAGAACGGCTCATTGGTTGACGGAGCCGGTACCGTGGCCACCAGAATCCCGTTTTCGAAAAAACTCTTCTGCTTCTCATGCGCTGTTACCGTCAAGGTGCCGTACTGAGATTCTCTGGTTTTAACCAGCGTAAAATCCTGCCAGCGTATCGACTGGGTCCACTGCTCCAGATGACCGGTGCCGGTCAACCCGACCAGGGCCAGGCAGAGCAGCGAGGAGCAAACGAGCAGCGCAATCAAGGCTCTGGAAAACCGCCGTTCACCCACCCCAATCAGCAGCCACCAGGCAGATGTCACATTAAGCACCGACACCAGGGAGATGACAAACCACGGTCCAACAGCCGCCACTAATACGTAGTTGAACAGGAGTCCCCCGATAATAAATCCAAGTGTTTCCCGGATGTACACGCGGTTGACCCACGAAACTGCTTCATCACTTCCACCAGTCGAACGGGTTTTCCGGCGGAGATTACCCATCAATCTGACCACCGAAGGGAAGACAGCTCCCAGGACCAGGCACAGGGGTGCAAGTATCAAAAAAGACAGAGCCATGATCTGGGTAAGACTGGCGACTTCGCCGGTTCTCAACCCCCACAACACCCGGGATGATCTCGCCAACACCAGTGTCAGGGGCACCAGCCAGGAAACGACATTGAGCAATACCACACACACTGGCAAACCGGAATGGAACCGGTCCAACAAGCGGCCGCCCAGCAGCGTCCCCAGAGATGACCAGAACAGCCAGCTGCCGAGAAAGATGCCGAAACTCAGTTCGTTACCGTGAAAACTCGCCGCGGTTTCACGAAGCAGGACCACCTGGGACAGCACCGCCGTGACGCCGAGAACCAGGGGGCCTCCCCACTCGCGGGCGGTAGTTAAACTTTTTTGGAATGACACCATGGGAGAATGCCCGGCTGTCGTATCCGCCTTGACCATGTCATTGCGACCTTCCGGCATAGTGGCACGCCACTTGATGAGATTCGGTAATTTTTTCCAGCAATGGACGCTCGTGAAAACAGGTGTTCCGCGACCGGGGGCAGGCATCCGCGAACAGGCAGCAATCGGTACCGGCAAGCGGAGTTTTTTTCTCCACCAGGTGGCCGGAGCTTTCTTGCCGGTCCGAAAACCCGGATGCCCTGCCTGCCCCGTGGGCTCGCATGGCTGACTCGAGCTGTTGATGCGTGCGGACCAGACCGGCCGTATACGGATGCAGGGGATTATTTAAAATATCCTTCATGGATGCGCACTCTACCAGGCGCCCGGCCTGCATGACTCCAGCCCGGCTAGCCATTACCTCCAGCACTTCGAAATCGTGAGTAACCACGAAAAAGGTAAGATTATGCCGTTTCTTCAGCTTCACGAGTAGAGCGATAATTCTTCTCCGGACGGTTACATCCAGAGCAGACACCGGTTCATCGAGAATTATCATCTCGGGCCTGACGGCAAGTGCTCTGGCCAGACCGACACGTTGCTTTTCACCGGTGGAAAGCTCATGCGGGAATCGATCCAGATAGCCACCGTCCAGCTCAACCTCCTTCAGCAGTTCACGGGACAGTTCCTCAGATCTCTTTCCGCTTCCCCGGCCGAATCTGACCGCATCCGCCAGTGTCTCACCTACCGTAAGACGGGGATTGAGAGCACCGGACACATCCTGAAAAACCAGTTGGGCACGAGTCCAGACACTGGACTGAAGCATCCGAAGAGACATATCGGTGAGTGAACGGCCATCAAATAGCACCTGCCCTTTATCCGGTTTGACAAGACCGGCCGCTATCCGGGCCAGAGTCGTTTTACCCGAGCCGCTTTCACCCACAAGACCAAACGTTTCTCCGATTCCTATATCGAGATCGACGTGGTCGACCGCGCTCACGGCAGAGGTATCCGTTGGGGCCCAGGAGGTATCCGTTGGGGCCCAGGAGGTATCCGTTGGGGCCCAGGAGGTATCCGTTGGGGCCCAAGAGGTGTCCGTTTTGCCCTTTCCCCGACCGAATCGCTTGACAATTGTTCTCAGTTCAAGAAGTGGATGCATAACACCTCACCCGGTGTCCGGGACTCACCTCCCTCCATGGAGGCCGCTTCGTACGGCAGGGCGGTCTGGAAACAGAACACCTGTCTACATAAGGACACCCATCATTACATTGAGGATGACCCTGTGCCTTTTCAGTCCCCTGTTTATCCCTGCGGGCAGACGACAGAAGTTCCCTGGTATACGGATGCAAAGGAGAATCGAGTATTTTCCCGGTGGGGGCAATTTCCACCAGTGCACCCGAAAACAATACCGCCGTCCGGTCACAACACCAAACCACGGATGCCAGATCATGCGACACCAGCAGCAAGGCCATCTCGAGATCTCTTCTTAAAGTCTGAATGAGTTCTAGCACCAGCACTTTCAGGGTAGCGTCAAGCGCCGTGGTGGGTTCATCAGCCACCAGCAACTCCGGCCGCAGAATAAGGGACAGCGCCAGGGCAGCCCTCTGCTGCATACCTCCGGACAGCTCGAATGGATAGAGATCCATAACCCTATCGGGGTTGGGCAGACCCGTTCTGCGCAACCAGTCACGGGTTAGTGATACGGCTTCTTCCTCTTCGAGGTCCAGATGTGCAAGCACCGTCTCCACCATCTGCTGACCGATGGTAAACACCGGATCGAGTGTGGATGACGGTTCCTGAAACAGGAGAGACATTCGGCTCCCGAGCAATTTTCTGAACTCTGTTCCACTGGTGGACAGGATGTTCTTCCCCTTAAACGCAATAGTGCCATTATCTATATAAAAATCCTTCTTCGGCAATATTTTGAAGATGGCTCTGGTCAGCATCGTTTTACCGGCACCTGATTCCCCTACCAGGCCAACAGATTCCCCCGATTTGACTTTAAGATTGATCCCGTCGAGCACCAGCGGAGAGCAGTCAGGCTGTTGGTGGCCGTGAGCAGTATGTCTCAGGCCAACGGACAGGTCTTTTACTTCCAGAACCGGTATATCCATACTCATAGCCATCACCCCCTGCTGACTGTCATGGAACGAACCGTGGGTCGAGAGCATCGCGCAAGCTTTCGCCGATCAAGTTGCACCCTGCTACCGCACCGAGAATAGCCAGTCCCGGAAACAGTGAAAGCCACCAGGCCCATTGCACAGCGTCCCGGCCGGCGGACAGCAGTTGTCCCCAGCTGGGGATGTCATGCGGCAATCCGAGCCCGAGAAATGTCAGGCCGCATTCCACCAGAATGGCGCTTCCGACTCCCAGGGTGGCCGCCACTACTACCGGACCAGCCAGATTAGGAAGAATATGACGAAAAATAAGTGCAGCCGGTTTAGCCCCGGTCATGCGGGCTGCTTCCACGAATTCAAGTGATTTCAAACGCTTGACCTCGGTCCTGACCAGCCTGGCCAGCCCGGGCCATCCGGTCAACGCGATTACCAGTACGATATTGGTTATGGAATGCTCCACAATGGCCAGAGCGGCCAGCGCCAGGAAAAACGGGGGAAAGCACATGAACACATCGATCAGCCGGCTCAAAAGGAAATCAATAATCCCTCCGCAATAGCCAGACACCGAACCGATTAACACACCTGCCAGAGTGTAGAGAGCAACCGATAATATTCCCACCACAAGCGTGGCCCGGCCGCCATAGACTATCCGGCTGAGAACGTCTCTACCGCAATCATCCGTACCGAGCCACCTGCCTGGAGCGGGCTCCCTGAAACTTTCAGTGATTTTTATGTCGTCAGGCGGACGGGAAGCGACCAGGGGAGCACAGAGGGTCAGCAGCGCCAAAACACCCACCAGGCAAAGACCGAGTACGGAGCGGCGGTCCCGGATAAAGCGTTTAACGGTCGATTTCCAGAATGTCCTTTGTGAAGGTTCCCCAGTGTTAATCATGTCACCAGAATACGTGCCGACCTCTGCTCTGTCAAACAAAAAAAAAGGCGGCCTGTCGGCCGCCTGATACAATGAGTGTTGCACATCCGCAAAGGATTCCCTTGCCGGGAGTATCACAGTCCCTCTTGAACTATAATCCTCCCGAGTCTTACCCTGCCCGGCCTGATGAACGCCGGGACTTGTTGTCCGGGGAGCGCCGCGTGCCCTCCGTGGCTGGCGGCACTCCCGTTTGGTATCACAACAGATGTCACTACTTGGTTTTTGTAACCACTTCTTATGCCCGGGGCAGCAACCCGGCCGGCACGTCGTTGGGCCACCGTGTTTATGACGGATCCGTATGCCGTTTCCGGTCTTTGTGTGTGATCCGTGCGTTTCATGTGGTGGCTCCTTCCCGTTTCTTCCTTGGGAACTCTTTTTTGTTCCCCGGGAACTATATTGTCCCCGTTATCTTCCTTCTTGCTTCCCGCTTTTGTTTGTGCCGGTTACCTGGCTGTACCGTCAGGCGTGCTTATGTCCGTGGAGCACCCGGAACGATGTGGGGGGTTCCTCCGCCCGATTGATCCGGGCGCTCCATTATTTCACATTACTATCCCAGCAACTGGAGGACCGACTGGCTGATCTGGTTGGCCTGCGCCAGCATGGCGGTGCCGGTCTGCATCAGGATCTGGTGCTTGGTGAACTCCATCATCTCCGCCGCCATGTCGGCGTCACGGATCCTGGACTCGCTGGCTTGCAGGTTCTCCCGGGTCACACTCAGATTCTTTATGGTGTGTTCAAGCCGGTTCTGAAGCGCTCCCAATCTGCCTCGCTGTTTGGAGACCCGGTTGATGCCCTCGTCGATCAGCGTAGAGTCTATCAGGGCCATAGCCGCCCGCTGGGTGCTGATGTCCAACTCCTGGGTCAGCCCGATCCCCGTCACAGACATGTCGTCCACGGTGATGGTCATCCGGTGGTCCCAGCCCTCGTTTGGGCCAATCTGCAGAGTCAGGTTTCCCGCCTCGGCCAGGATGGAGAACGTGCTCTGGCCAGCCACACCGGCGCCAATCATCTGGACTTCTTCCAGGGAAAAGGAGATCCCGGCTATGCCCCCGGCGCCCGAAGCGATTTCACCTCCGCTGTCCGGATCAATCCCGCTTGAAAGCACCGCCGAGGTGGTGTCCTGGGAGGCAAAGAAATTGGAGCGGTCTCCCAGATTGGCCCGCAGGAAAGCGTAGTTGCGGTCCGGATCGGTCACCTTCAGCACGTAGTCGTCGGTGCGGGAGATCCTTACCCCCTTGATCTCGTTTCCGTATTCCGTCCGGTACATACCAAACTTGTCAGCCAGCCCGTAGTCGGCGTCTGTGCCGTTCACTACCTGGAAGTTCCCGGTACCGCTGGTGCCGTCGACCAGGGTAAAAGCACCGGTGGCCTCGTCGTAATTGGCCGACACGTCGGTTATTGCATCCAACCGGCCCATCAGGTCGCTGATGGAAGCGTCGGCGGTGGCAGCAATCATGAGTGACATGCTGACCACGCTGCGGGTGCCGTCACGGGTGATGACAGCAAAGGTACCCGTGGTGCCGATCCCCAGGTCATCTACCGTACCACCGGTCAGTTCGATGTCGGAAGCCAGTTTTCCTGTCTTGTCGGTCAGATCGGAGTTGTAGATGGCGAAGTCGGTTCCGGCAGCGGCGTTCCGATTGCTCTCCAGGAAACCTCCACCGGCAGGCTGCTTGGACACTTCCACGTGGATGTCGTGCTTGGCGCCGAACTTGGTCGACTCGATGATGATAGTGGCTTCACCAAGGGTATAGCTGGCGGCACCGGCCTGGTCGTAGACGGCCACTGCATCGATTCCTGCTTCATTCATGGCCTCGTTTATCTTGTTGAGGACATCGGTCATGGAATCGCCGGCGTTTTCAACCGCCAACACTGTGGCCAGGGCCACCTCACCCTCCTGTTCGATCTTGAAAGTGTAATCACCGGCCTGGGAAACGTTGCCCCCCATAAAGGTGTACAGCGCCCCGGCGGTATCCTGGGCCGGGCCGGTACCGTTCACTCCACCCACGATGACAGCCTTGGCTTTTTCTGCCGCGGTGTACACCGATACCTTGTACTCGCCGGTAGTCCTGATTGTTCCGTCAACCACCAGGGCAGAGTCCACGTTGATCGCTTCGCTGTCGGCTTTTTCGGTCGCTTTGGAGCCGATGGTCCCGTCGAGCAGTTTTTTCGTGTTGTACTCGGTGGTGGCGGCGATCCGGTCGATCTCTTCCAGAAGAGCGTTAACCTCGGCCTGGTAGTGCTCACGGTCGGCGTCGGTCTTGTCGCCGTTGGCAGCCATCTCGGTCAGGTCCCGGATCCGGCGCAGGATGGCGTGGGTCCGGTCCAGGGCGCCTTCGGCTGTCTGAATGAGAGATATACCGTCCTGGGCGTTTGAAACAGCCACTTCAAGGCCGCTGACCTGGGCGCGTAATTTCTCACTGATGGCCAGTCCGCCAGCGTCGTCTGCGGCGGAGTTTATCCTGAAACCAGATGACAGGCGTCCCAGTGTCTTCTGAAGGTCACGGTTGGTCATGGTCAAATTTCTGTGTGCGTTCATTGCGGATACATTGTGTACGACTCTCATTGTGTGATTCCTCCTTGATTTTTTCTTTTTTTGTTTTGCTGCGTCGCGTCCGTGCTTTGTTGTTTGTGCGTCGCGTGTTCCGTTGCGGTTGATGTCACCTGCCGGATCATCTGTGTCCGGCGTTTTCCGGGCGGGCCGCTTTTAGGGCGGCCCGCCTGCCCTTACCTCAATCGTTTACTGCAGGAGCTGGAGGACCGACTGGCTGATCTGGTTGGCCTGCGCCAGCATGGCGGTGCCGGTCTGCATCAGGATCTGGTGCTTGGTGAACTCCATCATCTCCGCCGCCATGTCGGCGTCACGGATCCTGGACTCGCTGGCTTGCAGGTTCTCCCGGGTCACACTCAGATTCTTTATGGTGTGTTCAAGCCGGTTCTGAAGCGCTCCCAGTCTGCCTCGCTGCTTGGAGACCCGGTTGATGGCCCCGTCGATCAGCGTGGAGTCTATCAGGGCCATAGCCGCCCGCTGGGTGCTGATGTCCAGCTCCTGGGTCAGCCCGATCCCCGTCACAGACATGTCGTCCACGGTGATGGTCATGCGGTGATCCCAGCCCTCGTTGGGGCCAATCTGCAGGGTCAGGTTCCCCGCCTCGGCCAGGATGGAGAACGTGCTCTGGCCAGCCACACCGGCGCCTATCATCTGGACCTCTTCCAGGGAGAAGGAGATCCCGGCAATGCCCCCGGCGCCCGAAGCGATTTCACCTCCGCTGTCCGGATCGATCCCGCTTGAAAGCACCGCCGAGGTGGTGTCCTGGGAGGCAAAGTAATTGGAGCGGTCTCCCAGGTTGGCCCGCAGGAAAGCGTAGTTGCGGTCCGGATCGGTCACCTTCAGCACGTAGTCGTCGGTGCGGGAGATCCTTACGCCCTTGATCTCGTTTCCGTATTCCGTCCGGTATATACCGAACTTGTCAGCCAGCCCGTAGTCGGCATCTGTGCCGTTCACTACCTGGAAGTTCCCGGTACCGCTGGTGCCGTCAACCAGGGAAAAAGCACCGGTGGCCTCATCGTAATTGGCTGATACATTGGCTATTGCATCCAACCGGCCCATCAGGTCGCTGATGGAAGCGTCGGCGGTGGCAGCAATCATGAGTGACATGCTGACCACGCTGCGGGTGCCGTCACGGGTGATGACAGCAAAGGTACCCGTGGTGCCGATCCCCAGGTCATCTACCGTACCACCGGTCAGTTCGATGTCGGAAGCCAGTTTTCCTGTCTTGTCGGTCAGATCGGAGTTGTAGATGGCGAAGTCGGTTCCGGCAGCGGCGTTCCGATTGCTCTCCAGGAAACCTCCACCGGCAGGCTGCTTGGACACTTCCACGTGGATGTCGTGCTTGGCGCCGAACTTGGTCGACTCGATGATGATAGTGGCTTCACCAAGGGTATAGCTGGCGGCACCGGCCTGGTCGTAGACGGCCACTGCATCGATTCCTGCTTCATTCATGGCCTCGTTTATCTTGTTGAGGACATCGGTCATGGAATCGCCGGCGTTTTCAACCGCCAACACTGTGGCCAGGGCCACCTCACCCTCCTGTTCGATCTTGAAAGTGTAATCACCGGCCTGGGAAACGTTGCCCCCCATAAAGGTGTACAGCGCCCCGGCGGTATCCTGGGCCGGGCCGGTACCGTTCACTCCACCCACGATGACAGCCTTGGCTTTTTCTGCCGCGGTGTACACCGATACCTTGTACTCGCCGGTAGTCCTGATTGTTCCGTCAACCACCAGGGCAGAGTCCACGTTGATCGCTTCGCTGTCGGCTTTTTCGGTCGCTTTGGAGCCGATGGTCCCGTCGAGCAGTTTTTTCGTGTTGTACTCGGTGGTGGCGGCGATCCGGTCGATCTCTTCCAGAAGAGCGTTAACCTCGGCCTGGTAGTGCTCACGGTCGGCGTCGGTCTTGTCGCCGTTGGCAGCCATCTCGGTCAGGTCCCGGATCCGGCGCAGGATGGCGTGGGTCCGGTCCAGGGCGCCTTCGGCTGTCTGAATGAGAGATATACCGTCCTGGGCGTTTGAAACAGCCACTTCAAGGCCGCTGACCTGGGCGCGTAATTTCTCACTGATGGCCAGTCCGCCAGCGTCGTCTGCGGCGGAGTTTATCCTGAAACCAGATGACAGGCGTCCCAGTGTCTTCTGAAGGTCACGGTTGGTCATGGTCAAATTTCTGTGTGCGTTCATTGCGGATACATTGTGTACGACTCTCATTGTGTGATTCCTCCTTGATTTTTTCTTTTTTTGTCCGTCAGGCGTCCATGCCTGTGGTTGCGGGAGGTGGTTATCCGTTCGGGGCCTTACCGGAGTCCCCGGCGGGAGCGGCGGCTCCTCCCTTTCACCGCCGCTCCCTCGCGGTCATTTCCCTACTGCAACAGTTGCAGTACTGACTGGCTAATCTGGTTGGCCTGCGCCAGCATGGCGGTGCCGGTCTGCATCAGGATCTGGTGCTTGGTGAAGTCCATCATCTCGGCCGCCATGTCGGCGTCGCGGATCCTGGACTCCGATCCCTGCAGGTTTTCCCTGGTCACACTCAGGTTCTTGATGGTATGCTCCAGGCGGTTCTGAAGCGCTCCCAGTTTGCCTCGCTGCTTGGAGACCCGGTTGATGGCCCCGTCCACCAGCGTGGAGTCTATCAGGGCCATGGCACCCCGCTGAGTGCTGATATCGAGCTCCTGGGTCAGCCCGATCCCCGTCACCGACATGTCGTCCACGGTGATGGTCATCCGGTGATCGGCACCCTCGTTGGGACCGATCTGCAGGGTCAGGTTCCCCGCCTCGGCCAGGATGGAGAACGTGCTCTGGCCAGCCACACCGGCGCCTCTCATCTGGACCTCTTCCAGGCTGAAGGAAATACCGCCAATGCCGCCGGCGCCGGCCCTGATCTCACCGCCGCTATCAGGATCAAAGCCGCTGGAGAGCACCGCCGCGGTGGTGTCCTGGGAGGCAAAGTAATTGGAGCGGTCTCCCAGGTTGGCCCGCAGAAAAGCGATGTTGCGGTCCGGATCGGTCACCTTGAGCACGTAATCAACGGTGCGGGAGATCCTTACGCCCTTGATCTCGTTTCCGTATTCCGTCCGGTATATACCGAACTTGTCAGCCAGCCCGTAGTCGGCATCGGTGCCGTTTACTACCTGGAAGTTCCCGGTACCGCTGGTACCGTCGACCAGGGAAAAAGCACCGGTGGCCTCGTCGTAATTGGCTGATACATTGGTTATTGCATCCAACCGGCCCATCAGGTCGCTGATGGAAGCGTTGGCGGTGGCAGCAATCATGAGTGACATACTGACCACGCTTCGGGTGCCGTCACGGGTGATGACAGCAAAGGTACCCGTGGTGCCGATCCCCAGGTCGTCTACCGTACCGCCGGTCAGTTCGATGGCGGAATCCAATTTTCCTGTATTGTCGGTCAGATCGGAGTTGTAGATGGCGAAGTCGGTTCCGGCAGCGGTGTTCCGATTGCTTTCCAGAAATCCTCCACCGGCAGGCTGCTTGGAAACCTCCACGTGGATGTCGTGCCGGGAGCCGAACCTGGTGGATTCGATGATGATGGCGGCTTCACCCAGGGTGTAGCTGGCGGTACCGGCCTGGTCGTAGACGGCCACCGCGTCAATTCCTGCTTCATCCAGAGCCTCGTTTATCTTATTGAGAACATCGGTCATTGAATCACCGGCGTTTTCTATGGCGGTCACCGTGGCCAGGGACACCTTTCCTTCCTGTTCGATCTTGAAGGTGTACTCACCAGCCTGAGATGCATTACCTCCCATGAAGGTGTACAGGGCTCCGGCAGTGTCCTGGGCCGGGCCGGTGGCGTTCACTCCACCTACGATGATAGCCTTGGCCTTCTCGGCTGCGGTGTAAACCGAGACCTTGTATTCTCCGGTAGTACGGATGATACCGTCAACTGCCAGAGCCGAGTTCTGGTTAATGTAGTCGCTGTCCGCTTTTTCTGTGGCCTTGGATCCGATGGTGCCGTCCAGCAGTTTTTTCGTGTTGTACTCGGTAGTGGCGGCGATCCGGTCGATTTCCTCTAGAAGCGCGTCTACTTCGGCCTGGTAGTGCTCCCGGTCGGCGTCGGTCTTGTCACCGTTAGCAGCCATCTCGGTCAGGTCCCTGATCCGGCGCAGGATGGCGTGATCGCGGTCCAGTGCCCCTTCGGCTGTCTGGATGAGTGAAATGCCGTCCTGGGCGTTTGAAACAGCTACCTCCAGGCCGCTTACCTGGGCACGCAGTTTTTCACTGATGGCCAATCCGCCGGCGTCGTCCGCAGCGGAGTTTATCCTGAAGCCCGATGACAGGCGTCCCAGTGTCTTCTGAAGGTCACGGTTGGTCATGGTCAAATTGCGGTGTGCGTTCATTGCTGATATGTTGTGTACAACTCTCATTTTCTTTTATCCTCCTTGACGTTTCTCTTTTTCGTTTTGTGTTTCCGACAGGCATCCTTGCCTGTGGTTCCCGGGAGGAAGCGATCCGATCGAAAGCCCACCAGGGCTCCCGGCGGCGGCGGCGGATCCTCCCGTTAACCGCTGCCGCCTCGGGCTATTTTCCCTAACCACCCAGCAGTTGGAGCACCGACTGCGGCACCTGGTTGGCCTGCGCCATCATGGCTGTGCCGGCCTGCAACAGGATCTGGCTCTTGGTGAAGTCCATCATCTCGGACGCCATGTCGGCGTCGCGGATCCTGGACTCCGATCCCTGCAGGTTCTCCCGGGTGACTCCAAGGTTCTTCACCGTGTGTTCGAGACGGTTTTGAAGCGCTCCCAAACGGGCTCTCTGGGTGGATACCCGGTTGATGGCGATGTCCACCAGGGTGGAGTCCATCAGCGACATGGCCGCTCGCTGGGTGGAGATGTCCAGGTCCTCGGTCAAGCCGATTCCCGTCACGGACATGTCATCCACGTTGACCGTCATCCGGTGGTCAGCACCCTCGTTGGGACCGATCTGCAGCGTCAAGCTGCCCGCCGAAGCCAGGACAGAGAACTGGCTCTGGCCCTCGACCATCTGGATGTCTTCAAGTTTGAAGGAGATTCCGGCTATACCGCCCGGACCGGCCGTGATCTCGCCACCGCTGTCCGGGTCCACCCCGCTGGAGAGCACCGCCGAGGTGGTTTCCTGTGAAGCGAAAAAGCTGGAGCGGTCACCGAGCCGGGCCCGGATGATTCCGGTATTGCCGGCCGGATCTTCCACCTGCAGCACGTAGTCCCTGACCCGGGAGACCCGCTTGCCCTTGATCTCGTTTCCGTACACCTGTCCGTAGATTCCCAGCCAGTTTGCCCAGCCCACATCGGTGTTGGTGGAGCTGATGGGATCGTAATTCTCCACTTTGAAGTTTTCCGAGCCACTTGAGCTGTCAACCAGGTTGAGGGTTCCCAACTGCTCGTCCCAGGTCACGCTCACCACGTTGCCCGTACCGTTCTCGATATTAGACATGGTAGTAGCAATGTCAGCTCCCACCGAGACGATGTAGGTTCCGCCGTCCCGGGTGGTTATCTGCATCTGGGGATCGAGACCGACCAGGTCATCCCGCCATCCGTCGGTGGCCGCAGTCCTTTCCGCCATCCAGTAGCCGTTCATTCCGGTTCCTTCCAGGACGAAGGTGCTGGCCAACTTACCGTCGGCGTCGGTCAGGTCGGAGTTGTAAAGCGCGAATGCCGTCCCGGAAGCGGCGTTGCGGTTGACTTCGGTGAATCCTCCCCCCACAGGCTGCTTGGACACTTCCACATGGATTTCATGCTTGGAGCCATACTCGGTGGATTCGATGTTGATCATGGCCAGGGTGTTGTTGGCCGAGTACACCGCCGCGTAGGGCAGGTCGCCGGTTTCGTTATAGTACGCTTTTGCCTTGATTCCCGATTCTTCCAGGGCGGCGTTGATTTTTCGGATAGCGTCGGTCATGGAATCACCGGCGTTTGCCAGTGCGGTGACCGTTGCCAGAGACACATTCCCTTCCTGCTTGACTTTGAAGGTGTAGTCACCTGCCTGGGATGTGTTACCTCCCATGAAGGTGAACAGGCCTCCCGCCTGGTCGGGAGCGACGGTGTTTACCAGGGTGTTACCTGCAATGTAGGCGGTGGCCTTGGTGGCTTCCTGGAGAACCGATACCTTATACTCACCGGTGGTCCTGATGATTCCGTCCACTACCAGGGCTGAGTCGCTGTTGATACTGTCACTGTCGGCTTTCTCTGCCGCCTTGGAACCGATGGTGCCGTCCAGCAGTTTCTTGGTGTTGTACTCGGTGGTGGCGGATATCCGGTCGATTTCAGCCAGAAGCGCGTCAACTTCAGCCTGGTAGTGCTCACGGTCGGCATCGGTCTTGTCACCGTTGGCAGCCATCTCGGTCAGGTCCCTGATCCGGCGCAGGATGGCGTGATCGCGGTCCAGGGCGCCTTCGGCGGTCTGAATCAGTGAGATCCCGTCCTGTGCGTTGGAGACGGCCACTTCCAGGCCGCTGACCTGGGCCCGCAGTTTTTCGGTGATGGCCAGGCCGCCTGCGTCGTCTGCCGCCGAGTTTATCCTGAAACCGGATGACAGTCTGCTTAATGATTTTCCCAGGTTTCTGTGCGTCATGCCCAGGTTGCGGTGGGCATTCATCGCCATTATGTTGTGTGCAACTCTCATTGTCGTTCATCCTCCTTGATGGTTGTTGTTGTATTTTTTCCGTGGAGCATCCTTGCTCCGGTTACATGAGTTGATAAACCTTGTTACTG
>CAYSPT010000095.1:0-15951 GCA_964432985.1 uncultured bacterium
GCGGCATGTCCACACTTTCGCGGACGGTGTCCGCGAATTCGTAACCGTGGATTTCAGCCCCAACGGGCGGTTCCTGGCCGCCAGCGGCGAGCACCCTGATGTCTCGCTCTGGGATGTTTCCAGACGTAATCTCGTGGCCGTGCTGAAGGGTCACGGAAGCAAGATCAGAACGGTGACCTTCAGCTCAGACGGACGACTGCTCGCCTCGGCATCGGATGACCGGGATATCCGGGTATGGGACGTAGAGAAGCAGACATGCACCTCCGTTCTGAAGGGACATTTTGACGGCGTCAACGCCGTGGCCTTCCACCCCGGCGGACATCTCCTGGCTTCGGCGGGCGCCGGCTCTGCCGTCAAGATCTGGGACCTGGACAGGGAGGAGTGCCTCCTGACCCTCAAGGAGCACGGCAACGACGTCAGGGCGGTGGTGTTCAGCCCTGACGGGACCATGCTGGCCTCCGGAAGCCGGGATGGCAGCATCAAACTGTGGCAGTTCGACACCGCCCTGAAACCGTTGGAGTTTTAGCCCTCCCAGGCATAATTATTTTTTTAAACTGTAAGTGTGTGAGCGCAGGAGCGGGTATACTTATGTGCAATGGATAATACTTCCCGGATCAACCAGTTATTGACCGCTGCCATGGACCATCACCATAGCGGCCGGCTGCCTGAAGCCGAACAGCTTTACCGGCAGATTTTGCAGCAGGACCCGGGCCATCCCGACGCTCTTCACCTGTTGGGGGTGCTGATCAACCAGACCGGCGAACCGAAACTGGCCCTGCAATTCATACTGCAGGCGGTCAAAAGAAATCCGGAAGCATTCAATTATTACTCGAGTATGGGCCTGGCACTGAAACAACTGGGACAAACCGATGCCGCCGTGAACTCGTTCAAGCAGGCCCTGAACATCAAACCCGATTTCAAGGAAGCCATCTATAATCTGGGTCTTGTATTCCGTGAGCAGGGCGATACGGACGCGGCCATTGAACAATTTAGAGAAGTGATCCGTCTCGATCCGTCGTTTGCCAAGGGGTACAACAACCTGGCAGCTGTTTTTCAAGACCGGGGGGACCTGGAGCAGGCTGTTGAATACTATCACCGGGCGTTAACGCTGCAGCCGGACTACCCCCAGGCCTGCCACAACCTGGGCACTGCATTACATAATCTAGGAGAGTTGAATGAAGCCCTGAGCTGGTATGATAGGGCCCTCGCTCTTCAACCCGCCTATGCGGAAGCCCATTACGAGCGGGGCCGAGCGCTTCTCGCACAGGGTAACTGCCGGGAAGGCTGGCAGGAATACGAGTGGCGATTCAAAACAAAGGACGCTATTCCCCTTCTCACTATTCCCAAGCCCATGTGGGACGGAACATCCCTCGAAGACAAGACCATCCTGGTATATGCCGAACAGGGTTTGGGGGACGAACTGATGCACGCTTCCTGCTTCTCCGATCTTGTCTCCATGGCCGGGAGATGTGTCATTCAATGCGATCCCCGGCTGGAAAACCTGTTTGCCCGGTCTTTTCCCGGCGCCATTGTCAAAGGAGCTTCACGTGACGACTTTTCCTGGCTCGAGAAACAGCCGCCGATTGATGCGTGGATTGCCGCTGGCAGCCTGCCGTTGTACCTGCGTCCCGGTATTGAGAGTTATCCAGATCACAAGGGATACCTGGTGCCCGATCCCGGCCTCCGTGAGCTATACCAGGCACGACTGGAAAGCCTGGGAAATGGTTTGAAAGTGGGAATATGCTGGCGAGGGAACAAGCGTCGTGATTCAGCGAGCAAGGCTTTCGCTATATGGGAGCGGTTGCAGCATTTCACCCGCCTGGAGCAGTGGAAGAAGATCCTGACCATGGAAGGAATCCAGTTTATCAATCTGCAGTACGACAACTGCAAAGAAGAGCTCTTGTCGATACGGGATAAACATGGGATTACCATTCATGAATGGGACGATACCGATCTCTTCAATGACCTGGAACGAGCGGCCGCTCTAACATCTGTACTGGACCTGGTAATTACGGCGCCCACCTCTGTTTTCGATATGGCCGGAGCCCTGGGGGTGGAAACAAAGATGCTGTATGTCGAACCCGAATGGATTATGCTGGGAACCGGGAGATTTCCCTGCTTTCCATCGGTCAGTGTCCATTACCGGAGACGGGCGGGTACCTGGGAGAAACTGCTGGAATCCATCGCCGAAAAACTTAACAAAAGGATTTGCTAGAAGACAGGGTCAGCAGATCCAATGCTTAACCTGAAACCGTTGGGATTTTAACCTTCCTGCGGGCCATTATGACGCTCGTCCAGCCACAGCGCTCCACGGTACCAGGCGTAGGACAGGCCAATCGCTATTGGTGTGGAGAACAGGAAAGCCCAGAAAACCGCGCCTCTCAACCCGCCTTCCGACATGCCCATATCGACCAGGCTGTCGACGAACCTGAAAATCCCGGGCAGGAGCTTGTTGCTGACCCACATGTTGAAGAGCATGAAAATGGTAAAGACGGGCACAATCGTCAGGCAGAACAGTACCTTCACCCAGCCGCGCAGCTTGATGCAGCGAAACATGACCCAGGTCCCGGGAATGTAGACCAGGACAACCAGGAAGGCAATGATACCGATGTCACCTGAACTGAGATTCACGATGGTCATCCTTTCTTGAACCGGCACTCCATCCTTTTAGTATCCTATCAAAAGAAAATCCGTGCAGGCAACTCTTATAATTGTGTCTGACTTTGCCCCGTCATAGTTATTCTCTCCACGGTGCAGTCGTTGGCAACGGTGTTCTTAAACGTACAATCGCGGCAGAGGTAGTAATCGTTCCATCCCCGGTTGAACGTTTTTCGGAATTCCGAAGCTGCCTGCCCCTTCCAGACGGACATCAGTGAATTCTCTTCTGTTATGCTGCCGAAGGAATGAAGGTCCTTGTGGTCGTACTCGCAGGAGATGATCTCTCCCAGGGCGTCCAGGGTCACCCGCTTCCAGGGACGCATACACTGAAACGGCCTGGCTTTTCGAGTAAACGACCCGTCTTCATACTCGTACCGGCGGTACGCGCTTTCTCGGGGCGCATATTCCTCGTCGAGATCATCACCGTGGAGCGGGGGAAGATCTACCGTCTTGAATGACAGGAAGTCAACGCCCAGGTCTTCCGCCATTGTTTTAATGAGAGGAATCTCGTGCTCGTTGTGGCGCATCACCACGAACCGCAGGTTCAAACGGGGCGTCCTTGAATTCTTTTGGCCCCTGATCCGGATGATCCGCCGGATGTTTTCCTGGACCCGCTTCAGGTTGCCGCCCACGCGGTACCGGCCGTAGGTTTCCTGGGTGGCCCCGTCCACACCGAATATCAGGGTGTCCAACCCGGAATCCACCAGTTTCTCCGCGTTTTCGTCCTGGAAGTTCACGTTGCCGTGGGTGCTGCAATGGACCAGGATATTCTTCTCTTTGGCGCAGGCAATCATGTCGTAGATAGCGGGATTCAAGAAGGGTTCCCCCCAATTCCACAGCACCATGAGCAGCAGGTAATCGCCCACTTCGTCTATCAATTTTTCGAACGTCTGCAACGGTAGAAGCGCTTCGGGGCGCTCGTGGGTCATTGACGCGGTGAGGCACAGGGGACAGGTGAGGTTGCAGATGTTGGCCGGTTCCACCTGGGCGAACACGGGATAGCCCAATGGCCGGGCGGGCAAGATGAATTGGTTCAGGCCGGCCATGAAGAAGTTGGTGATCTTCCGGACTGACAGCTTTTCAACCCGGTACGGTACCATTTCAAACTGGAATTCAAACCGCCTACGGACCAGCAGGTTGAAGAGCTGCGGTATGACATCGCGGAATTTGAATATTTTCATCGTTTGCTACCACCACCGGCGGCCGGATAACTTCCTCAGTTTCTCAACCGTTCTCTTTCCTATACATCTTCGCGCCCGCAGAACAGCCGGAAGCCCGCTGAGAGCGTCCCGGAAACCACGGGCAAACGAGGTGAAATGTCCCGATTTCATATCGATGTAAGCAGTATAGCACCACCAGGCCAGGGATGTGGTGGCCGCATACAGCCAGGGCAGGTTTCTTACCGCTATCCAACAGCGGTTCCGGGCATTGAAGTATATCCATTGTCCACCGGGCCGGGAAGTGGGAACTTCATAATGGTCCACCACGATGCCGGCCGAACGGAGCAACCGGTAGCCTTTATCCAGCAGGCGATAGGAAAAATCCAGCTCCTCCCCGCCGTACCACAGGGTTTCCCAGAACATCCCGAGGGCCATAAAAATTCTGCGCCGCAAAGCAAAACCCCCACCGCAGAAGTAGCTGCAGGCATAGTCCTCATCGATAGACCGTTTGTCCCACCGCGGAATCGCCCCGGTCTGTTCACAGCCCGTGTGGGCATAGCGGATGAAAAACGCCACGCAGGCCAGCTGCGGATCATCCTTAAAGTACGTAATGGTCCGGCGGGTTGCCTGCCGGTCGGCCAAACGGGCATCATCGTCGATAAAAATACACAGCTCACCACGGGCCATTTCCATGGCCCGGTTCCGCCCGCCGGCGACTCCCTGATTGGTCTTAAGAATGATCAAGTCAACTTCGGGAAACTGCCCGGACACCATGGCGGCCGTACCGTCGGATGATCCATTATCAACCACGATAATCTGCTTGCCGGGATAGTCCTGCTGCTGTAGATTGCGCAGGCACCCGGCGAGCTCATCCCGGCGGTCCATGGTGATGACGATGTAACTGACCAGAGGTGATTCCACGAGGTATCGGCAATCCGTTTCATCAAAAGCTTATATTTTGTTTCCGGCGTATGAGTTACATCGAGGTCAACAGATTCTCGGCAGCTGGTCGCCCGTCAGCGGAGCCATCACCCGCTTGCCGCCGGCGATGGTGTTCAGGACGACACGTCCGTGATGATCGTCCACCACCTGGCCGATGACCGCCGTCTGTTTGCCGTGGGGATGCGATTTCATCTGGTCAAGCACCTCATCGAGATGGTCGGGATCGATAAACGCAATCAGCTTGCCTTCGTTGGCCATGTAGATTACGTCCAGGCCGAGCAGTTCACACACCCCGGTCACTTCTTCCCTCACCGGCAGGGTCTCTTCGTCAACCTCCAGCCCGAAGGGGCGGCCGGAAGCTATTTCGCAGAGGACCGTTCCCAGACCTCCCCGGGTCAGGTCCCGCATGCACCGCACATTGAGGTCGTCCAGACCGGACACTCCCGAACCGCTGATACCGAGCTCGTAATCGGTGCCGTAACCTGCGTCGCCTGACAAAAGCATGGCTTCCACCAGGGAGTTGAGGGGTGCGCAGTCGCTTTCAACCGAGACGGTGATCCCCAGGTCGCCCCGGGCGGCTAAAACCGCCACCGAGTGGTCTCCCAGGTAGCCGTTTACGACCAGGTAGTCGCCAGGCTTGATCAGCTTGGGGCCCAGGTCCCGGTATGGCGGCAGGTGGCCGATACCGGAAGTGGTGAGATAGATGCCGTCGCCCCGGCCCCGTTCCACCACCTTGGTGTCTCCGGCCACGATGTCCACGCCGGCGTCTGCGGCCGCCACGGCGGCGGAGGCGATTATCCGCTCCAGGTCATCGATGCTGAATCCTTCCTCGAGCACCGCCGCCAGGGTGATGTACCGGGGGATGACACCGCCCACGGCCAGGTCGTTCACCGTGCCGCACACGGACAGCTTACCGATATCGCCGCCGGGAAAGAAAAGGGGCCTGATAACGTAGGAGTCGGTGGTGAAACCGACATGGCCCAGCGGAAGATCGACCACCGCCTGGTCTCCCAGCACCTGGAGCGACGGGTGCCCGAAATGTTTCAACGCGATGTCCTTGACGAGCTTGCCCGTCAGGCTGCCGCCGCTTCCGTGCGCCATGGTGATAATGTTCATCAGCTGTTCCCCCCAGTCCGTTCTTCGCCGTAGAGATAGTACGCGGCACATGATCCTTCCGATGACACCATGCAGGGTCCCACCGGAGAAGCGTGGGTGCAGCCGGTACCGAACAGCGGGCACTGCGCCGGCTTGATGATGCCCATAAGCACTTCACCACAGCGGCATCCCGGCGGGTCCGGGACCTCCTCCACGGTGATCCCAAGGGTTTCTACGGCGTCAAGGTGCTTGTAGCCCTCTCCCAGGGCCAGGCCCGTTTCGGGGATGCTGCCGATGCCGCGCCAGACGGACGGGACCGGTTCGAAGATCTCTTCCAGCAGCCTGAGCGCCGCCGGATTGCCTTCGGGCTTGACCGCGCGGTGATACTGGATTTCCACATCGGCACGGCCGTCTGAAAGCTGCTGCAGGATCATGGCCACCCCTTCCACCAGGTCCACCGGTTCGAACCCGGTGATGACGCTGGGGCGGTTGAAATCGGAAGCGAGCTTGAGGTACGGCTCCACCCCGGTGATGGTGCTCACGTGCCCGGGGCACAAGAAGGCGTGGATGGCCAGGTCGGGTGATGAAGCCAGCAGCTCCATGGCCGCCTTGATGGTCTTGAGAGCCATGTACACCCGGAAATTGCCGATCTCCCGCTGGACGCACTCCCTGATGGTGGCGGCGATTCCGGGGGCGGTGGTCTCGAAACCAACCGCTGCGAACACCACCGTTTTCTCCGGATTCTCCTCGGCCACCTCAAGGGCGTCAAGCGGCGAGTACACCACGCGGACATCACCGCCCATGGCCCTGGCTTCCGACAGGCTGCCCTTGCTCCCCGGCACCCTGATCATGTCGCCGAAGGTGGTGACGATGACGTCCTTCAGACCGGCCAGCGATATCATGGCGTCGCAGTCGGCCTGGCTGGTCACGCACACGGGGCACCCGGGACCGGAGATAAGGTCCACCGACGCCGGGAGCATGGAGCGGATACCGCTTCTGGAAAAGGCCATGGTGTGGGTTCCGCACACTTCCATGATCCGTACCGTGTCACCGCCCGCAGCCAGTGTGTTGATGCGGGACATGAAATGCTCCACTACCCGTTTGTCACGATACCCGTTCAGAAGCTTCAATGACTTCCCTCCACAGTTCCAGGGTCTCCAGGGCGTCCGCCTCGTCGAGTTTCTGGATGGCGAAACCGGCGTGCAGGATGACATAGTCACCCACGACCACGTCCTCCATCATATCCAGGCGGGCTTTCCGCTTAACGCCGCCTATCTCGACCTCGGCGTTCTGTCCATCTATTGTCAGCACTTTGGCTGGTACTGCCAGACACATGTTACTTACCTCCTCATACCCGTAAACCGCAGCGCAGGATGGCGTTGCCGCCTACACAGATCTGCCCCAGAGAAATACAGCCGTCGTTCGGCGGCAGGGCCCGGTGAAGAAATACCTTAAATTCGGACCTTTCCAACGCTGCAGGCAGCGCTGAGGAGAGGAACAGGTTCTGGAAGACGCCACCCGAAAGTGCCACCCGTGACAGGCCGGTCCGCTCCCGCAGCCGCCGGCAGATCTCCACCGTGGATTCCACCAGGTACCGGTGGAACGAGCCCGCTACCGATGCGGAATTTTCCCCCTTCAGCAAGGCTTCCACTATAGCCCGAATGAGGGGTCGGTTGTCAAGTACCAGGCGGCCGTTTTTTTCTTCTATAGATACCGGGAATGCGGTAAAGCGGTCCCACTCCGAAGCAGGAATGGCCGCCTCCAGCAAGCCGGCGGCTTCCCCTTCGTAGGTCTGCTGCCGGCACACGCCGGCCAGGGCAGCCACGGCGTCAAAGAGCCGTCCGCAGGAGGAGGTGAGCGGCGAGTTGAAGCCTGCCTTCACCATTTTTTCCACCACGTTTGCCCGGGCGCGGGCTACCTCCCTGCACACCAGGCCCATGGTTTGTTCATCCACGTCCCCCTCGAACGCATCCAGCACGTGACTCAGGGCCATCCGCCAGCACTCCCGGGCCGCCACGTCGCCGCCGGGCTGAGGGACCGCCCGCAGGTGCGCCGCACGCCTGAACGATGTCTCGTCGAACACCAGCACTTCCCCGCCCCAGATGGTCCCGTCGGTCCCGTACCCGGCGCCGTCCAGGGCTACCCCGATCATCGGGCCGGTAAGGCCGTGCTCCGCCATGACCGCCGCCACGTGAGCGTGGTGGTGCTGCACGGAGAAAACCGGCAGCCCGCCACGGGCGTTGGCTATCTCCGCCGCCAGGTGGGTGGAGTAGTATCCCGGGTGAACATCGTGCACCACCACCGCCGGCTCGATCCGGCAGAGAGTGGAAAAATGCTCCAGCTGCGCCTTGAAAAACTCCTGGACCGGAACCTCTTCCAGGTCGCCCAGGTACTGGCTCACGAAGGCCAGGGAGCCTGCGGCCAGGCAGAAAGAGCTCTTCAGATCACCCCCCATGGCCAGCACCGGTTTCTTCAGGGAGGGAACGGGGATTGAACATGGTACGTACCCCCGTGCGCGGCGGAAAAACACCGGGTCTTCACCCAGCAGCGCCACCACCGAGTCGTCCAGCCGGGCGTGGATGGGCCGGTCGTGGTGCAGAAACGCGTCGGCAACCGGGGCCAGGTTTCGTTCGGCCTCTTCCGGCGACGCGGAGAGCGGCTCGTCCTTGCGATTGCCGGAGGTCATGACCATGAAGGGAAGACCGCTGTCCTCGAACAGCAGCCGGTGAAGAGGCGTGTAGGGCAAAAACACCCCCAGCCGGCTGCGCCCGGGGGCCACCTCGGAGCAGATGTTGCTTTCGGAGCGGATGTCGTTTTCTGAGCCTATGCCGCAGGCACCTATGCCGCAGGCACCTATGCCGCAGGCACCTAGGCCGCCGGAGCCCGCTTCCGGATTAAGCAGCTCCGCCAGGACGATGGGCGCCTGGGCGGATGTCAACAGCTTCTCTTCGTGACTGCTCAGTTTGACCGTCCGACGAAGCGTTTCCAGGTCACGTGCCATGACGGCGAAGGGTTTGCCCGGGCGCTCCTTGGCCGAGCGCAGCCGGGCCACCGCTTCAGAGGAAGCGGCGTCGCAGGCCAGGTGGTATCCCCCCAGGCCTTTCACCGCCACCACCTTTCCTTCTTTCAACATGGCCGCCGCTTGTTTCAGCGCCTCGTCCCCGCAGACTGATACCGGCTGCCCGACTTCTTCTTCGTCGCCCGGTGAACCGGAATCATCCTCTGTTTCTTTCTCATCTGTTTTTCCGCTTCCAGCCAGCCACACCCCGGGGCCGCACTCGGCGCAGGCGTCGGGCTGGGCGTGAAACCGGCGGTCGGCGGGGTTCTCGTACTCCTCCCGGCACGCCGGACACATGGCGAAATCCTTCATGGTGGTGATGGGCCGGTCGTAGGGAAGCGCGGTGATGATACTGAACCGGGGGCCGCAGTTGGTGCAGTTAATGAACGGGTAGCGGTACCGCCGGTCCACCGGGTCAAGAAGCTCCCGGGCGCAGTCGGCGCAAGTGGCCAGGTCGGGAGGAGCCAGGGCACCGGTGCCGTCGCTGTGATCACTCATCCTGATGGTAAAATCCCGGTACTGAAGCCCCTCCGCCGGCTCCACGTCGATGGTCTTGATATCGGCCTGGGGGGGCTGCTCGTCGGGCAGGTCGGCGATGAACCGCTCTATAGACGCCGCTTCGCCCTGCAGCACCACCTCCACCCCGCCGGGGGAGTTCCACACCTCGCCCTTCAGAGCGTGGGCGCGGGCCAGACGGTAGATGAATGGCCTGAATCCCACCCCCTGCACGATTCCGGTTATCCGTATCCGCTTGCCTTTCATATTACTTGAATGCTATACCCGCGTGAAATCCGCAGTCAAGTCTGCTGCAAACATTCCTTAGCACCTGTATGATACAATCCTCTCCGGGTATAATCGTGAAAGACATGAAGGGGATGATTTTTCAATGTCAAACATGGACAGATCTGTAAAAATTACCATTGTCCTTGGATTAATTGTCATTCTGGCAGCTTTAATTCCAATTTTATCAAAAGTAACTGAGCAGCCTGCTCCAATTAACCAGGAGGAAAATGACCCAAGCAAAAATCAAACCGCCGCCAGCGGTACATCCGGTTCAGCGACCCCAATTAATAAAGATATTCCTATTGTTCTGAAATCGAATGAGTACCGCCCACCCTCAAAAGAAATACGGGGAAAAACGATAGCTTTACTGTCGAAGTTAAAGGTGAAGTACAAAAACGAAGAGTTTAATCTGATAATTAAATTCCTGTCAGGGAATCAAAATAGGGAAAGAATGGCGAATACATTGGCCAAATTACTTATCATTGCCGGCTTTGATAAGGCACGATTTGGCGGTGCCCATAAGCTTCAAACCAAAAAAGACCTGCCTCCGTTCATAGTCAGCTGCAATCCCGGGAATAATGAATTTGGAAAAGACCTATGTAATTCTCTATTACCGTATATCAAGACCAGTTTTGCCGTTTCACCCGACGAGTCCATTGATACCCGGACAGTGCAAATCACGATATGCGGGGAACCCACTTTTCTCGTAAATGGTTCCGTATTTTTATCAAAACAGCAATGATCCATCCCATTCACTGTTTATGGTAGTAGTTGTTTACCATGTCAGGTTTATAGTTCTGAACGTTGTTTGCCGGGATGAAAATTGACGCAACGGGTATCCTACCGGTAGAATCAAGGTAGATGGCGGAAGAAACCACTACACCCTGGAAGAAGCTGAGGCGGATACTGTTCTGGGCCGCCATCCTTTTCGCGTACGCCACTTCCTCGCTCGTCTTCTATCCCGCGGGAGCCTGGCTGGGGAAATTCTTCGGCTTCTACCGCCTGTCACGCCACTGCGGGCTGCGCTCCCCCGAGCGGTTCTTCCCCGACGTGGACCTGGAAGAGATGGAGAACATGGCCCGCTGGCAGCAGGGGCTTACCGTGGAAGACCTGGGCCGGGTCAAGCTCTACTACGATACCAGTTCCGTCCCACCGGACACCGTTACCGCCTTCAAGCTTCAATTGAATGAGGTCGTCCGTTTTCTCAACGAGCAGTACCGGCGGCCGGCACCGCGGTTCCACCTCCAGATCGTGCCGCCCCTGGAGGAAAAGCTGGGAAGCTTCGACCTGTGGCAGGTGAAGATCTCCCGGGACAGGATTCTTGACCAGGGCCTGCTGGCTCATGAACTAACACACGTCTATAACTTCGACTCCATTATCAACATCGGGTATCCCGCATCATATCCGCCCTGGTACGACGAGGGCCTGGCCGAGTACATGGCCGGCCAGTATGCCACCACTGTAGAGTACCGTGACTACCACTTGAGGCACATGCCGTACATGCCGGGCAGGAACCGGATTAACCAGATCACGCTGCAGCCCCACGATTATCTGCCTGGTTTCACCCGGATCACGCTGCTGTGCGATTGGCTGGGCGATGATGCCCACATCCGTCTGACAAACCGGTTTGCCCGGGGAGAGCTGTTGCACGAATCGTTTTTCAACGCTTTTGGATTCCCTTTCCGGCTATTTGAGGAACGGTGGAGAGAGAAGTTCAGGGCAGCCAACGTTTTGTCGCCGGTCACTCCGGAGGGTCTGGTTGGACTGATCGAAGATTCACTAGCCCGTCGCAACATCGAGCACGCCGTATACTACATCACCTGGAGCAAGGCGAATAAGATCCCGGCGGCAACGCGCATACCCCTGTGGGCCAGGTGCGGGGAACTGGGGGGAGACCTGCACCGGGAGCAGGGAGAGAATCGTAAAGGCCTCAGTGCATACCGGCTGGCCCTGAAACGCTTGAACCGTATCAGCAGCGGGGATGGGACTGAGAATGATGCGGCGGTACAGGGCTTGCGCAGCCGGCTTGAGCGGAAGATCGCCGAAACACAGCCGGATGTCAAAAAGCGGACCGTCGGCAAAAAGGAGCCGGAGAAACAGGGAGCAAACGACACCCGGTACGTATCGCTGCTGGGATTTCTCTGGATGGCCCCGGTCATGCTGGGCCTGGTACTGGCCGACCGGAAATTCAGCCGCAGCGTCACCAGCAGCTCCACCCGCCTGAGAGACTGGGCGCAGCGCAACCCGGTGCTGCTGGGAGGAATCGCGGCGGTCACCCTCAACCAGATCAACCGCATCTGCTGGGGAATCGGGCTGGAGTACTGGCAGGGATTCATGACCCAGCGCGACTACATCTCCGGGGCCACCGCCACCGCGCTGTGCTTCTGGACCAACCACCTGCTGCTGCTGGCTGTGGCCGTCGTCCTTTTCAAACCGTTCTCCCTGCCCCGGCTTTCCACTAAGGAGTTCTTCAAAGGATTTCGCACTGCTACTACCGTGGTCTTCCTGGCTGCGGCGGGGATGATCATGACCAGCGCCGCCATGATAAATCCCGCCCTTAGCCTCTGGTGCCCGTCGCCTGGGCGGGCGGTCCTGGCCTGTCTCCACGGCCTGGCATACTCCCTGTTTACCGGGTACATGCTGGCTGCCGTGTTCTTCGCATCGGTCAACCGTCACACCCGTAAAACCCGCGGCGTAGTCATGTCTACTGTCATCACCGCCGCGCTTTTCTCGCTGTATCTCAGCGGCCGGCACCTGGACCTCACCGCTTTTCTGAGTCTGGGCCTCCTGGGAGCGTTCGTGTGCTCCTTCGCCGACGAAAAAGCCAGGGTCTCATTCGGAGCCGGTTTCATCGCCAGCCTGCTCTTCCTGGGCGATTCGCTCCTGGCCGGCTGGCACTACGGCGTGGGCAAGGTGGGGCTGCTCGTTCCCGCCGGCGGCGAAACGGGGATTTTGACCGGCGGGAGCACTGGTATAAGCGGCAGCGTCATCTTCCTGGTTGTGCTGGTGCTGGTGGTCGTTTCGCTGAAGTTCAAAAAACACCCCCGATCCGGAAACCGTGTATCTGGAGCCGGATGAAGTTCATAAAACCGGCTATCTGGAAGCGATACTTGATATTATAAAAGGCACTAGATTATTCAAAGAATAACACTCTTTAAAACAATATTGAATGGGATGGTCAAAGAGATGCCGTGAGAAAAAAATCATTGATAGGGAAGATCCTCGAGTGGCTTGGATATACTGTTCACAAAATACCCTCCACCGGCTTGGCCTACGATCAGGATGGCCTGTATTGTATCCATAATCATGATTTCATGACCGATTCGTCTTTCCGCAAAGCATACGAGAGAGGAATAGCGGCCACAAAAACTGATTATCATTGGCACTGGAGAGTTCACGTGGGATTATGGGCGGCCCACTCTGCCAGCAAACTGGAGGGGGATTTCGTAGAGTGCGGGGTAAATCGAGGTTTTTTAAGTTCGGCCATCATGGATTATTTGAATTGGAACTCGCTCGATAAGGCATATTACCTTATGGACACGTTTCATGGTTTGGACAATCGATATGTTTCCCAGGAGGAACGAGAACGGAGCAAACTCGAATATAATGATGGATATCTGACAAGTGACTTTTATACAACGGACCTGGATTCCGTCAGAGAGAATTTTTCCCAGTGGCAGAACGTACGGATAATTGCCGGTTCCATCCCGGATACACTCGATGCCGTCAAAACAGATAAAGTTGCTTTTTTGCATCTGGACATGAATTGTTCCCTGCCGGAGGTGGCAGCGCTCAACTATTTTTGGGCACGCCTGGTACCGGGAGCCTTCGTTTTGTTCGATGATTATGCTTATAAAGGATATAAACCGCAAAAAGCCGGGGCCGACTCAGTCGCGGCAGCGAAAGGGGTGAATATCCTGTCTCTTCCCACGGGCCAGGGGCTCTTGATAAAGCCTGGCCGGGAGGCACCGGATTAAAATCCATGAATACAGCGCCTGATCATTTCCTGTATCCTGGTCCTGACAGTTGTTTTTACCATATTCAAAAAACATAATCCTTTTTGCAGCATAAGTGCAGGGCAATAAAAATCATTGCGGCAGATAGTTTTCTGCCTTTTGCCAGTCATGATGCAATACAACTCTTGCTCTGTTAAATCATTCTCACTAAACCCGAATGGTTTCCTGATCAAGGCCAACACGCCCGGGGCTTGACGATCATTCTCCAGTTTTACCATGGTACAATCGGAGAAAATCCTGGTTATATCGTTGGTATCATACCTCCAGAAATCATATGGATAGCCATGGTATTCAAATCCGCGAGACCGCGTGGTTATCAGGATTAAGCCATTTTCTTTGCATATGAGTTTAATGTTCGCTACAGCTTCTTTCCAGTCGAGGACATGTTCCAGTAGCTCTGTGGCTATAACGAGATCGAATGCTGCGTCTCCGAACCTCCCGGCAAGATTCTCTGCTTTACACAGGACATCAACGCCTGGTCCCTTTACGATATCGGTACCGATGTAGCTCTGGGGATTCCAGGATTCGATAATTGGCCTGAGGCTTCCGTTGACATCGTACGAGCCGATCTCCAGTACTTTCTTACCCCGTACGTCATCAGCTGAAAGGCTGACAGCTCCAAATATGATACAAGCATTGTTACACATCGATATTCTACCATTCAGGTTTTATGTGAATTTGACCTGTCACCAGGCATTGTACCAAATTCAAAGCTAGAGTTATAGGTTTCAATATCATAGGTTCATAGGTCTCTGGTGCAGGTGGAGGGTAAAAAAATTGACTAAGAGTTCGGAGTATGAAATAATTGCAGGACCATTGGGGAACTTATATGAATAATTGCCGAATTTGCGGTAATCAAAAAGGGAATAAAATCCACACAGCCCGTGAGATGATGTTTGGCTACCGGGATCGTTTTGATTACATCGAATGCGCCCAGTGCGGATGTGTGCAAATAAGAGAAATACCAGGTAATCTTTCAATATATTATCCAAAAGATTATTATGCTCATCACGCTCAGGGTAATAGTAAAGAGTGTTTTCTCAGGCGGATGATTCACCGCCAACGAGCATCGTACTGCTTCAGTGGTAAGAATCCGATTGGTTTTCTATGGGCCAGAGTAGTTGGAATACCTGATCACTTTGCGTGGCTGAAAAAAGGGAAAGTACGGTTTGATTCAAAGATTTTGGATGTGGGTTGCGGCGCTGGAAACCTCCTTTTGAAAATGAAAAGGGAAGGATTTAAAAACCTTTCAGGCATAGATTTATATATTGAAAAGGATCTGGATTACGGAGCATCGCTTACAATACAGAAAAAGGAGATAGCGGAACTCGAAGGATTTTATGATTTCATTATGATGCACCACAGTTTCGAGCATATGGCTGAGCCTCTAGAGGTTATGAAGCATATTTACAGGCTTCTGAAGCCTGACAGGTATGCCTTGATTCGAATTCCAATTGCTTTATCTTATGCCTGGAAGAAATACGGAGTGAATTGGGTTCAGCTGGATCCTCCACGGCACCTGTTCTTGCATACGATAAAGAGTATGAACCTGTTGGTGGAAAAAGTGAATTTAAGTATCGAGGACATCGTATATGATTCTAGCGGATTACAGTTCAACGGTAGCGAGCAATACATAAAGGATATCCCTCTATTCGACGACCGGTCTTATTATATGAATCCGGGAAACTCAATGTTCAGCAAGCAGCAAATTCAGGAATTTAAAGATAAAGCCGCCGAGTTAAATAAAAAACAAGAAGGCGACCAGGCGTGTTTTTATCTCTACAAGAAACCATTTCCTGCTCCAGGGACACGACGTCTCCACCGCGATCTGTCAGAGGATGAATGATGACGCATGAAAGCCGCTTTCCGCGGCGGTCGGCTCAAATCGAGGAGATGACGCTGCTGCCTCCTGAAAGAGTTTGCCACCATGACGTCGATAGCTTACAATGTTATCCGGCCCGGCGAAACAGCCGGACGGAACAGTACCAGGCAGTGCAATGACCAACCAGAGAGGATGTATGCGTCATGAGACAGGCGGCCTGCTGCGCCATGGTTTTCATTATCCTTGCCTTCAGCGGTCCGGGGCAGGCGGAAGCCTGGGACAGGGAAGCGTTCGACGAACAGCTGATAGATCTTTGCACGCAGCACGAGTACCGGGAAGCACTGGATCTCACCGGGCAGGCGTTGAAGGACCTGAAACGGCTGGGCGAGCAGGATGAATACGATATGGCCGTCTGCC